>CAYGKW010000034.1:0-2531 GCA_964350815.1 uncultured Rhizobiaceae bacterium | reverse complement strand
ATTTTGAAAGACGCGATCGAAGATGTATCTGCTGTTGAGTATTATCTGACAGAACACAATGGAAGCATTCGTCTCATCGATGAATCAGGTAGTGCATTTAGCCTTATCATACGTACCCACCAAGATCATGAAACGGCTCTCTCCTGCCATGTTGTAGATTTTCTTCCCGAAGAACAGCGAAAAGACTTTGAATCCCAGAAAAGCATCGTCTGCATCGAGTGGGATTCTCAGGAAATGACTGATCCGGATGCATGGATACGAAAGCTTCGGCCTGCAAAGCGTGTGAAAAATGAAGAGATTCCCTTTAACTGGACGGTTCAACCGGATGTCTTTGTCCAACCCAACGGATTCTATATGAAGCCCACCCATGCAAGGTAGAGTTTACGGGTAATGTCTGACTCAGATAGTGTGCTTCCAGATTCTGTTAAATAGAAGACGTTCCCATCACTATCTTTAACGACCTTGCTCGGATAGAAGGCACCACTTTTGTTTTCAACGATGATTATATCATCACGCACCTTCTCAGAGACTTTTGTTTCTGTGGCAACCAAGAAATTCCCGGCACGTGCCCCTAGATCAGAATACGGTGCCCGAAAGCGAAAAAGAAGTGGTGTGCTTGTCTCACTATGTGTTGCCTGAAGGCGCTTAAGAGCCTTAAATATGCTCTTTTCTTCGGTGCTTGATCTGTGTAGCTTCCACTTGCTTGGAACGCTATACCCCTCAAGATGAGCCCCAAGAGGATTGTTTGCCAGGTGATAGGGAAACATTCCGCTACCACTCACCAACCACGAAAGGTCACAAACGATGCCCTCATTAAAAAGAGCGTCACAAAGAATTTGAAGAATGCCTTCATCAGGAAGTTTATCTTCCGTACTGTTTTTCCAGCGATAGAGTGTACTAAGACCTAAAGAAGAGTTTTCAGCAAAATCTTTGACACTGATCGTTAATAGCTTAAAAACATGACTAATACGCTTAGCAAAGGGAGATAGCTTCATCGTGGGTTTTGAGAATTTCTGAGTCTTGTTATAAAGAAATTATCGTTCGTGAGCAACAAAATACGCGTTATAAACGGATAACAAACAAATTAATACATCTCTTGCTGATGAATAGGAAATCCAGTTATTTAGGAAATACTCATCCACGTTACAGGGTAAACATCTGTTATTTCTTCTTGGGGTAAGGGTGTCCCCATTTTATTTACATACATAAAATGGCATTCTTGGGAAACACCTATACGCAGGTATGTTTTACTGTCTTTAAGTTTAACAGCGACAAACCCCAAGGAACCATGAAGGGTTGGCTCAGTGTTAATGAGAATATATGTTCCTGGGTTTATATAGGGGGTCATTCTGTCCCTCACCTGATAAATGGCATGAGGGGTGCTATTCTTTGTAAAGACAGATATCATTTTATGAAGACACTGAAAGGTGATCACCGACTTAGGCTCATGCTGATGGTTGCGGCGTATATTGAGCAATGAAGGTAACTCTACGCCATGAAGATGAGCACCATATAAACTCTCTGAAAGAAGGTAGGGCTCTTCTCCTTTTCCTGAAAGGAGCCACTCCACATCACATACTACGCCTATCTCTAACAAAGAAGCACAGAGCCTCCCAAGAGAGTGCGCAAAAGGAAGGCGATCTTCGGTAAACATCATCCAGTCAACAAGGGTGCGATACGGAAAGTGTGTTTTCTCACAAAACGTTGTTTTAGATATTTTAGCGACATTAAAAACGCAGTCGAGGCGTTTAGCAAAAGGAGCTTTCATTGTTACTCACTTGGGTAGTTGTTTTATAATAAGACAACTATGCATATTTATGTTGACACATCAATAATAAAGTCGTATCTATATGCCGTGGTTGAAAGATAACAAAACAACTACAGTACATACCTCCCTAAAAATGTTAGTAGAGGCTCATTAATTTTTGTTAGTGAGTCTCTTACTAATTCGCAAACCATCTCCAAAGAACCATAAGAATAGAAATCCTACCCATGTATAATCTCAAACTTTATAGACTCCTCCACGCTTTTTTAAACGGAAGGCTTGATGACTTCTTTTTCAAGGTCTGGGAATACGATCTCTTCGAACATCAGATTGTAACGGCGATTGAAAGCTTTCGCGAGGGTAATGATCTTCACTGTCTACTATCCCACCTACATAACCATACTCTCCATCAGCTCTTAGATGCATTTCGTGCACTGAAACAGAAAAGGATTCCTCATGTCACACCCAGAAAATGAGTTTAGGTGTTCACTCCTTCTTGATGCTCTTCAGAAATACACATCGGATAAGCCAAGTTACGTGAGTTTTACAAAAAAGACCTACGATGCCTTTATTAAAGAGACAGATGAAGCCATGCATGTGCTAAAAAGAACGCGCCTCAATGATAACCACAAGGTTCTCTTTTCTTCCCTTTTATACAAAATGGTTGCTGAAACAGTAGAAATTACATCAGATTAAAATAGATTACTTACCAGAAAGTGATAGACGTTCTACAGAGCGACGAGTCATCTCTGTTTGCATGCGCATA
>CAYGKW010000033.1:0-3039 GCA_964350815.1 uncultured Rhizobiaceae bacterium | reverse complement strand
TCTGTACCTTTATAACATCTTACAACGTTATCTGGTACAGCCCCAAAGTAATTATATCTCAAGTATGTTTAGTGTTTTTGTAATAACTAAGCATTAAAACAAAGACTTACTTGGTTATCTAGAGATGATGAAACTAAGCGGTATACCAGCAAGTCGATGTAAACTCTTTAAGGCTATTTAGTTTACTTTCTTTATCCCTGAAGAAAAAGCCTCCGATTTCTTTAAAGAGTTTTCAACTTAATAGAGGGCGCCACGTGTACAGGGGCGCCCTTTTACTTTTCCCCTTCTATTAATTTAAGCCAATAAAACAAGTAAATCCTTCTGAATATCGCCAGTGTATGCCTTATGTGTCAGTTTTGTTCAAAAAAAATAAAAAAAATTAACTTTTTATGGGCCTCTAAGGCCCATAGAATATACATTTTTTAAACTTTTTATTTATAACCCCATAACTCATTGAAAAATGTGACAAAACATCCGACCTTGTCAATTTGAATAAATTATAATAAACAACTAATCTATAAGTATATAAAGTATAAGGAGGCACCATGTTAAATATTTGTAGAAAATTAAAATTGTGCGAATCGTGCATTTTAAAATTCATTAATTTTGTGGCCTTTGTAATGGTTTACGCAACAAAGGCGGGAATGACTTAGTCTTTCTCAGGATTTTCTAAGCAAAGTTTAGTATATCTTGTGTTGGGCGCTATGCCAATGAATGCCAGGGCTTTATCCCTAGTTTCAAAAATCCAGTCCACAAAATAATTGGCAAGCGGTGAGTCACTAAAGCGCTTGTCAACACGCACGTATATCTCGGTCTTATCGATGCTTGCCAGATTTTTAATATGGAACGCAATTTTGGATTCGAATGTACTTATTGAAAAATCTGACATTTTTGAACTATTTAAAAAACTAAAAACGTATATTACGTTTCTATTAAACAGCTTTTATAAAAGATTGACAAGGGGGAAAGTGAAAATTATGATCAAATAAACATACAAAAGAAACCCCTTAGAAAATCTAAAGGGCTAAGACAAAAAGGGTTGTCTTTTTATTATACCATCCGTGTGTATATTTTCAAGATGACGTCTTGGCTTGTCTAAGGGGGTATGTTCTATGACGGACCTTATGTGTAAGGAGTATGTCGCATGAAACATAGTGAAAATCAAAAAATAATGACCTCGCAAACTGAATTAAGAAATGATTTGTGTGCGGCGTTGATGAATACAGTTGATGAAATTCTTGGGGATGCCACGTTAAAAGAGCCTGACGAGATGTTAAAAGAAATTGTTGACCAGTTCGGCGCGCGCAAGGAACCTTTCTTAAAATTTGTATTTGCATATTATAAAGACCTTAACATATGTTTTTCTTTTAATGCCTTAATGATAATTTTGCCATTTGAAACAAAATTAAACCTTTTAAGATACGCAGAAATTAACTGGCCCAAGGAACAATATATATTTTCAAGAATTAAAAAGTTTTGTGTGAAAATGCCTCTGGGGAATCATTGAATGGGAATTCTAACCTTCTAGTGCACCAGGAACAAAATAATGTCATAAACTACGTGCTTGGGGAAAGAAGATTAACGAACATACGATACAAACAGGTATCAAAGGCAATCCCCCAATTTGCACACAGTTTTTACGCATCTAAAGATAAATAAATTAAGGTGGTTAAGAAATGAAAAGACGCTTTTTTAAAAGGATAGTTGCTTTTGCCGTTCTGCTTGGCGGGGTGGCCTTCTTGTATTGGAATTATTTTGTCTGTCAAACACAGCTTAGTGGTGAAATTTCTAAAGATAATAAAACGCTTGTTATTTTTGATTTTGATGGCACTGTGGCTAATTCTTGGCAGCACGTTGTCAGAATAATGAATCGTATTGCGCCAGAATATGGTTTTAACCATATTTCGCATGAAAACCAAGAAAACTTCCGTAATATGGAACTAAAGCAAATTCTTAAGGAAATTGAAGTTGGTACCCTAAAACTTCCTTTCGTTGTAAAACGTGTTAGGAAAGAAATGCAAAAAAACATTGAATCTATTGACGTTGTTCCCGGTATGAAATGGCTTTTTGATGAATTAAAAAAGAAAGGTTACAACATTGGTATAGTGACATCAAATTCTATTGAAAACACTGAAAAATTTTTAAAACGTCATAACCTTAACAATATTGATTTTATTTATTCAAGTATTTGTCTGCATGGTAAAGACAAATTGATTAAGGATATTATGGCACGGGCCTCACTTAATGGAGAAAACATCTATTTCGTGGGGGATGAAGTGCGTGATATAGAGGCAGCACACAAGGCCAAAACCCAAAGTATTGCTGTGACATGGGGGTTCAGCAATGAATCTTTGTTGCTTCAGTCAAACCCAGGGTACATAACCAAGAAACCTTCAGAAATATTGGATATTTTTGTATAAAATTAATTGTCCGTTTTATTTAATGCATGTTATATTTGTTGCTAATGAAATTTTAAGGGAGTTCAAAAATGAAAAAACTTTTATCACTTATCGCCGTTTTAACAACTTTTTATGCCAATGTTTGTAATGCCGAAACCCTGGAGTTAGACATTTCTACGAAGGATGGGTTTCAAGAAATGACGGTTGAATTTTCAGGAAATAAGGGCTCTGATCTTTTGAAGGCTGTCCAAACAGCCTTGGAATCAAAATATAACAAAAACACTGAAAATTATTTCATAGACGTCACAGTAAAGACAAGCAATGGATTTTTAAATGTTTTAGACGATACAGATCTAAGTACCCATAAATTAAAAAAGTACGGAAGCGTTATACTTAGGTCTAGGGATGATGAAACGACGGTTATCCCAGTTGATGATTTACCTAAAAAGTAACTTTTTCTTTCCGAATTAAGAAGGCACCTTTGTTGAAAAAGGTGCTTTTTTTGTTTTTTAGGTAAAAAAATATAAATAAGGTATTGACGTTGGGTGTTGGTATCCCATATAAGAAGAGAGCAGAACAATTCTGCAGTTCATAGACAGAGTAAAGAAGGAATGAGCAGGTGATGTGGAAGCTGTGAAGA
>CAYGKW010000032.1:0-4208 GCA_964350815.1 uncultured Rhizobiaceae bacterium | reverse complement strand
CTTTTTCATCTGTACCTTTATAACATCTTACAACGTTATCTGGTACAGCCCCTTATTTTTATTTTCAGGCAATGATCAACGTCTAACTCCTCAATAATAGTGTCCTGCCTATATTTGCTAACTTTATAATAACCGTTCATGGTAGTACCAAGCTTCTTATGCGACATGTTTTGGCTTATTGCTTTTTGCTGCTCTGGCATTAAAGTGAGGCTATGAAATAAAGCTATCAATGAGTTTCTTATTGTATGAGGGGTATAATGACCTAAATCAGATTTTTCTAAATCCGGGATTTTTGCCGCTTTAAATTTTGGTGATGCTGAGTTTTTTTGATGATTCTGTTGTTGAAGATTCTTCGTCTGAGTCACTGATATATATGATATTTTCATCAACCCTGGCTTGCTTTGTATTACTTTCCTCTGAAGAAGAATGTGAAACAGAGGAAACAGTTCTTTTCGGATCTTGTTTTGGAAACTCATCCCCTGCTGCAAAACCAAGACGTGTTGCACATAATAAAAGTACAGTAAATAGCTTTTTCATAATATTCTCTCTATATATGACATTAAAATTAATATACACCATATAAATATGATTTTTAATAAATTCAAGATAAATATGATTTTTAATAAATTCAAGGAAAAATAAAAAAAATTGAAATTGTTAATAATAAGGATATTTTTTAAGAATGGTGGGCGTAACTGGGATTGAACCAGTGACCCCTACGATGTCAACGTAGTGCTCTCCCGCTGAGCTATACGCCCATTCAGATTTTTTATACAATATTTTATTCAAATTGCAAGAGAAATATGTGTTTTGTAAACATCCAGTTTTGTGGTATTAAATTAGGGATATTTATAAGTCTATTAAATTCTATTGAAAAATAAATAATTAAATATGTTTAAAGATAAGGAGTATATATGATCGGAAGAACAAAAACAGTATTGGCAAGCACTATCGGGACTGCGCTTGAATTTTATGACTTTATGCTGTACGCCGTCTTCCTTGAGGTCATTGGTGACACCTTTTTCCCAACACATGGCGACCACTTTTTATCCATTGCCTTTGGCTGGATGGGTTTTATTGCTGCCTTTATTATGCGTCCTTTTGGGGCCACTGTTTTTGGATATATCGGAGACCATTATGGTCGCCGTATCGCCTTGATTTTATCCGTTACCCTTATGGGAATTCCAACCTTTATTATTGGTGTTCTTCCAGGATATGAAGCTTGGGGGATTGCGGCCCCTACCATTCTTATTTTATGTCGCTTATTACAAGGTCTTTGTACTGGGGGGGAATATAACGGTTCTGCCATTTTTGCCTTAGAGCATGCAGGAAAACATAACCCCGGCCTAACGGGTGGATTAATTACAGGGGCAAGTATCATTGGGGCCTTGGCTGCCAATATGGTAGGATTGTACCTGAAACAACCTGGAATGCCTGATTGGGGATGGCGTGCCGCCTTTGGTATGGGTGCAGTTATCAGCTTGGTTGGGTTATATATTCGCCTATACACTTCTGAAAGCCCTGAATTTGAAAAGCTTTCAAAAAGTAAAAAAGTTGATAAATCCCCTTTGATGACCGCGATTCGCAATCACTGGCAATCATCCTTAACCACAGTAATAATTGGGACGATGAACGGTTTGCTATCTTACACCCTGTTAAAATTCTTGGATATCTACCTAAATGCTTATTTCAATGTATCAAAAACAGCCACCATTCAATTCACAAATATTGGGTTAATTATATACGTATTTGCGGCCCCTGCCCTTGGGTTTGTGTTGGATAAACTTGGAGGTGCGCAATATATGAAACGTGCCTGTTTGTTTATCTTTATTGCATCCGCTCCATTGTTTTACCTGATTCAAATGCCAGGATCTTTCACAACTGTCATTGCTGAATTAATTTTGGGTCTTTGTGTGGCAAGTATTGCTGGGCCACAACATGCCTTCGTACAAACATTATTCCCTGCAAAAGATCGTTACAGTGGTGTTGCGTTTAACTTCTGTATTGGGATGGCAATTGGTGGGGGTGTCTTGCCAATGGTTATGTTGTATATTGTTGAAAAAACCCGCTTCATGTATGCCCCAACCGTTACCATAATGATTGTCAGCAGTATCTGTTTTTATGCCATTCACAAGATACAACACAAACGCCTTGAAATTATGGCTGAAGATGAGGCATTGAATACTGAATCTTAAGACAAGATAGACGTTAAGGTTTCTTCTTGGGATTTCAGTTTATTGTAAGCTTTAATTAAATCAAGCTGGTGTGCTTTGGGTGAAGAAAGTTCTTTATAAGGCGCAATTTTATTTTTAAGAGTATCCAGCCTTGCTTTAAAATATTGCAAAGGTGCTAGACCATATTTATTAGCGGCATTCAAATCAGCCCCTGAACCAATAAGAACCTTTATATAATTAATGTCAATTTTTTCCATGGTGGGCCCAATTTTCAAAGCTTCGTGAAGGGGCGTATTTTTATTAATCCAATCTTTTGCGTTAACGTCTGCACCTGCATTAATAAGAAATTTTGCCTTTTCCGCATCCACAAAATATAACGCTGTCTGTCCTTGGCAATTTCTTGCATTAACATCCGCCCCCTTATCAATTAAATATTGCATAAAATCAATTGACGAAAAGTGCACTGCATATCCAATCACGCCAAAGCATTTAAATATTTGTGTGTTAATATCAAACCCATTTTGAATCAGTATCCCCATTGTTGCCATGTCGTTTTTTTCAATTGCTTTATGGACGATGGAATTGGGGCCTGTGCTGGCTTTTTTTATTTGATTTTGAAGGGTGGGTTCTTTTGGATAAGAACAAGATATAATGAAAGCCAGAAGGCCAAATGATAAAATATTCTTCATAATACAAAATTCCTTATAAAGAAACTTGGGAGTTATTTGCCATTGCCAACGTGGTTTTAAAAATTTTATCAGCTTCTACCGTCTGTCTGATTTCTGTTGATGGTGCCGGGATTTTTACAAGGGATAACCCCACAACGCCTGTTGCAACCAATATTACCAGCCCTAAAAAAAACTTTTGAATCATTAAACTCTCCCAATAACTAATTTATTGTTTACTGTCAGATCAACCTCAAGTATTCTTGTCCTATAATTAAATTTGGTCAACCCCTAAAAAACAAACAATAAACAATGCTTGATTCAAAAAGACAACAATTAATCGATAAACTTGATTTTTATGACAAAGAAATTAATACATCCCCGGCGCAATCCAAAATTGTTGAAAGGGTTAAAATATTTATCAAGGAAAATATGAATTGTTTTGAACGTGAATGTTATAAGGGGCATGTCACAGGGTCTGCTTGGGTGGTGAACCATGCAATGACTAAGTATGCATTGATGTATCACAGGAAACTTGAAATGTGGGTTCAGCCTGGAGGGCATTGTGATGGCGATCCCGATACATTAAAAACATCCATGAAAGAAACGGAAGAAGAACTTGGATTATATAATTTAACCCCCCTTATTGGTGGGCAAATTTTGGACGTTGATGTTCACCTTATTCCTGAAAAACATGGGGTTGCCCCGCATTATCATTATGATATTCGTTATTTTTTGAGGGCCGCCCATCGAGCAGATATTTTTCGTAATGAAGAATCAATTGAGGCCCGCTGGTTCACAACTGAAGAAATTCGTGACCTTGAATCCCATACGGACCCTTCTGTCTTGCGCATGCTTGCCAAAGCCGACGATATTATTGGAAGCTTAAAGGGGTAATTGAGCCTGCCAAGTTAAGCACAAGGTGAAACTATAGAATTCCAAACTCTTAGGCTTGTCACTCTCTGACTTGCCCTTCTATGCTAAGGCTTTGACACAGTAAACCCATTTAATCTATTACGTCATTGCGAGTGCCTGCTTGTCTCGTCAAAGCGCAAAGCGCGACGACGGGTAAGGCACGTGGCAATCCACCTTTAACATTCCATGGATCGCCGCGCCCCAAAGGGGCTCGCGATGACGGCAGTGGGAGGAATCAAGCCGTGAGAGGACAATTATCGGGGCACACCTCCCTCACTTCGTCGCCCCGCGCATGACACAGGGTCCAGAGCATAGATCACTGAAGATAACCCGTTTGGCCTTAACATTATTACTGGATCACATGTCAGGTGAGCAGCATTGAATAAAAAATGGCTATTGCGTCATTGCGAGTGCCTGCTTGTCTCGTCAAAGCGCAAAGCGCGACGACGGGTAA
>CAYGKW010000031.1:0-4940 GCA_964350815.1 uncultured Rhizobiaceae bacterium | reverse complement strand
ATTAAAACAATGGGTTAAACGCTATTTAAATTAGTTATCTGGTACAGCCCCTAAATTAAATGTAAGTTATCATTTAGTTGAGAGGTTTGAGATGAAATATTTACTTTTAACTTTTATCTTAATGATAATGCCAGGGTATAGTCATTCGGCTGCAGCAAGATATGAAGCTGGAGATTCTGCATACATCACATCCATTGGCCCCATTCATAAACGTGTCCTAGAAATAAAATTTGTCCATGCGGGTTATGGAGAACTTCCTGTTCCTGATAAAATTGGCGGGCATTATGTTCGTCTTTTAAGTTACATTAAGGCAGCAAAGGATGAAGATACAAATGAAAACATTGGTGTTCATGCCTTAGAGGTTTTTAGTCTATTAAATCCAGCCATGCGCGTAGAAGAAACCGGAGAAGCACAAGAACTTAAGGATCTTACTGGCGCACTGATTTTGTATCATACCCTTCATTTGGCAAAAGACGCCAAAACTTGGTTAGGGGTACGTTCACATTCAGACAAAATGACCCCAGTTGTTTCTGATCATTACAAATTGCGCACAGCATCAAGCAGGAGAACCTCATTAAGTGCAGAGTCAGTTGCGATGGCAAGAAAAGCATCTGCAGAATCTGGCTTTACTAGCATCGTCGCACAAGGAAAGCCAGATTCAGTTCCTTCTGTTAGAAAGGACCCTTCACCTTCTGGCTGTTGTGGTTGTCTTCCGTGGTTGTGTTAATTGATGACATAAAAAAAGCCCGGGAAAACCCGGGCTGTTTTGTAAAGAATTCGTAAACGTCTTAACGTTTTGAGAATTGGAAGCTACGACGGGCTTTCGCACGACCGTATTTCTTACGTTCAACCGTACGGCTGTCACGTGTCAAGAAACCACCTGGTTTCAAAACAGAACGCAATTCTGGTTCAAATTTTATCAAAGCACGACTGATTCCGTGACGCAAAGCACCAGCTTGACCGGAAAGGCCCCCACCGATAACTGTACAAAATACATCATAACTAGCCGCACGATTTGCAACCGTAAAAGGTTGATTGATAATCATACGAAGTGTTGGACGTCCAAAATAATTTTCTATCTTACGACCATTGATTTCAAAATTCCCTTTACCAGGTTTAATCCAAACACGTGCAATGGAATCTTTACGACGGCCTGTTGCATATGCACGACCTTGTTTGTCCAATGTTGGCTTGTCATCTGATTTAGGGGCTTCAGTTTTAACTGCTGGCTTTTCAATTTTCTGAGTAGCCGTTGCTTGTTTCAAATCTTTTAATTCAACTTTATCTGCCATGATCTAAGTCCTTTTATTCTTTGGGTTTTTAGCAGCGATATCTAATGTCTTTGGCTGTTGTGCCGCATGTGGGTGTTCTGACCCAGTATACACATAAAGATTACTGAATTGTTGACGCCCAAGTGGGTTACGGGAAATCATTCGACGAACAGCATTTTGAACAACAACTTCTGGTTTATCACTTTCCATAAGTTGGCCAATTGTACGTTCTTTGATTCCGCCAGGGTGTCCTGTGTGCCAATAAAATTTCTTGTCTGCCAATTTGTTCCCAGTCATGTGAACTTTTTCAGCATTAATGATAATAACGTTATCCCCACAATCCATATGTGGTGTATATTCTGGTTTTGTTTTTCCGCGTAAGATTTTGGATACTTCAGCCGCCAAACGACCAAGAACCACACCTTCGGCGTCAATCAAAATCCAATTCTTTTGAATTTCTGATGCTTTTATGGAAAATGTTTTCATGTTTTCTTCCGTTCTTAATTAATCTATTACATTGTATATAAGGGCTTTTTTTTTACAGGTCAAGTCCTAAAACGCAGAATATACAACATTTTTAACGACGGTATTATAATACCCTTATAAAAATAATCCTTTTTTCTACTGGGGTCATGATAAATATTACCTTATGTTAATTAATAGTAAAAAGTTTTATTAATTCTTATTGAATAACAGCAGATTAATATCTATATCTAATAAACATCAAAAGAAAAGGAATGAAGATGAAAAAATTAAATGTATGGACTTTAAGTTTATTATTATTAACCCCCAATATAAGTAAAGCTGCCGCTGCCGCTTCTGAGACTGAAAGCTCTAGAGATAACGCAGGGCGTTTTTTAAAGGCAGTAGTGAGCGGGAATTTAGAAGATGCAAAAGAAATGCTTGGTTCTGGGCACGACGCTGATGAAAAACACATGCCCGAGATTACCCGTGGTTATAACCCATTACACACCGCATTGATTTTATGTGGCAGGCCTGGAAATTATTTTGAGATAGACGGAGATTTATTAACAGGCAATCCAGACGTTAGAGTTAGATTTTCAATGGCAGAACTACTTCTTGATAACGACGCCGATCCAAATAAAAAAAACCATGATGTACTGGCAGCAATGGATGATGATGCTTCTCCATTAGGTTGGTTTTTGCGGGATTATGTGAGATGTACTGATCCTAAAACCAGAGAAATGTACGAAAGTATGATAGGAAAATTAATGAGTAAAGGGGCCGATGTTAATACGAATGCCCCTGATGGGACATTACCAATGCATTCTTTGGTAGCTACAGATGCACCTATGGAATTAATGGAAGCAATGTTTGGTAAATTAAACCCTGAAAACAAACGACGGGTTGATGCGTTTCTTAGAACAACCGCAAGTGCCAGACCATTTGCAAGAGAGATGGGTTTCTTGCCACCTTCTCTTGATGTTATAGAGTTTCTACTTGCGCATGGGGCAAATCCGAAAGCTGTAGATCCGCAAGGAAAATCTGCTCTTTCTATTGCCAGGAAGGCAAAAGATGTTGAAGCTGTTGGCTTGCTTGAAGCTGCTGCTGCCGCTGAAGGAGAAGCCGCTGCTGCAGACCCTGCTGCTGGAGCAGTTGCAGGCGCTGCCGCTACTTCTGCCGCAACCACTGTTCGACTTGACACAGAAATAGATAATGAACTACATCTGTCTGCAGCAGAGAGGGCTGATATAGCAAGTTCACCTCTTCTTCAAGCTGTTTTCAATTCAGACCTAACGTCTGTAAATGCTTTGCGTGAAGGTGCATCTCAAAAAGATATTTCTAAAGCTTTAAAGCTGGCCAATAGAATGGGAAACACGAAAATAATATCATTTCTTATTGAATCCCTAGCATAGCTTAAACATAACTTAGGCATGCAGCTAACTATACCTTGGTTTGATACTATACGATTTCAAGAATCATATGGTGTCAGACCAAGGTATTTTTATTTTTACCATTTGAATTCTGGGTCATCCTGCTATTTTTCATAAGAAGGTACATGATAAAAAAATTAATTCATATGTTGAAATACTGGCCTCTATATTGCCATTCTTAATTTAGTTCAAAATCCATATACCAACAGCAAGTGGTTCACGTAAGACGAATATTGTTGTGCATTCCGGATCAGGCCTGGAATGACAATAAGCAAAAAAAGATGTTACTCCTCTTTTGTTTCTTCTTCCTCAGGGATTGGGGATGTGGACAAATCCCTTCCGTCGGATTCACCTAAACTAAGGGAAGGATCTTCTTTTACTGTTCCTGCAAAAGGCTCTGACCCCTCATCTTCAGACAAAGTATCCATATGGGTGAATCCATACCCCCGAAGCCTTAGTTTTTTCTTTATGTCTCTTCTTAATGTTTTTATCTCTTCTTTTTGCTGGGTATAATCTTCAAATAATTGCCTATTTATACGGCGGATATCGGAATCAGAAAAATATTCCAGGGCGTACGGCCCTCTGTGGTTATATGCTCGCCCCCGGTCAGAAGTACGCCCTAAGATTATGGCAGCAAAATGCTGTGCCATATAATCAGGATCTAATGCTGACAAAGCGTCTCTAAGAACCTTACGTTTCCTTTTATCTGCAGTTAGGCGACCCACCAATTCATTGTTTAGCCTTATAAGTTTTGCTTTTTCAGAGGTCAACCTATCTGCCATTATATAAGAAAGTTCTCTTTTAAAACCCGGCAATGAAGTTCCCTCCCTTCTAAGTTTTTTGGCAACTTATTTTGCCTTTATTTCATCTAAGACATACCTACCTGACCCTAAAACTTTTATAATTTTTTGATCTTCTGGGTGGGATTCAAAAGGTTCATCACCGCCAGCAGCAGCACTACATAAGGAAGTTTTTCCTAATAATAATATTAGGAATAATAGTATTAATTTTCTCATCATTCTCTCTCTTTTTAAAATCTCTATTTAAAGTATACGAGTTAATTCAAACTGAATTCAAGAAGATATAAGAATTATTAAGGATAACGCCCGGAATGATAAAGAGAAAGAAAATGTCCTTTGTTGGGCAAAGTGTGTGCGGTAAACAAATGTAAGGATTGCCACGCACCCTTTAGGTATTTGCAATGACGGAAGGAATGAGAAACAAACAAGTATCGATCGCCGCTCATCCTTTGGATGCTCGCGATGACGGCAGTGGAAATGGACAAAGATTACTGGGAACCGTTGCCTGTCGCACTGAAGCCTTGGCGTAGGAAGATCAAGCACTAGGACGACAGCAACAATATAACTATCTCTCATAGCTCCTCATCCCGGATTTGATGAGGGATACAGGGCTATTTTCATTGGGTCCCTTAGTGTTTTTTGTGTCGGATGGCTTTAGGCTTTATACCAAAAATTCCTTGTGACTTCAAAAAAGACCTTTAGTTGAAATAGCGATGCTATATAAAAACCACGGAAAATCTTTCTCGAAGGATGCGTTTATTTTCTTCATCAATATCGCTACCACCTAACTCTAATATTTCTAACCTGGTTAGATAATCTGATGCGGCAATGGATCCTGTCCCCTCAAAACCAATATTATTAAAGCCTAAATTCAACCTAGTTAACCTGACTAAATTCGGTGACATTGCAATAGCAATTGCCCCTGCATCACCAATACCACAGCCAGTTAAACTCAACAGATCTAAACTGGCTAA
>CAYGKW010000030.1:0-5356 GCA_964350815.1 uncultured Rhizobiaceae bacterium | reverse complement strand
GGGGATAATAGGTAATGGGATTTTTGGTCATAATTGATCGTTTCCACTTGTAACGCATGAGCTGGGTAATTGGTGCTTGGGGGAGGGTGATTAATGTCAGGTTAGGGAAAGATTGATGAAGATGATAGTTTCTCCCTTTTGAGCTTCTGTACGTGTTTATTTTTTTGAAGAATACGCGCAAAAAATATTTGAAATCAAAATTTAAAGTAATTCTAAGATCGCCTCTGTACTCAATTCTGTTTCACCAAATAATTTTTTAACCCTTTCGTCCTGCTCCTTTATTTGTTCAAGAGTTTTATTTCTGCTTTTGATCAATACATCGTGATCTGGATAAGTTGTAGAAAAAATAACATATCTGATCAAGGCCTCCTCACTGATTTTACTGATGTTACCGGCTATGATCAAGGTTTGATACTTTACAATGAATTGGTTAATCAATCTCTTCATTTGTCTTGGATTTGCTGGTATCCATTCTAAATAATCCAATAAAAGGTGATCATCCTTTTCAACCAATTCCTCAACCTTCTCAGCTGCTTGTACTCTTTGAGACAAGGTGCTTGCGTCAATAGCGGTCTCTCTCACCTCCGCTGAAGTTTGAGCAGCTTCGATCTCCGATTCAATTTGATCATTCTCTTTTACAACATCGTTGGCTTCAGCCTCTATTCCCAGATACTTTTTCCAGAGTGTTACGTGCTGCTCTTTTCCAATTTTCGGAACATCAAGAACCATTTGAAAGCTCTTTTGAAGAAATTGACTGCCTATACTATGACCCATATAGCCCAATCCCTGAAAATCCTGATATTTCTTATCAAAGCAATTACTCACCCAGTTACCATCGGCAGCTATCACATAAAGCACTTTGGTTTGCTTGAAAAGGTTTTGAATGCCTTCGAGTAGTGAAACAGTTGGCTCAATTTCACACCGATCCAGATCATCAATAAATATGGCGACTTTTCTGTTGTAGGTTACCTTGTTAAACCGTTTCTGCACAATCTCATATGGATCATCCGTAAACCGTTTGGCTAGTTCCGAAGAAGTGCTGGCTTTACTAAAAATAGAATTTATTATCCCATTTATTCCTAAAATGATGGCACCAATCAGCGCCAACAACCCATCGTAAAGATTGACACTATCTTCAGTTATTTTTAAGGGATCGTTGAATTTTAACACTACGTAACCAATGAGCAACACCATTAATAGGATCATTGTGATCTTATTTTTAGTCCAGTTTGACCACCACCAGTGACTTTTGAACAATGGAACATCAGGGAACAAGGCAAGACGTTTACTGACCATATTGACCAAAATCCACCATTGGTCTTCTAAATGCTGATGTTTCCAGGCATTATAATCAATAACCTCCCAATTGTCCCCTTTCAGAAACTCATTAAAGTAGAGTAGCATGGAAGACTTTCCGCTACCCCATTCTCCATTGAGTAGAATGGTATAAGACTCTTTTTCACCAATGTTATCCCATAGTCTGGTCACTTTATTGAAAACCAATCTTACCACTTCTTTTCTTCCCAGATCATCCATATAGGACGGATTATCTTGGAGTAAGTCTGCGTCGGTTTGTTTGTTAAGTGCCTCCATTTGGTTAGGAAGTGGATCGAAAAGAGCATCTTCTTTACTGGTTGAATAGACGTAAAGTGGTAAAGTATTCTCATTTGGACTATCAAATAAAAATGGGGGCAATGACAATTCCTTATCTTCAAGATAACCTTGTTGCTCCAATTTGTCAATCAGTGGAAGCGAACAGACTAAATAATCCACATCCTTAGATGATATAGGTTTCGTAAAAGCATGAATGGGAATACCCTCAATGTCTAATGGAATAAATCCAAGCATTTGAGGAACTAACTGAATTCCTCGTTTCTCATAAGAAATATCAGGAGAGAGATAGGGCATGTATTTTCCTGGCTCATACTCATCTTGTTCTAAAAGCAAAGCTGGTCTATCTAAATTAAGCTCCCATGATTTGATATCTAATATGTAACCAATCAGACCTTGTAGCACATAACCTTGAGATATTAGTTGTTCATCTTTATCAGAATTAGATAAGGCATGCCTGACCTCTAAAAAGTTACTTTGCGGATTTTGGATTGATTGACCATCGCTATCAAATCTTTGCCTGCCTGAAAATTTCACGGTTTCTGGCAATTCAGATTTATCATCCCCTTTTTCAGCCAGATACTTATACATCGGACTGTAAGGCGGTATTTCCTTCAACTTTTCTAGGATACCGCTTTTATTCTCCTCGTAAAATGGAAACAACTTGGATGTAATGTCAAATAATAAATCATTTCCACGAGTTGCTTGATCTTTTACGAGACCTTCCTTATAAAACCGATCAATCCATAATTTTATGTTTTTCTTCAATTCTTTAGGAAAAAACTTAGAATGAAGGGCATTTAATTCAACCCTAGGTCGATTTATATCTGTAGTAAATTCATCAAATAAGAATTTGAGAATAAAGCACTCTTCTACGCTATAATTAAAATCCTTTTCCATATTCCCTATTCCAAATACCCTACAAACAACCTTCCTCCTTCAGTGATCTGTTTTCGCACATGGTCATTACCTTGAAAAAAATAGTAATGAAGCCATTCCTATAATAACTCCTAGGATTTCTTGTAGATGAGCATGAAATTCCATTATTGTTTTAATTAGATTTATTGAATATGATGATATTCCAATTGTCGACCATAATTGCCAGATCCTCCCATCTTTTTATTTCTTCTGTTAATTCCGAGGTTGTAGTCTCAATGTTAGTTTTATAAATTCTGTTTAAAGAAATAGAGACTTTTTGGATTATATCTCCCACAATTAATTTTTCAATTTTAAAATCTTTAAAATCATCCATTGGCTTATTTAAAAATCTTATTGATTGGTACAAATCCTCAGAGAGGAGAATGTGGAAAGCATCTCTCAAAAAAGAAAATCTATGAACAATATTGGTGTAGTCTACAGAATCATAAGGTATAAAATCAGAAATTTTTGGATTATTCTGAAACTGGAACATATTGAAGGTCTGTTCATACAATAAGTTTTGATTTTGCTTTCTCTTTCGTTCTAAAAAATCAATGATTAGAAACCTGTTTTTTCGAATTCTTTCGACTGTCCAAGATATTCCACTGAAAGAATTTTGGATGTATTGTAGTTCAAAGACTAAACCTGTAAAATATTTATGGCCTGAGGAAGAAATGCTGATTCTATCATTCATTGATTGATAAAAATTATATTCATCAGTATAATTATATACACCATATATGAAGAGTAGTTTTTTACGAACATTTAGCAAGTCTTGAAATGCATTATAAACTTCGTCATTGGACCATTCATCAATACTGTTAAGAATATCAATGACTTCACCTAGTTTAGTTGATTGATTAGTCATTTTATGATAATCTAAAACTTGAAGTATCCTTAATTTTAAAAGTGAACTCTTTTTGTCGGATACAAAAAGATTTGTAACGGCAAGGTCGTCCTCATGAATAGCCGGAGCTGTAGAATCTTGCGGAACTAAAAGGCTTTGAATAAGTGCATCTACCTTATAATTAACTGCGTTCATGTCCCAATTCATGGAATTATTAACAACTAATCTTTGTGAGAGTAGAATACACCTTCTTATACTTTTGCCAGATAGACTTTCAATACACTTGGACAGCCTTGATGAATTTCTTATTAGCGCATTTATAGTACTTAAACGTTCCTTAAAAGCTTTGACATATACATTTTTATCCTCCTCCGGGTATGGCTCATTAATAAATTTTTCAAACCGATTAATCAGAATCTGGATTGGATCAACGCCAATATGCGCTAAACCTGAAAACATATAAGAACTATTACCACCAATTTTACCAAATGTAGTTGGGCGCATGGCTACAATAACTCTTAGTTCAGTTCGATATGAAAACTGGAGTACAAAAAGGAGAAATTTACGCTGAAGGAGATCCGAAAGACTATCTACATTGTCAATAATAATACAGATTTTTTTTTGTGAATAGACTGGATTTATGTTTAAATAATAGTTGAAGAGATCACGAATTCGATCAAATTGAAAATGTATATTATCAATTGTACCTAACCAACTAAAAATTACCTTACACTTCTCTGCAGGAATTTTGCCCTTCCATTCACTGTCATTTGACAAATGATCAATATAGCCCTGAAATTGACATTCCCAATCACCAAGTTCATTGGAAATAAGATGTTCTTCGAACGCTATATACAAATCAGAATGTTTATAGATGGATCTAAGAAATGCACACAATGAATTATATAACTGCATCTGAATTGATTCAACCGCTTTTTCAGAACCTTCATTCCCACCTACGACGTGGTTAATATTGATTTTATAGATCACATTGTCAGAACCATTGAACAAATCCTGTGGAGTTGGTGTAAAGTGAAATTTTTCAATTAGTTGCTGGACACAAAAATCTATAGTTGCTGATTTGCCCGTGCCCCTCTCACCCAAGTACACGATTGTACCTGTGTTTTCTGTGGAAAGTAGATGCCTCATCAAATTCTTTTCAGCAGTGCCCAGCGATTCAATTTCATTTAAATGTTGAGTACTAAGAGTAATAGTTTGAAGTGGATCAATGAAAACGGCATTGGTATCTTGAGGTTGAATGTACTTAATTGACTCTTTTATTTCCTCATCATTTTTATTCTGTTTGAAAAAGCCTATTGGAGAGCTATCTCCGAAAAGTAATTTGTGAATTGCTGCAATAGAATCATTGAATTTATCATTATCATATGTTTTGTATCCTTGGATATCTACTTTCATAATCTTGGTACTTTGTCTATAATGGATTTTACAAATTGTTCTTTTTCAACTTTGTCATAGCTGATCTTTAGTTTATTTACTTGTTTTAAAATACTTGAGTGATTTTGACTTATAAGTTCTATTTTTTTACTTTCCTCGTCATTGAGCTTAAAAGTGCCCCCATAATTACTTTCATTGAAATTAGTGAAGGCACGATAGAGGAGATTATATTCAAAAGTGATGTTATCAAATGAATCCTCATTCTCAGCTAAATAATCGACAAACCTATTCTGGCAAGATTTGAGTCGTTCAAATAAATTCCTTATTTCACTTAATTTTTTGGAATATGAATAGAATTTGACCGCAATTGATATAAAAAGCAATGAGATACTAGACTTTAGCCATTCATCAGTGAATTTTACACGATCAAATTCTAAATCCGAAAAAACAAGAATTGGCCAAAAAATAAGCACAAAGATCCCAAGTATTTTCAGCGCCCAGTATTGACCAATGACTGATAAAAGAGCATTCTTGAGATCTTTATGTGCTGCCATATTTGGTGTCTTCTCAACTTCCCTTTACAAT
>CAYGKW010000029.1:0-7106 GCA_964350815.1 uncultured Rhizobiaceae bacterium | reverse complement strand
TAAAACAATGGGTTAAACGCTATTTAAATTAGTTATCTGGTACAGCCCCTTAATTAGTATTATTAAGTCAAGACTTATATTAGGGAAAATCTAATATATTTAACATAAAACGAATATAAACAAAAAAAATTGCTTAAAGCCTTTAATTGTAATACCTTTATTTAGAGGAAAAAAATGAAACAAGAATTATTTAACTTTAGCATCTTTGAGGCAAATTTGTTTTGTATCTTATACGAAACAGGCAACACGTCTGAAACTGCAGAAAAACTTAAAGTAACGTCGGCACAAGTCAGTGTTACCCTTTCGCGTTTGGAAAAAAAGATTGGCCGTGAAAGGTTATTTATTCGAAACAGGCGTCTTGGTAAATTTGTCCCCACCCGTGAAGCCGATAGCATCATACAGTACATGCGTTACATTGTGCAATTTGCGGGGGAAATTGCCCTAAAGAATCGGCATGCAAGCAAACATGTCATTGTATCTTCAACCCACAGTATCTTAGAAAACTATTTAGGCCGTTTTATCCCTGGTTTTATACAAGAAAACCCTGAAATTCTGATTGGCTTTAGGCAAAATGATGACCTTCAGTTTGACAACCAAGAAATCAATGAAATCACCCTGACATGCATTGTTGATGATAAAACCAACAAACAATATATTCCCTATCACTCTTTTCAACAAAAATTATGGGCCAGCGCAGAGTATATAGAGAAACATGGGTCCCCTAAAACTGTGCATGAATTAAAGAAACATCGATTGTTAATGCGTAAAAATGTTGATGATCCAAGAATGCTTTTTGGATCAAGTTATATAAAATCTGAATTAACCGATGATGATGAAATTTTATTTCATGATATATATAGTGTGCGTCTTATTGATTTCTTGTGTGAAAAAAGCTGTGGCATTATGGCAGCTGCCGAAGAATCAATTAAATTAGGGAATATTGCTGTCGAAAATGTATTTCCAAGCTTTAAAGGGGATGCCATAGATGTTTATGTATGCGTCAGCAAAGACTTTTTGGGAAATAGTATATGTAAAAAAACAATTAATTGGATTTTTAAGTCTAGGGATGAAGCATTCAAAGCTATAGGGGTTACGCCCTCATACTCATTCACCCCTATAGATTAAAAACTTAGCGCCAGAATCTATGGTATTGAAACAGTAATCAATGACACTGCAACCAGTGCATAAACGTACTTTACTGATAAAATGTAAAATGTGTTTTTCATAATGTTATTCTCCATAATTTAATTAGCTTCATCATAGCTATTGTATAATGAAATCAAAGGTTAAAAGCAATCAAAATTCTTATTTCGTTGACGCCTGATGTGGATTAACCCAGTGTGTGCCACTCTGGCCATAGTATTTATATTTTTCCCACCCTACTTCAGATTGAAAATTCACACAGTTCAAACAGTTATATACTAGGATTGCACAGCTGTATACGCAAAAATTATGCGGGAAATAGCCTCATAAGGGAAAAAGATGACAGAACTTCAAGCTTATGGAATAATAAGTTAAAATGCACATACACCCTTTAAATAAAAATCATATTTCTGAAATAGTGATACTTCAACAACAAACCCCCTCACGAAATTGGTCGAATGCAGAAGCTGAAAATATGCTGACCACGAATTGGGTTAAGGGTTTTGGAATGTTTCATGGTGAAATTTTAATAGGCATTTGCTTTGTTAAAACGATTGGTCAAGAGACAGAAATTCTGGAACTGGCCATCAATCGGAACTATCGCAAAAAAGGATATGCCCAATATTTGTGGCAACATGTAAAAGCCACCTTCCCCGATACGTCTTTTTTCTTAGAAGTGTCAGAACATAATACCCCTGCCATAAAATTTTATGAAAAAATGGGGTTCAAACAAATACATTCCCGAAAAAATTATTACGGCCATGGGGATAAGGCTTTGATTTATAAGTTATAAGAAATCAAATAACTGCCCCCCCCTTTTCTTTTTAAAAAAGTAGCTTATATACCTCATGAGATGAGAGACTTTATTAAATACCTATTTATTTTATTATTATTGGCTGGTAACTCCTATGCTGCTGCAGGAGAATGGTCTGATGCGTCAACAGTAGATAGACTGTCCCGGGCTTCGCATGGTACCGATCTAAGTGAAGATTTATCTATTTCCTCTGCCGAAGGTTTTCCACCTGGACCTGTTTCAAACCGTTATGGGCTTGGCTATGAAACCTCTGACGGTTCTGTACCAATCCTAGGATATAAAGAATCTTCTGCACAAAGAAAATGGTTTGATACCCACACCCATTTAATCATGGACGAAGATGGCTTAGTCTTACGTACAAGCACATTAAGATTTTATTGTGGAGAGTTAGGTTTTGAGGAGGAAAGATCTGAAGTAATCGATGTAATGTGCGATAGAAATCCCTATTATGAATATACCTTTGGCAGCATAGGACATTCATTACCTGAATTAACCCTTTATATTTTTGACGAAGAAGAGCGTAATTTAAAAAATTATGTTGGGAAAATAAACCTATTTTATTCAGAAAAATCATTGGATGATTTTCGCTATGCACGATTTATTGCCCCTGCAAAACGTGGCAAAGGATATGGCACCCAATTATTAGGAGGGTTAAGGAATTTGTTTATTTTCTGGCAAAGTCTTGGGGCACCAATCGAAAGCCTTACAGGGGAAATTGAAGCCACCAATCTTCCTTCTTTAGCATCCAATATTAAGACAGGGTTTAACCCCATTGCTTTTTTAGAAGATCCAGAAAAAACCTTTATCCCCAAAATTCTTTGTTCTTTTTATACGAAAGGTGCTGTTGCGCCAGAAGTCAAAGAATATGAATATTTTCCAAAGATGACTTTTGCAGAAAGAATGGGTGTTATTGTACCTTTCATGGACAAATATTTTGAAGAATGGTTTAAAGAAGAATTCAACCCTTTGAATAAAGTTCATCATACCCTTTATGATGAAGTTCATAAACTTATAATGACCCCTAATGATGAAGAATTTAACAGGGTTCTAAGTTATATACGCACTATATCAGATATTTTTTAATGGGGGCTATTAAAAAAAAGGCCCTGACAGGCCCTTAAGTTCGATGTAATTTATTATCTTGGAATTGGTTTTCCATTTTGTGGTGGACATCCATCTTCTTGAAAAGTGGCATCCTGGCTTGCTTTTCCATTATGTGAAAAACACACAATTGCAGATACAAGCATAATCATGAATATTTTCATAAGTATCCCCTTCTATTAGTTTACTATCTGTATTTGGGGGTAAAGATAAAAATATCAACCATCTTGTAATAAATTTATAGATACATCCAAGTGTCATAGAAAGTTTAAAAATATAGAAACATTAAACAAAAAAAACAGGCCACAAGGGCCTGTTCTTAGAAATTCTTTATAAAAATTACCTATCAACCATAGATATAGACACCGTCTTCTAGACTTGCTTCTATAAATTCATAACCTGGTGCCTCTTCTTTTTGGCGCACAAATGATATGCTATAGCCATTCTCTTCAAACCAAGGAACCAAATAATCTAACATACCAGGCAGGTGACTGGCCCCAGCAATAAACAAACCAGAACCAGTATCTTCTTTAATATGCCTTAATATACTTTTAGCCATAACTTTATCACGACTTGAAACACCTTGAAAAAAAGCTCCTTCTATTAATTCTGAATGTTTTGCAAAAAAGACAGTAGTTGTTTCAACTGGTAAAGTAGCCTCTGTAAATTCAGGCAGTCCCATAGCTTTAGCTATTAGAAGTGCATCCATAAGAATCTGTCTGAAACCTTTACCTTCTGTGAAATTATTTAAAGCTTTAAAAGAGTGCTCCACAAGATCTCTTAACGTCTCTAATTCTCCAGTTTGCTTTCCATTATCCCTGAAAATATCAACAATACTTCTATCAAAGCTCACTAGAGGGCTTTTTTCTTTCTCATCTACTTTTAAGAATTTTCCTCCTCTACTAAGTAAAGAAATATAAGCAATACCCCAACATTCAGGGAGCTCCCTCAAAACACTTTCTTTTGATTGAAAAAATACTTTAAGTGTTTCAAATGCTTTCTGTAAATCTGTTACATTGTATCCTCCGATAGGTTTGTCTTTACCAAAACAAGAAAGCATTTTTTCAACTTTTTCTGCATCTTCATAAAAAATATCGACCCAATGTTTTTCCTCTGCAACAGCGGTTGATGGAAATTCTCGAGTTAATTCAGCCAAGACTCCACCTCCACCCATAAATTCTTTTAATCTAGCCTGGGTCAATTTTTCTCTTTCTGAAAAAACTTTACTACATTCAAATAGTTCATCTCTTAAAGCTTCATTAGGAATGTAGGATTTTATTGGCTGATCATGCTGCGACCCAAGAATATAATGACGATTTTCTGGGTCCCCGGTTTTTTCAACCAATACGACTCTACTTGGAACCGTATGTACCCTACCATCTGTAATCATAGATGCTGATGCTGATGCAGCTGCTGCCGCATCACAATAACAATAAAAAGTTAAAGAAATTAAAAGAAATTTGATCATTATTATCTCTTTCTGTTTAGAATTAAAAAACACCTTACTAAATGGAACTTATTTTTTGCTATTTTTGGATTAATATTAATAAAACAATAAATTATTTTATATTTTTTATATAGGACTTCAAAAGTCTGATATCAAGATCTTTATTTTAAACAACTTAAAGTTGATATTTTATCATTTATTTTTTCAAAAAATATAATCAAACAAAAAAAACAGGCCACGACGGGCCTGTTTTGAAATTCTTTGGTAAGTTTAAGCTTATTCAGCTGATTTATCGTCAGTCTTTGCTTCAACTGGGGCCTCAGCCGCAGCCTTTGCTTCTGCTGCAGCTTTTTCTTCGGCTGCTTTTGCATCAGCCTTGGCTTTCTCAGCCGCAGCTTTTTCTTCGGCTGCTTTTGCTTTTTGTGCTTCTTTTTCAAGCGCCAAAACACCCAATCCACGTTTCTTTTCAGAAATACGGGCACGTTTACCAGTCAATTCACGCAAGTAATATAGTTTTGCACGGCGTACTGAACCATGACGCACAACTTCAATTTCAATCAAGGGTGAATGCAATGGGAACACACGTTCAACACCTTCACCATAGGAAATTTTACGAACTGTGAAAGATGAGTTAACCCCTGCATTTTTGCGGGCAATACAAACACCTTCAAAGGCCTGAACACGTTCACGGTTTCCTTCTTTAACTTTTACGTTAACACGAACCGTGTCCCCAGCATTAAATGTTGGGATTGTTTTATCAAGCTTTTTTACTTGTGCTTGTTCAAATTTTTGTAGCTTGTTCATGGCTTTACTCTTCTACTGTTTACGTTTTAAATATTCATTCCATAAATCGGGACGTCGTTCCTTTGTGATCTTTTCAGACTGGCTTAACCGCCAACCCTCAATTTCTTTATGATGTCCTGATAACAAAACATCTGGAACCGACATTCCTTCCCACACCTGTGGGCGCGTATAATGGGGATATTCTAATAATCCCCTTGAAAAACTTTCTTCTTCATGGGATGCCGCTTTTCCCATTACGCCAGGAATTAATCTGACGCAACTGTCAATAAGGACCATAGCAGCAAGTTCCCCTCCTGACAATATATAATCACCAATACTGACTTCTTCAACACCTCTTTTCATTAAAAATCGTTCATCAACCCCTTCGTACCGTCCACATATTAATGTGACCCCCGATTTTTGGGTTAATTCTTCGACTTTACGCTGTGTCAAAGGTTTGCCGCGCGGTGATAAATATATCACTGGACTTGATGATATATGTGCCACAGATGATAGGGCCGCGTCAAGTACTTCTGGCTTTAAAACCATACCGGCGCCTCCACCAAAAGGCATATCATCCACTGTCTTGTGTTTGTCAGTCGAAAAATCGCGAATATTTGTGGCCTTTAAATTCCACAAACCCTTATCCAAAGCCTTTCCTGACAAAGATAGGCCCAATGGCCCCGGAAACATTTCCGGAAACAATGACAAGACATTTACTGTCCAAGGCTGGGTATTCTTTTTTTCCATTGATATAGTTATAAGGATTCTTTCGATATGGATCAAGGTTGATGTGAAGATACACTGAAATAATACAAGTTTAAAACATCCTATTTTATTGATAGGACAAGGGTTTACGTGGATAAATTCTCTATGTTACCGTTAAGTTAGATAAAAAAAGGAGGAACCATGGACGATAAAATTTTAAAAGGAAAATGGAACCAACTTAAGGATAGAGTTGGCCAAAAATGGGATCGATTTACACAAGATGAAGTTGATGCCATTAATGGTGAAACTGAAAAATTATATAAAAAATTGCAAGAAAAATATGATTATACAAAAGATCAAGCAAAAGAAGCCGCAGATAAAGCCATTCAAGAATGGGACAATCTGACTAAGTAAACTTTTGTATATATATTTTCGAAAAACCCTGGCTTTTTGCCAGAGTTTTTTTATTAAGTAAAAGCATGTTATTGATAAACTTATTGGATTCCAAATATATTTAAACCGCAAGTGGGCTGTTTGCAATGACCTACAGTACAGATTTCAGATGGCCCGGAATGATAAGTAAAAGAAGTGTTCTAGAATGATAACAGCGGGTCGGCCAAGAAAGGTTGCACAAAAAAATTAAAGGGAAATTGCATGCGTTTTTCGCATACCTTAGTTAATTCAGTATTTTCTGTGGGTTAATAGCAATTTATAGGGTTTTTTGGGGTATTTCAACCCAATTTACTTTTATGAGCCATGCGTTGGGCTTCATTTTTTTATATGCTTTTTTGAATTTTTCTTAAATTAATGCTTATCTTTTAAGCAGTTTTTTAAGAATTGGGATTTAATTAAAATACCCTAGTACGCCCATTATGCATACCTGCGTCAATATGTCGATAGTTGGACCAAAATTAACGGGAAACTGTCCAGACTTGCCCTTTATGGTATTTCTGGATCCTGGTGTCGGTGCACCAGGATGACAATAACTAGAATGTCATTCTGAATTTAGTTCAGAATCCATGCGCAAATGACAGCTGGGTTGTTTGTAATTAAGGTTAGGGGCTGTACCAGATAACTAATTTAAATAGCGTTTAACCCATTGTTTTAATT
>CAYGKW010000028.1:0-7778 GCA_964350815.1 uncultured Rhizobiaceae bacterium | reverse complement strand
TTAAAACAATGGGTTAAACGCTATTTAAATTAGTTATCTGGTACAGCCCCAAAAATTTTATTGGGGAATCTGCGTATTTGTATAAAGCTTAACAATCGGCTGTCACTTATAGAATAAGAGCCAAGGTATTGTAAAGGGCTTATTTCATCTAGTGTGTCTTTACCTCCTTCCTCTAATTCTTCAGCTGTTTCACCTAAAGGTCTGTCTCTGTGCTCCTCTTCTTCTTTAAGTCCCAGATTCAATTTTACAAAATAAATACTAAGTTCGTGGTATGTATATGTATATGTATAAACTGTGGAATTGGAAATACTTGTGTATATAATAGGTTCTTTTAATCCTGGAATTTCTTCAATTTGTTGTGTCAGGGGGCTCCATGCATACGTTTTTAAAGATCGGTACGATGGTTCAGTTAGTGTTTGAAATAAGATTTTATAGCCTTCTGTAGGGGAATAAAACTTAATACCGTGGTCCTTTGGAACTTCGGAAACATTTATTTTTTTTACAGGATCTTTATCGCCATATCTAAAGTAAAAATTATCACCAGCTTGGAAAAAATAACCGCAAGGGTCAACATGATCAAATTCCAAATGCGACCCGTCTTCAAGTATAGGGGGGGCTTTTTTTTTCTGTTTCCCCCTCCTTTTGATATAGCCCCCTAATTGCCCATTCAACATCACCATATGTATGCTTTAAAATCTCCCATTTTTCGGAAATTTTTAATCTTCCTGACAATATTGTTGAGGGCCGATCTCTATGTTTAGGCCCTGAGATTCTTTCTCGAAGATGGGGGCCCGTTCCTGATTTAGGAAGCGAAGCACGTATTTTTCTCGGTTCATCTGCGGGATCGCCCATGCCTGTACTTCCATCAGCAGCGGCATTTGCATTGATTGAAAAAAGGCATAGGGCCAGTATTTTAACAAACTTCATTCTCTCTCTCTTTTTGAATAATGTTAAATTTTTTTATGTATAGGTATGTATGTAATTATTTTCTTTTGTTATATCAACTATCTCCAATAAAAAAACCCCGGGCTTGCCGGGGTTTAATGTGGTTGTATTCTGCTTGATTACAGGTCAAAGATGGCAAGGGCACGGCGCGGCCTTGTGTCTTCTTCACCTTCTGCAGGTTGTGATCCAACCATTGTGCTGACCCAACGTTCATCAATAACTGTAAAGCCGGCTGCTTCATGAATTGCTTTTAAAGCAGGATCAGTAACGGATACAACAGCTGCAGAAACTGTTCCTTCACGCGGTAGTTTCATTCCCCACGCTTTAAGGGCAGAAACCATTTCAACGCCAGCCCGTAAGAATCGGGCAGCTTTTTCTGGTTCAGCCACAAGCGCATCAGAAAAGGCAGGTTGCATCGTTGCAAGACCCTGATTATCTTTGCGGACGCCTGCTTTTGGATCACCGCCTGAATAATCAACACCACAGTGTTCGGTGAATACTTTTAACAATTCAGCATGTTCTGAATCGTCAGGGTTATATCCTGCAACTGTTGGCATGACCCCTGCCATTAATACAGCTTGGATTGGTCCTTCAATACCGCCTTTTTCTATGCTGCGGATAACTGTCCAGGCGTAAAAATTATCTCTTGAAACGCGGACCATTTGATTACGAATAACAGCTTCTAAACTATCAGCATCGGTAACGGCACCATGTGTAACGCCTGTCCAATATTCTTTAATTCCTTCAAAATCATCTGCACTTACGGTGCGAACAACATGGGGTCCATCGCAATCAAATTCCCCTTTGAATCCAAAAAATTCGGTAGGGAATACGTCTCTATCTCCCACTGTAATGCTTCTTTTTGTTAACACTTTGGCCCAGGCAGCTTCAGCTTCAGCACCTACAGGGCCAGAGGCAGCGGACGAAGAATCGAAACTATAACCGACACATATCAATGTTAAAATTGTAAATAATATTTTCATGAACTCTCTCCTTTGTTCTAACAGATAGATAACAATTATTTAATCTCACCTCAAGGGGTTTTAAACTTAATTTCCCCTTTTAGTTATTTAGATTACCAACTTTTCACAATAAAGTAATTGATAGCACAGTTAAGGCAATATTGGGGTTTATCTGACCATAGTTGGGCCTAAGGTCTTTTCTGCACGTTCTTGGAAAACATTGAAAGGCTTATTAAATAAAAAAACTGAAAAAATATATTTCTCATTTTTTTGCATGAAGTTAATGCTTACGCTGTTGCGCACAAAGACTCAGCCAATTCATTTAACTCTTCTTTACCGAAACAGTTCACAAGATCATTACGAATACCTGGATTGATACTTGCACAGTAAGGTCTTTTTATTCCAAATAAGGCTCTTCCAAGTCTATGTGCTGCAATAACAGATCCAGATCTTGTTTCTATGGCCATGCGATATAATAGTCTGGATGCTTTCCCTTTTCTATGTTGTAAGGTTTCCATCAGGTCTAGGAAAGTTACACCCACTTTATCTTCAGAAAACAACTTTCTTGCAGGGCCGCTAAATCTAGAAGCCTCTTCAACAGCTTTCATCCAATAAGTTGATGGGATAGGGGGGATTTTAACCTCAGGACATGTTGATTTAGTGCTTGCCGCCCAAATCCCTTTATAAAGTTTACCGACACTTCTTTCCCGGTCTCGGTCTTCCTCTGCATATTTTTTTTGCATAAATTGCCGTGTTCTATCCATCATGGCATGGGCTGGACTTGCGGCACAAGGTCCTGGCATTGAAAGTACAACAGCAGCAGCTAATGCTGATAAAGCTACGATTCCTGTCCTTCGGGGGGTACTACGATCAAACTCGGCACTTTCACATGACATGCTTGCCAGTGAAAATACGATACATACAAATATTTTAATTAATCTCATCATGCGCAGAACATAGATTAATTAAACTTGTGCTGTCAACAAAAATTATAAACTTTTCACAACAAAGCAATCGGTACCGTTTTCTTTAAGCTTGTCACAGACTTCCAGCGCTTGTTTATGTTCTTTATACTTAAATCGTGTTTTGTATTTACGTCGGTGGCGTACGATATTCAGTAATTTATTGAACATACTTTTTTCAATAATTTCTTTATGTTCTTCGGCCAGTTGTTTTGCAAATCGTTTGGCTTGCCGTTTGTTTCGAAAGACGCCCACTTGGACGGACCAGTTTTTCAAACGTGACACTTTTCCACGTTTGCGTTTGGGTTGGGTCAGGCGTTCATAATCTTTCAGGGTAATCTTTTTACCTTCCACCATACACTGTACCCGGTGGTTCCGCCGGTTGGCAGACCTTTCCCCCATCACCACGCCGATGACATGTTTGCCATCTTTCTTATAAGTCGTGATAATATTCCAGCCAGCACGGCGAGTATAACCAGTTTTCATCCCATAAATGCCATCCACACGGCCCAGTAATTTATTATGGTTTCTATATTTACGTCCGCGGAATTGGAATAATTGTGATTCAAATACATGCAAGTATTCAGGATGGTTTTTAACCATGGCCTTGGCAAGAATTGCCATATCGGTTGCGGTGGAAAGTTGGCGTTGGTTTGGCAAGCCTGATGCATTAACAAAATGGGTTTTTGTCATGCCCAGTTCTTTTGCCTTTTTATTCATTTGGGCTGCAAACTTTTGTTCCGATCCTGCAATACTTTCACCCAAAGCAGTGGCAACATCATTGGCTGACTTTAGGGCCAGGGCATAAATGGCATCTTTTAATAAAATATAATCCTTTGATCGCAGGTATAATTTTGAAGGGGGGACACGGGTGGCACGGTGACTCATCTTAACCTTGAAATCCATGGTCAACTCCCCTTTTTTCAGTTTTTCAAAAACCAAATAAAGGGTCATAACCTTTGTAAGGGATGCGGGATAACGACGAAGATCTGCCCGGGTTTTTTGCAATACTTCCCCAGTTGTGCAATCCATTAAACATGTGGAATATTTGGCATGACAAGGCATCGCAAAAATTGCGAATAAAAAAAGTAAATAAAGAAAATGGTGCCGCTTGCCCATTAAGAAACTCTAGAATTTAAAGATTACCGGATATTTATACTTATAAAGAATTGCCAGACAGAAATCAATCAGTACCATAGATATATTGATTTTTATTTTAATAAAGAATAAATTAAGTAATAGAAATATTAATTCAAGGATATCGTGAATGAAACGCTTTTTTAAATTATTTGCCTTTGCGGGTATTGTTCTAGCATTCAGTTTTCAAAATATCTCTTATGCTGCAGGGGCAGCTGCGGCGGCGGCCTCTGCGGGTGCTGATGAAGCAGGGGCTGCACGTCCTGCCTTGCCGATTTCCAGGATTTACGGCCTTTTATCAGAAAATCCAAGGTTCCGAGCTACAGTCGCAGAACACTTTGATCCGGGCGTTGCAGATGCAGTTTTTGGGGATGGAGAGACATTTGAAGGATCTTTTAGGGCATTACCAGGTAACTTTATAATTTGGTAAGACTTATGCCTTGACCTTTTGTATTAAGACTTTATCCTTTTCTTTAAGGACAAACCATGCCACAAACTAAGACAATAATAAAAGGCAAAACCAGCCAAAAAATAAAACGTCAAAAACCCCATTTATGGAAGGTTGTTTTGTTAAATGACAACTTTACCCCTTTTGAATTTGTGGTTCATGTTTTAATCACCATTTTTCAAAAATCGATGGAGGATGCACAAAATATAACATTGCAAATTCATCACCAAGGCAAGGGTACATGCGGCACCTACACTTATGAAATTGCAGAAACAAAACGATCTGAGGTATTAAAGCTTGCAAAGCAAGAACAGTTTCCCTTACAATGTAAGTTAATAAGGGAGGGTGACTGATGCAGTCAAAAAACTTGGAATATAGTATCCAAAGGGCCCTTGATTTGGCCAAGCATCACCGGCATGAATATGCAACGCTTGAACACCTTTTATTGTCTTTGACCGAAGACACGGATGTTTCCCCCATTCTTGAATTTGCGAACGTTGATCATGAACGCTTGCAACGCGAATTAATCAGTCATTTACAGCAACAGCATTTAACTTTACCCCAAGATTCTGATATTGAAACCCGCGTAACAGTTGGATTTCAACGTGTGTTGCAAAGGGCGGTTTTGCATGCAAAATCGGCAAGACTTGATGAAATTAATGGGGCCCATCTTTTGGTTTCCATGTACTCCGAAGAAGAAAGTTATGCTGTTTATTTATTGGAACAAAATAATTTAACCCGATTTGATGTGGTGACGTATTTAACGGATATTGTTCATATGTCCGAAGAAGACGATGATGAAATTGAAGAAGAAATTTCTGTAACAGAATCTGAAGACCAAAATTCATCAGAAGATGTTCTTGAAAAATATTGCGTGAATTTAAACGTAAAGGCAGAAACCGGACGTATTGATAATTTAATTGGGCGTGATAAAGAAATCCAACGCATTGCGGAAATTTTACTGCGTCGGGGTAAAAATAACCCCATTATATTGGGGGATCCAGGGGTTGGGAAAACAGCAGTTGTGGAAGGTCTGGCCAAGAAAATTGTTGAAAAAACCGCACCAGAAGTTCTTCATAACCGAGAAGTTTTTTCCTTAGACATAGGGGGTCTTTTGGCAGGGACGCGCTTTCGGGGTGATTTCGAAGAACGCTTTAAAGCCATATTAAAAGCTTTGAAATCTCGTAAATACCGCCCTGTATTATTCATAGACGAGGCCCATACTTTAGTAGGGGCAGGGTCTGTGCAAGGGGGGTCAATGGATATTTCAAATCTTTTGAAACCCATGTTAAGTCACGGTGAATTGCAATGCATTGCTGCTACAACATACAAAGAATATAAAACGCACTTAGAAAAAGATGCGGCATTGATGCGACGTTTTCAAAAAGTTGAAATCAAAGAACCGTCCCGAACTGAATGTTTGGAAATTATAAGTGGGGTTAAAAACTATTTCGAAGACCACCACAATGTTAAATATGATAAAGGTGCATTGGAATCTGCCGTTGATTTATCCAGCAGGTATTTAATTGATCGTCAATTACCAGACAAGGCCATCGATGTTTTGGACGAAGCCGGCGCCCATCATGCCCTGAAAAATAAAAAAACTAAGGCCAATATAACCAAAAAAATTATCGAAGATACCATCGCCAGAATGGCTGGGATACCAAGTCATCAGGTAACACAAGATGATCGCAAGGTTTTGAAAACACTTGGGGTTCAGCTTAAGAAGAAAGTGTATGGTCAAGACAAAGCGGCTGATGCTGTGGTGGATGCAATTAAAATGGCACGATCTGGGCTTAGGTCTGCTGAAAAACCTGTAGGGTGCTTTTTGTTTTCGGGCCCAACAGGTGTGGGAAAAACAGAAATTGCCAAGCAGTTGGGTCAAACATTACATATGCCAATGTTGCGTTTTGATATGTCTGAATATATGGAAAAACACAGTGTTGCAAAGTTAATTGGGGCGCCTCCTGGATATGTTGGGTTTGATCAAGGGGGGCTATTGACAGATGCTGTTACCAAAAATCCCCATTCCATTTTATTGTTGGATGAAATTGAAAAGGCCCATCCTGATATTTACAATGTTCTTTTGCAGTTAATGGATTATGGCATCGTAACAGACCATAATGGCCGTTCTGTTAATTTTCGAAATACCATTGTTATTATGACGACCAATGCAGGGGCGGCGGATATGGAAAAAGGGTCCATTGGGTTTGAACAAAACCCAACTTCCAGTACCGAAGATCACGCCGCAATTAAGCGAACATTTACACCAGAATTCCGCAACCGCCTGGATTCAATTATTTCCTTTAATGCATTGCATGAAAAAGTTGTAAAACAAATTGTGCAGAAATTTATTAATGAATTATCAGACCAGCTGAAAGAGAAAAAAGTTACGATCAAAGTGGATGCAAAGGCCATTCAATGGCTTGCTAAGAAAGGGTATGACCGTATATTCGGGGCCCGCCCGTTGGCCCGTTTAATTGATGATAAAATCAAACGTCCCTTGGCAGATGAAATCTTATTTGGCAAATTGCGTCAGGGGGGCACAGTCACAGTATCCTTGAAACAGGATCAAATATCTCTTGATATAAAATAGAGTATCCAACCTAAAATTATTGTTTTTAAGTCTAAAACTCTTGCTTTTAAAATATTTATTTGTATTTTTAATAGGGTAGGAGAAAAATGATGATGAAAAAAATATTACTTATGGGACTTATATCCCTAAATTTCTGTGCAATAAAATCCCAAGCTGCGGCAGGTGCGCCTGAACATGATGATTGGTTGCGACGACAAGAAGTAAGCCTTCGAATAAAAGAAGAACAAGAAGATGCAGCCGCAATTAGATGGGCCAAAGAATCAAAAAGAATTGCACCTCTAAAATTAATAGCAAATAAAATTGATCCAGACCCAAAGCGCTTTGACCGTACAAAAGGCCTAGGATATGTTCCTCCTCAGGTCTTGGGTGTTTCAATTTTAAGGCCATCTTCTTTGGCACGTGCGATGATAATGAAGGATTCAGATTGTGACTATGATTTTGGAAAGTATTCCATTCAACTTCAAACCACAGGGGTTGCAGATGTCACAGTCAATGGCGTGATGACACGTTATAATTTTAATCCCCGCACTTATAAAATGGCCCACACCCCTATGAATATAGGGGAGTTTTTGAATATGATGGGCATCCGATATCAAGAATAGTTATAAATCACACCCTAAATTTATTATATAAATTTCACTTTATTGTAAAACTAATTGAGATGGGACAAATGAAAAAATTAAGGGGCTGTACCAGATAACTAATTTAAATAGCGTTTAACCCATTGT
>CAYGKW010000027.1:0-8939 GCA_964350815.1 uncultured Rhizobiaceae bacterium | reverse complement strand
CACCGCCGTCATTGCGAGTGCCTGTAAGGCACGTGGCAATCCACCTTTTAACGTTTCATGGCTCGCCGCGCCCCAAAGGGGCTCGCGATGACGACGTGGGAGGAATGAAACCGTGGGATGACAACAAATATGGATCGCCGCGCATCTTTTGGATGCTCGCGATGACGGAAGGAGTTAAATTTGCTGGTAAATGTTACTGGACCCCGTGTCAAGCACGGGGCGACAATGAAGGGGATACACCAACATGACACCTTATCATTGCCGACATTACCCGGTTTAACCGGGTAATCCAGAAGTCACGGGCAGTCAACGTGTATGGAATGAGGCGCAGTATGGATCGCCACGCATCTTTTGGATGCTCGCGATGACGGCAATGGAAAGGATCAAGTCCGGAATTCAAGAAAACAAAAGGGGCTTGAAGGCCCCTTTCTTATTGTACCGTTTAAAACAGTTTAGATAACTGAAACGTATTGACGTCCTTGTGCTTTCTTTGCGAAAGTCACACGCCCATCTTTTAACGCAAATAATGTGTGATCTTTACCAATCCCAACATTTTGACCTGGGTGATATTTTGTTCCACGTTGGCGAATAATGATGTTTCCAGGAATAACTTCTTGGCCACCAAATTTCTTGACCCCTAAGCGCTTGCTTTCTGAGTCGCGTCCGTTTCTAGAACTACCACCAGCTTTCTTATGTGCCATTCTTTACCTTCCTTACTTCTTCTTTGCCGTTGTTGTCTTGCTTGCTTCTGCTTTTTTAGGAGCATCTGCTTTAGGTGCTTCTTTTTTCACTTCTGGTTTTTTAGGCGCCGGTGTTGATCCCGCCCCTGCAACTGATTTGCCACCAACAAGAATATCTGTAATCTTTAATACCGTTTGGTGTTGGCGATGTCCTTTTTTACGACGATAATTTTGGCGACGCTTTTTCTTAAAGACAATCACTTTTTTCGTACGTGTGTGATCTTCCACAGTTGCTTTAACTTGTGCTTTTTCAACAAAAGGCTGACCAACCGTTGTATTTCCTTCATCCCCGACCATTAAAATTTGATCAAAAATAATTTCTTTTCCAACTTCCGTATCCAGTTTTTCCACTGAAACAACGTCATTCTTTTGTACTTTAATTTGTTTTCCGCCTGTGCGAACAATTGCAAACATTTTTTTAAACTCTCAAAAAATTTATAATTTACTTATATATACTCATCACATTTATAAGTTTCCAGTCCTAAAAGTCAAGAAATTTCTTAAAATGTTATAAATCAGCTATTTTAAGGATAATTTATTAGAATTAATAAGCATATACAGGTTGCCCATACGCCCCTTGTGACATGCCTGGTTGCTGTGCGTAAGCCCCCTGCTGACCATAATATCCTGGCTGTTGCTGATAAGCCCCCTGCTGGCCATAATATCCTGGCTGTTGCTGGCCATAATACCCTGGTTGCTGTTGATATCCCCCCTGATACATTCCTGCCTGCCCAGTTGGTTGCGTCAAAGCACTGCCCAGTGCGGAACCAATTTTACCCAAAATACCCCCTCTTTTATTTCGGCGTTGTTCGATCATCTGGTCATCAGTTTTATATATGTACTTCATGCTAAAATCTTCCATACAGTTTTTAACCCCTGTTAAGTTTTTGGTGGAATCACTTCTTAAACAAGTTGTGCAGGCGGCCCCAACACTTTCAGATTTCACACAAAAATCTGATGCACATGTATTGGTACACACTTTACCTAAAATATTAGCACACGATACAGTAACCGAATGTGCCCCGGTCACTTCAGTTCCCTGGGACCCAGCCCCACCTATAGCTTGTGCGGCCGCATCTAAGGCACCAGATGTAAGCTTTTGACGTGTTTTTGACCCTAAAACTGTTAATTTTACATATATATTTTCAGGGCCCGGGATTTTACTACAGAACTGTACAGCAATAAGGTTTGTGATCCCTATTGCCGTTGGTTGATCAGATGTTTCAGGGTATGGAAAATCAATTGGGTTACCTGAATCCCTTCCATATCCACTTTCATAAAAGGGTCGAACGTATTTTTCAAAATAGTCATTAAACTGTCCTTTACGTTGTTGATAAAAATTTTCAGCATAATTTCGTAAAGTCTGATTTCGTGAGGCATCAGGGCCAGACGGCTTTTTTTCCGTCTTGCTTGAAAATAAAGATATACCAAAGGCGGTATGGCTTGCTAAGAATATACATATTATGAAGATGATGGATTTCTTCATTTGTTCCCCGTTATTGACTATTTATTCATATAATTTAGCATGAAAAAAAACCAGAGTCAGTATAAAACTCTGGTTTCTTTTATGAATTTTTATGAAATTAGTTGCTATCTGATAAATACCTCATCAGATCTGCAGCTGACATAGCTGAAAAAATTATTTCAGCAGACTTTGTAGCCGCTAGAACACCTCGGGTATCTCCATCACGCATAGCCCTTTCTGCATCATGGCCTGCAGCGGCCAAACGAAAACGGTCTGCGGCCTCTAGGGCTGTTACCACGCCCGGAAAACTTACACGTCTACTTGGTTTTGTATGAGTAGCACCCCCTTCGGACGAGGCTTCTATGGCTGCGGTAGAGGATGTGCTGTAGTTGCTTAATGTACAAAATGTTATGGTGAATAGTGTGACTTTAAAAATGCCTTGTAAGGCAACAGTTTTCTTTTTCATCTCGGCTCCCTATATAAATTAAAACTTTAGTTGTAAGTATGCCACTTTTTTTCCACACACACAAGTGATTTTAGAAAACTGCAACACTTTGTTGCACATTTAACACAATTTCTTTGTGTGCCGCCCCTTTACTTATTTTTTATTTTATTGATAATAATGTTCATGCGCCCAAAACATAAACGCCTTTTTTTCATATTAACAACTGTTCTGTCCATTTCTGTGGGAATATATATTCTGTTATCCACCTTTCAAAGGAATATTGTATTTTTCGTCACCCCAAGCGATGCTTTAATTATAGACGATAAAAGCAAGACCATCCGCATCGGGGGTGTTGTTCGCCCCAACAGCCTTTCAAAAGATGATATAACCTATTCTTTTGACCTTATGGATGAAAAGTCGATCATTTCTGTTACCTATAAGGGGTTACTGCCTGATTTATTTAAAGAAGAATCAACCGTTGTTATTCAAGGTAAGTTTAATGGAACAGCGTTCATGGCAACAGAAGTATTGGCCAAGCATGATGAAAATTATAAACCACTGGAATTAAAAAAAGATACATAGCCCCTGCCAGCGCAGAGCAAAAGATTCACACCCCTTTTGGCACCCTTGACAAAAACATAAAGAACATCCTTTATAATAGAATAGAAATTAGGAATTTTATGCTTATCGAATTTGGCCATTATTGCTTGATATTTGCTTTTATTCTGTGCCTTACACCAGTACTGGCAAGGGTTCAGGCTTTTAAAATCACCCAAGAAACAATCGTATCCATTACTTACTGGACCGTATCCATTCAATTCATCAGTTTGCTGGTTGCTTTTTTAGTATTGATATATGGGTTTTTGATTAGTGATTTTTCTGTGCAGTCTGTTGCTTTTCACAGCAATGTCGACACCCCCTGGCTATATAAAATTACCGCTGTTTGGGGGCATCACGAAGGATCAATGGTTTTGTGGGTTTTAATTTTTTCTGGGTACATGGTTGCCTTCATGCGGGATACATCCATTCATCAAGAAATCAGAAAATATGGGCTGTTTTTGCTGAACACCCTTTTGCTGATGTTTCTATTCTACACCCTTTTTGCCAGCAATCCTTTTCAACGTTTAATTCCTTTTCCTATTAACAGTGGTGAATTTAACCCATTATTGCAAGACCCAGGCATGGCAATTCACCCCCCTTTATTATTTATGGGATATATTGGATTCAGCATTCCCTTTGCATTATCCATTTTATCTTTACTTAAGCCAGGAAGTATTGACCAGTCTGCTTTAAAAAAATGGGCCCTGATCCCATGGGGGTTTTTAACTTTGGGTATTACCATTGGCAGTTTTTGGGCGTATTACGAATTGGGCTGGGGGGGCTGGTGGTTCTGGGACCCTGTTGAAAACGCATCCCTTTTGCCATGGCTTGGTGGCACTATACTTTTGCATACCAGTTTTCTTGCGCCCAAATCCACAACCTTTTACCGCTTTTACCACTTCATAAGTCTTCTAACTTTCTTATTGTGTTTGTTTGGCTTTTTATTAATAAGGTCTGGCATTCTGACCTCTGTTCATTCGTTTTCTGTCGATGCATCGCGGGGGATATTTTTAAGTTTTATTTTTCTGTCCCTTCTTATTTTTACATGCTTTGTTTGGATCAAAAGCCCAAAGATTGCGAATAAAGAGGCACGCTTTTCTTTTGTATCTAAAACGACGCCTCTGATCTTTCAGAACATTATGTTTGTTTACCTTGTTTTCATCTTGTTATTTGCAATGGTTTACCCCCTTATTAATGCGTATCTAATGAATACCCCCATTGCTGTAGGCCAAGATTTTTATATTCAAACCATGGGCTATCCGTTTTTAGGTGCTGTTATTATTATGATTTTTTCCTTTGATTTTCATAAGAAAGGCATCAGTCGCAAAACCCTTGGCTATGCCACCTTAATTGGATTGTTTTTTATTATTTTAAATTACAACACCCCAAAGCCCCTTTCAGATACCTGGGCCAGTTTGTTGGGCATATCCAGCGCCCTTGTTTTAATAATCTCCACACTTTTGCATTTTATTTTATCCAAAACAACTGTGAAAAAATCTGCTGCGTTTTCACATTTCTGCATAGGGCTTATTTTATTAGGAGCCTGCGGAAATACCTTATGGTCAAAAGAAAAATTGGCCCTTATGACAGTTGGGGAGACCCTAAAAATACAAGATGATTCTTTAACATTAGAATCAATTACCCCTAAGCCTTATTCAAATTATTTGGCCTACGAAGCCGTTTTTTTCCTGGGGGAAAATAATAAATTATTAAAACCTGAACGTCGTCTTTATTACACCCCAAAAATTGAACATTCAGAATCAGCCTTGTCCTGGCAAGGGGCCGCAATTTATTATGTTATCTTGGGGGAAACATCAGACCAAGAAAATTGGATGGTTAGGGTTTATTATACCCCGCTGGTTTTCCTGGTTTGGTTGGGGGGGATCTTGTTAGGCCTTTCCATTTTATGGTACGGTTATAGAAGAAGATGGAGGCACCCTTGAAAATAATCTTACTTGTTTTATCCCTTTTTTTAAGCTGCAAAAGTCTTGCATTGGATTTGTATTCGCAGCGTTCCATGGCTTTGTTTCGTGAAATTCAATGCCCAACATGTCGCGCCCAAACTGTTGATGCATCGGTATCATCAGATGCTGAAAAAATCCGGTCTGAAGTTTTGGATTTAATTGAACAAGGAAAAACAGACGCTGAAATTAAAAAAGAAATCGCAGATAAGTATGGGCCACATATTGTTAGTGGGAATACAAACCCTATTATGAAAGTTTGGGCTTATTCTATTGTTGGTTTGGTTTTAATTATCTATTTCATTTCACGACTGCGCAGAAAACGAAAATGATTTGGATTTTGGGCTGTGCCATTCTTTTTTTCACTTTACTAACCTGCGGCTTATTATTAAAAAATACACCCAATACCAAAGGTATATATTGGCTTTTAGGGATTATCAGTTTTTTTTCAATTGTCCTATATTTATTTTACGGTCACCCTTTTTTACCAGACCATCCGTACGATAGAATCCAGAAAATCAGCACACCTAAAAAAACAATCGAAAATTTTGATAAAATTAAAATTCAACAGGAACTGGTTCAACACAACCCCAAAAATGACAGGGCATGGTTTGAATTGGGCAACTTGTATCAGCAAACAAAACAGTTTTATAAAGCCGCCCTTACCTACCGAGAAGCATGGAAATTAAACACGAAATCTTATAAATATAAATTTGCCTACACACAGGCTTTACTGTTTTTTGACAACATGAAACTGTCGCATACGACAACCAAGTTGTTGAATGAATTACATCAAGCCAATCCAAAGGACCCCAGAATTTTAACCCTTATGCAGTTGAGCAACCAACATGTGGGATAAATATTTTATTCTTCAGGATCCAAGCTTTTTGCGTACCTGTCCGCAAAATAATCGACATAAGACTTCATCATTAAACTTGATTTAGAAGAATACAAAACAATGATATTTTCCAAATTTCGGGTGGATGCACTTTTTGTATAATTATATGACCCTGTAATCAAAATGCTATCATCAATAATAATCACTTTGTTATGGGCAATACCCCTTGGGTTATCTGTCCGAACATCAGCCCCTGCCGTTTTTAAGCCCTTGCCTAAGTTTAATCTTGCTTTATAACGGGCTGAATCAATTATTATTTTAACATCAATACCCCTATCAAAAGAATTTTTTAATGCGCCAGAAATTTCATCTGAGGTAAACCCATATGCCATTACTTTTATCGATTCTGTTGCTGAACTTATTAGATCAACAAGCATTTTTTCACAATCTGCATTAGGTGAAAAACAAACTTGCATTTCAGAAATTTCAGGAGATTTAATAGATATTGGAGCCCCTTCAAAAGTTGTTTTTTCTGAAGCAGCCGCTGTTTCCAGAGCTTCATTTACAGACTCTTCCTCTAAAGATAAATCAAGTGCATAGGATGCCGTTGCTAAATTTAAAAGTAACAAGGCTTGAATATAATTTTTTATTTTGAACACCGCTCTCTCCTGTAATATATAAATATTTTTTTAATTATGTTATATTTTTACTTTTAGCATTGCAAATAAATATGAAATAATATGTGGGATAAATATTTAAATAATCTGGACCAAACAGACACCCCAAAACAATTGGGGCGGCGATGAAATTCCTGGGGGTGGCAACAAGACCAAATGGCTTAAAATGTTATTAAACACAATAAAAAAAAACCCATCCCTTGACTTAAATTTCTGACTTGTATACATATACGTAACTTAACCTTTTGAGATGGGATAAAATTCATGCGTTATTTATATTTGTTTACTATTTTATTATTTTGTTCAAACGTTCGTGCTGCGGATGCAGGCGCTGGCTATGAATGGGGCCTTGACAAAACAAATGATACTAAAAGGATTCTTAGACTTGCTAGTGTAAGCAGAATGGTCATTGGAATGGAAAATCCAGACACAAAACATCTGACAAGAAGTCCAAGTAATTTCACACCCCTGCTGGATGGTGTAAAAAATCTTTTGGGTGGAGCAGGCGAAGGTATCACCCCTGAAATTGCAGCAATTGCAGGGCATTGCTTTACTTACCTAGTGGCATCAGGACAAGGGGAAACAGCACGTAAATATATGCCCGTTATTCAAACTTTATTAGACACGGGATTAATAGAAAACATTGAAAATCTTAACTATCCTGGAACAAAGTATGGATTTGGAATTATTCAAATAAGCCCGGGTCAACTTGGGTTATTTATGGAAGGGTATTCCCCAAGATTTAATAAAATGGGGAGTCCTAGGTTGCCACATGAATTTTCCAGACTTCTTTTTGGGGGCGGGCACAGGTATGCAGGAACAGCATTTTCAGAAGAAGATTGGTACGGTATAGATTTCGACCCGGGTATTGGTCCCCACCTTATTGGAAATGCAGCAGATCAAAGTGTATTGGGATTGTTTAAAAAAGATCAAATTGAAAAAGTCGTATTTGAATATGTTGCTTGGGACGAATGGAGAAGCCCTGATGGTGAGTTTTCTTACCCATTTTCTGACCTTTTTAGAATATTAAAACCAGGTGCTGTCGTTGCAATGCTTGGAAATGGAATGCCTGTAACAACCCCAGAATCACATTTAATGGATGGGGTTGATACACTGATTGCCTCTGCTGAAGCTGCTGGATTTGGTGTACAAGAGGTTGGCCCATTTGAAGGCCGATCACATGCCCTTGTCTCTGGACGCCCTGTCTATAAACATGTTGCAGGCTCTGTCTTTCTTACAAAGCCTGGAGATGATGAAGCAGCGGCACTACATCTTGGTTCAGTAAAAAAACAACTTAAAAAAGTTAGGCCTTTTCCACCCGAAGCATTAATGGCTGAAAAAGATGCTATCATAGAAAGGGAAAAGGCTGACCTTGCAACATTACTTGCATCGGCTGGTGCCGAAGGTGGTGAATCTGCAGTTGGTGGGGCTGCCGCCGCCAGTGGTGGTGCAAGTGATTTTTCTTAGAAGGTCTTTGAATCAAACTTAAAGTCAGTATTGCACCCACTGATTCCTCGTCCTGTGACTTGATCCCCCTACGCTTTTCAAGCTTCGGCGCGACAGGCCACAGGATCCAGGGTAAAGATTGCTTGATCCCAAATCAAGTGAGTAGCATTGAATTAAACAATGGCTAAGACTTGGCACTGTAAGTCAATTTAATCTATTGCGTCATTGCGAGTGCCTGTAAGGCACGTGGCAATCCACCTTTTACCCTTCCATAGATCGCCGCGCACCCTTTGGATACTCGCGATGACGGAAGGAGTTAAATTTGCTGGCAAATGTTACTGGACCCCGTGTCAAGCACGGGGCGACAATGAGGATGGGGCTGAAGTATGGATTGCCGTGCACCCTGTCCGCCGTCGCGCTTCGCGCTTTGACGAGACAAGCGGTTGCTAGCGATGACGGAGTGACTGACAAACAAGTATGGATGGCCGCACATCCTATCCGCCGTCGCGCTTCGTGCTTTGACGAGACAAGCCGGGTGGGCAGCAATCTTTATCCATTTCCACCACCGTCATTGCGAGTGCCTGTAAGGCACGTGGCAATCCACCTTTTACCGTTCCATGGATCGCCGCGCATCCTTTGGATGCTCGTGATGACAGAGTGACTGACAAACAAGTATGGATTGCCGTGCACCCTGTCCGCCGTCGCGCTTCGTGCTTTGACGAGACAAGCGGGTGCTTGAGATGATGATTCTATACACCTCTCACTCC
>CAYGKW010000026.1:0-8956 GCA_964350815.1 uncultured Rhizobiaceae bacterium | reverse complement strand
ATGCCGGGGGATCTATACTGCGCCTCATTCCATGCACTTTGACTGCCCGTGACTTATGGATTACCCGGTTAAACCGGGTAATGACGGCAATGATAAGGTGTCATAGCCAGCATCCAAAGGATGCGTGGCAATCCATAAGTCGTTATAAAAGGGAAATAACCATGAAACGGCCAGAGATCTATACTTTGTAAATTTGGTGGAAAGGTATGGCCAGCCCAGTTGGTTTAGAGATGATGAGATGAAACATTAAGCGGAACCAACCAGGCTTACCATTTAGTAAAAGGGCTCTTATCGTGCCCTTCTTTATCCCTGAAGAAAAAGCCTCTATGTTTAAGAGTTTTCTTACTTAAGAGTAAAACTGTTTTGTGTACAAAATACTTTTACTCTTGATACTGTATGTAATTCATTGTTTAAGAAAAATCAATTCTTATTATGCATTATTTGAATAAATAATTACTTTTTGTAATTTTTTTATCTAAAAAACCTGAATCAACCTGTTTATATAGACTTTGGCAAAGATCCAATGGGGCCAAGGGCTGCAAAAACTTTTGGCCGTTTTATTAACTCAGTCCCGTAATTTTGAATGTCCCCCACACCAATTGAATCAATTTTATCAATAATTTCATCAATTCCAATAAATCGATCATGGGTCAAAACATTATGGGCAATGCGACGTGCACGGTTGTTTGTGCTTTCAAGCCCCATTAAAAGACTGGCTTTGACTTGGGCTTTCGCGCGGTGCAGTTCTTCTTCTTTAATGGTGTGGGTCATTTTTTCAAGTTCAGCCAATGTAACATCCATTAATGTTTTGGATCCTTGTTCCCCGGTTCCAGCATAAACGCCAAACAATCCAGTATCAGAATTTGCATTCATAAAGCTGTAAATGGTATAAACCAGGCCACGCTTTTCCCTGATTTCTTGGAAAAGACGGGAAGACATCCCCCCACCCAAAATTGTTGAATACAAAACAGTTGTATAATAATGATCGCTGGTAACTGAATCGCCTTCAAACCCAAATAGGGTGTGAAGTTGTTCCAGTTTGCGGTCCTCGCGGTATTCGCCCCCTTTGAAAATGGCACCTTGTGGCAACGGCTGTTTCTTTTCAGGAATTCCAGACAGGCATTCTTCAGCCTGTTTCACAAGCGTGTCATGATCAACATTGCCCGAAGCAACCAAAATCATATTGTCTGGGGTATACAAATTATTCATAAACGTCATTAACGTTTCCCGCGGCATTTTTTTAATTAGGCTAGAAGGCCCAAGAATCGGGCGACCAAACGGTTGGTCTGGATAGGCTGCCTCTTGAAAATGATCAAAAATAATATCATCAGGGGTATCCTTTGATTGGCCAATTTCCTGGATGATAACTTCCCGTTCCCGTTCCATTTCTTCGGGGTCAAAAGTTGAATTTTGTAAGATATCACTTAATATATCCAATGCCAATTGTGTGTCATTCTTCAAAACTTTGGCATAATAAGCTGTGACTTCGCGGGATGTATAGGCATTAATAATGCCCCCGACATTTTCAATTTCCTCAGCAATTTGAATGGCATTTCGTTTTTTGGTGCCTTTAAAGGCCATGTGTTCAAGGAAATGGGCAACCCCATTATTTTCTTTGGTTTCAAATCGGGATCCGGCCCCGACCCAAATGCCCAGTGAAACTGTTTCAACTGAAGGCAATGTATCTGTTGCAATGCGTAAGCCGTTTTTAAGAGTGGAAAATTTGATTTTCATTAAAAATATCCCTAAGTTTTGAAAAAATGTATGGACAATCTAACGTTTTTCACTAAATTTGGAAAGGAAGATTTGGAAAAAACATGAAAAAATTTAAATCACCTTTTTTACAAGAATTACAAGATCGCGGCTTCATATACCAAAGTACAGACTTGGACGCCTTGGACGATCTAACATCTAAAGGATCCATAACCTTTTATATTGGGTTTGATGCAACGGCCAAAAGTTTACACGTCGGCAGTTTAATGACCATCATGATGATGCGCATTGGCCAAAAGCATGGACATAAACCAATTGTTTTGATGGGGGGGGCGACTACAAAAATTGGTGACCCGACCGGCAAAGATAAATCCCGCCCCGTGATTACAGATGAAATGGTGAATGAAAATATTGCCGGGATTCAGCAAGTTTTTAATAAATTTTTGTCATTTGAAGGTACAGCTGGGGCCATCCTTTTAAACAATGATGACTGGCTTGGAAAAATGGGTTATATGGAATTGTTGCGGGATTACGGTCGCCATTTCACCGTAAATAGAATGCTGGCATTTGAAAGTGTCAAGCAACGTTTGGAACGCGAACAGCCGATGACTTTCCTTGAATTCAATTACATGATTTTGCAAGCCTATGACTTTCTAGAACTGAATCGAAAGTATGACTGTGCCCTGCAAATGGGCGGATCTGACCAATGGGGCAACATTATTAATGGGGTTGAATTAGTGCGCCGCCTGGAAACAAAACCATCTTATGGACTGACGTGTCCTTTGATTACCACAGCCAGCGGTAAGAAAATGGGGAAGACAGAAGATGGGGCGGTGTGGATGAATTCTGATATGCTGACACCCTATGATTACTGGCAGTACTGGCGAAATACAGAAGATGTTGATGTTACCCGTTTTATGAAATATTTTACGGATTTATCCCCGGCAGAAATTAATAAATATGAAGGTGTTGATGGGGCAGAATTGAACAAGCTTAAGGTATTGTTGGCTGATGAAGCGACCAAAATGGCCCATGGTGCGGACTGTTTGAAAGATATTCACAATACAATTTCCCAAATGTTTGGGGGGCAAGATTTGGATGTGGAAGTTACAGGAAAAGATGATGCCGGGAACCCCATTTTGAAATCTGCCTTGCCGGTTATTCAAGTGCCTTTGGCGGATGTGCAAGCCGGTATTCCAGCTTTTGCTTTGGTTGTACAAACTGGGTTGGTTGCCAGTAATGGTGAGGCACGCCGGATGATTCGGGGTGGGGGCTGTAAGGTTAACGATCAAAAGATCGAAGATGAAAATGCAGTTTATGATGCCTCAGCCATTCAAGAGCCCGGTATTATCAAGATTTCCGTTGGGAAAAAGAAGCACGCCCTGATCCAACCGGTGAAGTAAGGTTCTGCATCTTATTCCTTTTCGCTTGCATTTTTTAACTTTATTGGTAAAATCCAAAAATCTTGTACCGCCCTTCCGCGGTGCATATGGCTTGCTTATCCCAAGGCCACTATCAACAAAATAAAAAGGAAGCATTATTATGATTATTGGAATTCCAAAAGAAATTAAAAACCACGAATATCGCGTTGGGATGACCCCTGCAGGTATTAAAGAATTTATTGCCCATGGCCACAAAGCCCTTGTGGAAACACAAGCTGGTGCGGGTATCGGCTTTAGTGATGAAGATTACAAAGAAGCCGGGGCTGAAATTCGCAAAACCGCCGCTGAAGTTTGGAATGATTCCAATATGATCATCAAGGTAAAAGAACCTTTAAAAGAAGAATTTGGCTTTCTTCGTGAAGATTTAATTTTATATACATACTTGCATTTGGCAGCAGAACCAGAATTGACAAAAGCTTTGATTGAATCAAAATGTACTGCCATTGCCTATGAAACAGTAACGGATTCAATGGGGCGTCTTCCATTACTTGCCCCCATGAGTGAAGTTGCAGGACGTATGTCTGTGCAAGTTGGGGCTTATTTCTTGGAAAAGGCAAAAGGCGGATCTGGGGTTCTTCTTGGCGGTGTACCAGGTGTAATGCCAGGTAATGTTGTGATCATAGGGGGTGGTATTGCTGGAACGAACGCTGCGCAAATGGCTGTTGGTATGGGCGCAAATGTTACGATCCTAGATCGCTCTGTTGACCGACTGCGCTGGTTGAACAGTGTTTTTGGGGCAAGTGTCACAACATGTTTTTCAACAAAATCAATGATCGAAGATTGTGTTAAAACAGCGGATCTTGTAATTGGTGCCGTTCTTGTTGCAGGGGCTTCAGCCCCAAAATTGGTAACCCAAGACATGTTGAAAACAATGCGTAAAGGGTCTGTTATGGTTGATATCGCAATTGACCAAGGCGGGTGTTTTGAAACAAGTAAACCAACAAGCCACCAAAAACCAACGTATGAAGTTGAAGGAATCAATCATTATTGTGTGACTAACATGCCAGGGGCTGTGGCGCGCACATCCACAATTGCTTTAAATAACGTGACATTGCCTTATGCCATTACAATGGCAAATAAGGGGGCAAATGCTGCAATATTGGCAGATGAACATCTTTTAAATGGGGTGAATGTAATGAAGGGACATATCGTTCACCAAGCGGTTGCTGATAGTCTTGCATTGCCTTATACTGATCCTAAGTCTTTATTTGTTTAAAGACTGAATTTAAAGGATTTTTTACACATCATGCGTCGCATAATTTTGCTACTTATTCTTATGCTTAATATCTTCCTTGGGGTCGAAGCCAAGGAAGATAATCTTTTATATGTTTACAGCTGGACTGGAAACATTGATCCACGTCTTATCAAACAATTTGAACAAGAAACTGGTATCAAAGTTATTTTTGATGTTTACGACAGTAATGAAATTCTTGAGGCCAAACTTCTGACAGGGAAAACAAACTATGATGTTGTTTTTCCATCCGTCACCCCAAATTATATAAGACAAATAAAGGTTGGTATTTTTCAACCTATTGATAAAAACAAGCTTAAAAACTTTCATCAACTGGATCCCAAAATTATGAAATTAATTGCCCAGTATGATACAGACAATACATATGGTGTTCCGTATGCCCTGGGCACCACGGGGTTTGGATATGTGGAAGATCAAATCAAAGAATATTTACCGGAAGGGTTGCCCAATTCATTAAAGGCTGTTTTTGATAAAGGTTATATTGAAAAACTTTCCAAATGCGGGGTGATTTTCCTAGATCAAGCCCAGGATGTTTTTGAAGCAGCGCAAGCCTATTCCGGATACAAGCATCCATCCTGTTTGCAAGATGACCAATTGGATAAAGCCGTGAATGTTATTCGGGGTGTGCGGGGGTTTATTCAGTCTTTTACATCAAACGTGGATATGGCCATCACCCAGTTGGCTACGGGCGAAGTTTGTTTGGTGCACAGTTGGTCAAATGATGTTTTTCTTGCCCAGCGAGAGGCTGAAAATAATAATACAGGGGTCAAGATTAAATATATGATTCCAAAAGAATGGCCGGGATTATGGATTGATATGATGGCGATTCCAAAAAGTGCGCCGCATCCAGATAATGCCCACAAATTTATTGACTTTATGTTGCGTCCTGATGTTTCAGCAAAAATTATTAATTGGACATACATGTATGCACCGAATATTGGGGCCCATGAATTTGTGCCAAAAGATATTCAGGACAACCCCGCAATATTTATCCCTACAGAAATTCTGGATAATTTGCGGTTGCAGGAAAACCTGCCCATTCGCCAAGAACGTAAGGTCATGCGCAAGTGGACACATCTGAAATTAGGGTGGTAATTCTTCCTTATTAATTTCTGTGCTGCCTCTTGACTTTTGGGCGGCCCGTGATTATAAGAATACTACAAGTTTAAAAAAATCCTATTGGATTGAACGGAGATTTAAAGTGAAAAGAACATATCAACCAAGTAAAATCGTTCGTAAGCGTCGCCACGGATTTCGCAGCCGTATGGCCACAGTTGGTGGGCGTCGTGTCATTAACAACCGTCGTGCCAAAGGCCGTGCGCGCCTATCTGCATAATTTTGCAGTTCAATAAAATTTCAAGATGCGCTTTGCCACACTAAAAAAACGTCGTGACTTTCTTAAAGTAAGGGATGACGGGAAATATATGGCAAGGCGCTCTTTTGTTATTCAGTACTTATTTCATCCAGAAAATCCAGACCAAGAAACACCACAAGAAATCAGATTTGGCTTTACGGCCACCAAACGTGTCGGCAATGCCGTTGTGCGAAACAGGTGTAAACGCCGATTAAGGGCGCTGACTTATAATCATTATGATAAGATACAAAAAATCAGCCAGTCAGTCGACTTTGTTTTAATTGCCCGATACACTACACCAGATATTGACTGGTCTACTATGACTAAAGAATTTTTGGATTGTTTGGGTGCAATTAAAAAAGAAGTTTAAAATTATGCCCTTAGCCAATGATAAAAAGCGACGATAAAGAAATATGCTGAAATACATTGCAAAAATAATCATCAAAATCTACCAGTGGACAATTGCACCGATTCTGCCTGATCAATGTAAGTATCAGCCCACTTGCTCTGAATATGCGATTGGTGCTATAAACAAGCATGGATTTTTCAAAGGTGCCTGGTTGGCGGCCAAAAGAATTGCACGTTGCCACCCATGGACATCAAAGTGCGGGTACGATCCCGTTCCAGATAAAGAAAGGAAATAATTAAATCATGGACCAATTTGATAAAAAGAATTTAGTCATTTTTGCCTTAGCCTCATTTTTAATTTTGTATGGATTTCATCATTTTGTTGAACGGCCAAAATTGGAAAACATGGCAGAAGACGCCAAACAAACCGAACAGGTTAAGCAAAAAGACGACAGTGCCCAAAAACCTTATATGTCAGATGTGGCAAATATTAAGGTTGCACTGCCAGAAATGTCAGAAAAACTGATTAAGGTGGGAAATGATAAATTAGAAGGATCCTTGTCTTCTAAAGGGTTCAGAATTGCAAATCTAACTTTGAAAGATTACAAAGAAACAACAGCTCCAGACAGTGACAATGTCCAATTGTTGAAAAAGAATGGCGATGGTAAGGCTTTTTATGCAGAATTCGGTTGGGTAGCAACTGATAAAAATGTAAAAACACCGGATAATAATACACATTGGGTAACAAAAGATGCCCAGTTAACGGCCAATGATCCTGTTGAAATGTATTGGGATAATGGGGCAGGTGTACGCTTTAAACGCACGATAGAGGTGGATGATAAATACATGTTTACAGTGCGCCAAACGGTTGAAAACAATTCTGCCAAAGCTGTTGAAGTAAAACCATATGGATTGGTGTCCCGTCATAACCCTGAAACAATGGGATATATGGTGTTACATGAAGGGCCTGTTGGTTATCTGGACGGTAAACTTCGTGAGGTAAAATACGAAGATTTGGATAAAGAAGGTAAAGAAAACTTTATGACAAAAAGTGGGTGGCTGGGTATAACCGATAAATACTGGTTGGCCGCGTTAATTCCAGATCAAAAAGTAAATGTTAAAACATCCTACAAAGCTGTGGAATCCCGCGAAGGTAAAATTTACCAAGCGGATTATCTTGAACCTATTGCCAAGGTTGAACCGGGCCAAAGCATAACAACCACATCTAAGTTCTTTGCAGGGGCAAAATCTTTGGAATTGTTGGATGATTATGAAAACATCAACAACATCCCACACTTTGACTTAGCCATTGATTTCGGGTGGTTCTATTTCATTACAAAGCCTTTATTCTTTGCCCTTAAGTGGTTGTACGACCTGTTGGGTAACTTTGGATTGGCCATCATTGCGTTAACAATTTTGGTACGTTTATCGTTCTTCCCCCTTGCAAGCCAATCCTTTAAATCAATGGCACGCATGCGGGAACTGCAACCTGAAATGGAACGTATGAAAAAACTTTATGCGGATGATAAAGCTAAATTACAGCAAGCCACAATGGAACTGTACAAGAAAAACAAGATCAACCCTGTTTCTGGCTGTGTGCCGATGCTGATTCAAATCCCTGTTTTCTTTGCGCTGTACAAGGTTTTGTTCGTAACAATTGAAATGCGCCACGCGCCATTTTTTGGATGGCTACAAGATTTGTCAGCCCCAGATCCAACATCTTTATTTAACCTATTTGGTTTAATTCCGTGGGATCCCCCCAGCATGTTACAAATTGGGGTATTGCCGATTTTGATGGGGGTCAGTATGTTCTTTCAACAAAAACTGAATCCGCAGCCACAAGACCCGATTCAAGCAAAAGTCTTTGCCTTTTTGCCATTGGTCTTTACCTATATGTTGGCCCACTTCCCAGCAGGGTTGGTGTTGTACTGGATATGCAGCAACATCTTTTCAATTTTGCAGCAAATGGCTGTAAAAAGAAAACCAAATAAGGCCAAGAAATAATGAACCAGGATGGTACAAATAACGATCTGATTTATCCCTCAGATGATCCAGAGTGGATTGAAAAGGGTCGTTATTTGTTTACCCAGCCCATTACTTTTCAGCAAGGGTGTACAAAGGTTGATAATTTGCCGCCAGAAAGCCTGCCTGAAGTTGCCTTTGCAGGGCGATCCAATGTTGGGAAATCATCCTTAATTAATGCTTTGGTGAACCAAAAAAACTTGGCCCGCACATCAAACACACCAGGCCGCACCCAGGAAATTAATTTTTTCAATATGTTGGGAAATGGTTTTTTAGTGGATCTTCCAGGGTATGGATACGCAAAAGAAACCAAAACAAAAGTAACATCTTGGAATAACTTGATTCGGGATTACTTGCGGGGGCGATCTGTTTTGCGTCGCGTATTTGTATTGATTGACAGCCGCCATGGTATTAAAAATACGGATATTGAAATTCTGGAATTAATGTCAGAATCGGCCGTTTCTTTTCAAATTATTTTAACCAAAACGGATAAGATTAAAAAAGCTGAATTGGAAAAATGTTTAGAAAAAACAAAGGCTGACATGAAACCATTTGTACCAGGCCACCCCAAAATTCTTATGACATCGTCTGAAAAAAAATCAGGCCTTGAAGAGGTTCGCGCTGAAATCGCAGGATTGCTCTAGCTATACTTAAGCAGGGGTTTTTCCTCTTGGAATCGTTGATACCAGGATCCAATCTAATGCTAAGCGGATACAAGGTGACTTTCAGCCAGACTGTTCCTGGATCCTGTGGTCAAGCCACAGGACGACGGAGTGAGAGGTGTATAGAATCATCATCTCAAGCACCCGCTTGTCTCGTCAAAGC
>CAYGKW010000025.1:0-9109 GCA_964350815.1 uncultured Rhizobiaceae bacterium | reverse complement strand
AATCTTTATCCATTTCCACCACCGTCATTGCGAGTGCCTGTAGGGCACGTGGCAATCTACCTTTTACCCTTCCATGGATCGCCGCGCATCCCTTTGGATGCTCGCGATGACGGAAAAAGAAGGTTTAATTATATACTATCATGTCATTTGGTTTGTGGATCGCCGCGCACCCTTTGGATACTCGCGATGATGGAAATAAAAAAAGGCTTTCAGAATTTTCTAAAAGCCTTTTTTGGAAAAACAATCTTTTTATTGATCTAAATTGTTCTATGCCACATTGTCAACAACCGACGTCTATCCCATTTTTCTTGTATTGAAACTAGTTCATCATATCTTGCTTGTTTTTCATCTGATCCAAAACTGTAATTTTTTTCAGATAGGCGCGCACCAGCCCCGATAAGTATACCGACTACGTCAAATTTTTCTCTCCGATATGCTGCAAGAATTGGTGTTTCGTTACTGCAATCTGGCACATCAACCCTTGCATCATGACTTACAAGCAAAGCAACCGCTCCTTCATGCCCATTCCTAGAAGCTGCTAAAAGAGGTGACGTTTTTGCAATATCTCTTGTTCTTGGATTCCCCCCCGCAGCAAGCAGCCTGCGTAATATGTCAGTATGTCCTCTATCTGCAGCATACCAGACGGCAGTTCTACTACCATCACAACACTGTGTTAAGTTGGGGTCTTTGCCAGCTGCAAGCTCTGCTATAACAACATCTTCTTTCCCATCTCTGGAAGCATATAAAAGTGTCAAATGTGCCTGCCGTAGTGGATGGCTAGCTATACTAACATCAACAAGGTCTTCATCAAATACTGCAGCCGCAGCGGCCCTAGTTTCATAGGCATATAGTGTGATTAAAGTTAACAAACACAAACATTTAATTATTTTTTTCATTTTATCCTCATACATTTAATAATTTATGTGTTGCTTTTATTCAATAAGTCAAGAAGAGCATTTCCAATTTTTAATAATTTTTCAAAGTATTTAACTTGAAAATAAAATCATGCGGTAATATATTCCAGGTAAATAAATAATAAATATAAAGGTAAATTATGGCAGTAGAAAAAAAACAAAACATTCAAGAAGTGTTTTTAAACTTTGCACGCAAGAACAAAACACAAATTACAATGTTTCTTGTAAATGGAATCAAACTTCAAGGGGCCATTATCGGATTTGACAATTTCAGTATTGTATTACGCCGTGAAAGCCATGTTCAAGTTGTATACAAACATGCAATTTCAACAATTATGCCGAATGAACCGGTAAAATTATATCCAGAAGATATGGATATCGCTGAAGAAAAAGCAGAAGCTGCTAAATAGTCATTCATGACAAAAGCAGTTGTTCTTTTTCCAGATATTAAGCGAGAGGCCTTAAAGCGACGCTATGAGGCCTCTTATGCTTTGGAAGAAGCCGTCAATCTGGCGTATGCCATTAATCTTGATGTCACCCATCAAGAAATCATTCCCATTAATTCCCCACGTCCGTCGACCCTTATTGGACAAGGGGTTATTGAAAATTTGGACAGCATTATCAAGTCACAAGATGTTGGCTTGGTTATTATTGACGCCGACCTTTCCCCCATTCAACAACGGAACCTTGAAAAGGTATGGGAAACGAAAGTTATCGACCGAACAGGTTTGATTTTGGAAATTTTTGGGGAACGCGCAAAAACAAAGGAAGGGGTTTTGCAAGTTGAACTGGCATCCTTAACCTATCAACGCAGCCGATTGGTTCGGTCCTGGACACACTTGGAACGTCAACGCGGGGGCCATGGCTTTATGGGGGGACCCGGTGAATCCCAAATTGAAATTGACCGACGCTTGATTGATGAACGTATTGTGCGTTTGAAAAAAGACTTGGAAAAAGTCAGAAAAACACGGGCGTTACATCGTAAATCCCGCAAGAAAGCCCCCTACCCCGTTATTGCTTTGGTGGGTTATACAAACTCAGGAAAATCCACATTATTCAATGCGTTAGCCAATGAAAAAGTTATGGCAAAAGATATGTTGTTTGCCACGCTGGATCCAAAAATGAAACTTATTCGCCTTGAATCAGGGCGCCAAGTCATTTTATCAGATACCGTTGGATTTATTTCAAATATCCCAACGCAGCTGGTTGCCGCCTTTCGTGCAACACTGGAAGAAGTACTGGAAGCAGATATCATTTTACATGTTCAAGATATCAGCATTGATTTTCATGAACATCAAGAAAAAGAAGTGGAATCTGTTCTAAATGAAATTGGATATAATATTGAAGATACAGCAAGAACGGTACATGTCTTAAATAAAATTGATTTAGTTGAAGATCAAGAATCTCTTAAAATCCTTGGAAAACGTTATAAAAAGAAGAATGGTGTCTTAATTTCTGCCTTAAGGAAAAAAAACTTAAAGAATTTGCTAGACAAAATCGATATGGTTATGGCACAAAAAGAGGTGATTTACAGCTTCGAAGTATCAGAGGATGCCACAGAAATTGTAAATTGGGCCTATAAAAATGCACAGGTCCTTGAATGTTCGGCGCATAATAACAATATTTTTATGCGAATAAGACTTGACGAAAAGGGTGAAAACCGCTTTAACAGTCTTTGGAAAGATCATATCAAACTTGTTTAATATATGCGGGTATGGTGGAATTGGTAGACACGCTAGATTTAGGTTCTAGTGGCGCGAGCCGTGGGGGTTCAAGTCCCTCTACCCGCACCATCAAAAAAAATTGGATAACACATGCAAATTACTGAAAATAAAGTCAACGGTTTAGCAAAAGAATTCGCCATTAAAGTTCCGGCAAAAGATATCGACAGCCGCTTTAATAAAAAAGCTGAAGAAATGGCGCCAAAGATGAAAATTGATGGATTTAGACCAGGAAAAGTTCCCGTAAATATTGTTAAGTCACAACAAGGCGACAGAATTCGCGGTCAATTAATTGAAGACGTCCTTCAAGATGCAATGAAAAAAATTATTGTGGATAATAAATTACGCATGGCAACAGACCCACACTATGACCTAAAAGAAAACACGCCAGGCAAAGATTTTGAATGTGTGGTTAAATTTGAAATTCTTCCTGAAATTAAAGTTTCAGATGTTAAAAAATTAAGCCTTAAAAAGTACGCCGCAAAAGTTGATCCAAAAGATATTAAAGAAAGTTTGGATAAAATTGCAGAACAACACCATAATCCTGAACCAATCAAAACGGCCCGCAAAACCAAAAAAGATGATGTTGCCGTTATTGATTTTGATGGTAAAACAGCTGATGGGCCGATCCAAGGGGGTTCTGGTAAAGACTTTCCACTTGAATTGGGTGCCGGCATGTTTATTCCTGGCTTTGAAGAACAACTTATTGGAAAAAACAAAGGCGATAAAGTTAAAGTAGAAGTTAAATTCCCTGACAATTATGATAAGAAATTGGCTGGAAAACCTGCAACTTTTGATGTTGAAATAAAAGACATCTGTGAAAAGAAGCCTGCGAAAGTCAATGATGACTTAGCCAAAAAATTGGGGCTTGATGACCTTAAAGCTTTGGAAGAAGCTATAAAAGGTGAATTGCAAAAACAAAATGACGGCATCGCACATGACCTGATTAAGCAAGAAATTTTGGATACTTTAGATAAAGATCACAAAGTTGAATTGCCAAAAAGCATGGTAGAGGCAGAATTCACAAATATTTGCCACCGTATCCTTCAATCCGAAGGCAAGCATGTGCACAGCCAAAAAGAATTTGATGACTATGCAAAAAAACAGGAAAAAGAATATTATCCGATTGCAGAACGTCGTGTAAAACTTGGGCTTGTGTTGGCAGAATTGGCAAAAGAACATGACATCAAAGTCGAACAAAAAGAAGTTAACGACGAAGTATTGCGCCATGCCCAAAGCATGCCTGGCCGTGAACAAGAAGTTGTTGAATTTTATCAAAAGAATCCACAAGCTTTGGCCGAAGTTCGCGCCCCCTTGCTTGAAGGAAAGGCAATTGATTTCATTATCAGCCAAGCAAAAGTAACAACCGAAGAAATTACACAGAAAAAATTGGTTGACTTGGCCAAGAAACGCGAAGAAGCTTTAGAAAAGAAATAAAATAGGGATTGTACATGAATACAAATAATAAAAAGTTTGAAAGTAATTTAATTCCAACGGTTATAGAGCAAACTCCGAAAGGGGAACGTGCCTTTGATATATTTTCTCGCTTACTTAAAGAACGTATTATTTTCTTAACAGGTGGCGTTGATGATAACGTTGCCAGTCTTATTTGTGCACAATTATTGTTCTTGGAATCAGAAGACCCCAAAAAAGATATTTATTTGTACATTAACTCCCCTGGGGGTGTTGTATCATCAGGTCTTGCCATCATGGATACCATGAATTATATCAAGCCAGAAATTGCAACGGTTTGTATTGGCCAAGCTTGTTCAATGGGTTCTTTGTTGCTAGCTGCTGGGACAAAAGGCAAAAGGTATGCCCTGCCCCATTCACGCATCATGGTTCACCAACCCCACAACCACGGTGGTGGTATTGCAGGACAAACAACTGACGTTAATATTTATGCACAAGAAATGTTAAAATCAAGAAATATGCTGTATGAAATTTATGTCAAAACAACAGGTAAATCCAAAAAATTCATTGAAGAAGCCCTGGAGCGTGATCGCTTTATGGACCCAAAAGAATCCAAAGAATTTGGCTTAATTGATGAAATTGTTGAAAGTCGTAAAGACATTCCAAAATTGAATAGTTAAAAACAAGCATTTTAAACTACTTCAACCTTGCAATTCATATAATTTGCCCTAAAATTAATAAGTATAATGGCACTTAAGTATACTTTTGCCTTGAAAATGTTAGGTGTGACCGTTTATATTATAAATGCAATGTTAACGGGTTAAGGTGATACATTCACTAGGCACAAATAACGAAGCTTACAAACTGTAAGTGAGACGCGCAGTAACGATATATGGTATTATTATAAATGCCGATGAACTGGTAAAATTGATAGATGTACTAGGCACCAGCGACGAAGCTTACAAACTGTAAGCGAGGAACGCAGTAACGATATATGGTATTATTATAAATGCCGATGAACTGGCAAAATTGATAGATGTACTAGGCACCAGTGACGAAGCTTACAAACTGTAAGTGAGACGCGCAGTAACGACGTACAGGTATTAATTTAGACAGTTAGGAAACAAAAGAAAGGATTTAAATGAGCACAACCTCAGGATCAGGAAACGATTCACAAAAGACTCTTTATTGCTCTTTTTGTGGGAAAAGTCAGCACGAAGTTAAAAAACTTATTGCTGGGCCTTCTGTTTTTGTATGTAATGAATGTGTTGACCTTTGTAATGACATTATTCAAGAAGAAGTACGTGAGTCAGGAAAATCTGAACAAACAAAAATTCCAAACCCTTCTGATATTATGAAAGTTTTGAACGAATATGTTATTGGCCAAAAACAAGCCAAACGTATTCTTTCCGTTGCTGTTCACAATCACTATAAAAGAATTGCAAATATGCAAAATAAAAATAGTGAAATCGAACTGCAAAAATCCAATATCTTGATCGTTGGTCCAACCGGGTGTGGTAAAACTTTATTGGCACAAACGTTGGCCCGTATTATTGACGTTCCTTTTGCCATGGCTGATGCCACCACATTGACAGAAGCTGGATATGTGGGAGAAGACGTTGAAAACATTATTTTAAAGCTTTTACAAACTTGTGATTATGACGTTGAACGTGCCCAACGTGGAATTGTATATGTTGACGAAATTGATAAAATTTCAAGAAAATCTGACAACCCATCAATCACTCGCGATGTTTCCGGTGAAGGGGTTCAACAGGCCTTATTAAAAGTTATGGAAGGAAGTGTTGTTTCCGTACCACCGCAAGGGGGTCGCAAGCATCCTCAACAAGAATTTTTACAAGTTGACACCACAAATATCTTATTTATTTGTGGTGGTGCCTTTGCCGGTATTGATAAAATCATTGCCATGCGCGGCGAACAATCATCAATCGGGTTTGGGGCGGATGTTGCCAGGCCAGAAGACCACAAAGTCGGTGATTTACTTGCCAAAATGGAACCTGAAGATCTTTTGAAATTTGGATTGATTCCAGAATTTGTGGGACGTTTGCCTATTGCAGCAACTTTGGAAGAATTAGACGAAGCCGCGTTGGTTCAAATTTTAACAGAGCCAAAAAATGCTTTGGTCAAACAATACAAAGCCTTATTTGCGATGAACGATGTTGAAATTGATTTCACTGACAATGCTTTAATTGAAATTGCAAAAAAAGCAATCAGTCGAAAGACAGGGGCACGTGGCCTTCGTTCTATTATGGAAAATATTTTATTGGATCCGATGTTTGACATCCCTGATCAAGAAGATGTTGAAAAAATTATTATTGATGAAAATAACATCAAAGATAATAAACCTCCTAAAATTGTGTATTCAAAAAAAGCAAAGATGTCTAAGCCAAAAAAAGTAGACGTTGCTTAAAGGATTAATATGAAATACCCGGTTATTGCCTTACGTGACATCGTTGTCTTTCCCAAGATGATTGCCACCCTATTTGTGGGTCGCAAAAAATCTTTGACTGCCTTAACTAAGGCTGAACAAGAAGGTACTGAAGTTTTGGTTCTGTGCCAAAAAGATGCATCAATCGAAGACCCAATATCCACAGACCTTTATGAAACAGGGTGTCTTGGGCGTATTTCAGAAATCATTACCTTGCCAGATGGAACGTTGAAGGCCTTGGTGCATGGGACAAAGCGTGTTAAAGCAAAAAATATTCAAGAAAATAAAGATTGTTTTGAAGCCAGTATCGAAATTTTAGAAGATCGCCTAACCTCACCTGTCAAAACCAGTGCTTTGGCAAATGATTTGATAAAACATTTTAAATCTTTTTCAAAAACAAATAAGAAAATTTCGACTGAACTTTTGAACAGCCTGTCCAATGATGATCTTGATGATGCAAAAATTTTGGCCTCTATCGTTTCACAGCTGCCTTTAAGTATCCGCGAACGCCAAGAACTTTTGGAATTGGACTCTGTTAATGCACGCCTGGAACATCTTGTTTTATATGTTCAACGCGAACTTACAAATGTGCAGACAGAAGACAAAATCCGTTCCCGTATTAAAAACCAAATGAGCAAAAGCCATAGGGAATATTATTTAAATGAACAGCTAAAGGCGATTCAAAAAGAATTGGACCAAGGGGATGATGGTCTGAATGAATTTGAAGAACTTGAAAAGCGTATTAAGCAAACACAACTTTCTAAAGAAGCTGAGACCAAAGTTAAAAAAGAACTGAAAAAATTGAAAATGATGAACCCTGTTTCAGCCGAAGCTGGGGTTATTAGAACCTATATTGATACAATTTTGGATCTTCCATGGGGTAAATTTTCTGATTCCAAAGTTGATATTCAAAAAGCAAAAGAGGTTTTGGATCAAGACCATTATGGCCTTGATAAGATCAAAGAACGTATTCTTGATTTCTTGGCTGTTCAAAAGCGCTTAGGAAAAATAAAAAGCCAAATTTTATGTTTTGTAGGCCCACCCGGTGTTGGTAAAACATCTTTAGGGCAAAGCATCAGCCATGCCATTAACCGCAAATTTATACGCTCTGCCTTGGGTGGCGTGCATGATGAATCTGAAATTCGCGGACACCGCAGAACTTATATCGGTTCTATGCCGGGGAAAATCATTCAAGGGCTTCGTAAAGTTAAAATTCAAAACCCAGTTTTCTTGCTGGATGAAATTGATAAGATGAGTACGGATTGGCGTGGTGACCCTGCCTCTGCCATGCTAGAAGTTCTAGACCCCGAACAAAATGAAACGTTCAATGATCACTATCTTGAACTTGATTATGACTTGTCAAATGTCTTTTTTATTGCGACAGCAAACTCTTTAAACATTCCGGGGCCCTTACTTGACCGTATGGAAATTATTCACCTGGATGGTTACACAGAAGAAGAAAAGTTGGAAATTGCAAAGCGCCACCTGGTTAAAAAGCAAATTGAACGCAATGGTTTAAAAGAAAAAGAACTAAGTATTTCTGAAGATGCCCTGTTGGAAATTATCCAACTTTATACCCGCGAAGCTGGTGTCAGAAGTCTGGAACGGGAAATTTCAACCATATGTCGTAAAGCATTGCGTCAAATAATGGAAAGCAAGAAACCGTCTATATCTGTAACAAAAGAAAACCTGAACGATTATGTTGGCTTGCCAAAATATACATACGGCACAACCGAAGATCAAGACCAAGTGGGTGTTTCCACTGGACTCTCCTGGAGTCAGGTTGGCGGCGATATGTTAATGATAGAAGCCGTGAAAATCCCAGGAAAAGGCCGCATTATAACCACAGGAAAATTGGGCGATGTTATGCAAGAATCCATGCAAGCCGCCTTTAATTATATCCGTTCCAAATCTGAAGAATTTGGCCTTGATGGTACTGCTTTAGAAAAATATGACATTCATGTTCATGTTCCTGAAGGGGCAACGCCAAAAGAAGGCCCTTCCGCAGGGGGGGCAATCTTTACAGCCATTCTATCTTTGTTAACAAATACGCCTATATCCCGTCATGTTGCCATGACTGGTGAAATTAATCTGCGCGGGAAAATTTCTAAAATCGGCGGATTGAAACAAAAACTTTTGGCAGCCGTGCGCGGGGGCATAAAAACTGTTCTGATTCCAAAAGATAACATTAATGATTTGGAAGATATGCCTGATAATGTCAAAAAGCTGTTAAAAATTATCCCGGTTGGACATGCTGATGAAATTATTAAATATGCTTTTTCTGAAGATTTAAAAACAAACACATCTTATGTTCAATCACGGGAAAACATGGGAACTGGTGCTGTGCCGTCTTAGTTCTGAGCCTGACATTACCCTTTTACTTTTAAAACCTGTCCTTTTTCTGGCATCTTTTTCATTGTCATTGTCCAACTTAATCCTCCTGCGCCAAGGCTTCGGCGCGACAAGTAGGATGGGAAGTAATCTTTATCTATTTCCACTACCGTCATTGCGAGTGCCTGTAAGGCACGTGGCAATCCACCTTTTACCGTTCCATGGATCGCCGCGCATCCTATCCGCCGTCGCGCTTCGCGCTTTGATGAGACAAGTGGGGTGGG
>CAYGKW010000024.1:0-9463 GCA_964350815.1 uncultured Rhizobiaceae bacterium | reverse complement strand
TCTTAAGACGCGGGAGAGTCGGTCGCTGCCAAGCCTTCTATCCCCTCTCTTCTTTCGTTTTTACCCCTAATCTATTACCTCTATCTTTTTTTACCTTCTCTCTCTGTATACTTTTTTATTTACTTACATCCCTATTGTTTTAATCCCACTTTGAATCAGACAAAACCATCTCCTACACCTTATATAAAAAATCCAGGATACCTTTGATTTTTTTATTGCTTCCTCAAACATCCTCTTATCTTTATCTATTGTCTCCAACTACCTGCCTGCTTACCTATCTATCCTCTCTTCTATTTTAACACCTCTCTCTTTACCTCTTTCCTTATCTCTCTCAATACCCTAGACAAAATCGTAAGATGTTTTTTATCCTTGATATTATTTATGATCACTCTCTTAGAAATCTTCAATACTTAACTGGGGGGTGTAAAGAATCATGGATCACCATACTGATGCCAAAATTTCCAGGGCTGACGCTTAATTAAATTTCATAGGCTGCTATATACATAGGTGCCCGTGTGCCTTTCTCTTTTAGTTCATTATCAGACTTGATGCGGGAAGATGACAAAACTTAAAAAGGGCAAGTTGATGAATATGCTGTAAACCAACGTTACTTTACTCAGGCTTTACAATATGGAAGAAAACTTGACCATCCCACCTTGGGATTGGGTTAACACCCAGGGGGTCTAAAATAGAACGGATATTTATACCCACAGCGTCTAGTTCACTTACTGTTCCTGAATGAATACTTTCCTTTGGAATACCAAAGTCTATAGATAGAAATGACCTAAAGTCTCGGGCTCTTGCATTTTCCCATTCAGTTAATTTTATGTCTGTTTTTGATTTATCTAATATTCCATTATCTTGATAACAGTATGTAATATTTACAATAGCTTCTAGTGGACTATCTAACCTATACCCAATATCTGGCCAACTTTCCCCCTTAACTAGGGTTTCTTTTTCAATCAACAGACCATTCAAAACTGAAACTTCCGATAAATGATCTTTTCCTGGTATAGGTGTTTTTCCAATAACAGGAGCTAAAGTAACACCTTTATATATATCAAATCCATCAAATACCAATATACCACCAGGTTTTACCAAATCAAAAGAACCTTTTAATTTATCAGGGTCTCCTATTATTTCAGGTCCACCTAATTCAATGTAAACAATATTGAATTTATTTTTTAACGGCCCAAAAACTGCTGACCCGCCTCTACACAGGATATATATTAACTGTTAAAGCCCCTGTATGCTTGTGGTCACCAATACAAAACCCTGGTTTTTATGCATAAGGGAAATTTGTCTTGGTAAAGGATAGGCCTTAACACTTTTTTTTCTACCTTTTTTCCAGTTTTTTTTGGACCTCTACTACCTTTTTCATCAGGGTGCCCACAACCAATAATTAAAAATCGGCTTCTTTCTTGAGTGCGTTCTAAATATTCATTTCTTACTTTTGTCTCTACATGTATAGACACACCTATTATGGATCCATCTGGTTCTGGCCCAGCGGCAGCATGACCTTTAAATGAAACAAATATGTAAAATAGAATAATAAATAAATTTAATATTTTTTTCATAGACTTTCTCTCTTTTTAATTCTCACCTGAAATATAGGGTGAAAATTAAAAAAAACAAGAAAAATCCAATGTTACAAAGAGAGCCTACCTAACCAAAATATCCTTGAAATTTTTTATTAGGTTACAACTAAATAACCCCAGCTTCCTGTAATCCCTCTGTAAGAATAGTATAGAGACGTTTTATTTTAAGATCTGCTTCCTCTATATTTGCTTTTGCAAGTTTTGCGAATTCATCTTGAATAGTTTTACCGTCTTCTCCGTGTAGGATCCTTGATGCATACGTACATTTTCCAAAGTCTCCTAGCATATAAACTAAATTCATATGAACATCTCCTGACGGTGATTCATCAGCTGTAGCGCAAAAGAAAGAGAGATCGTAATTAGAAATAATATGACGTTCACGTCTGTTATCTATAAAAACCCTGAACATTAATCCTGCATAAATTCCGTCACTATAAAGCCTACCATATTCTTTTGCCATAAGACTCAATGCACGATCATGTAGCTCTTTTCCTAATCCCTTACCTCTAAAAGCAGGATCAAGTATGAGGCTAACATCAGATAAATATAGTTTTTTTCCACTTGCAGAACAATCGACTGCTGTCATAGGTGGATATATTTCATTAAAAGGAACTGCCCCACTATATGCAATAAATCCTATGGGATGCGCACTTCCGTCATCGGATGATTGCTCTAGAACATAAACATTATTCATGCCTTTGATACGCTCTGGATCTTTTTCAGTAAGCTTGACTGATTTTCTAACTTCTGAGGAAATGCCATCAGGTGTAACTACTATGAATCTTGGGTCAGTAACCTCGGCTGATCTAGCGGCCATATCTTGAATACATTCAATATCTGATATTTCTGCCATACGAAAGGTGCAAGGTTTGGCTTCGGGTTCACCTGCCATAGCCTCAGAAGCACTTGCTCCAGCTGCAGCTGCAAAACTGTTTCCTGAAATAATAAAACTTATAAATAATAAAAATAATTTTTTCACTTTTTCTTCCTTATACTATCCACACAATTAATTTTCTATTATTTATGTAATGTGTAAAAGTAATAATAGCAATGTTAATTCTTAAATGTGGCGATGGTATTTTTACTTAAACACCTTGCCTTCAGTGTAATGGCAAGTTAATTTAAACCAACATGAATTTAATTAACCTAAAAAAAATATTAATCATTCTTGCAGGGCTTTTTATCGTTTCTTCGGCTTTGCTTTACCGTAATTCCATAGAACAAGAGCGTCACCTTGAAAATTTATACAAATTACATGAATCTTTCATGGAAATATATTCTGCCCCTGAATTATATGCGCAAGAAAGTTTAGAAAAACTAACTGTGCAATCATGGGGTGTTCTAAAAATAGATTCATCATTTATTAAAAATTTATCCATAGTGGCCGAGGCCTTGCCCATAACTTATATCAATCAATCAGACCATGAAAAAGAACAGGCCTTACTTGCGTTGCACCAAAGTTATTTTTTGAAGGTCAGGCAGGCTGTTATGAAAATGCGGCGTACGTATATTCATTTACTTTATTCCGCCTTTGCCGTGAATACATACACAGATTACACCCCAAAACCAAAGTATCAAGGAAAGGGGACAGACCTAAGTTTTTATGAATCCAATTTACAATTAAAGGGTAAAGAAATTACGCATAAACATGGGGAAATAGATTATTTGGTTATTGGCTCTGGCCCAGCAGGATCCTTAATTGCGTCAGAACTTAAACGCAAATTTAAAGGGGCGCGCATAGTCATTATGGAATCAGGACCTTTTGTTGTTCCAAAAAGCATGCCAACAGATCAAGCAACTGAATTTTTGGAAAGCAAAGGACAGCGCTTTACCCATGACGGTGGAATATTAATTAAAAATGGTCAAGTTGTTGGGGGTGGCACCACAGTTAATATTGATTTGGCTTTTTCTCCTTTATTACCATCCATAAGAAATAAATTGGAAAGATGGACGGAAAAAGGATGGATATCCCCAAAAATTGTGGGGGACGAAAAAACTAAATGGCAACGCATTAAAACAATTTACCGCTGGGTAAAAAAAGAAATAGGCACACGTTCTGTAGATGATTCAGAAATTAATAAAAATAACGCCTTGCTAAAAAATGCAATACACACTGCAAAAACATATGATTTAAATCAAAAACCCTTTGATACCAGCAAAGATCAAATTTTAAAAATTTCAGCAGTTGATGCCTTTTTACTGCCAGCATTAAGAAATGATACTAAGAAAAATTCCAGTACCTTGGATATAATTCCATCAGCCAAGGCACATAAAATTCTGTTCGAAGAAAATGGCCCTTTGAAAAAAGCAGCAGGGGTCGAAATAACTTTCTTAAAGCCTTCAGATAATCCCAATATTATTAAAGACATTAATGGTTTTGATACGTCCCCTGGTCAACGTGCAACAATCAAAGCACACAATGTTATTGTTTCGGCTGGGGCATTGGGATCAGCAACTTTACTTTTGAAGTCAAACATTGTTAATCCAAATATTGGAAAGGGTATTGTGTTACATCCATCCATTCCAGTTGTTGGATTATTTGACCATAAAATTAATGTGATGGATGATTTGTATGCCTCTGTTTATGCCCCATCAGAAGATTTATCAGATCAATACTTTTTTGAATCAATGGGGGATGATCCTTCCGTCATTGCCCAAATTATTCCTGGATTTGGAAAAGAAATTGGGGCCTTTATTAAAAAATTCCCTTATCTTGGCGGGTTTGGGGTTATGCTTGTGGATAGTGTCACACAAAAAAATCATATTGCCATTGACCCTTTAACAGAAGAGTCACAAGTCCGATATACATTAATTGAAAGTGATAAAAATCGTTTTAGAAAAGCCCTGAAAGAAGGGGTGAAAATGTTGTTTAAGCAGGGGGCAAAAAAAGTTTTTATCCCTTCGATGGAAGCCATTAATAATGGTAAATTGCCCATTTTTGACCCAACAGATGATTATAAAAAAGCCATTGATGCATTACAGTTTAACCCCGCGGCCAATATAATTAGTTCTGCCCATATGCAGGGCAGTAATAAGATGGGAAGTAACCCAATGAAATCTGTGGTGGATCAAAAATTTAGGGTTTGGAACCCAGAAACAAGTACTTATTTTCCCAACTTATTTGTTGTGGATAGCAGTGTTTTTCCCGAATCAATTGGGGCAAACCCAATGCAATCCATTTATACTTTTGCCAAATTATTTATTCAAAAGTTAACGGATAAACCTATGTCTATTTAATTTATTTATTTCAAGCGTTTATAAGTACGGCTAAAGGCACCCAAAATACCCTCCTCTTTATTTTTTAAGTAAAATCGCTATATCATAATAATGATGAGATATTTTTTATTAAAAATAAGTATATTGCTATGCCTTTTTTCCAACGTCCAAGCAGCAGCTGGAGAATGGGAAGGAGATACAGATACAGTTTCACCTGTTTCGGCGTCGGCTAGCTCTCCTGATTCAGCAGGTTTTTCAGATGCTTCTGCAGATGTATTTTTTTCAAAAGAGGCAGGTTTACGCGCAGGGCTTGGTTATCGTCCTGAGGCAGACTTAGAGTCTGAGTCAATTAAGTTTGTTCGTGCAGGTGAGGCCCCAGCGGGTGATGAATACAGTTCTTTTTTCAGAATACTTCGGTGGTGGAATACACATAAATCCAAATTAATGGATGATGACGGTTTTTTATATCGAACAGATACTTTAAGATTTTATTGTGGAAATAAGAGTTTTGATATTGCAGGACTTGGATACCCTAAAGAAGATGCGGGGGCACCTTATTATTATTATGATTATGGATCCAAAGGGGATGCTTTGCCAAGTTTATCAGTTTTTGTATTTGAAGAAGATGAAGGTGGCGATAAAGATGAATCCACTTTTGTTGGAAGAATTAATATTCAGTCATTTTCAGAAGATAGTAAGGAAATGGAATATTCTTGGTTTGTTGTGCCTGAAAAACGGGGTTTAGGGTATGGTGCCTCAATGCTTGGGGGTCTTAGTCAAATATATGGATACTGGCGCAGTCTAGGTGCTCCCATTGAAAACATATTTGGCCGTGTTGAAATTTCAAATATGGGGTCTGTTTGTTCAAACATAAAGGCTGGGTTTATCCCTGTCAGATATATTGATGAACCCCGATCAATTCCAACTGTTTTATTTTCATACTATTGTCCAGAAGTACGCATTACAGAAATGGAACGCATTCAAACGTTCCCATATATGGATTTTGAAACAAGGGCCTCTTATTTCATCCCCCAATTGCAAGATAAATTTGAAAAGTGGCAGACAGATTATGACGAAGAAGATGATGAAGAAAGACAAATACATCTTTTTATGGAACGGTTGTTAGGGGCCTCAGATCAAGAAGAATTTGATACGAACCTTAACGCAGTAAGGCAACTAACTGATTTTTTTTAAAGTCATGGTATATAGAAAAATATGTTTTAAGTTCTTAAACAGCTTTTTATTGACGAAACCCGCAAAAAGACCTATATTTCGCGTATGTTTAATAACCTAAGTGATAAGCTTAACACTATATTTTCAGCCCTGAAAAAACGGGGGGCATTAAAGGAAGAAGACGTCACCGCAGCCATGCGTGAAATCCGCATTGCCTTGCTTGAAGCGGATGTTGCCCTTCCTGTTGTCAAAGACTTTATCAATACGGTAAAAGAAAAAGCTGTCGGTCAAGAAGTTATTGACAGTATCACGCCTGCTCAAATGGTGGTCAAGATTGTGCACGACCAGTTGGTGGAAACCCTGGGTGCAGAATCTGCAGAGCTTAATCTTAAAGTTACGCCGCCTGCAGTTATTCTAATGGCTGGTTTGCAAGGAAGTGGTAAAACCACATCCTCTGCCAAATTGGCGAAATTCCTGACGGACAAGCAGAAAAAGAAAGTTATGATGGCGTCCTTGGACGTGTATCGCCCAGCTGCCCAACAACAATTGGAAATTCTTGGAAAATCCATTGATGTGGAAACTTTGCCTATTATTGAGGACCAAAAGCCGCTGGATATTACCAAACGTGCGTTAAAAGAAGCCAAATTATCTGGTATGGATGTTTTGATTTTGGATACGGCCGGGCGTTTACATATAGATGACACCCTTATGGATGAATTGACTGCGGTTCATAAATTGGCGAATCCAGTTGAAACTTTGTTGGTTGTGGATGCCATGACAGGGCAAGATGCTGTAAATGTTGCAAAATCTTTTCACGAAAAATTAACGTTAACTGGAACTATTCTGACCCGTGTGGATGGGGATGCCCGTGGTGGGGCTGCGCTTTCCATGCGTCAAGTAACGGGCTGTCCCATTAAATTTGCTGGGATGGGGGAAAAGGTTGACCAATTTGAAGTTTTCCACCCTGATCGTATTGCCGGGCGTATTCTTGGCATGGGTGACATCGTTGGGTTGGTGGAAAAGGCGGCTGAAGCGGCAGACGAAAAAGAAGCCGCCAAATTACAGAAAAAAATCCAAAAGGGAAATTTTGATTTAGGAGACATGGAAAGTCAGTTAAATCAAATGCTTAAGATGGGTGGCATGGGGGGTATCATGAAAATGATGCCGGGAATGGGCAACATGCAAGAAAAACTTTTGGGTGCAGGTATTGACGACAAGGCGATAAAAAGGCAAATTGCCATTATCCGGTCGATGACACCGAAGGAACGAAAGTTCTATAAATTACTGAATGCATCACGCAAACGCCGCATTGCTGCTGGGTCTGGGGCCCAAGTACAGGAAATTAATAAACTGTTAAAGCAATACGAAGGCATGCATAAAATGATGAAGAAAATGAAGAAGCTTGGTAAAAAAGGCATGCTTCGAGGTGGATTAGAGGGTTTATTTTCTTAAAAAGAACCCTTATATATAGAATGTCAATATAGAAAGGAACATTATACATGGCAACTAAAATTCGTTTAGCACGAGGCGGGTCAAAAAAACGCCCTTATTACAAAATCGTTATCGCAGACGTTCGCAGCCCACGCGATGGGAAATTTATCGAACGTGTTGGATCATACAACCCAATGCTTGCAAGTGATCATGCAGATCGTATTGTTTTGGACAAAGACCGCATTCAACATTGGTTAAAAACAGGTGCACAACCAACAGACCGTGTTCACCGTTTCTTGGCTGATGCTGGTATTATGGAAGCGAAAAAACGTCCAGATCAAACAAAGAAAGACAAGCCAAAAGCCAAAGCACAAGAACGTGTCGCTGAACAAGCTGCAAAAAAAGAAGCTGCAGAACAAGCGGCTAAAGAAGCTGCTGAAGCTGCAAAAGCCGAAGCCGAAGCGGCCGCTGCTGCACCTGCTGAAGAAGCACCTGCAGCAGAAGAAACTGCACCTGCAGAAGCGCCAGCTGAAGAAAAATCTGAATAGTTTAGGTTCTTTTATATGGCATCTGCAGACAACAACCTTATCTGTGTTGGTATTATTGCTGGTGCCCAAGGAATCAAAGGCCATGTAAAGATCAAGTCTTTTACGGAAGATATTGAAACCTTTCTTGAATATAGGGACCTGTTAAATGAAGACGGGTCCCTTTTTCATAAAATAACCCCCAAGCATATGGCAAAAGGCAATTTGATTGCTGAAGTCGATGGGGTTACCAGTCGTACCGAAGCTGAATCTTTAAGAAATACAAAATTATATGTAACGCGGGATCAATTGCCTGAACCAGAAGAAGAATCTTTTTACCATGCAGACCTTATTGGGATGGAGGTCCGCTGTACAGACAGTCAAAAAATCGGGAAAATTTTGGCGGTCCATAATTTTGGGGCAGGGGACATGATTGAATTCATGCCTGATAATGCCGACCAATCCAAAATGATCTTGTTTCGCAAAGAATTTATCCCCGAAATCCATATCAAAGACGGGTACATCGTCATTACGCCGGAATCCGCTGTTTAATCGTTCCTACTGCTGTTTTAAACTTTACTAAAGGTTTTTTTTAGAATACGGTTAATTGATATAAACGATAATTAATATTAATGGAGGCAAAAATGGTTAGGATTTGTATTTTATATTTTCTTTTGATTTTTTCTGTAGACGGGATGTGTGCAGCAAAAAGTAGTGAGGAATTTAGTGATGTGGATTGGAAAGATGCGTATGCAGATTTTATGCGCAGTCATACTACTGCTTATGTCCCTTTGCAGTCTTCGCCTGAAAAATCTTTAGATTTTGAAAAAAAAAGCATATATTCGAATAAAAGAATATCCTCGTTATGAATATAATTTAGCTTATTCAGAAGCAGAGAATCTTAAGAATTTAGAAAAAAAGATTGAGGACTTAAAGTCAGGAGATAAAATTGCAGTGTATTTCCCCGAGAGTGCAAAACATTATTCACTCCTGAAAAAAAGTCCCTGGTGCTGCACTGAATCTTAGATTATTAAATTATAAAAAAATTTCAGTGTATCAAAAAGAATAGTTTTTATATCTGATTTACTCCTTGTCATCCTCTGGCTTGACCAGGGGATCCACGAAGGTCACCCCATACACCTTGCTTGCCAGAGACTTCTAGATCCTGAACTAAATTCAGAATGACAGCATCTAAGGTTTGCCTCACATTCTTCTTTCGTCGCCCCGCATTTAGTGCGGGGTCCAGTAATCTTTATCCATTCCCACTGCCTTCATCGCGAGCATCCAAAAGATGCGCGGCGATCCATGGAACGTTAAAAGTTGGATTGCCACGTGCCTTACAGGGCACTCGCAATGACGCAATAGCCATTTTTTAATTCAATGCTGCTCATTTGATCTGGAATCCAGTAATCTTTATCCATTCTCACTGCCGTCATCGCGAGCACCGGCACGGTGCACGGAGATCCATAATTACTTTGGGGCTGTACCAGATAACGTTGTAAGATGTTATAAAGGTACAGA
>CAYGKW010000023.1:0-9481 GCA_964350815.1 uncultured Rhizobiaceae bacterium | reverse complement strand
ATTAAAACAATGGGTTAAACGCTATTTAAATTAGTTATCTGGTACAGCCCCTAAAATAATTACTGAGTTATAAATTGGCGTGATTGCAATCAAGCTTTAAAGCAAAGAGGTTCATTAACCTTCTGGTTGGAAGAAGATTTTGAGACTAAATGGTGTGAAGCTAATTCTGTCAAGAAACATGTGTACGTCTATTAGTCTATTCTGATACTTATATAAAAAATTCTTGCTACCTTGTGTCATATAATTTGAAAAGCTTTTGCGTCAGTTGGAAGGATTTATGCACCCCCTTGGTGGGATGCTGACCTGAAGGTCCCTGAATTTTCCAGACTGCTAAAACGTATGACAAGTATACTATTTAAGATTAAGTTTCCTGATAAAGAACCAAAAAATTTGGGGCTCATAAAATAAATTCAATAATATCAAATTGTTATAAATTAATTTATACAAGTGGACACTTGATAATGTGCTTTTTTAGTAAATATATGTTATGAATAATACATTACCATTTAATAAGGATTAATTATATGAAAGTCTTAGTGACAGGTGGTTGTGGGTTTATAGGTGCAAATCTTGTACACCACCTCATTCAGAAAAATAATACCGTGATCAATATTGATAAGCTAACATATGCGGGAAATCCTTTGTCTTTAAAGGCCATAGAACAAAGCGATATATATCAATTCGTATCAGCAGATATTTGTGATAAAGAAAAAATAATGGCCGTTTTTGAAAAGTATCAACCTGATGCCGTCATGCACCTTGCAGCAGAATCACATGTGGATCGATCTATCTTGGGGCCAGATGCCTTTATTGAAACAAATATTTTAGGAACTTATAATTTACTTAAGGTTTCTTATGAATATTTTAAAAAACTTACAAAAAATAAAAAAGAATTGTTTAGATTTCATCATATTTCCACAGACGAAGTATATGGCACTTTGGGGGACACTGGATTTTTCAAAGAAACAACGGCTTATAATCCAACATCTCCCTATTCTTCTAGTAAAGCTGCATCTGATCATTTGGTCCGGGCTTGGTTTCATACATATGGTTTGCCAATTCTTATAACAAATTGCTCTAATAATTATGGGCCTTACCAGTTTCCTGAAAAACTTATTCCGCTTATGATTTTAAATGCTAAAGCAAAAAAGCCTTTACCTGTTTATGGGCAAGGAAATCAAATCAGAGACTGGTTATATGTTGAAGATCACGTAAAAGCGTTAATGCTGGTTTTGACAAAAGGAAAAGTTGGCGAAACCTATAACATAGGAGGTAACAATGAGAAAAAGAATATAGATGTTGTTGAGAATATTTGTAAAGTTATGGATGGCTTTTTTCCTGAAAACACCCCCTACAAATCGTTGATAGAATTTGTGCAAGATCGGCCGGGGCATGATTACCGCTATGCTATTGATTCATCCAAAATCCAAAAGGAATTGGGCTGGGCCCCAGAAGAAACCTTTGAAACAGGCATTCAAAAAACAATAAATTGGTATTTGAAAAACACCGAATGGGTTGATCAAATTCAATCTGCCCAGCATCAAGAATGGATTCAAAAAAACTATGAGAAAAGAGGAAATCAATGAAAGGTATTATTTTAGCAGGAGGATCAGGAACACGTTTGTATCCAGCCACTAAGGCCATTTCAAAACAGCTTTTACCCGTTTATGATAAACCTATGATATATTACCCGCTAACAACACTTATGTTGGCAGGGATTCGGGATATTCTGATTATATCAACCCCTGATGATATTGGCCTTTATGAAAAACTTTTGGAAGATGGTTCCCAGTGGGGAATTTCCATACAATATGCTGTTCAAGAAAAACCTGAGGGTATTGCACAGGCCTTTATTATTGGGGAAATTTTTATTGATAATTCCCCCTGTGCCCTGGTTTTAGGGGATAATATTTTTTATGGCCATAATTTGGAATATTTTATTCAACCCTCTTCAAATTTATCAGAAGGGGCCCATGTTTTTGCTTATCCCGTGCATGATCCTTCAAGATATGGGGTTGTCGCTTTCGATGAAAATGGGAAAGTTACAAGTATTGAAGAAAAACCTGAAAACCCTGATTCAAATTATGCTGTAACAGGATTATATTTTTATGATGCTAGTGTAGTTGAAAAAGCAAAATCCCTTGATCCCTCAGAAAGGGGGGAGCTTGAAATCACAGACCTTAATAAGCTGTATTTAAAAGAGGGTACCTTAAAAGCCAACCCCTTAAAAAGAGGTTATATGTGGCTTGATGCAGGGACTCCAGAATCTTTAATAGATGTTTCTTTTATTGTTAAAACTATGGAATTACGTCAAGGTCTTAAAATTTCGTGCCCTGAAGAAGTCTCTTATAGAAAAGGTTTTATATCAAAGAATCATTTAGAGAAATTAGCTACCAAAATAGGCGGTAATTATGGAAATTATTTGAATAATTTATTGAAATATTAAAGTTTTTTCTAAGAAAGGGTTTTTAAAGTTTTTATAAATAAGACAAATTTTTTCTATAATAGAGATATTTTTTTTCTTTTCTTGTTCAGGAAAGTCTTATCCGCATCTTCTTTAAATGCTTTTAGAGCTGAAGATTTTTTTAGAAAGGGCATTTTACTAAGTGCATGATATATAAAAAGAGGCATAATTCTTATGAGAGTTCTGCCTACTATAAAATAAGGCTTTGTAACAGCTATCATATGTTCTTTGTGGTTTAGAGTTTCCATGTTGCCTTCTTTTTTTGGAAAAAGATTGATTCCAAAAATACCTTCTAGATCTTTCATTCTATGTTCAAATCGACCAGTTTCTTCTATGGCTTTTTGTGACCCTAAAACAATTTCTTTCCGCCATAATTCATCCTTTAAAATCTTTTGACAAATTTCTCTTGCTTCACCTGGAGTTTCATACATAGGGATTTTTACATATTTTGAAAATATTCTATCAATTGTTGGATTATAGTTTGAGACCAGGCAACTATTTGTTGCCATAATGTCATACACACGCCAAGGAAATGCCCTTACTGCCTGAGTGTGTGAAATATTAAAGGATATTTTACTGGAATTATAAATATCTTGATTGTGTTTCATTGAATATACTTTTTGGGGGTTATAGGATAATATTAGGTCTGTAAATAGACCAACACTGGCCCAATTCTCCGTTCCAAAAATTTCCAACCCTAAATTTGAAACAGCACTTAAACTTTTCAACCTTTTTTCTGGACTATAAATACCTTTAATTTCTGCTTCAGAAAACGCAAGAGTTTTGAAATTTATTTCAGACTTTTTTAATATTTCTTTAAAATCACTATAATAATTATTTTTTAAAGCACGAAGTAATTTTTGCACTTTTTGCACTCCATAAGCCTCTAATAAACCCTTAAAAAGGGTTTCATTCTTAAAACAGGTTCCAATGAAATTAATATTTCTGGTAAAATTTTTATCCTCATTTATGAATGCTGTTGCTGATCGTAGCAGACTAACTTGCTTAGAGGATGCTAAAAACAACTTTTTTGCAGCATCAATTGTATCTTCAGATAAACAAAGAAAATGATACTTACTTACATTTTTTTTTATGTAATCAATATCATTAAAGTGGTAAACAGAATCAGCATCCCATATGGCAATAGGGCAATCTAAAATTTCTGGCACGTCTTTAAAGATAGAGTTATTAAAAGCGATCACCAGATCTGGATTAAAATCTATTATTTTTTTTCTTACTGATTTTTTATTAATAAAAAAAGGGGATTTATTAGATCCATTCCAGGGTTTAACAACAAATTCATTACTAAACATATGAAGGACTTGGTTGCCGTTTTTAACCAAAGTTTCTATAAGCCCCTCATATAAGGGGGTTAAAACTAGATCACCTTTTTCTTTGACCGCACTGTAATTTGAAATTAATATTTTAGCCATTTCTTATTTTAACCTTAAAATTATGTATTAGTAACTTAATTTTTAATAGAAAACCAGAAAGTATTGATCGCATTAAGTAGCATTTTCCAAAAATGGGCCTTAAAAAGCTCAAAAATACAAAATCAAGGTTAAACCCCCTAATTTTTGGATTTTATTCTTTTTACAATTTTGGCAGGGTTTCCCACAACGACACAATTATTAGGAACATCGGAAATAACAACAGAACCCGCCCCAATCATTGAATTTTGACCAATTTTTATCCCTGGAAGGATTGTGGCATTTGCCCCTACAGAAGCCCCTTTTTTGATAATCGTTGTCAAAAACTTTTCATTATAAACTTTTGACCTGGGAAATATATCATTTGTAAAGGTGGCATTAGGGCCTATAAAAACGTCATCTTCCAGTACTAGACCATCCCATAATTGGACACCTGATTTAATCGTGACATTATTTCCAATAACAACATCATTTTCTATGAAAACAAAGTCACATATATTACAATTCTCACCTATTGTTGCACCAGGTAATAAATGTGTAAAAGCCCAGATTCTTGTTCCTTCACCAATTTTATTGGTTTCACACAAGGATTTTGGGTGTATGTAATAGTTTTTTTTCATAGTCTAGATATCTTAACCAAAAAATAACTATATTGTATGAAATCAAGGAAGTCAAAAAGTTTTCAGGTGTTCAAAATATTATTTATAAAATTTTTATTCCTTCTCTATTTTTAAGTAATTATGACCATTATTTCTAAAAATACAAACCCTTCATTGGTTTCAATTTCCGTTCTTTATTACAATAAAAACATTTTCTAAAGTCCTGTTTGGATGGGCTATTAACTCAGACGTATAAAAATATTCAGATAGTTTCTGGGGTTATACTTCAACCAGATGGCATTCAAGAATTGTTAAAATACTACAAAAAAATATCCTAAGTTATTCTAACTTCTTGTTAATAAAAAAAATTTATAGAATTACTTTTTTCATTTTTTTTAGAAAAATTCTTCGTAAGTTCAGTTATAGATAATATACAGAAATTTAATTTCAAAAAATAAGAATTTTGAGTTAAAGTGATTAATTATTAAGTAAACACTAAGATTTAGAGAAAAATGAAAAAAAACAAAGTCCCCTATATTCAGAATCTAAAAAACAAAAAAGATGATAGAGGGGGGTTAGGCATTATAGAAAGTTCTGTAGATTCTGGTTTTAATTTTAAGAGAGTTTATACGTTAAATGATATACCAAAAGATAAAGTCAGGGGCCAGCATGCGCACAAAGAACTGAAGCAAATTATTTTTTGCTCAAAAGGGAAAATTTCTATTTACCTTGAAAAGGACAAAGAGAAATACACATTTTTATTAGATTCCCCCTATAAATATATATATATACCGGCCGGATGTTGGCGCGAGGTAACCTCTTTAGAAGACGGAAGTGCCTGTGTTGTTTTAGCATCACAAGAATACGACCCGGATGATTATATTCACGATTATAATGAATTTATTAAGTGGGATGATTCAAAAAATAGAGTGACTTCAGTTCCCTATATTCCTATGAAAAGGGCCTATCAATCCCTTGCGAATGAACTGGAAAATGTGACCCAAAAAGTTTTAGAATCAGGTAATTGTATCATGGGTTCAGAGCTTATGAATTTTGAACATGAATTTGCAAAATATATAGGTACAAAACATGCTATAGGTGTTGCAAATGGCTTAGATGCTTTGACTTTGATCTTGAAAGCAAAATGTGTAAAAAAAGGCGATGAAGTTATTGTTCCGGCAAACACATTTATAGCAACAGCTCTAGCCGTTACAAAATCCGGGGCTACACCTGTTTTCGTTGATTGTGACCCGAATACTTATAATATTGATCCCTTAAAATTAGAAGAAAAAATCACTAATAAAACAAAAGTTATCATGGCAGTCCATCTTTACGGACAACCTGCTGATATGACCCCCATAATGCAGCTAGCTAAGAAATATAACCTAGAGATTGTTGAAGATGCTGCCCAAGCGCATGGAGCCTGCTATGGTAAAAAAAGAGTAGGTAGCATTGGGTGTGCCGCAGGATTTAGTTTTTATCCTACAAAAACCCTGGGGGCTTATGGGGATGGGGGAATGATTACAACAAATGATGATGCGTTGGCTGAAAAAGTAAAATTATTAAGAAATTATGGGAGTGAAGAAAAATACAATCACGTTCTAGCCGGAGAAAACTCACGTTTAGATGAAATACAAGCTGCATTTCTAAGAATTAAATTAAAATATCTTGAGGGATGGAATGCAGTTAGAAATAAGTATGCGTCCTTATATTTATCTCAGCTGTCAAATGTTTCTGATATAAAACTTCCATCTGTTATTAAGGGTGTTTATCCTGTATGGCATGTTTTTCCTATAGCTGTTAAGAATGAGTTAAGGGAAAAATTATTGAAATATCTGGACGAAAATCAAATAGGATATAACATTCATTACCCTGTCCCTATTCACTTGCAAAAAGCATACGAACATCTTGAGTTTAAAAGGGGAGACTTCCCCATCGCAGAAGAAACCTCACAACAAATTCTAAGCTTACCTTTGGATCCCAACCATACAGAAAAAGAAATTATGTTTGTTATTAAAAAACTCAAAATTTTTTTTGGCGCATAAAAATGATGGCATTAGCTTTGAAACATATAAAAAATAATTGGCTTGGTAATATTCGCAACGACTTGCTTGCAGGAACGGTTGTGGCCCTTGCCTTAATTCCCGAAGCGATTGCTTTCTCGCTTATTGCGGGGGTTGACCCCAAGGTTGGCCTTTATGCTTCATTCTGTATTGCTGTTGTTATTGCCTTTATTGGGGGACGCCCGGGTATGGTTTCTGCTGCGACAGGGGCGATGGCTCTTGCCATGGTTATCTCTTGTGAAAGAACATGGCCTTGAATATTTATTAGCCACTACAGTTTTGACAGGAATTTTGCAAATTATTGCAGGGGTGTTTAAGTTGGGTAGCCTGATGCGATTTGTTTCTAAATCAGTTGTGACGGGGTTTGTTAATGCGCTAGCTATTTTAATCTTTATGGCACAATTACCTGAATTCAAAGATGCCGGCATTATTATGTATGGCATGGTGGCTTTGGGGCTGGCAATTATTTATATTCTCCCACGCTTTACAAAGGCTGTTCCGTCCCCACTTATTTGTATTATTACCCTGACCATCCTTAGTATGGTATTGGGTTTAGACTTAAGAACAGTCGGTGATATGGGGGAATTCCCAGATACACTGCCAATGTTTTTATTACCGAATATCCCTCTTAACTTTGAAACATTAATGATTATTTTTCCCTATGCTTTGACACTGACCGCAATTGGCTTGCTTGAATCTTTGATGACAGCAACCATAATTGATGATTTAACTGATACTTCAAGCGATAAAAACCGTGAATGCAAAGGCCAAGGAATTGCCAATATTGTTGCAGGGTTATTCGGCGGTATGGCGGGATGTGCCATGATTGGTCAATCGGTTATTAATATTAAATCAGGGGGCCGTGGGCGCCTATCAACATTATTTGCCGGATTATTTTTGCTGTTTCTGGTTTTGGTGCTGGGTGATTGGGTTAGTCAGATCCCAATGGCGGCGCTGGTATCTGTGATGATTATGGTTTCGATTGGAACCTTTAGTTGGTCATCAGTTAAAGATCTTAGAACCCATCCAAAAAGTGACAGTCTTGTTATGCTTGCAACCGTATCCGTTGTTGTTCTGACGCACAATTTGGCGTTGGGTATTTTTGTCGGTGTATTGATGAGTGCCCTATTCTTTGCCCGCAAAGTTTCGCAGCTTATGAAAATTCAATCCACATTGTCGGAAAATAAACAGCACAGAACTTATGATGTTTATGGTCAGGTTTTCTTTGCCTCGTCCGACAGCTTTACAGATGCTTTTGACTTTAAAGAGGTTATTAAAAAAGTTACCATTAATGTCAGTCAGGCACATTTTTGGGATTTATCCGCGGTTGGGTCCTTGGACAAAGTTGTTCTTAAATTCCGTCGTGAAGGAACTGCGGTTAAAATAATTGGTATGAACAAAGCTAGTGTAACAATTGTTGATAAGTTGGCCATTCATGACAAATCGGATACGATTGATTTAGTGCCAAAGCATTAAGGGGATATAAAATGAAAAAATTACTTGTATGCATAGATGGTTCTGCTTATGCCGATAATGTTGTTTCACATGCTGCATGGGCCGCAAATCGCCTGAATGCTGAAATAGATTTACTTCATGTTTTATGTCACCCTTCTGATTATGAAGCACCGCATGATGATCATACTGGGGCAATTGGCCTTGGTGCACGCAAAGATCTTATGGAAGAACTTGTAAAGGTTGATCAACAGCGTGCCAAGTTGGATCAGAAAAAAGGACACCTTATTCTTGTCCATGCTGAAAAAAAATTAAAAAAATTGCACGTAGAAAAAATCAACCCAATCCACCGTCGAGGCAGTCTACCTGAAACCATCAAGGATTTTGAAAACGAGGCTGATATCATTTTTATTGGAAAACGGGGGAAACAAGCCAATCTTGAATCTGAATTTTTAGGGTCTAATCTAGAGAAAGTGGCGCGCAGTATTCACAAACCTTTATTTCTTGTTTCCAGATATCTGCGGCCAATTCATAAATTTCTTATTGCTTATGATGGTAAAGATAATGCAAATAAGGCTGTTGATTTTGCTTGTTCATCAAAGCTGTTGCAGGGACTTGACTGTCATATTTTAACGGTTGGACAAAGTTTATCTGAGTCGGCTGGCTTTGCTGTTAAAAAATTACAAAAATCTGGATACACCATTACAAATCATCATGAAACAGATGGCCAAGTTGATAAGGTTATTGCCGATTACGTGGCAGAAAAATCAATAAACCTTCTTTTAACAGGGGCTTACGCACATTCCCGTGTGCGCACACTGTTGTTGGGAAGCACAACATAAAAATTGATTAAATCCTGCCATATCCCTGTTATGTTATTCAGATAGAATGTGCAAAATTGCAGGTCTGATTGACACTAAATCTATAGTTTTTATCCAAATTTAAAGAAGGATTTTTAACTTTCTTCTTCATCCTCGCTGAATGAGGCACTTGTATTTGAATCAATACTGCCTCTCCTGCTATGCATATCAGATCCTCCAGAAACCTGTGCTAGGCCTGCAAGCAAGGCGGTTTCATCAAAATCATCTTTTTCTGGATCTTGTGCAACACCATGCGCTGCTGGGGGTTTTCCGCCAAATACAGGTAAATCACTGCCATTTGATGCTGCTGCACTTTCTTTGCCCTCTCTATTTTCAAATTGTGTGGCAGTGGGAACCCTTCTTGATGCTGCGGCTAATTCAGCTGCATTACTACTACCACAACAACAGCAACAGGAAGCAATACGCCCAAAAAAAACAGGTTTTTCAGGTTCAGCAGCTGCTGAAATTGATTCATTGGATATCACTAACAATGCAGTGATGTATAGTAATTTTCTCATCATCATCTCTTCTTTATTTTTTTACTTAATTAATATTTATGGGTCTGTACCAGATAACTAATTTAAATAGCGTTTAACCCATTGTTTTAATTGAA
>CAYGKW010000022.1:0-10462 GCA_964350815.1 uncultured Rhizobiaceae bacterium | reverse complement strand
TTCATCTGTACCTTTATAACATCTTACAACGTTATCTGGTACAGTCCCTTATTTTATATAGGCACTAAGCTCTGCTTCTACCATATTAATCCCTAGCAGAGTATCTCTTTTATTGATATCCGCGTTGGGGGGCATCAACTGAGCCTAAATATACAAGATCAGGAAATAGCAATATCTATAAAGTTATAAAATTAGTATATAATTTTTTCCTGGTTTTTTCCTTATTTAAAAATCATCTTTTTTAAGTCGAATTTCTTTGAATTCTTCCAATGATTTGGCTTTTAAAAAGGGGTTATACTTTTTCTCATCCCCCAAAAAACTTGGTACAGTTGACTTGCCAGCATCCCTTTTGATTTGTGCTTCTTTCAGCTTTTCTTTAAGGTCTTTATTACCAGGATCTAATGTTAAAGCGAATTCAATATTCTTAACCGTATATTCATGCGCACAATATACAGTTGTATCATCGGGCAAGGCTTTTATTTTTTGCAAAGAATCATATAATTGTTCCATTGTGCCTTCAAATACACGCCCACATCCCATTGAAAACAATGTATCACCGCAAAAAAGAACCGCATCTTCTGGAAGATAATAAGCAATATGGCCTTTTGTATGCCCTGGAATATCAATAACTTCAATTTTATGGTGCCCTAAAGTAATGATGTCACCTTCTTTTAGGCCCTTGTCACATCCAGGAATACGACCTTGATCATAACCACTTGCATAAACCAAACATTGTTTATATTGCTTTATATCTTCATTTCCACCCACATGATCAAAATGATGGTGAGTATTTAAAATATATTCTAGTGTCCAATTATGCTGTTGTAAAAATGCCAGGACTTCTTTTGATTCTGACGGATCAATAACAGCTGTGCGTCCTTCAGCATGCAATACATAGATATAATTATCTTCTAAAGCTTGGATTTGGTAGATTTGTATACTCATTACTTAGGCCTGTAATTATATTGTGGGTTTTTCTTAATTTCACGTTTTGTAAGATAAAGTGTGCTACTGACAACAATGGCTGCCCCAATATAAGTTGTAAATTCAGGCATTTCTGAAAAAAACAAGTATCCAATTACCAACGACAGAATAAATTTCAAATATTCAAAGGGAGCCAAAAACCCAATATCACCAATCTTATAGGCACGAATATAACTATATTGTGCTGTCAATGAACATCCAACTATAAAAAGTATATATTTCCAATCTCCTAAAATCATTGTTTCCCAGTGAACTTCTTCAATCAATCCAAATAAAGAAATATCAAAGGCAAATAAAGGCCCCAAAAGCATAACTGTGGTAAGACCTGAATAAAACATAAGCAATAAAGTATCATCCGTAGCCGTTAATTTTTTTCCTGATACCATCGCACCTGCCCCTAAAGCAGCGGCAAGCAATGCAATTCCTTCTGCATAAGTAAACTGTTCATATACAGGGTCCAAAGCAACCCATATCCCAACATAGCCAATAATTACTGCCAAAATACGCCGCCAGCCACTTTTTTCATGCAAAAAAATCATGGCAAAAACAGGAAGCATCAAAGCTTGGGCAAATAATAAAGTACTTGCTTTGGCCATGTCTAAGTTACGAAATGCGTAGTAATAACACATCATACCAAATGCCCCACATAATACTCGTACCAGCTGTAGTTTAGGCTGCTTGCTTTTAAAATAAAGCTTGCGTTGATATCCTAAAATCAAAAGAACAATAACCATATTTATGCCACTACGGCATAAGTTAACTTGCAAGGTTTGGTAAGGTAAAAACTTAACCAATGCCATCATTCCAATAAAGGCTGTACGACATAAAATAATCCAGCCCGCAGCTTGTGCATGTAGATATGTGGAACCGGGTAATGATCTCATTCAGAAATTAATCCTTTTAATTTGTACAAATAATCTAGGGCCTCTCGTGGGTTCAGTGTATCAGGGTTCATATCTTTAATTTCTTTTTCAAGCTTACTAGATTCAGGCATTAATTTTTCTGATCTGGCCATTTTAAGCAGCGGTAAATCTTCTGATAAATCATGTAGCTTAACTTTTTGCCCTGATTTTTCCAATTTTTCTAAAATTTGCCATGCCCTTTTAATGACAGGGGAAGGAATTCCAGCCAATTCAGCAACATGAATTCCATAAGAACGATCGGCGGCCCCCTTTATAACTTTGTGCAAAAATATAATCTTATTTTCCCACTCTTTTATACTCATAGAATAGCATACTACTGCAGGCAATGTCTTTTCTAAAGAAGAAAGCTCATGATAATGGGTTGCAAATAAAGTACGACATCTTGATAAATTATGAAGATGTTCTACAGTTGCCCAAGCCAAAGAAACACCATCATAGGTTGATGTGCCACGCCCAATTTCATCTAAGATCACAAATGATCTTTGGGTTGATTGATTTAAGATTGCTGAAGTCTCAACCATTTCAACCATAAAGGTTGATCGACCCCGTGCCAAATCATCTGATGCCCCTACCCGGCTAAAAACACGGTCAACAATTCCAATATGAACTTTTTTAGCAGGAACAAAACTTCCCATTTGGGCCATGATAACAATCAATGCATTTTGACGCAAAAAAGTACTTTTACCAGCCATGTTGGGCCCTGTTAATAGCCAAACTCTGTTATTTTCATCCAAATCACAATCATTGGGTGTAAAGGTTTGACTGTCATTTGATTTCAAAGTTTTTTCAACTACGGGATGCCGCCCTTCAACAATGTCCATTTTTAAACTTGTATCTATTTTCGGTCGGCAAAACCCCTGGTTTTCCGCAAGATGGGCCAAAGCAAAAGTTAAATCTATTTCAGCCAAAATACTTGCAATACCAGAAAAATCTGTTTGATATTGCAATATTTCTTTAACAATATCGTCAAAAACCTTAAGTTCAATTGAAACTGCTTTTTCCCCAGCTGTTGCAATTTTCTGTTCTAATTCACTTAATTCAACCGTCGTGTAACGCAAATTACTTGCCAAGGTTTGGCGATGGATAAAATGTTCTGGAACTTTATTTTTATGGGTATTCGTAACTTCAATATAATACCCCAAAACATTATTATGCTTTATTTTTAAAGACGGAATGCCTGTGTCGCGAGCCATAGCCATTTGCATGGCGGCGATAGTTTGCTTGCCTTCATTTTTTAACTGGCGCAGTTCGTCAAGTTCTGACAAATAACCGGGGGCCACAAACCCGCCATCTCTTGCAAGCAAAGGCATATCCTCTGAAAGCATTGTTTCAAGACGTTTGGCAAATAATTCATATTTATCTAAGACAGATATCTTTTTTTCTAAAATGGCTGGTATTTTCTTTCCTTTAAAAAGACGATATACATTTGCGGATATCAACAGGCCATCGCGTATATTTGCAAGATCTCGGGGTCCTCCGCGGCCAAAACTTAAACGTGAAAGAACACGTTCAATGTCAGGTAAATTTTTCATTTCTTTGCAAATAGAATCACTTAATTTGCTGTTCATGGCCCATTCAATGGCATCAAGCCTTTGGTCAATAATTTGAATGTTTGTTATTGGCATTGCCAAGCGATATGCAAGCAAACGTCCGCCTGCAGCTGTTATTGTATGATCAATTGTATTCAACAGACTGCCTTTGCGTTGCCCTGACAAAGTACAGGAAAGTTCTAAATTTCGGCGGGTAGATGCATCAATCTGCAGGAAATTATTCTCTGTTTGACGTTTTGGAGGATGTAAATTTGGGTATTTTCCTTTTTGTGTTAGAAATATATACTCAGATAGTGCCCCTGCTGCAGATATTTCCACTGCACCAAAGTTTCCAAATCCTTCTAAAGTTGATACATTAAAAGCCTCTAATAACCTTTTTTCCGAATTTTTTAAGTTAAAACGGCTATCTGGTTGTATTGTTAAACAATCTTTCCATTCTTTTAAGAATTCATACACCTCAGAAACTTCGGTAAGTTTTTGAGGAATTAATATTTCTTTGGGATCCAGTTTTGCAAGGGCGCCATCCAGCTGCGCCAATGAACAACTTTCAATTATAAAGTCCCCTGTCGATATATCTATCGAGGCAATTCCATAGATTCCTTTATTTTCCGCAATAGTTGATAAAAAATTATTCTGACGGGCTTCTAGCAACGTATCTTCTGTTAAAGTGCCTGGTGTTATGACCCTAACAACATCCCGTTTAACAACTGATTTTGGCCCTCTTTTCTTTGCTTCAGAGGCCTCTTCTACTTGTTCACATACAGCAACCTTAAAGCCTTCTCTAATTAATCTAGAAATATAAGAATCACTTGAATGAAAGGGAACACCACACATGGGAATATCATCCCCTTCCTTTTTACCCCTTTTTGTTAGGGTTATTTCTAATACTTTTGATGCTTTAATTGCGTCTTCAAAGAAAAGTTCATAAAAGTCACCAAGCCGGTAAAACAATAAACAATCAGGATGCTGTTGTTTGATTTCAAAATACTGTTGTAACATAGGCGTTAATTTTCCTATTTGTATTTCAGATTTTGTATTTGTATCTTGGGCTGTCATTGTGCTAAAACTCATTAAGTGTTTAAAGATTTTATTGGCGATATTAAGTTTATATTTTATAAAGTGCAACAATATCGGATTTTTGTTTAAAAATAAATATTAAAGGAGTTTTCAATGGCAAAAGATAAAAAACAAGAAACAAAGGCAGAATTTTCTGAATCAATGCCCAGCAACCCAATTTCAATTAAAGCCCAGTACACAAAAGACTTATCATTTGAAAATCCAAATATCATTAAATTATTAACGGAAAATTCAACGCAATCCCCAAACATTAATGTCAATGTTCATGTTGAAGCAAAATCTTTGGATAAAAATGATTTTGAAGTCACCTTGAATATCCAAGCGAAAGCATCCTTAGAAAAAATGGAAGTTTTTATTGTTGAATTATCTTACGCTGGAATATTTGGTATTGCAGAAGAAATTCCACAAGATTCCCTAAAGCCCCTTGTTTTAATAGAATGTCCACGCTTATTATTTCCCTTTGCCCGAAATATTGTTGCTGAAACAACCCGGGATGGGGGTGTTCCGCCTTTAATGCTGAACCCAGTTGATTTTGTAGAAATGTATCGCCAACAACAAAGCCAAGAAGAAGCAACCCCGAAAACTAAAAAAAATTAACATTGTTTCTTGAAAATTGGGGCTGTAGCTACCAGATAAAATGATATACAATTAGAAAAATGGTTAAGGATACATGAGGGATAATTTTTACAAATATATAGATGTTTTTTCTGATAAAAGAAAAAAGGCTACTAAGTGGGCTGTAAAAAAGTTAAAAGAATGCTTTAAACATGTTACAACCCATCCTAAAGGCTGGTTGCACTTCACAATTGCTGTCCAGCTGATTATTATTCTTAGCTTAGTCTCTTGGATTTCATACACCTTTTTCATTGCCTCTATGTTTAATACAAAAACAGCGATGCCAGAAGTTGCTGTAGAGGCAGAAGTTGCCAAAGCAACTACTTTTGAACAATTCATAAATACTGTTGGAACATTAAGATCCAATCAAACAATTACCGTCAAACCAGAAATTGACGGGAAAATAGAAGAAATATTTGTAAAAAGTGGGCAATTTGTTGAAAAAGGGGATGTTCTTGTCCAGCTTAATGACAGGGCTTATGTTGCACAACTTAAAGATGCAGAAGCTAAGTTAAAGCTAGCAACAGCAAAACATGAACGTGCAAAACTTCTTCAAAAGCGTGGTGCCGGTAAAAAAACAGACCGTGAAGAAGCTTATGCCAGTATGTTAGTAGCCGAAGCTGAAGTTGAAAAAGCAAAAAGCCAGCTTGAAAAAACAATAATTATATCACCTTTTGAAGGATTTCTAGGAATGATTGATATCAACCTTGGTCAATATCTTAAAATTGGGGAAGACCTAATCACCCTTGACGACACAAACCCTATCAAAGTTGATTTCCGCATACCTGAACGCCTTTTAACAAAAGTTAAAATTGGGGATATGGTAAGCTTAGAAATCGAAGGCTTTGAAGGAAACTTATTTGAAGCTGAAATAGAATCAATTGACACAGTTGTTGATCCTTTAGGCCATAGTATTCGTGTCCGGGCCAGCTTTGAAAACCTGGATAATGAACTTAGACCAGGATTATTTGCGAATGTCAAAATCAAAATTGAAACGCATGAAAATGTTATTACAGTCAGGGAATCTGCAGTTGAATCCCTTGGGAACCAAGAATATGTCTATGTCATTGATAATGGAATTGCAAAACAACGTGGCGTTAAAACTGGCGAAAGAAATGGCGATCATGTTGAAATTCTTAAAGGCCTAACTGCTGGTCAAAAAGTTATTCATGCAGGGCAAATGAAAATTCAACATAATTTCCCTGTTTATGTCGTTCCACCTGCAACACTACAACAAAGGTAAATACTGTGAAACTTCCTGTAATTTGTATTAACAGACCAGTTCTTGCAACAGTGATGACACTAATCCTGATAATTGTTGGGGTTGTATCCTACACTTACTTATCTTTGCGTCAATATCCACGTGTAGACAAGCCTATTGTCAGTGTTACAACGTCTTATGAAGGGGCAAGTCCGCAAATTATCGAAACGCGTGTTACAAAAATCATAGAATCTGCATTGGCTGGAATCGAAGGAATTGACTTCATGACTTCTGTAAGTGAAGGAGAATCAAGCCGTGTCAATATTTACTTTAAACCAGACCGTGATATTGATGCTGCAGCCAGTGATATTCGTGATCGCATTTCAAAAATCAAAGTAAAGCTACCTGATGGTGCCAAAGATTCTGTTATCAAGAAATCAGATGCGGATGCCGTACCTATCTTGTATGTTGCACTATATAGTGAAAATGATGTCTATTCTACTGCAGAACTTTATGACTATGCACACCATTACCTAGAAAGTGATTTTGAAGCCATCGGTGGGGTCGCAGCAGTTGACCTATTTGGATCTCAGGGACATGTGATGCATATCTGGCTTGACCCTGTGAAAATGGCTGCTTACCGTATAACGACGCAGGATGTGTCAACAGCCCTTAAACAACAAAACATTCATAAACCAGCTGGGCAGCTGAAAGGGACTGATCGTGAATACATGGTAACCACTTCAGCAACGTTAAAAAGCCCCGAGGAATTCAATAATGTTATTATTGCAAAAGAAAAAGATTATCTAATTAAACTTAAAGATATTGGCCGGGCAGAATTTGCCCCTGGTGTGGAAAAAAATGCTGCCTTTTATAATGGTAAACCAGCAATTGCAATAGGCTTGATTAAGAAATCTATTTCAAACCCGTTGGAAGTATCTGACCAAGCCAAGAAGCTTTTACCAGAAATGAAAAGAAACCTTCCAAAGGGAATGGATCTTGCCCTTGCTGTTGATAAAAGTATTCCAATCAAGCAATCCATTGACGAAGTTTACAAAACATTTTTTGAAGCTATTGTCTGCGTCTTCTTTATTATCATTATATTCTTATGGTCTTTCCGTGCCGCCCTTATTCCGCTGGTTACCATTCCCGTATCGATTATTGCAACGTTTACTTTGCTTTATGCCTTTGGTTTTACGTTAAACATGTTAACACTATTGGCCATTGTATTGGCAATTGGACTTGTGGTAGATGACGCCATTGTTATGATGGAAAACATCCATAGGTATATTGAAAACGGGCTGTCACCTATGAAAGCTGCTTTAAAAGGTAGCCAAGAAATTAGCTTTGCCATTATTGCCATGACCCTTACTTTGGCTGCTGTTTATGCTCCAATTTCCTTATCAACAGGAACTATTGGTAAACTTTTTACTGAATTTGCTTTGACTTTGGCTGGCTCTGTTATTATTTCAGGATTCGTTGCTTTAACACTGACACCTATGATGTGCTCTAGAATGTTAAAAGGGCATGACAAAAATAAAAAACCTGGGAAATTAACTGAAAAAATTAAAAATAAAACCAAGAAACTGCCTGCTGAATATCATGATGCATGGTCTGCAATTAAGCGTGCTGCCAAAAAATTAGACTTTAATTACTATTATGGTGAATTTGAAGTTTGGTATAACGCTAAACTTATTAAAGCGATGAAAATCCGTAAAATTATTTTATCTGGTGCCTTTGGATTGTTTTTATTTGGAAGCTTTATAGGTTTTAAAGTTCTACCAAGTGAATTAGCACCCGATGAAGACCTTGGGGTTATCAATAACAATGCGATACTTCCACAAGGGGCAACAATCGAATTTACTAAAAAATACATGCAAGAAATTGCCCAGATCATGTCTGAAGTACCAGAAGTAGAAAGCCAGCTTTCTATTGTGGCTCCTCCTACGCCTATGATCATGAATATTCTAAAACCTTGGAAAGATAGAAAGCGTAGCAGCAAAGAAATCATTAAAGAAGTGAAGCCTAAGGTACGTAATGTAACAGGTGTTCAAGCATCTGCATCTCCTGGGCGTACAATTATATCATCAGGTGGGGGATCTGACGAATCTTTACAGTTTGTTTTGCAAACTACAAAATCACAATCTGAACTGGAATCTGCATCTTCTATTCTTCAAAGTGCTTTAAGCAGAGCCCGCGCGATTCCCTACCTTTTCACCGACAAGGAAGAGGCAATTCAAGAATATGTTGTGAATATTAAACGTGATAAAGCCGCCCTTATGGGAATTGACGTTTCTGCAATTGCCGAAGCTTTTGATACCTTTATCAGTGGGCGTCGTGTCACAGATTACAAAAAGGATTCTGAACAATATGATGTTGTCATGTCAGTTCGTGAAGATCAAAAAAGATCTCCAAATGATCTAAGTAATATGTACATTCGAGGGAGCAACAATAAAGAAACTATGATTCCAATATCCTCTGTTGTAGAACTTAAAAAAGAACGTATTCCTGCACGCATCAACCACTATAACCAGTTAAAATCTGTTACGTTAAGTGGTGAACCTGCAAAAAACCTAAGCATGGGTGAAGTTATTGAAGTGTTCAAAAAAGTAGCGGCAGAAGTGCTTCCTGAAACAATTCGCACAGAATTTTCTGGGGAAACAAGACAATATATGGAAGCCCAATACACAATTTACTTAATTTTTGGTCTTGCCTTAATCTTCATTTATTTAATTATGGCTGCACAGTTTGAAAGCTTTATTGACCCGTTGATCATCATGTTTTCAGTTCCCATGTCTTTGTCTGGGGCCTTAATCACATTATGGATTACAGGACATTCTTTAAGTATCTATAGCCAAATTGGCCTGGTGACCCTAATTGGGTTGATTACCAAGCATGGTATTTTAATTGTTGAATTTGCCAATGTCATTCGCGATGAAAACCCAAAGATATCACGTGCTAATGCCGCAATTCGTGCAACCATGTTGCGCCTGCGTCCAATACTTATGACGACGGGTGCCATGGTTCTGGGCGCAATTCCTTTGGTTGTAGCAAGCGGGGCTGGTGCTGTTAGCCGAAGTCAAATCGGTTGGGTTATTGTTGGGGGGATGACAATTGGTACAATATTTACATTATTTGTTATTCCTGCTGTATACAGCATATTGGCCCGTAAAGATAGAACAGGTATCTCTGTAAAAACAACTGGATCATAAGTCCCTATTGACTTTTAGGCCAGTATCTTTATTTTAAATGAATGATATTTCTTATGGTCCCCTTCGTCTAGTGGCCTAGGACACCGCCTTCTCAAGGCGGGAACACGGGTTCGAGTCCCGTAGGGGGCACCACTTCCTACAAACTATCTGAAAATTTATGGTTGGTATCTCTGTGATGCGCTTCATCATCCCGAACAACCAGAATAACATCCCGTAATGTTGCATTCTTTTTAAGCTTCCAATATTTAATGGCAATTTTTGGGGCTGGTGTATTCTTTAATTTACCTGCATCAATTTCTTTTAGATATTCTGTATAACTATGAACTGCCTCTTCCTCTAAATACCCCACAAAACGATGTGCTGTTTTTGGCGATAAAATATACATAAAAAAGTAAAAAATAATAAAAAAGAACTGTGCAACAAAAATTAAAAGGCGTTCGATGCGTGAAGGCTGTGCCACTTTTATAAAAGTCATTAAATGCATACGCTCATTATCTGCTTCTTCTAACAGCTCATGAATCCAGCCTTTATCGTCCTGAATACGACGCAAACATTTAAAGTGAATCAATCCTGCCCCAACCATACCAGGAACCGCCGCAACTGTTTCAAGAACAACAGCCCGATGGCCATAGCGTTTCTTGAAAAAAGCATCGGCAAAAAGTCGCAGAAATCTTACAAGTTTATAGGAAAACTTATCCCGAAATTTTATTGGTTTTCTATGTTTTGTATTCATAAATTAAGAATAGACTGGGACTTAAAAGTATTCAACTAGTAATCTCCATCCCATCCATCTTCTTCCATCAAAGATGTATCAACACCCGTTAATAGAGAAAGAAAATATTCATTAAGGGGCTGTACCAGATAACGTTGTAAGATGTTATAAAGGTACAGATGAAAAAG
>CAYGKW010000021.1:0-10928 GCA_964350815.1 uncultured Rhizobiaceae bacterium | reverse complement strand
CGTGGCAATCCACCTTTTACCGTTTCATGGATCAGCCGCGTACCCTGCCCGCCGTCGTCATTGCGAGTGCCTATAAGGCACGTGGCAATCCACCTTTTACCGTTTCATGGATCAGCCGCGTACCCTTTGGATGCTCGCGATGACGGAAGGAGTTAAATTTGCTGGCAAATGTTACTGGACCCCGTGTCAAGCACGGGGCGACAAGGAAGGGGGACCAAGCCTTGGGATGACAATTATGAGGCCATGCCAGACGCTGTCATTACCCGGTTTAACCGGGTAATCCAGAAGTCAAGGGCAAGTAGGGTGTTTGTAATTAGGACTATTATGGATCGCCACGCATCCTGCAGCTGCTCGCGATGACGGAGTGACTGACAAACAAGTATGGGTCGCCGCGTACCCTGTGGGTACTCGCGATGACGGCAGGAAAGGATTCCGGATCAAGTCCGGAACGACAATTAAAGCCAGAAAATAAATGATTAAGGACGAAAAAGGACAGGGATTGGAAGATTGGGGAGTGATACACGCACCCCCCCTTAACAAATAAACTTATTTATATCATTGCCATGCCGCCATTCACGTGAATGGTTTGGCCTGTGATATAACCTGCCTCGTCTGATGCCAAGAAGGCAACGGCTGCCGCAATTTCTTGGGGGTTCCCCATACGATTTGCCGGAATTCTAGACAAAATTGCGTCTGATTGTTTTTCGTTCAAAGCTTCGGTCATGGCTGATTTGATGAAACCCGGTGCCACACAGTTAACGGTGATTCCCCGCACAGAAACCTCGGCCGCCATGGATTTAGACATTCCGATCAAACCTGCCTTTGCCGCGCAATAGTTCGCCTGGCCTGGGTTTCCTGTTACCCCAACAATCGAAGTGATATTGATCACACGTCCAAAACGACTTTTCATCATAGGTTTTAAGATGGCCCGAGAAAGCTTGAAAATGGATTCCAAATTTACCTTCATCACAGTTTGAAAATCTTCGTCTTTCATGCGCATCATCAACCCATCTTTGGTGATCCCGGCATTATTTACAAGAATATCCACATTTTCCATTTTCTCAACCGCTGTTGGAATAAGGTTGGCCACATCTTCATCATTTGCCAAATCACACACATGTGTAATCACACGGTCATTGCCCAATTCTTTTGCCAATTCTTTTAATTTTTCTTCACGACGACCTGTAATAAGAACGGTGGCACCTTGTGCATGCAACGCCTTGGCAATTTCTTCGCCAATACCACCGGTTGCCCCTGTAATAACGGCTTTTTTATTTGTTAAATCGAACATCTTGAAAACTCCTGATAAAAAAATACTGATTATTATTAACACCGATGTGGATTCCGGATCAAGTAAGGGGAATAAAAAATCTTGGGACCTATCGGCTGTCGCCCATAATTTACTTGTTTATTATTGGAATACTTATTATATATTTAAAACCAAGAGATGAAATTTAACAAAAGAGACTTAGAGATGAAAAAAATATTATACCTATGCTGTTTATTATTAATGGCAAACCAAACTATTGCAGCAGCAGCTGTTGCAGAAGACAGGCCAAGCATAGGTGCAAGACTTTGTGCTTTGTTCGCATTTCAAAGGCCTGCAGCCCGTGCAGTGGCGCCAGCACCCTCTATTTTAACAGAAGTTAAAATAGATCCAAAAACTTTAGAGGAAGCTGTAAAAACATGGAGAATCTGTCGCGTTTATAAAAGAGAGTCCATGTTTTTGCCCTCAACAGATATCTTTACCATGTTTGATGCCGAAGATGCTGCCAGAATTTTTATAACAAACAGTATCAACGCAGGTATGGCCGCAGAAACAAAAGAATGGTTAAAACTTGAAATTGGGGGAACTGATCCAGAAATGGGTATGGTTCTTTTTCATAAGTTATATAGGTAGCATTTACAGTATATATTTATAAACAAGAGATGTAATTTAACAAAAGAGACTTAGAGATGAAAAAAATATTATACCTATGCTGTTTATTATTAATGGCAAACCAAACTATTGCAGCAGCAGCTGTTGCAGAAGACAGGCCAAGCATAGGTGCAAGACTTTGTGCTTTGTTCGCATTTCAAAGGCCTGCAGCCCGTGCAGTAATTCCAGCACCTGCTGTTCCAGATGAGAGAAGTCTAAAAATCCTAGTTTTTACAGAAATCTTAGAACATCCCAAAACATTAGAACAAGCTGTAAAAACGTGGCGTGTTTGCCGGGCCCGTTATCTTGGAATAATAACGCTTCCAGAAGAGGGACCATCAATATCTGATTTGCATTCTGCTGAAGATCATGCAGATGATTTTATAATAAAGCAAATTTCCAAGGGACTTACTGCTGATGAAAAAGTTTGGCTAAGATGTGAAATTCATAGAACTGACCCAGACAGAGGGCGCGCAGTTTTCCCTGGAATTTTTACTGATAAGTAAAATAGGTTTATTGAAGAATTTAAGGCAGCGCTCATAACAAGTCGTTTAAAAGCCCGGGCCATTATTGCAAGTGACTAACAAACAAGTATAGATCGCCGCGCATCCTGTCCGCCGTCGCGCTTTGCGCTTTGACGAGACAAGCGGGTACTCGCAATGACGAAAAAAGAAGACCTTATCTACACTTCGTTGTGGCTTATGGATTGCCGCGCACCGTGCCGGTACTCGCGATGACGGCAGTGGGACTGGATAAAGACTTCTGGACCCCGTGTCAAGCACGGGGCGACAATGAAGAATCCAGAAGTCTCCAACGTCAAAGTATATGGACGGCTATAATTTGGACACTCTCTATTTCGTGCTCTAAAAATTCTTTACTAGTTCTTCAATGTCTTCAGGTGTGCAGATAGGCGTGCACACAATTTCAGGGGCTGTTTTTTTGAATAAGCCTGTTAGAACCTTACCGGCCCCAACTTCATACACCCGTTCAATACCTTGTTGTTTAAAGTATTCAATGGTTTCACGCCAGCGCACTTGACCTGTGACTTGTTTTACCAATAACCCCTTCATTTCTTGACCATCCGTGATGGGGGAAACGGTTGTATTATCGATAACTGGAATACTTGGGTTCAAAAGTTCTGCTGTATCCAATGCTTTTTCCATGGCTTCGGCCGCTGGTTGCATCAAATTACAGTGGAAAGGTGCACTGACGGGCAATGGAATACACCGCTTTACCCCATGGGCTTTGGCAATTTCGGACACTTGGTCGATGGCAACCTTTTCCCCACTTAATACAACTTGGCCTGGGCAGTTATCATTGGCAATGGCACAAATGCCGTGATTGGATGCTTCGTCTGCCACTTTTTTAACAGTTTCCATATCTGCACCCAGCACAGCAACCATTGCACCTTTGCCTATGGGAACAGCTTTTTGCATGGATTCCCCACGTATTTTTAATAACCGTGCTGCATCAGAAATTGAAAGGGAGTTTGCAGCGGCCAAAGCAGAATATTGACCCAATGAATGGCCTGCCGTTAAAGAGAAAGTTGAGATATCAACTTTTGCTTGGGTTTCCAACACACGCATAACGGCCAAACTAACAGCCATTAAGGCCGGCTGCGTATTTTGGGTAAGGGTCAAGTCTTCTGTGGGACCTTCAAAAATAATCTGGCTAAGTTTATATTCCAGCGCATCATCCACTTCTTGAAAAACGTGCTGGGCTTCAAGAAATACTTTGGCAAGTTCTTGCCCCATCCCAACGGATTGGGACCCCTGCCCCGGAAATACGATACCAATTGTCATGTGTGATCCTTTTTATTGATTCGCCACATTATTGATAAAAAAACCGGGGTTTTCAAGGATAATATAATATATTTAGCTTTTTATTCTGTTGGTTTTGTTGCCATCGCCCCTAAAGAGGTAATTGCCCCTGTTTCTTCTTTAATATCAAAGAATGAAATATCGCCTAAACCAAAAGATTCAAAAAGTGTGCGAAGAATTGTCTTGTCAATATAGGTAAAAAATTCTGGTATATACGCCGCAGTATTAAATCCATATCGGGCTTTATCCCCATATTTCTCAACTAGGGCTGCCTTATCTTCTTCAGTTATTTTAAACTCAGCTATTTGGGTTTTAATAAGGTCGGCTTTTTGTGCTTCAGGCAAGTCTAAGCCCATATCTTTCAAAGCCTTATTAACCATAGCTGGAAGATCTTTTATAATAGTTTCTTCAATAGGTTTATAGGCCTCTGCTGATGGCACACTTACAGGTGAAGTCTCTTCTTCTGCAACAAAACGTCTTAGGCCATGACTTTCCATCATTGTTTCAAATGGAGGAAGCGCAATCATAAGACGGCCCCCTGGCTTCAAAGCCTGAACCATTCTTTCGATGGCAAGAGAAACTGATTCAACTGATAATATTTGAAGCATGTAAGCTGAATAAACAACATCAAAGGCAGAATCATCTTCAAGTTCTAAAACACTTTGATGCCTAACTGTAACTTCTGGTTGTTCTGACGCAAGCCTTGCAAGGGCTGTTTTATCAATATCCACAACGGTAACATCTGCACCCTTTTCACCTGCAACACGTGCGAAAAAACCAACGCCTCCACCAACATCAAGTACTTTTTCTGATGGATGAACGTGTTCTAAAAATTCATCATATGACTGCAGATAAGAACTAACACCACATCGATTCCCAGACAAAACCACATCTGATCTTTTATCAAAAACACGGCTCCATCGTTTAAAGGCGGGTGATTCTTCTGACACGGCACTTGCTGCAGAAAAACTGTTTTGTGACAGACACATAAAAGTGACAATCAACGTAAGTAATTTGGTTAAATAATTCATCATTTATTGTTCCTAAAGTTATTTTAAAGTAATTTTTATATATCTAGTCCACACACTTATTTCAAGTATAAAAACTTACGAAGGGCCTTGCATTTTGGAGAAATATTATTCTATTCGCAAGTTCTTGCCATTTCTTCCCCTTCTACTGATGAGGTCCCTTCCTGGGCTGCCTCTTGTTGGCGCAATGTTTCTTCTGCTTCAATTCCGGCTTCATGATTTTCTGAGAACGCAGCCGCTGCTGCAGCTTGCGCGCCTAAAACACCTGGGACAACACCACTGAATCCAGCACCTTCCCGCCTTCTATCAAGGTCTTTTCCTTGGATAATTCTGACCATTGTTTCAACCTCTGTCATAAGCTGCTCCCTTCCATGTAGCGTTGCACACTGTGCCTGGAATAAGGCTAATTTAATATCATCAGAAGCATCTTCAACCACAATAGAAAACCTTGGATTTTTAATTAATTGATCACACACAACTTGAAGTAAGGATGTATAGGAAAAAGTTTTTTTTATAATACTTGGAAAGGGTCTGCTGGTCTGGTGCCGAATGCGCAATTCGAATGCCAATCCTGCAGGCGTTCGAACAGCCATAAAACCTTTCAGCCCAATACTATCTGATCCATAAAAATCAACCCATAATTCTGGGCTTCTTAAATCAATAACTTTTATATATGGATCTTGTTTATATACAGATAAAAGCTGAAAAACATGAACAGGACGCGCCTCTGACTCTCTGAAATCTAGGACAGATACTAAATCACGCTGTTTTACACGATTAACCATCCCCATAAATTCATACATTCTTATTTTTTCATGCGCCACACTTGCGGAGTAAGTTCCATCAGACATTCTTTCGTAATTCACTAAGATAGGCTTACAGGATGAAAACCCCTGTACTTCGTCTGTATCAGCTGCTGCTGCGCCTGCTGCTGCACCAAGTGATTGATACGCGTATAATAAAAAAATAAAATTAATTTAAGGCGGGCCATTATTTTTCTCATCACCATTTAATTATGGACAAAATTCACTTTTTTAGCAAATGGTATGAATTTAAAGAACAAAAGCACACAAGTCCCTTGCATTTTCAGAAGAAATCATTATATTTGGGGCAAGAGGTTAATCCTCTGTATTTTCTTGACTTGTTAAGAAAAATTAGCTGAAGCATTTTGAGTTTGTTATGGGCAAGGCGCGACGTGTACAAATGCGTACACAAGTGATGCGGTAACGCCTAACAAGGTTAAAAGGTCGGCTATAAACTTCTTGTTGGTGCCATGGTGGCATCAGCTGAATTAGCCAAAAGGAGTTAACAAATGGCATTATATGAAAGTGTATTTATTGCACGTCAGGATTTGTCACAGACACAAGCAGAAAGCTTGGTCGACAAATTTGAAAAAATTATCAAAGACAATGGGGGCAAGGTTGCCAACCATGAATACTGGGGTCTTCGCACCTTGGCTTACCTAATCAAAAAGAATAAAAAAGGGCACTATGCAATGTTAAAAATTGATGCCCCTGTAAAGGCAATTCACGAAATGGAACGCCAAATGCGTTTTGATGAAGACGTTCTTCGTTTTCTTTCCATTAAAGTTGATGAATTGTCAAAAGAACCTTCCATTATGATGCATCAACGCAATAAAGAAGCACAGATCGCAGCAGAATTCGGTGTTGATTTAGAGAAAAAAGAGGTCACAAATGAAGCCTAGTAAAGAAGCAATGCAAAAGGTTCCTATGAGCCAAGTTCGCCCATTTTATCGTCCACGTCGTACGTGCCCATTTTCAGGGAAAAACCCACAAACGATTGACTACAGGGATGTTAAAACATTATCAAGATATGTAACTGAACGTGGTCGCATTATGCCACGCCGTATTACATTCGTATCATTGGCTGCCCAACGTAAATTGGCCCAAGCAATTAAGCGCGCCCGTTTCCTGGCCCTAATGCCATACATTGAGAAATAAGGAGTTATAAATGCAAGTAGTATTATTAGAACGCATTGAACGCCTAGGAAAAATGGGTGACCTTGTTACCGTTAAACCTGGCTATGCACGCAACTTTTTATTGCCACAAAACAAAGCTTTGCGCGCAACAAAAGAAAATATCGCCTTTTTCGAAAAGCAACGTGCTGAATTAGAAGCACAAAGCAAAGACCTTCAGACCAAAGCTGAAGGTATGAAAAAGAAAATTGACGGCCACATAATTATCTTGGCCCGCCAAAGCAGTGATGCTGGTGTTTTGTTTGGTTCCGTTACAACACGTGAAATTGCAGGCCTGTTATCTGAAAAGTTTGACAGCATTACGCGTCACCAAATTGTTCTTGATGCCCCCATCAAAGCAAGGGGCGTTCATGAAGTTCCTGTGCAATTGCACCCAGAAGTTCGCACATCTGTAAAAGTCAGTATTGCCCCTTCTGAAGAAGAAGCACAAACACAATTGGTTAAAAAACAAGAACCAAAAGAAGAAAAGAAAGCAGCATCTGAAGTGAAAGCTGAAAAAGCAGCAAAAGAAGCTGAAGAAAAAGCTGAAGGTGAAGTATCTGCTGAAGAAAAAGTTGCTGAGGTAACTGACGCTTAGTTTTTTCTTTAAGACTATTCTTAAAGCCCTGCCTTATCGGTGGGGCTTTTTGTTTTACCATTTGAATTCCAGACATGTCGCGTCAATCCTCTGTTGTAAGCGTAACGCCAAACTATCAACCAATGTTTTCATTGTTTTGCCAACCTTTGATGATATAAATATTAACCCCTTAAAGTTAATAGTTAACTAAACATACTTTCCAAAAGTATTTTTTCTTCTTCTGTTTGACCCGTATCAAAGGGCAGTTCCCCTTCATATGGTTTAGGGGGAATTCTAATACTAAGTGGTGTTTGGGTTGGTCTTGCTTTTGTTGGGCCTGGGGGCCGTGGAGGTTTTGTTAGGGTTGCGGCAGGCACGGCGGCCTCTGGCTTTTTTGTATCTTCAGGACGATCGCACCTTTGTTCTAAAACTCCTGATGCTTCTAATTTATTCCAAAAATCAGTATCATCAATTTCGGGTAATGATTCAAAAAAACCACTCCCTTCCTCTTCTTTTGCATCTTCATCATAGTTTACATAAAACTCTACACCCCCAATGACCAAACCATCTTTATGCAAAAACCCACATTCCCGTTCAGCTGAAATAAGATAAGGCAGGGATTTTGAATATCTTTTTGCATTAAAATTTTGCCTTGCCAGAGATAAGGAAGTTTTAAAATGACTGTTTTCGAAAGAAAAGTTTTCCAAGTATTGTATGCGGCGCCCCTGCCCCATTTTATCAGTGCATTCTTCCATTCCCGCAGCAGACAAGGCACCGGTATGACAAAAAGTCAATACTATTGATAGGGTTATTGTATAAAAAGGAACACCCAAAAATAGAACATGTAATCGTTTCATGAATTTCTCTCCCTAATTATTATGGTATCTAAACTTTTTTTACAGGGCAACTCTTGCGATGATTGTTAATCTTGAAGCCAAGGGGGGAGGTCTTCTTCAGATGATGTCGTGCCTTCAATAACAGAAAAGCTTGAAGGCCGAATCACTGTTTCTTCACTGCTTAAAGCCAGCCGTTCGGCTGTTGCGGCAGGCACCACTTCTTTTGATTTATCACGCTCTGTAGGTTGACTTGGGGCCATCCCTGGCAATGAAGGAGGCTTTGCTGATCTACGGCCATATTTGGATCGAGATGAGGGAAATGGAGAAGCCGGCATAGGAGGAAGTGCCGATATGGGACCACTTGGCATTACTGTTGTTTCCTTTTCCTCTGTTATTGCAGGTGGCTCAGGTAACGACCTTCTTGGGGATGTACCTAACACCGTTACAGCGGAAGGGGATAGAACTTCTTTCGGTGACGAAGATGATACCACACTACTGCCCCAAGCCACCAAGTGGCGACGCCGTGGTGGCCTTCTCCTTCCCCTGCTTAATACTGGGGAAAAACCTTTTCGTTCTAGGCGACCCCTGCTGCCTATTGCACTAAAAGCACCCCCAGCTTTCGTGATGGAGCCAAAGCCGACCCGTCTTGCGGGGGATCTGGAAGAACCATCTAATAAGGAATCCAAAGAATCCCGTTCCTGTGCAGAAACTTTTATACCCGTTATTGCAGTCCAAATAGTTAAAATAATTAAAAATCTCATCAATGTGGCCTTGTACTTATTACCTATTATAAACTACCTGCCCCCTGTTTTTTTTGCAATACTTCGGTTTCTAGGTAAAAATATAAAATATGTCATCAACTATATTGTTAAAGGTTTTAATTGGGCATTTTGAACTTGTGCATTAAGGCAAATAAGTTATTTAGGAAATAAAAAAGGCCCCCTCTAAAATACTCTGCAAAACAGAATGGGGCCCAGTTGTAGTTATTTATTTTATAAATACTGCCTTATGAAAACCATACAGTTTGGCGAAGTATATCATCAACTGTTGCCTCTGTACCGTCACCGCCAGCTTTCTTATTGTGACCTAGACCAAGATAGTAGCTGATGAAATCAGTAATTTTAAATAAGTTTCGTTCTTCATGGGACTTACTATCAATATATGCTTGCATAATGCCGGGAAAAGAGTCGAAGAAAATTTCCGGAACCTCTGTGGTTCTTGTCGTTCCAACTCTGTCAAAATAATCTCTGACATCAGAGTGATGCAAAAGCAAAGTGTGAGCAAGTGATTTTTCAGTAGGATCTAGTTCATCTCTGGCTGCACGTGGGAAAGATTCTTCTATGGCCTGCGTAACATAAGAATCAGAGTAGGGATAATTACGAATAGCTAAAACATCTTCAATCATATAAGGGGATGCCTTTTCTGGAAACGTTCCCATCGAATCTTGAATTATATGTAAAACTTCTTCTGTCTGCTGAAAAATTTGTTCAGGGCTTTTCTCTGCAAATTTTGGATCTATTTTTTTTCGCACATGCGATATAAATTCATCTTTAAATGATCTTAGTAGGTCAGGTATATCCCAAGATGTCACAAGTTCTCTTGTTTGCCTGGTAAAAGGTAATTTACCCATTTCAGGCTCAGGAAGAAAGTGCAAAGCAGACATGCCATATATGCCTGGGCTGAAAGCCGATTCAAGATCAAAAAGAACTGGGCGTAAGTGGCCGCCAACAACTTGATAAGCAAGATTTCTGTTTGCGATATCTTGGTGCCTCACAAGATAGCTAAATAAAATCATTTTCTCTATATCTTCTTGAAGGACAAGTCTTCTTGAAGCATCCATTGGAACACTTATGCCGACCAAACTTCCTTTTTGTGCCCTTTCTTTTGCGAGCACTACAGCTTCAGAATCTTCTGGCTCTCCTACAACTTTCCATGATACATATTTTTCAATTAAGACATGTCTTGGTTCTTCTTCTGTTCCAAAATCTATAGTATACGCTGGAGTTTCGATATCTAGACCAAAAGTCTTTGACATTCTATATCCTGTTGATTCTTCAGACCGTCCAGGCTTTGCTGCAGCAATAGGATTTCCTTCCTTATCGTTTATGAGCCAAGTACGAGCCGTTTCACCTTGCCCGTGGAGGCCTTTAAAACGTGCTTCTTCAACGCCTCTTTTTTCTCTTGCTGTAAGGGCTTTGGCTAAAAAATCTTTGTCTTCTCCAAAAACTTTGCCAACAACTGAATAGACTCTACCATTAGCAATAATTGTTTCATTGACAGACGATTCACCCTCTGGACTTCCCCCGGCTGAATATCCGGTGCTTGGTATTTGGCAAAATAACGTAAATAATAATAGTAATAGTTTGAAATTTTTAGTCATTATTGTCTCTCTCTTTTTAATGTACTTTGTAATTGTTTATATATATACATTCACCTCATAAACTTCAAGAAAGTTTAAGGGAACTCTAACATAATTTATGTAATGCCCCCGGTTAGTCAAAAAATCAAAAATGGACGGTGTTATTTGCATCTGAAGATGATCCATGGATCCCCATTTCTGAACCCCAATTTATCCACCAACAGTTGAATTGTGAATATCACGAATTTAAAGACCAAGGGCATTTTGGCGGCGATTATTTTAAACCAGATTTTCCAGAATTAACTTTATCAATTTTGAATAAAGTTCAAAAATAGGCCACCCCCACCTTTCTTGTATATAAATCTTGGGACTGTACCAGATAACGTTGTAAGATGTTATAAAGGTACAGATGAA
>CAYGKW010000020.1:0-13635 GCA_964350815.1 uncultured Rhizobiaceae bacterium | reverse complement strand
AATTAAAACAATGGGTTAAACGCTATTTAAATTAGTTATCTGGTACAGCCCCAAATAAAATATTCTTCTGTAACACAACTTGATTTATCTTATAGTAAAATAGGTACTGGAAGAGCTCCGTCATTGGGATTTAGTTTGAAAAATTCAAAAGTAAAAAACTATTTAATAGGATCTGAGAAATCTTTCCGTGGTGACTTTTAAATTAAGGGTTAAATCGCAAAAACCTGAAACCTTTGAAGGACATGGTGCCGGCTAGAAGACTCGAACTCCCGACCCACTGATTACAAATCAGTTGCTCTACCAACTGAGCTAAGCCGGCACACACCCTTTATATACTATTTTTAAATCGCTTCGCCAAGTGCTTTTTTAAATTTTTTATTGCATTTGATGAATTATTGACTATATCTTTATGAAAAGGAGAGAGAAAATGACAAAAATCATATATTTATTTTTATTAACTATAATATTACCCAAAACCTGTTTTGCAGCTGGGGGAGAACTTGCAGTCCCTGAGGCAGATCCAACAGATCCATTCTACACTTATATTAAAGGTCACCCTGTTGGAGAAGGGAGGTTTGCAGAACTTCTTACTTTAACTGATGATTTAAGAAGAGGTGTTCCTTACAGTGTAACAGACGAGGAAACTTTTAAAACAGAATCAGGGTATGGTACGATTCCTGTTGAAGAGCAAGAAGGTGCCCTCGAACAAGCAGAGCGCATTGGTCATCTTGTCAAAGAAGAAAATGATGCAATTGTGACAGAGTCTGTTTTATTGACCGACCTTATTCTTGAAGAAGAAGGAACGTACGAAGCAATAGTCGTTCCTTTTATGGGAAGGCATGGGCCTTCATTTGATGCTTTTGAGGGACAGCCTGCACTTGAAGATGGTCCAATGGCGCGAAAATGGCAGACATTAATTGCTATATTTTTATTGTCTCACAGTATGGAAGATAGGTATTCTGCAACGGCGTCTCTTGTCGAAGGTATATATGCAGAATCTGAAGAAGAAACGCTTAAAAGGCCTAAGCTTACTAAGCATAAGTATAGTTTCTCTGCACTGTCAGATGCTTTGTATCAAAATCAAAATACGGCAGATGAATTTCAAGACCTTAGGGATCGTGGATTTGTTTATTAAGTCTAGTTTCAATCAAAAAATTAAAGCCCCAGAAATGGGGCTTTTTTTATGCTCGGTAAAACTTATGGTTTCCAATACGGGCCAAAGCAATCATCTTTTTACTTTTTGCCCATCTTGGCTTACGTTTCATGAATACACTATGGTAATGGTTTGCACCGTTTGTAATGTCTTTACTTTTCAGGGCTTGCAATGCAGCCCTATAAGCCCGCCTAAAGTTTTTATTTTTTAAGGTAACCCTTGTAATCAATTTATAATTTGGGTCATTCTTATTCCAACAAGAGAACTGATACCTTTGTTGTGATACTTTAATTGGACACCTGTCCCATTTTTTTTGTCTATCCTTTGTACGGTTCAAAATAACATGGGCAATGGCTGTTAAAGCATTATCCGTTTTTTCACCGCGGGCTTCTCCGTAAATCGTTCTGGCCATAATATCCACTTCTTTCTGCTGTTTTGCAGATAATGTGGAAATTTCACTGTGCAAGTCACTTACAGAAACATCGCTTTGTTTTTGTCCCTTATTTAATGAAGTATTCATTTGAAGGGGAACAGCTGCATTGTTATCTGCACTTGTATCAAAAAGCATGCTGCTTGTGATAATCGCACCTGATATCAAACCGAACATAATAAAGTTTGTATATTTGTTTAATAAAGTTTTAATCATCTTAATGTTTTATCCCTATATTATTTTTCTTACACTATACATATGGGGATTATTATAAAATTTTCAAGGGGTGTGTACCGCAGTAACAAAGGGTTTCCTTGTTCTATGTTGTGTGTTCTAATAAGAAAAAATAGGTGGGTTTTAGATTATCACTCTGAAATTGTGCATGATCAAACTTATCTTAAAAATAGTCAGGGCATTATTTATGGCAAAGGTTCTAAGGAGATAAAACGGGGAGAAGATACAGCCGTTATTATTATTCATGGCTTTATGTCATATCCAACAAGCCATGATATTACGCTGGATGCCATAAAAGATAGGCTACCGAACGTTGATTTTTATGTGCCGTTGCTACCGCACCATGCCCGAGGCCTTGCAAAAAGCAAGAATTTTAAGGCGAAAGATGTGGAATATTATGTCAGAAAATACATCAAGGAAAAGGCAAAAAAGTACAACAAAATTTATGTTATAGGGGATTCTTTTGGTTCTACAGTCCTAAGTAAACTTATGCTGGAACAGGGCTTTCCGAAAAATATTACGTGTATCCTGCAGGCCCCAGCCTTTCATTTAAGGCAAAACACCGCAGAAAATCGTTTTAAATTAGGCATTTTGTCTTTATTCAGAAATTATTGTCCATATGTGTCATTGGGGTGCGGCCGTGATCTTAGCAGTGTTGATGATATTGGATTTGAAATTGAAATAGGCCAAGTCGTTTCAGGGCATGTTATTGTGCCGGCCGTGCGTAACTTGTTTTCATATACACTTGAAAACATACATAATCTTAGAAAATTAAATCAAGATTTTCATATTATTATGACGCCTGATGATAATAAAGTTGATTTTGATCTTGTGAATCAAGATTGTGATCAAAATTCAAACTGTCGTATGCATGTAATTCCGTCAGGTCGCCATGCTTTTCATTGGGGAAAGCATAAAGATATGTATCAAGATGTTTTGGTCAGGTTAGTTAAAGGCTAGGCAAATCTTAATAAAAACCGAACGATTTTTTTTGTACGGGCAGAAAACAGTGTATCCGTATAAAAACTGCCGGCAACACGTTTGCTTGCTTCGGATAATGTGGGATAGGGGGCAATCGTATTTAATATCGGCCCCAATTTTTGTTTGTTTTGTACAGCAATAACCCAGGGGTGCAGAATTTCCCCCGCATGGGGTGCTGCAATGGAACACCCCAAAACAGCCCCATTCTTTTTTGTAATTACTTTCATAAGCCCATCTGTTTCCGCCATGGCCTGGGCACGATCATTTTCCTTAAAAGACCATTTTAAAACTTTGATGTTATTTCCATATTCTTTTCGGGCATGTTCTTCATTTAGGCCAACATGGGCCAGTTCAGGGTATGTATAAGTACACCAGGGGACTGCGTGATGGTGGGCTTTTGCAGGCAGTCGAAATAAAGTGTTTTTGATAAAAATACCGGCATGATATCCAGCAACATGGGTAAATTGATATCCCCCAGCAACATCCCCCAGTGCATAGACACGTTTATTCGATGTTTGTAGGCGATCATTTACTTTAATGCCTCGGTCTGTGTAGTCAACATTGGCTTTTTCCAGTTCCAGGCCATGAACATTGGCTTGGCGTCCTGCGGCAACGAATAAGTGCGAACCTTCCAACTTGTGGAGTTTTCCAGATACTTTATAATGGACAGTGGTTTTTCCTGATTTTTCAGTTATTTTTTCAATTTTTGCTTTTTCAATTAAATTTACATCGCAGGATTTTAAACTTTTGCGAATGATGCCCGTTAAATCAGAATCATCCTTGGCCAGGATAGGACCGCCTGAAATTAAAGTTACTGGTGTGCCAAGCATGGCATGGGCTTGTGCCATTTCACACCCAATGGGTCCACCCCCAATTATAATTAAACGGTGGGGTTGTTCATCAAGGTCAAAAATCGTTTCATTTGTTAAATAAGAAACTTTGTCAATACCAGGGATGGTAGGCGTTACGGGGTGCGATCCTGTGGCAACAGCGATAAATTTTGCTTGTATTTTTGTGTCCCCTGCCTGAATTTCTTGTGGTCCTGTAAAATGGGCCTTGGCTTGAATAACTTTAACCCCAAGCCCTTCGAAACGTTCAATGGAATCATTGGGCTCAATTTGTTTGATAACATGTTGGATATAGGCCTTTATTTTTACGTAATCCACACGTTCAAGGTCAGCCTTTAAATCATATTTTTCAAGGGTGCTCACCGTGTGGGCTTTCTGCGCAACGGTTATCAGGGATTTTGACGGAACACATCCATAATTAAGGCAATCGCCGCCCATTTTGTTGTGTTCAATTAATACAACCTTTGCCCCCATTTGGCTGGCACCAGCAGCAACACTTAAGCCTGCTGACCCGCCGCCAATTATACAAATATCTGTTTGAATTGTTTTATTTTTTACCATGCTTTTTTCTGATTTTATTATAGATGACAGGCAAGATAGACAAAATCGTTAAACCTATCAAGGGCAACAATATGTTTGGTTGAAAAATAATGCCCAAATTTGGGGTTTCTCCCTGTTCCAGCAAGGCACCTAGGCCATTTCCCAAGGAACTGTATACAATAACACCAGGGGTAATTCCCAAAGCCGTTGCAGTTACATAGGTAGAGATTCGAACTTTGAAAAAAGCCGGGACAATATTTATAAGCCAAAAAGGAAAAAGGGGTATCAATCTTAATGTTAAAAGGTAATTAAATGCATTTTCAGAAAAACCTTTGGAAAATTTCTTTAAAGAATCCCCCATTTTTTTATGGAAAAAGTCATAAAAGGCCCATTTTGTTGCCAGGAAAATACAAGTCGCCCCAATGGTGGCCCCAACGACGATTGCAATTGAGGCCCATAAAGTGCCAAATAAGAATCCCCCAGTTATTGTAAGTACTGATGCCCCTGGAATTGAAAAGGCAGTTACTATGAAATAGACGGCAACAAACAATAAAAAAGAATAAATTGGATATGTTTGTAAGTATTCTTTTAAAAAAGATTGATTTTCTTGCAATGCGTCGAAACTAAGGTAGTGATGTAGATCAAAAAAAAGGACTAATGACAGTCCGGATAAAATTATTAAGAGAGGAATATGTTTTTGTAAATTCATGATGAAACATGAAAAGATAAAAGCGGGGGAATTCCCCCGCACAAATCTTTAATTAAGAGAATCTTTTAGTTCTTTTCCTGGGCGGAAACGCGCAACGCGTGACGCAGGAATTTTAATGGTTTCGCCAGTGCGTGGGTTACGACCATTACGTGCATTGCGTTGTGCAACATTGAATGTACCGAATCCAACAAAACGTGCATCTTGTCCGCGACCTAAAGTTTCTGAAATACCTTGGAAAACAGCATTTACTGCTCTTTCGCTATCAGCTTTAGAGATGTTGGATTGTTTTGCTACGTGGTCAATTAATTCTTGTTTGTTCATGTTTTGCCTCCTATTTAGTTTTGTATAATATATTTATTTATGCCACTTAAATTTAATAAGATCTAGTCTTTTTCTTTAATAAATCGATTTTTTTGTATTTTTTATATTTAAAATTGACTCTGGGCCTTAGTCGTGGCAGTATTCACAGCACAGTTTCAATCGCTTATTTAATGGCTGTTAAGGTTGTTATTATTTAATTTTTACCAAGGATATTGTATCAAGTGAATAAATTTAAGATTTTTTTTATAATTTCTATCCTATTCTTGGCCCAATGCACAAAAGAGTTGGGATCTGATACCTATTCTGATTCTGAAGCAGGGGACATAAAACAAACTTACAAAGGCACGATTATCAATGCACGTGAAGTTACCGTAAAGGCGTCAGACAAACTTTCTGACAATACACTTGGTACCGTTGGCGGTGGTGTTGGGGGTGCTTTGATTGGATCACAGTTCGGAAAAGGAAGTGGGTCTACGGTTGGTATGGTTCTGGGGGCTTTGGCAGGCGCCTTTGGTGGGGCCGTGGCACAAGATAAATTATCAACACAAAAAGGAATGGAATATTCTGTTGAACTTGAAAGTGGCCGTATTTTAACCATTGTCCAAGGTCTTGACCCCCGCATGCAACCAGGGCAATATGTTATTGTTATGGTGGGAAGTAAAGGGCGTTCAAGGATTGTGCCTTCCCAGTAATATTAAGGTTGAATTTAAGGAGTTATACTTATGAATAATAAATATATTGCAGTTGGTTTTGTTGCCATTGCCCTATTAATGGGTGGGTGTGCAAAAGAAATAGGTTCAGATACATATTCTGATGCAGAGGCTGGTGCTGTAAAGCAAACTTATCGCGGTACAATTATTAATGCCAGAAAAGTTAAAGTTCAAGGTGAAGATAAATTACAAGATAACTCCCTAGGTTTGATAGGCGGTGGTCTTGCTGGTGGGGTTCTTGGATCCCAAATTGGAAAAGGCAGAGGATCGTCCATTGGAATGGTTGCAGGTGCCGGTGCTGGTGCCTTGGGTGGTGCCTTGGCCCAAAAAGCATTATCCAAGCAAGAAGGTATGGAATATACAGTAGAACTGGCAAGTGGGCGTATTATGACCATTGTCCAAGGCCCACAACCCCAACTTCAAGCAGGACAAGCTGTTCTTGTTATGATTGGTAGTAAAGGCCGGTCACGTGTGGTTGCAGATCAATCTGCAGGATTTTCAAACAGGGCTGTTGGGGCTGTACGTCGTCAAACATATGATGAACCTCGCCCACGTCGATCAACAAGACGCGATGCGCCAGTAAGAGACAACCGTTATCAAGATAACCGTCCTTACTATGACGATGATCCAAGGGCAGAAGATGAATATTACGACCGCAGATCACGCTTTGACCAAGTAGATGCAAGGGGTCGCGATACCTATGCACGTGATTATGATGAAAGAAATCAATCTGTTTATCCACGTGAATACCCACGTTATTTAAATTAAAAGTTGTTAAATCAACAAACGGGGGCCACTTTAATATCTAAGTGGCCTTTATTTTGGAAGTAATTAATCAATGAAATTCTTAGACCAAGCAAAAATCTTTGTAAAAAGCGGTGATGGCGGTGATGGATGCGTCAGTTTTCGCCGTGAAAAATACATAGAACGTGGGGGACCAGACGGCGGTGACGGCGGTAATGGGGGGCATGTAATTATCAGAACTGTTGATAATTTAAATACTTTGATTGATTACCGTTACCAACAACATTTTAAATCAGAACGCGGCCATCATGGAATGGGGCGCAATCGCTTTGGCCGTAAAGGAAAAGATTTAATTCTTGAGGTTCCTGTCGGAACGCAAGTCCTTGCGGATGATAAAAAGACAGTTTTGTTTGATTTAACAAAAAAAGATGATGAAATTATTTTATGCCATGGCGGGCGCGGCGGTAAAGGAAATACCCACTTTAAAACTTCTGTGAATCGGGCACCAAGAACCGCAGGATCTGGAACATCTGGTGAAGAAATGTGGATATGGCTTCAGATGAAGTTAATCGCAGATGTAGGCTTGCTAGGTATGCCAAATGCTGGAAAATCCACATTTTTAAGTTCTGTATCTAGGGCGCGTCCAAAAGTGGCAGATTATCCCTTTACAACTTTGCATCCACAATTGGGTGTTGTTTACGTTGCCGACCATGAATATGTTGTTGCGGATATTCCAGGGTTAATAGAAGGTGCCCACATGGGAACAGGTCTTGGAACACGGTTTTTGGGACACGTCGAAAGGTGCAGTGTTTTATTGCACATTATTGATGCCACAGAAGAAGATGTTGTGGACAGGTATAAAACAATTCGCAATGAATTAAAGGAATATAGCGAGGAATTAAGTAATCGCCCTGAAATAATTGCCATAAATAAAATAGATTCCTTGACAGAAGATGTAATTCTTGAAAAAACATCTTTATTAAAGAAAGCAACAAAACAAACGATTTATCCAATTTCGGCCGTGGCAAACACAGGTGTTCGGGCGGTTTTGGAAGAATTATTAAAATATGTATTAAAAGAAAAAGGTGAAGATAAATGACAAATATTGGTGGTGTTTCCGCAGAACAATTAAAATCATATGTTGAACGTATTGAACGTTTAGAAGATGAAAAAGCCAAAGTTTCCGAAGATGTGCGTGAAGTATACAGCGAAGCAAAAGGCAATGGGTTTGATACCAAGACGTTGCGCCAAGTTGTGAAACTTCGCAAGATGGATCATGATGACCGTCAAGAACAAGAATATATGCTGGATTTATACAAAAAAGCCTTGGGTCTGGTTCCATCCGGCGAATAAAGTACACTTTTTTGTTTTTTCCCTTTCTATATAGCTGAAAATAATATACATCTTTATCCGTAAGAAGAGATGAAGATGCATAGATTATTTTATTTGTTATTAATTATTATATTTTCCGCACAGGTTGATGCCGCCCTTTTTGATTGGGATGATTCAATATTTTCCCCGTCAGATTTTGGTCGAACAGGAAAAGTGTTGTTACAGCAGGGATCTGTTGATGAACAAGGGGCCTTCCATCCTAGCCAGGAATCTATTGCAGTCGCTGTTAAAGACGAAGAAGGTCGTATTGTCTATCTATCCCGTCCTTTCAGAGATTTTCATGGAGACAGTTTAAGAGTATTTGATGGAAAAAACATCATTCCCCTTTCACCAGTATCAAGAAAAATAGAAACAGGGGGATATACTTTTCCAGTTTGGGTCTATCTTCCAGTCGAAAGTGGGGTGTCGGATCTTGGTTGGGTAATAGATATAGAAGATCCAAAAAAATACAGTCAACCAAGGTGGTGGGGTGCATCAGTATGGGATTCCTTACCGTATTATGAATACAGTGATTGGGCTGCATCTTTATTGGTTGCAAGTACAACAATATTAGGTGCTGTAAAAGATATTTTTATTCCAGATTATTTCCTGCCACCATTTCATTTAGGTTCAGCGGGGAATATTGTAACTGGGTATTTTTTTGGTGAATATGTTGCAACTAAACTTCAAAGGACAGTAGGCCTATTCTCTGCAATACAAATTTATAACAAATGGTTTGTCGAAGATGCTTTTGTTGCTGCTGTAAAAGCCGTAAGGGTTGAATAATTTACTATTTCCATCCTTGATGAATGGCGACAATGCCTTTATTTAGGTTTTCATAAACAACATTTTTGAATCCGGCTGTTTCGATCATGCCCTTTAAGGTTTCTTGGTCAGGAAAACGGCGGATACTTTCCACCAGATATTTATATGAATCCCCGTCATTGGCCACAACTTTGCCCATTAAGGGAATAACTTTCAGGGAATAAAAGTTATAAAGTTTCTCCAAAGTGGCATTGTCAACCTGACTAAATTCCAGACATAAAAAGGTTCCCCCAGGTTTTAAAACACGGAAAGCTTCAGCCAAGGCTGCTTCTTTTTCTGTAACATTGCGCAGCCCAAAAGAAATGGTATAGGCATCAAACGTATTGTCTTTAAAAGGTAATTTTTCGGCCGGCCCACATTCCCAGGTAATATTTTTAAAATTATTTTTATCAAAGGCTTTTACACGACCTTTTTCCAACATGGCTTCATTAATGTCATAGACAGTGGCTTTGGTTTTCAGGTCGCTTGTGCTTTCCATATAAGCCAGGGTTATATCCCCGGTGCCCCCAGCCACATCTAATAAATTTGTGGTTGGATTGCGGGGGATACGACTTACGAACTGTTTCTTCCATAGGCGATGCAAGCCACCACTCATTAAGTCATTCATAATGTCATACCGACTGGCAACATTATTAAAGACACGTTTCACCAAATCCGTTTTTTCTGAAATTGAAACGTTTTTAAATCCAAAATCTGTTTTTTTATCTTGCATGGCAACCCTCTTGCAAAGATACTAATGAATCATTAAAGGAATGTCAGTAAGAAAATGCCCGAATTACCCGAAGTTCAAACAGTTACCCTAGGAATGGCCACTAAATTGGTGAATAAACGCATTCAATCCATTAAGGTGCGGCGTTATGATTTACGCTGGCCGATTCCTAAAAACTTTGAACAAAGCATGCAAGGCGCCTTAATTAAAGATATAAGAAGGCGGGCAAAGTATATTTTAATTGAAACAGATAAAGAATATGGCATGTTATGGCACCTGGGCATGTCAGGCCGTGTTAAAATTTCAGAACATCCATCAAAGCCCCCAGTTTATGAAAAACATGATCATGTTCAGTTGATATTGGAAGATGGTACATGGGTACGATATTGTGATCCCAGGCGTTTTGGAACCATTCAGTTGGTCAAAGATCATAACTTTATGAAAAATATTTTATTGGGGCATCTAGGGTATGAACCCCTAAGTGCTGATTTCAATGGGCAAAATTTATTAAAGGGGGTTAACAACAGAAAAGCCCCTATTAAAAACCTTATTATGGATCAACGCCTGGTTGTGGGGGTTGGAAATATTTATGCGTGCGAGGCCTTATATGATGCAGGAATTGATCCCAATTGTCCTGGCGGTAATATAACAAAAGATAGGGCAGATATTCTTTGTAGTTCTATTAAAAAGGTTTTAGAAAATGCCATTAAAGCAGGCGGGTCGACTTTAAAGGATTATCGTAAATCAGATGGGAATCTGGGATACTTTCAGTACCAATTTAATGTTTATGATCAAGCCGGGCAAGGTTGTAAAAAATGTTCTGTCAAAATTATACGTATAATACAAGCAGGAAGGTCAACTTTTTATTGTCCAAAGTGCCAGAAATAGGATAGGGTAAGGGCATGATTAAAGTAATTTTAATAATACTGTCAGTTATGCCACTCAGGGTAGGGGCTGAAACAAAATTTATCAGTGGGACTGAAGATATTCCTTTGATGCCGCGTTTGCAGGAAAGTGATGCCAGTGCGCAGGCAATTTTTGCATCTCCGCAAGGGAAAATTCTTTCAACTGTTATGCATGGAACGGTCTCGCCAAATGAAATATTTGCCTATTATGACGGGACTTTACCTAACTTAGGATGGCAGAAAATAAAACAAGGAAAATATGTTCGTGAAGGGGAAGCACTGACTGTAAAAGTAAAGAAATACCGCAATAGAATTTCATTTGTGGAATTTTCTTTAGTCAGTGGAACAAAAAGTCAATAAATTATGGTCTATGCAGTTGACTTTCCTAAAATATATAGTATATGTTTATCGTGAAATTTTTATAAAGAATTTAAAAAAGGTTTAAATATGGCAACGCACAAGTCAGCAGAAAAAAAGATTAGACAAACAGCTGTTCGTACAGAACGTAACAAGTCACGTATGTCAAAAATGAAAACGTTCATCAAAAAAGTTGAACAAGCAATTAAAGCAAAAGATAAAGACAAAGCAAAAGTTGCTTTGAAAGAAGCTGAATCTGTAATTGCAGTAACGGCACAAAAAGGTGTTGTTAAAAAAGAAACAGCAGCCAGAAAAACTTCCAGACTTTCAAAAGCTGTAAAAAACATTAAATAGTTTTTTGATTAAGTTATAAAACAAGCCCGGCCATCTGCCGGGTTTTTTTATGGGAAAGATTTGATTAACGCCCGAAAACTTTGCGGTATGATTTGGAAAAGCCCATTAAGGAATATCGATCCTTGATGGGTTTTCCTTTATAAGTATACATCACCCGCAAGTATTTCCATTTTTTCAGGGCATCGATAATACGTTTGTCATCTTGGGCGCTGGCCGTCCAGGCCCGATTATTTTTGGCATGCAAAGTAAAACATTTCTTGCCGGGGCATACCTTGATCTTTGTCCAGTCTTTATGGGGTGTGGCTGTGTAAACGCTGACAATGGGGTTTCTTGTCATGGGATCGCGACTGACCATCACATAAGGCTTAAAAGCACGTTTAACCCTACCATCTGTTCGATAAGGGGTGCTGACGATATAGAACTGATTCTTTTTCTTGCCTTTTGCTTCTTTATAGATAGCCCAGCTTTTTGTTTTACAAAGGCGTTGGGGTTTTTTTGCCAAAGTCATGCAGGGCAGGCAAATTAAAACTAAGTAAATAATAAATTTCATCTGCATAGTATAAAGGCATCAATAAGTTTTCGGCAAGTCTTATGCATTATTTATTAAAAATGTAATGCGCCCGGTTAGTCAAGCAGCTTTTAACTAAGCATAGTCTTCTTATTTTTTTCAGGTTTTTCGCAAAAAGTTCCTACAATCTTCTTTTTTGCGAAATCTAATCGTTATGCTTCTGTAAATTAATAATGAATAAATAACAGGGAAAAATACTATGGCTAAATTTTATCAAACTTTCGTTATCCTATTAATAACTATTGGAATGACAGGATACTCTTATGAAAGTAATGCTGCCGCAAGTGGTGGAGGCGGAGGGAAAGGAAGTCTTACAGGATCCGATGCAGACATTGAAACATATCTAAGAAATACTAATCCTCCTATGGTTACTAGACGGTATGTCTAGGTATTATCAAAATGAAATTACTAGAATTGTTTCCCGTATTCCAGCTGACCAGAGAGAAGCTGTTGTTACCCAAGCCCTCAGGCTTATCACAGACGATGTGAGTAGGTTCAACCGTTCTTATATTATTAATGCTGTTTCCAGAATTACGCAAAAAATTAAGAAAAATTCAAAAAAGCATATAAAAAAACGCACCTTAACGCATGGCTCATTATAAAAAATTGCTTTCAAAAACGCCATAAAACCTTTTAAATTGCTATTAAAACATAAAAAATACTGAATTATTTATGGTATGCATAAAACGCATACAATTTCCCTTTAATTTATATGCCCTTCCAAATATCATTTCACGTGACAATTTCAAAGAAATCATTAAAATAGAATTATGGTAAAAAAGTTCACATATTTCATAATCTTACTGATTCTTGGCAGCGCCGTTGAAACGTCTGCAAAATCAAATACAGCAGGCCTTCCCATCCCAAGGTTTGTCTCCATACGCTCGGCTGAGGCAAATTTACGTGTCGGTCCAGGCCATCATTTTCCAGCAGAATGGACATATGAACGGGCGCGTATGCCTGTCGAAATTATTGCAGAATTTGGTGATTGGCGTAAGGTGCGTGATTACGAAGGAACACAAGGGTGGTTTCATCGATCCTTGTTAAGTGGGCGTAGGCACATCATTACGTTGAAAGATAAACTTCCCTTAAAAAAAGAAGGCGATAAAAATGCCCGAACCATTGCCTCCTTGCAAAACGGTACAGTGGCAGAACTTTTAAAATGCAAAAATGCCTGGTGTCATATCCATATTAGATCAGCCCCTTCAGTCAAAGGCTGGGTTGAAAAAGCCCATATCTGGGGCGTCTACGAAACCGAATAGCTTGACTTTTACATTTTCCCTCTTATATTCACTCATGAGATATATATAAGAGAGAGAATACCATGAAGATACAATCAAAATTATTATTTTTTGCATACCTATGTTTATTTTATTTTAATGCATTGGATGCAATTGCATCCACAGAAGAAGAACCTGTTGCTTCAGGTGGAGGGGCTGCCCCCGTAGTGAGGGTAGGAGCGGCTGCACCAGTTGAGGAAGAGGCTGGAAAACCAAGTATAGAAGACTTGCGCCAGTCTTTTTATGATGGAAGATACGAAAAAGCCACTAAAGCAAAAAAAAGAAAGACTACAGAACGGCTGTCGGTTGTTATATAAGCTGTCTTGAAAGCACCTCTAAAGAAATGGTTGCGGGGGCTGCTTACAATCTAGGGTGGATTTGTAAAATACAGAGCGATTGGCATTCTACAGCATTCTTCATGAATTTTATTATAGAAAATGGTAAAGAAACAAAATATTATCCATCGGCGCAAAAAGAAATAAAAACCCTAAAATCGTCACACGTTGAAAGAAGAATTCCAACAGATGCACCTTTTAAAAGATTTAGGGTCTGTACCAGATAACTAATTTAAATAGCGTTTAACCCATTGTTTTAAT
>CAYGKW010000019.1:0-14238 GCA_964350815.1 uncultured Rhizobiaceae bacterium | reverse complement strand
CTATCGTCACGCCTTTTGAAGTCGCGCCTTTCGCCATCTTTTGATGCAGCAGGTCTGTCATCACGTCTTTTGAAATCTCGTCTTTCACCATCTCTGGATCCTTCTGACCTTGGCCCTCTTTTAAAATCAGGTTTGTTGCCAAATTTCTTGCGACGATCAGATGAATTTCTACGTCCGCGATCTTCACCGCCACCCATGGAATCAGTGAATTTTTCACCTGGGTTCAATAGTTGATGAATGGCACGCCATTTACGGTTATCAGCAGCTGTTAAAAAGTTAATGGCTGTTCCTTTGGCACCTGCACGGGCTGTACGCCCAATACGGTGAATATAATCTTCAGGGCTTTGTGGTAGGTCATAGTTAATAACATATTTAATGTGGGGAATGTCTAATCCACGGGCAGCAACATCTGTCGCAATTAAAATACGGTATTTGTTTTTTCTAAAGCCTTCAATCACCCGTGTTCTTTTGTTTTGACGCAAATCACCATGCAAAGCTTCTACTTCATGACCCAGACCCTTTAATTTTGTGGCCATACGATCGGCGGCATGTTTTGTTTTGATGAAAACAACAATGGATCCTTCAAGTTTATCAAGTTCGCTAACAAGACGTTGGCTTTTGTCAGATTCAGACAACTTAATATTTTCTTGCGTCACATTGGCAGCAGGGGTATGAACAGCACCCATTGAAATACGAACAGGGTTTGTTAAATATTTGTTTGCCAAACCTTCGATATTTTTAGGCATTGTTGCTGAAAACATCAATGTTTGCCTTTTTGATGTTAAAAAGCGGGCAATGGCTTCTAATTGAATACCAAATCCCATATCAAGCATGCGATCAACTTCATCCAATACAAGGAAGTTTGTTTCATGCAACATCAAATTTCCACGTGTTAGGTGGTCATTAATACGTCCGGGTGTACCAATAATTAATCTTGGTTTTGCACGCAGTTGACGAATTTGTGGCGGCATTGGTTCCCCCCCAATTAATAGGGCGGAATTTAATTTGCTGCTGCCGATAAATTTCTTTAAAGTTTGAAGAACTTGTACAGCAAGTTCACGTGTTGGCAATAAAACCAAGGCTGTACCACGGTTGTTATTCATTAAATGTGTTACCAATGGAATTCCAAACGCACCAGTTTTACCTGTTCCTGTTTGGGCAGATCCAAGAATATCTTGGCCTTCAAGGGCTTTTGGTAAAGCTTCTGCTTGAATTGGCGTGGGGGTAATAAATTCCATCTGTTGTAAACGATGAAATAATGCTTCGGGTATACGGGGGTCGTTAAAATTTTTCATTTTATATCCTTCTAAGGCGTTATCGCCTTTATTAAAATTTTAAGCCTTAAGAATAAACGCTTAAAATATTGAAGGACTTCCCTTTATCGGGAAACAACAAACTTATGAAGGGTTCGCTCAGGCTTCCGAGGTAGCCACCCATTGGCCATCTCTGCTTTCTTATTACATGATCTACCTTAAAAAGTAAACCAGGTATTTCACTTAATAAACATATGGGGGGGTGTATCTGTATTTCAAGACCCTTAATCAGTCACCTTTTTTACAAACTGTGATTTCAATCCCATTTGCCCAACACCAGGAATTTTACAGTCAATATCATGGTCGCCATCAACAAGACGGATGTTTTTGACTTTGGTCCCAACTTTAACAACAGAGGATGATCCTTTAACTTTTAAGTCTTTGATAACAGTAACTGTATCGCCATCTTGTAATTCTGTTCCATTGGCATCTTTTACAGCTTTGGCACCATCAGCCCCTTCTTCGGAAGGAATCCATTCATGGGCACATTCAGGGCAAATTAATAAATTCCCATCTTCGTAAGTATAGGTTGACTGACATTTAGGGCAGGGGGAAAGTTGATTCATATTCATTATTTTTCCTGTATTTTATTCTAAAAACTCAAAGAATATTAGGGGTTGTTATCAATAATTCATTATAAATTATAAAATCGCTTGTTGGCAACGGCTTTTCCGGAACCAGATTTAAAATATTTCTCCAAATCCATTGCTATTTTTCTTTCTTTTACGGCAATGTAAGATTCTAATTCAACAGGTAAATATGGCTGTGTAGATGGAACTTGACCATTATTATGGTTTATTATGCGCTGTTTTAGATTTGAGGTGTAGCCAATGTAGATAGTATTATTGGATAATTTTAAGAAATATACATACCACATATAATCAAAAGTCCTTCTACGCTTACTGCATAAGCTTCGAACGACACTCCTAGCTCTAGCTCGTTTCGGGCCTGCCGCCCGAAGCTCGAAGAGCGTAGGGTGGCGGAGAGAGAGGGATTCGAACCCTCGATACAGGTTAACCCCGTATAACGGTTTAGCAAACCGTCGCCTTCAGCCACTCAGCCACCTCTCCGTGATGTGGAACTACTATAGTATCTAACGGTCATAGGCCCTTTTGTCAATGGAAAAACAAGGGAATTCATAAATTATTAAGCAAGAAATGAAAGACTTGAGTTATCAATAATATGTACTTATATAATTCCTAGATTAAAAAGAAAGCAAAGAAAATAAAAAAATTATTATTTACATTATTTATTTTAATATTCGGGCATGATGCCTTTGCAGCAGCTGCTGCCTCAAGTGAAATTACTTTAGATCCTGATCACCTAAGCGATACATGTATTCCAAGCCGCTTGGTTCGTATCGAATTGCCTGATGGTAAAAGACATTTTTTACTTGGATCTGTGCATAGTCAAAGTACTGAACATTATATTCCAAATGAAAATTTACTCTGTGAATTACGCAAACAAAATAAGCTTTTCCTAGAGCGTGAAATGGATCTGGTGCATGAAAAAACATGGAAAGCCCTACGTGATTTAAATGAAGAAGCTGAGGCTTCAGAAGAAGGTAAAAATTGGTGGGATTTTTTATCAGAAGAAGATGATGATGATAGTGAAGATGAGGAGTCTGATGAAGTTTCTAAATTGGGTTCTAATAGATTAAAAGAATTTTTTAAACCAAGGAAAGAAATTGTAAGAAGTTTTAGGGAAGATTGGGGTATTGCTTATATGTCAATGCTTAGTTTATGGAGGTTCTGGGACGTAGATGCTTTGGATGACCCCACATTGTTTGATTTAAGTGAAGAAGACATTGAGGTAAAAAAACCTGTGCAGACTAGTTTTGAGGATGAATTAGAAGAAAAATATAGAGCAGATGGAAAAAAAATAGGATATTTAGAAACATCCAGAACTTTCTTTCAAGATGTTTTTCAAGGACTTAGGTTTATTACTGATGAAGGTGATAAAGAAGAAAAAAGGAAAGACCTCGATTACTTTTCTTATTTAATAAATACGATGATTACTAATATTGGGGAAGAAAAATCTGATGGTGAAGAAGACTTATCCCCTAAAACTGATTACATAGAGGTTGATGGAGAAGAAGTAGTAGAAAATATTTTCCTTCCTAATGAATACATCTTTGAAGACAACTATATTGATAGAGGCTTCAGAAGAAGAGACATTAGAATGGCTGAGTCTATGAAAGAATCCATGGAAATGGATGATATGGATGCCTTATATATTGTGGGGGCAAATCATGTATTTGGAATTTTGACAAAACTAAGCCCATGGCTTGAAGAAAAAGGCTATACATTTTCTTTTTTGCGCCAAACTGAGGATGGGTCTGGATTTAAATTTGTAAAAGCGGCTTTGAATGCAACCGGCAATGCTTATGAGTATGTTGAGTAAATAGCATATTCTTGGCCGCTTGTTGTACTTGCAGGCTCATTAATTACCGGTAATTATCGATAATGCGTTCGCCAAACCTTAAAGATTTATCAAGAAAAGCCATTATTTTTTCTTGGTTTTCTGAATCGTCTTCCAGCCATTTTTTAAAGGCAAGAACATAAATAACCTTTAATCCTTGTGATTTTGCAAAGCCCAGAAATCCATTCAGATCTGCATCACTTAAAGCCAACAGCCAATTTAGACTGGATAAGTTATCAATTATATTCGGCACCAAGTCAGTGGGGTGGCACAGCATATCTTTATAGATAATTTTTAATGCTTGTTTATAAGGTTCTAAGATTTCAAATCGGTATAAAAAAAGTTCTTGAATCTGATCCCGGGGGGCAGCCCCGGCAAGATCTTCTTTGGAAATTTCTGACAGAATTTTTTGATCCATCCCTTTATTGAAATCAACCAGAATATCTTCTTTTTGGGTATATTTTTCACGCAAATCAGCCAAAGAAACCCCCGTGGATTCAGCAATTTTATCAAAAGATAAATCCTTCCACCCATGTTTTTCCACAAGTTTAATGATTTTAAAGCTTAAGGGGTTTTCTGTCATTTCGATAGTTCCTTTGATCGTTTTTCGGCGTTGCCAATGGCTTCCTTAAACAGTTTTTCCATATCAGGGATTAAAACACTTAATGCGGCCTCTGTGACCCCTTTAGGGCTGGTCACGGCCTTGCGTAATTCTTCGGGCGTGTGTGTGCTGTGGGTCATTAATTCAGCACTTCCTGCCACCAGTGCCGAGGCCATTTTAATGGATTCAACCTTATCAATACCTTGATTTTCAATGATTTTTCCAAGGATTTCTGTCAGTAAATAAATATAAGCGGGCCCAGACCCTGTTAAAGCCGTCATACTATCTAAAGATTTTTCCGGCACCCAAAAGCAAGATCCTAGGTGTGAAAACAGGGTTTCAACTACGGCATAGTGTTCCGTACTTCTCTCCATACTTAACAAGGTTACCCCTTTATTAACGCTGGCGGGAAGGTTAGGCATCCCCCGAATTACTGTGTTTTTAGGAAAATGTTTTTTGAAAAAATCAATGGTTTTCCCGGCTGCCACACTGACAAGGGTTGTGTCAGGGGATATCACAGGAATATAATCTGTAATAATTTTATCCAGAACCTGGGGTTTGACGGCAAAAATTATAATATCTGGGCTGTCTTCATAGGTTGATACAGTTTGATGCTGTAATAAATGAAGGTCTGTCCGGGGTGTTGGTGTAACAATTTCAATATCAAAATCATTGTAGGCCTTATTTACCCAACCCTTTACCATGGCGCCACCCATGGCACCGCATCCAACAACAAGAATTCTATTTTTTGACATTATTGCCCTTTTGTGTAATCTATAAAAGTCTCTATAAAATATAGCATAAACATGGATACATCTAAATATATTGAATTTCCAAATTTTGATCCCGTTATTTTTGAAATATATGGCCCCATGGCCCTGCGTTGGTATTCATTGGCGTATATATTGGGAATTGTTCTTGGCTGGTTTTACATTAAGTTTATTATTAAAAATTATAAACCCAACCAATTTTCTTTAAAATATCTTGATGATTTGTTTGCCTGGGTTGTAATGGGGGTTGTTCTTGGGGGCCGCATAGGCCATGTTTTGTTTTATGATTTTATGCGTTATATCACCCACCCAATGGAAATTTTCAAAGTATGGGAAGGCGGTATGTCTTTTCATGGGGGGTTATTGGGGGTTGTTATTTCAACTTATATATTCGCCCGCCGTAATAAAATAAACTTTTTACAAATCGTTGATTTATTGGCCCTGGCAACGCCTATAGGTCTTGGCCTTGGCCGCGTCGCCAACTTTATTAATGGTGAAATTTTTGGCCGCGTAACAGATGTTTCTTGGGCTGTTTTGTTTCCTGCTGGGGGATACCTTCCAAGGCATCCAAGCCAACTTTATGAAGCCTTCTTGGAAGGTTTGGTCTTGTTTACAATCCTGTACATTCTTGTTTTGTATAAGAAAAAAATAAACCAGTATGGCTATGCTTCTGGCATATTTTCGTTGGGCTATGGCAGTTTTAGAATAATTATCGAATTTTTCCGTGAGCCCGATAGGCATCTAGGATATTTCCTAAACTATATTACCATGGGGCAAATCATCAGTTTGCCATTAATTATTTTTGGTGTTTATCTGATTCAAAAATCAAAAAAGACATGTCTGTAAAAGAAAGCCTTCAAAATCTTCTTAAAAACGGGCCCCTCCCTTTATCTGAATATATGGCCATTTGTCTTTATGATGAACAGGATGGGTATTATACAACGCATGTTCCCATTGGAACAAAAGGTGACTTCACAACAGCCCCGGAAATATCCCAGTTATTTGGTGAAATGATTGCCGTATGGGCTTTGGATCAAGCCAAAGATAAAAATCATAATGTCATTGAACTGGGCCCAGGAAAAGGTACTTTGATGGCTGACTTCGCGCGGACAAGCCACCAATATAATGTATTTAAATACCATTGTGTTGAAATCAGCCCCAAACTTAGGGATATTCAAAAGGAAACATTAAAAGACATTCAGTGTCAGTGGTCTGAAAATTTTGAAGGCCTGCTTCAAACCTTAAACACAGATCCAAGTATTTTCATTGCGAATGAATTTTTTGATGCCCTGCCTGTGGATCAATATGTATATAAAAACGAACAATGGCATGAACGTCATGTTGCTTTTGAAAAAGACGTTTTTGCTTATAAAGATATCCCGGCAGTGCCGCCCAAAGACCTTCTAAGCAAATACCCAGACCCTGCGGAAAATGATGTTTTGGAATATTCATTTGCCCAAGAAAACCAATTAAAAAAGATCTTGGAACATATGAAAAAAACAGGGGGTGCATTTATTGCCATTGATTATGGGTATGCAGAATATACGTATGGCGATACATTTCAAGCAATCAAAAAACATCAAAAAATATCTCCATTAACATCTCAAGGCACGGCGGATCTTACAAGCCATGTCAATTTTACTTATTTAAAAAATAGTGCTGAAAGCCAAGGGTTTGACGTAAAGTTGTATACACAAGCCGATTTTCTTGCGATGATGGGGATAAATCTACGGTATGAAATGCTTTGTAAGCAAAGCCCCAAGCATCAAAAAAATCTATCCCAAGGTCTTGACCGGTTGATCAATAAAATGGGATATTTATTTAAAGTTATGGTTATAAAAAACAATGAAAAAGTCGAAAAATAACGTTCCGATTATCCACAGTCATTTATTGTCTTCAGTCAATCATGGGTTTTTCACGCGCGAAGGCGGGGTCAGTAAAGGGGTGTTTGATTCCTTAAACTGTGGGAAAGTTGACCAGGACGATAAAAAAAATATCCACAAAAACCGAGACATAGTTAAAGAAGCGATGGAGCTTTCAAACTTTCCTTTACTACTGGTGCGCCAAGTGCACGGCGCCAAGGTTGTGGTTGTTGACAAGCCTTGGAAACTGGAAGATTCCCCCGAAGCAGACGCAATGGTTACCCAAAATCCTGATTGTATTTTGGGTGTTATAACCGCTGACTGTGTGCCAATTTTATTACACGACCCAGTATCAAAAACAATTGCTGTTGTTCATTCTGGATGGAAAGGGGGTTTTGCTGGTGTGGTTCAAAACACTGTAAAATCAATGCAAAAACTTGGGGCAAAACCTGAAGATATATTGGCCGTTATGGGGCCGTGTATTACACAACAATCTTACGAAGTCAGCAAAGAATTTCACCAAGATTTCCTGAAAAAATCTGAAGACTATGATAAATATTTTGAAGAACAACTAAGCCCAGAAGGTATATACTTTGATCTGCCACGCTTTGTAGAAGACAGGTTAATAGATTCAGGAATTAAAGAAATCGAACGCATGGCCTACGACACATATGATAACCCAGATTTGTTTTTCAGCTGTCGGCGTGCCACCCATCTGAAAGAAGATTCCTTTGGGGTGCAAATTTCGGTTATTTCTTTACAACACATGGAATTATAATGAAACAGGTAATTGACCCGATAAAATTTTTACATAGGCGTGGAATGATGGTTGTTTTATCATCGCCCTCGGGTGCTGGAAAATCATCCTTAGCCAAAGAAATTTTGGAACGTAATCCCAGCATGGCCTTGTCCATATCCATAACAACACGCCAGCCACGCCCCAACGAAGAACATGGAAAAGATTATCTTTTTGTTAGCGAAAAGGAATTTGAAAAAATGCGCGATGAAGGCGCATTATTAGAATCAGCAAAGGTTTTTGGTAACTATTACGGCACACCTAAAAAGGCAGTGTCTGACGCCCTGGAAAACGCCAAAGATGTTATGTTTGATATTGATTGGCAAGGTACACAACAAATATCCCAAAACATGGAAGAACGCGTCGTATCCATATTTATTTTGCCCCCTTCGATTACTGAATTGGAAAATCGTTTGCAAAAAAGGGCAGGGGATTCAGATGAAATAATCAAAGATCGTATGTCACAAGCGGCAAGTGAAATAAGTCACTGGGCAGAATACGATTATGTGATTATCAATAAAGACTTTGAAGAAAGCCTTATCAGTATCCAGTCGATTATTAACGCAGAACGGCTAAAAAGAAACCGCCAGATTGGCCTTTCAACATTTATTAAATCTTTATCAAAGGACACCGACTAAATCAGATTGCCATAATGATGGGCTTTGCCTTTTTTGCTGCCTCAAAATGTTGCATACGGTATACTTTTAAATGGCTAAAGTTATACTGCCCCCCACTGTCATTGTCCGACTTGATCCGCCCTCTGCCGTCATTGCGAGGGCCTGCTTGTCTCGTCAAAGCGCGAAGCGCGACGACGGGTAAGGCACGTGGCAATCCACCTTTTACCGCTGTATGGATCGCCATGTACCCTTCGGGTACTCGCGATGACGAAAAGAATGGATCCCCCGGCCTGTCGCGCCGAAGCTTGAAAAGCATAGGGAGACCGAGCACGGGCGACAATGAAAGGGGTTGGGAGGGGATAACAACTCCTTATTGCCGTCATTACTCGGTTTAACCGGGTAATTCAGAGGTCACGGGCAAGTGGGATGATTAACAAACAAGTATGGATCGCCGCACATCCTACGGCTGCTCGCGATGACGGTAGTGGAAATGGCTAAAGGCTAAAGGCTAAAGGCTAAAGGCTTAAGTTTGATGTTAGGAACATGGCCAGAATATCCAAATAATAATTGACATTATTTCATTTTTACAATAAACCATGCATTAGGCTATAATTAATAAAGTCGCAAGTTCCTAACTGCGTTTGGCTTTTTTAAAGCCTCCCTGTACACACACCGCAGTTAGGCCCCGCAAGGGGAAGGGATAAGTTCTTCTTATCCCTTTTTTTCTTTGTTTTTTCCACAACAAACGCTGGCTATAGCAGTATGCGCAAAACACATACTAGTATAGGACGTATCCGTTACTTATCATTACTTTGCGAATTCTTAAAAGTTAAATAAAATAGCGGATTTTGACTGTTGATTATTATTTAATCATGGGTAAAGAAGGGGTCAGAAACACATGGGGTTTAGTTAGTTACCCGCAGACTTATCCACAATTTTTGTGGACATAAATTTAGGGCTTATCTTTTTTGACGGCCCGCTTGACTAGGGGGGTCATATTTACCGATATTTCCAAAAAGCTCGCTTAATAAGCTTGGATCATTTCCATAAGTTTTGGTTTCCTCTGTACTGGGATTTACGTCATGACCTTGATGGAATTCTTTAATTTCATAACTTTCAACAGTGCTATCATCATTAAACATGACAATAAGTGTTTTCCTGTCATTTACTGTTGGGTCAAAGAATGAAACTGTTGTTGTGTCTTCCCCGATATACAGCCATGCTTTTTTACCAAATAAGGTGATACTTGAAGGGGGGCCCAATAACTTATGAACTTCGGTTAATGTTGTGACATTTGGGACAATCTTTTTTACCTGTTCCATTTCGACGACTGTACCCCTGACGTGTTCTGTCGGGCTGCAAGACGTTAATATAAAAATTGTTGTAATGAAAGTAAGTAATTTCAGCATGATAGATCCATATATATGTTGTATAAACTTACATAGTCTCCATCTCCTGTCAATATTTGTTTGCATTGTTGAACTTATTAAAGGGCTGACTTGAATTAAAAACAGCAATAAAGTATGTTATTTGAATGTTTAAAGTTCTTACATGTTTCTTTTTAATGGCGCCGAATCTTGTTTTTGCAGATCAAGGCTTGCCTGCTGCAACAATGGGTTTGTCATGGTGCCTGCCATTTGCAGGAATTTTGTTGTCTTTAGCCTTAATGCCATTGGCTTTTCCAAAATTCTGGCACCATCATTATGGAAAATTAATTTTTGGGTATTGTTTGTTATATGTCTTGCCGGCCGGTAAGGCGTTTGGATTTACGCTGGTAAGTCATGAAATAATACATGTTTTGATGACAGAGTATGTACCGTTTATTATTCTTATTACCAGCTTGTTTGTCACCACCGGGGGCATCCATTTGTCTGCTGACTGGCACGGAACACCCAAAAGCAACACCTTAATTCTTTTGTCAGGTACTTTTATTGCCAGCATTATTGGAACCACTGGCGCCAGTATGTTGTTGATTCGACCAATTATTCGGGCAAATGCTTGGCGACAAAAAACGGTCCATACAGTTATTATATTTATATTTCTTGTGGCCAATATTGGGGGATCTTTAACCCCGCTGGGGGATCCGCCTTTGTTCTTGGGGTTTCTTGAAGGGGTTCCTTTCTTTTGGCCAACTAAGCATATGTTTTTACCAATGCTTTTATTAAGCAGTTGTGTCTTGGCTTTTTATTATTTTCTGGATAATCATTATTATCAAAAAGAAACTGTGGAATCCCCCTATACAGCAAAGCATTCAGGGTCGCGCATTCAATTTCAGGGCCGCCGTAATTTTTATTTTTTGGGCGGTATAATTGGGGGTGTCTTATTAAGTGGGTTCTGGCACCCAGGCACCAGTATTGATTTTTTTGGTGTTGAACTTTTCATAGAAAATTTGACACGCGATATAATCCTTCTTTTAATGACGCTTTTATCCTTGGTCACAACAAAAACAAAAGTACGTCAAAGCAATTACTTTTCTTGGGATCCATTAACAGAAGTTATAAAGATATTTTTTGGTATTTTTGTAACAGTAAGTCCTGTTATTGCAATTTTAAAAGCAGGTCATGATGGGGCACTGGGACATTTTATGGAGATGGTGACCCACAATAATCAACCCTATAACTCCGCATATTTCTGGTTAACGGGCTTGTTTTCAAGCTTTTTAGACAATGCGCCCACATATTATGTTTTCTTCTATATGGCGGGGGGTAATGTGAATGAACTGATTTCATCCCTTTCAACGACTTTAACAGCCATTTCAACGGGGGCTGTCTTTATGGGGGCAATGACTTATATTGGAAATGCCCCAAACTTTATGATTAAATCTATTGCTGAAAAACGTGGCATTAAGATGCCCAGCTTTTTTGGCTACATTGCTTGGTCTGCAGCCATATTATTGCCGCTATTCCTATTGGTTAATTTTGTGTTCTTTTAATTAGAATTTGCGTAAAAGGCCAACAACCTTACCCCGAACCTGAACTTGGGTTTTGTCGTAAACTTGCGGCATAAGGTATTTATTACCTGCGGTTAAAAGAATTTTTTCCCCTTCGATACTCCAGCGGCGAAGAACAACATCTTTTTCCTGAACAACTGCCAAAACAATTGATCCTGGTTCAGCATCTTCTACGGTGCGCAAAATAACTGTGTCCCCATTTAAAATCGCATTTTCTTTCATGGTATCGCCTGCAATTGCAAGGGCCATGTATTCTGATTCATTATGTTTCTTTGCTTCGGAAATACAAGAATACGGCACAGTCATCTGACTTGCTGGGGTTAAAAAGTTTTCAATAGGAATTGCTGATGCGATGGAGCCATAAAAAGGCACCGTGGTATAATCAGAATTTACACTTTGCTTAGGCTGTGGGGGTGTATAAGCTGCTGAATCCGGTTCTGCCACTTTTCTGTGAGGCGCAAGTTCATCTGGGTATTTAATTATTTCAATGGCCCGGGCTTTGTGGGGGATACGTCGAATGAATCCCCTTTCTTCCAGTCCTTCCAACAAAGATCTTACGTGTGACTTTGAATGCAAGCCCATTGATTGGCAAACTTCATCATAGGATGGAAAAATATGGTTTGCCTTTTTATAATCTATCAAAAAACATAGTAGTTCGTATTGCCGCCTAGTGAGCACGATGGTATCCTAACTTTATGATTACAATTATATACTAATTCATATTTTTAATTGAAACAATGTATAAATTTGGAAAAATTTAATAAACATACCAGTTATAGGGCATCTAAATGAAACTTAGAAATTTAACACTGCGATATCTTTCCTTGAAGAACCAGTTCTTGCTTTACAGTCTTTTGATTGTATCCCTGATAGGGGCGCAATTATTCTTGAATATAAGAAACACATCTTCCCTTGAAAATATGTCAAAAGTATATAGAAAAGCCCAACTGCAAGAGGCATATATGAACGATCTTGTTTCTTTCCTTCAAAATAAATCGCCATCTGCTTTTGATCTGCGGGATGCAAATGCCAGGTTAACTTTAAAATCATTGGAACGTTTTAACCAAGACTTGGGCGTACACTTAGATAAATTAAAAGGAAACGTATATAATGCCGAATGGGAAGCTGCATCAAAAAAGATGATAGATTTCCATAAAACCTTATTTAATGCTGTATCAAAAATCGCAGACCAAATAAACAACCGTCGGGAACTTATGAAAGTTTTAAGTGCCAGCTTACCAGATTCCATAGAAATTTCTGCCCTGAATTTAAAGAAAAAACTGACGTTGAAAAACCAAGCAATTGCTGAAGAGGTATACCAAGACTTTCTTAATGTCAGAAAAAGCATTAAGGCATATGCCGTTGATAACACAATGAATGCAAACCACTTTACCGAAGCTGTTGAAAACCAAATGAAAGACACTGGCCAAGATCTTAATAAATTACTGGAAATCACAAAGCCTGTAGAAGAAAAGCACGAACTTACCAAAAAACTACAGGGAATGATTATCGAATACTTTTCAAAAATCAACCAATTGAAAGGGGCTGTGCAATCCCTGAAATACCTTTCAGATAAGGAAGTGAAAGGAACAATCAACCTTCTGAACCAGTTTTCACAAAACCTTAAAGATGGCATTAAAGAAGATCAAAAAGGATCCCTGCTGCAACATTCTTCAGAAATACGGGAAACAAAATTCTTAAATATTACGTTTTCAATAATAATTTTCAGTTTATTCCTTTTGTTCTTTATTCAGTTTTTACGCTCTGTCCGTCAACCTTTGGTTGATCTTTCCAAAACATTGGATGATCTTGCAGAACAAAAGCCATCGGCGTTTCCTTTGGTTCCCAATCGTCACCATGAAATTGGGAAATTGATTTTATCCATGAAAAAGTTTTCAGATTCCATGGTAAAGCGCATTAAGGATGATATTTATAAAATTGATGATTCCATAGAATATCAGTTGGATATGGTGTCAAATACGGCTGAAGAATTATCAAAAGCCTCCGTCAGTATTTCAAAACTATCCCAAACATATGACGATAAAATCAAGGCAATACACGAAGCCAATGACAAGGCGCGTAAAGACTTTCGGGATATTGTTAAGTCATCAAGTACAATGGAAAATACGCTGCAAGATCTTTATAAGAAATTTGAACAGGGTGATCGCAAACATATCCGCCGAAGCGATATTGATAAATTGCAAAAAGAATTAAAAGCCATTGTTGATGCTGCACACAAGGCAGCGATTGAGGCGCAAACTTTGGGTCGTCGTATCAACAGCATGACAAAAAATAATGAAGAAAGCGACAAGATGGCAAAAATGTTTTCCAAAGCCGGAAACAAAGTCAGTGTTTTGTCCCAGTCATTGAAAACAGATACAAAAGATTTTTTCAAGAAAGCCGAAATCTATCTTGACCAAATGGATGACGAAGATTTTGATTAGGTAAGTCCTTTATCCATTTTCACTTCCGTCATCGCAAGCCCCTTTGGGGCGCGGCGATCCATGAAACGTTAAAAGGTGGATTGCCACGTGCCTTACAGGGCACTCGCAATGACGTAATAGATTAAATGGGTTTACTGTGTCAAAGCCTTGGTCATTCTTGGCCGGAATCCTTTCCTGCCGTCATCGCGAGCCCCTTTGGGGCGCGGCGATCCATACCACGTTTCACCCCATACATCTTTCTTGCCCCTGACTTCTGGATTACCCGACCTGTCGCATCGAAGCCTTGGCGCAGGGGGATCAAGTCGGATAATGACGGCAATGATAAGGTGTCATCTTGGTGTATTCCCTTCATTGTCGCCCCGTGCTTGACACGGGGTCTAATAACATTTGCCAGCAAACTTCATTCCTACCGTCATCGCGAGCCCCTTTGGGGCGCGGCGATCCATGGAATGTTAAAGGTGGAT
>CAYGKW010000018.1:0-14518 GCA_964350815.1 uncultured Rhizobiaceae bacterium | reverse complement strand
CAATTAAAACAATGGGTTAAACGCTATTTAAATTAGTTATCTGGTACAGCCCCTAGTTTTTTTAGAATTTTACTATGTTTTTTTAATTATTTTTAATAGATTATATTTTTTTCTTTATAATTTTACAAATTTTTCTTATTACCTCTTTATCAATATCTCCATAAAAAGGTAGACATAATATTTCATCTGATACTTTATTGGCCACAGGAAGTAGCTCTTTTTTCGCAGATAATAAATTATTGTAACACTGATAATTACTACACAAAGGATAAAAATACTTTCTAGAAAAAATATTCTCTTTTTTTAATTTTTCATATATTTTATCTCTATTAGTATTTGTTTCATTCTCGTCGATTCTAATAGGGTAATATTGTAGACTTGGAGTAATGTTTTTTGGATATTCCAATAATTCTATTCCTTCAATATTAGATAGCTCTTCATTATAAAGCTCAAATATTTCTTTTCTTTTCGTAATTTCTATTTCTAATCCATTTAAATTCTCAATCCCAATAATTGCCTGAATTTCATTCATTTTTCCATTGATACCAGGCAATTCTATAGTTTCCTGATTTCTAATACCAAAATTTTGCAATAAATATAATTTATCAGCTAATTTATTATTATTATAGACTAAAGCACCACCTTCAATGGTATTAAATAGTTTCGTAGCATGAAAACTGAACATTGAAATATCGCCATATAAGCCAATTGATTTACCGTTTATTTTAGTGATAAAACTGTGAGCAGCATCATAAATTACTTTTAAATTATACTTATCTGCAATTTCTGTGATTTTAATAACATCACACGGCATTCCATAGACATGCACTCCTAAAATTGCGCTAGTTTTTTCTGTGATTAAATTTTCAATTTTTTCTGCATCAATACACATTGTTTTATGATCAATGTCACAAAACACAGGGGTAAGACCAAGCCATTCCAATGTATGAATAGTTGCTGGAAAGGTAAAAGGAGTTGTTATAACTTCCCCTTTTAAGTTTAATGCTTTAAGGGCAGTAAGTAGAGCAATAGTACCATTACAAAATAAAGAGATATTTTGAATATTGAGATAGCTTTTTAATTTTTTTTCTAAAAGTTTTAGTGAAGGTCCATTATTTGTTAAAACGCTAGATTCTAAGCAAGACGATACTTTATCTAATATATTACTCTTGCTTCCTAAAAAGGGCGATGTAACATAAATTTTATTTTTTATCATTATATTCCTTTTGAGTTTTATCCCTTTTTACATAACAAAAATATACTAGAACACAAATCAGGATAATGTTGGCCTAATTCATAACATCCATCTAAATATTGCTGTGAAATAATATCTGTATTTAATAACTTATCCCATTGAAAATTTGCTAATGCTTTAAAAAATATCCCAGATCTATGGACAACATTTAAACCAGCTTTTTTTGCATCTCGTTCTAAAGTATCCAGAGTATAAGTGATATAATGCCCATGTTTTCTTTCAGCATTTGTTACCGCAGAATTATGACTAATTAATCCCATCTTTACAGCAATTTGTCTTGAGGGAGCGTTGGCATTTGGACAAACTAGAAAAAAATAACCATTTTTAGATAACCACTCGTCATTAATTTTTTTTAATATTCTGACAGGATCGTTTAAATGTTCCAATACATGGGTTAAAATTATATTATTATATTGACCAGGCAACTCTACTTCTTCAAATAATGCATTAATGATCTTAGCTTTACTGTCAACTACATTCTTTGCTATTTTTACGGCCTTATCTGATGCTTCAACGCATGTAATATCTTTAAAGAATGGAAGAAGTTTTTTAGTAAATTCACCTTGAAAACTTCCTAATTCTAAAAGATTACCTTCTGTAAAAAAAGGTTTAAAAGATTTGATCATATAGTAATGCATAATATCAAAATCAAAATTATATGCATAGTTCCGCTCAATATTATCTTTTAATTCAGCATTGTAATCTCTTTTTTTAGTTAAGTTTTTTATATCTTTTTGCATAAAAATATTTTTTATTTTTTCTTTATTGTTAACACTCTCTTTTTTTAAAATACTACTAAAATTATACTTCCTGTATAATTTTATAGCCTTGTGATTATTTATATCAACCTCTAAACAAATCTTATTAAATTGTCTTTTTTTAGCATGATCTATACAATTTTTTACTAGATTTGAGGCTATATTTTTTCTGTAATAATGGGGTAAAACACTTAAATTTGTAACAAAAACCTCGCCATTTTTATTAAAATAAGCACATAAGATTCCAGCTAAAATATTATTATTCCAACACTCGAATGTTAGGGAATTCAGATAAATTTTCTCAGAATAATCTTTTATATTAACTTTAAAATTTAATTGATAAATAAATTCACTATCACAATTTTGTAGATGATTGTATATCTCTTCTAGAGTTGCTGTTTTTATTTTATACGTAAACTTCATCATATCAATTTTACAAATATAATTGAGCCAATCCAAATCCATGTTTCCCAAATTCATTACCATTGTATAGCATGTAAATTTTATTATCTAATTCAAATACATTAGGATAGCATAACATTTCAGAATCCCAACCAGTTTCAGATATATCTATACCAGCTAATGAGTCATCTCTTTTCCAACTTAAAAGATCTGATGAGTACGCATATCCTATTCTATAACTATTTGCAGTATTTCTTCTAAAGTCAAAAGATTTTCTATAACAAAAAAACATGTGATACTTACCATTAAATCGGGCTACAGTTGGCAACGCTTGACTTTCTTTTTCAAACTTTTCATCGATTATTTTTTGTTTGTTTGTTTGCCAATTAATTCCATCTTTTGATGTAGCGTATTTTATCTTATAAATCCTTTCAGGTTCTGATTGTGAATTATTTTTTATCCATTCAGTTCCAGATATGTACCACATGTATAGTATATTATTAAAATTTCTTACAAAACCATCCATTACCAAAAAAGGATCATTTGTAGATGATGTTAATATTGGTCCATTTCCAACTTTATTAAAAGTAATTCCGTTATCATCGCTTATAGCTAAACCAATACTTGTTTCTATTGGAACGGATTCTCTCCTACTCCAACCAGAAGTATAGGCATATATTTTACCACTATATTTTATAGGGCTAAAAGGAAAAATCCCATGCTCATCAAAACAACCTAGATTTCCCAGTGGAACAACTTCATGCGTTGATATATTAATAATATTCTTAAACGTTTTATCTATATCTATAAATGCAACATGACTTATTAGTTTACCTAACGAATCTTTTTTAACGGTTGAGAAATATATCCGAATAAAATTTTTTAAAACCATTGCTTGTGGGCCTTTTGCAAATCCAATACTATCATTAAATATTTTATACCTAGATACGTCAAATATTTTACCAAGTTTTTGCCATTTCATAAATTAAGTACTTTCTAGTTTTGCTAAACCAAATCCATATTTGGCAGTTTCATTGCCTTGATAAAGCATATATATATCTTTATTTAATTCAAATAGATTGGGGTAAGAAACCATTTCAGAATCCCAACCAGTTTTAGATACACCTATGCCAGCTAATGAGTCGTCTCTTGTCCAATTCAAAAGATCTGATGAATACGCATATCCAATTCTGTAGCTGTTATTTTTGTTTAATCTATAATCTTTAGCCTGTCTGTAAGAAAAGAACATGTGATACATATTATTAAAATGTATCACATCAGGGCTTGCTTGAGCCTCGTCTTTATTTAACTTATCAGTTATAATATTTTTATTAACTTTTTCCCATTCTAACAAATCATTAGAAATAGCCATTCTAATTTTATAAACAGGTTCTGGTTTCCCATTATCTAAAACCCACTCTGTTCCCGAAATATAAAATAAGTACCAGGTATTATTGAATTTTCTAATCCTTGGGCTGCTAATAATAAAAGGTTCATCTTTAGAGGTGGATAATATTGGTCCATTACCAATCTTTTTGAAAGAATTACCATTATCCTTACTTATAGCCATTCCCAAGGAAACATCAAATGGAACGGATTTACATCTAGTCCACCCCCCATAAAAACAAATAATATCCTCATTGTTTTTTAAGCATGAAACAGGATAAGTACCAAATTCATCAAATGTTCCTAATATTCCTAATTCTAAAATTGGACTTTTAGCTACATTTATGATTTTAGATAAATTATTTTTATCTAAATCAATGTATGAAATACGACTTATATATTGACTGCTTTTATCTGGTTGAGATCTGGTACAAAAATACACCCTAATAAAATCTCTAAAAATAACTGCAGATGGAGACTGGGCATATTGACACATCCAGGGTTTTCTATCATAGCCTATTGGATCAAAAACTTTTCCTAACTTTTTCCATTTGAACATAATGCTAAATTATTTCATATTGATTTAACATATTCTTAATTTTGCTCTTAGTATTAAACATCATTATATCAATGATTGATAACCAAGGGACAAATATGTTACTGAATTGTTTGTATTCAATAGGCCTAGATTCTATAAATTTTAAGCAAATATTATTTTGTGTAAAATCATCTTTTTTGTAAAGATTTCTCCCTCCAGAAGTATTTATATAGGTTTTTGATTTTATGTTATTACAAATAGCAAGAATCTTATTCTGGGAAGCTAAAGAATGGTCAATATCTATTGTGGATGATATTATTATATCGGTTTTGATTTCTAAAAACTTACATATTATTTGAATCGAATGTAATATATATTTAAATAGATTTACTTCCTGATGTGTTATAATCTCTTTAATCATTGGGTAAACAGTATCGTAATACAGTGCCTTCTGGTAACTAGAAGTTAATTGATTGAGAATCTTAGTTTTATTAAAACTATCAGATATTTTTCTTTCATTTACACACAAATAATCAGAGTCCTTTTTTAAGGGAATACTAAATATTACAGCCTTGTCATTCTGCAAGAAACGATTTCTGCTGATCCATCCTTTTTTGGTGTATTTTATATTATCATAAATAACAAACTTATCTACAGCATTAATAAGCTGAAAATAGCCGATGTAAGGAAGAAAGTATGGCTGCATTATTGCAATTTTCATTTATTTGTATAATATTTAATTTTTAAAGAATTATAAAATCTTATTTTATAATATATATAATATCTGTTTATATCAAAAAAATAAAAGCAGTTAAAGAAAAATTCATGCAATTTCATGATTATTTTATCTATTCTCTTTCCTAACGATATTAATAATTTAAAAAAGAATTTATAAAACTTTAATCTTGTGAAATTATAGCTTAGCCTTCTATCTAAAATATTTTTTACTTTTTCAAATATGTGTACAAAAATTTTATTTCTAGTCACATCAATGCTTTTCTTTAAAAGGTAAAGTTTTATGAGAGCATGGCAAGTTTTGTAATTTTTTGGAGTTTTTTTTATAACGTCTTCACAAGCCCACCAGATTCTTTTAAATTCTTCATTATATACATAGTTTAATAATTTATTATAAATATACATCCCCCTTATATTAATTAAATCCTTTTGATACTGTTGTAATTTTGAGTATCTTCCATTTTTATTTATTCTATATACACTCATTACTTTATCAAAATATTTTATATTTCCATTTCTAGCGTAAAGCATAGATAAAAACCAGTCACCCATTACAGATTGGTTAAAGGCCATCTCTTTAGGATAGCCATCTTTAAAAATGTTTCTCCAAACGTAAGACGATGTGTGAAAATAGCAATGCCCAGAAATTAAATCTTTAATATCAGAAATAGATTTTGTTTTACTACTATCTGCTATCATAGGTTTTCTTTTACCGTCTTGTTCATATAACAATTCTGTATTATGCGAACAGCCTACAAAGCCTGGATTATTATCTAGAAAATCCACCTGTTTCTGTAATTTGTAGGGGTCTATCCAATAATCATCACCTTCAAATATAGCAATGTACTGTGTATCAGAACAATTAAATTTTGACATAAAGAATGTAAAACATACTCCATAATTTTTTTTGTTAAAAATTAGCTTTATATTTTTAAATTTATTTTTGTATTTTAGTATAATTTCTTTTGTTCTATCTGTTGAGCAATCTTCAGCTATAATGACCTCATATTCAAAATTTACTTTTTGTGAAAAAATAGAATCTAAAGCTTGTGCTATATAGTTTTCATGATTGTAAGTTTGTAAAATTATGCTAATTTTTAGGGTGCGTTGCATTTTAACTATATAAAATTAGGGTTTAAATCTAAAGCTTAGTATACCTTAAATGAAAAAAAGAAAAAATCAATGAAAAACTATATCACCTTACAACGAATCAATATCTCGAAGCTAAAGTCAAATGTGGTGTATTAGAATAATGCGGTGCGGATCTATTGCAAAAAAGAGTTAATCAGTTAATGTCTATTGATGTAACAGAAAACAGAAGGTTAAATTATAAAACCAATATTTTAAATAGCAGCATTTTATGCCAGAAATTATTTTACGATGTATGAGGTGATATTTAAGCTATTTCCTTAGTTATGCCATTTATCTGAAATAATGGCAAAAAGAGGTATTAAGATTGATCATACAACTATTTACTGTTGGGCTCAAATATACGGGCCTGAGTTTAAGAAGAAGATCCGTTAGCATAGACAGCCTATATGCTTTTCTGGAGAATTGATGAGAAGTATATCAAAGTTAAAAGTCAGTAAAAATTCTTATATAGAGCCATTAATAAACATGGAGATACCATTATTCAACCAACAAAAGACCTTGAAAAATTAATACAAGACTTTGCTGAATGCAGAACCAATAAAGCCCTAAACACTGCCATGAAATCCCCTTAATTTAATACAGACAAGAATCCTACCTATCCTTAATCCATCCGTGAATTAAAAAAAAAGGGAATTCACCTAAAAACCTGGTTCATCTGCAAGTTAAATATCTTAACAACATTATTGAATCAGATCATCGAAGCATCAAGCGACGAACTAGATTTATGCTAGAATTTAAATCTTTTAAGACAGAGAACCGATATTTAAAAGGAATTGAAGCCGTAGCTATAACGATGAAAAAACAATCTTCTTTCTTGAAACTCACCATCCAACAACAGGTTACCTTTGTCCATAATTTATTTTGATTATATGCCTAACTATTAGAATTTATAGAATTGCATTAAGCTAAATAACTTTTTGAAACAGAATTCTTTTTTACCCTGCCAAGAAAACATTATTTGAAATTGAATCTGTGAAGATGATGCAAAAAGGTCAGCTATTGGAGCTAAAAAAAATAACAATTCCTGGAGTGTATTGACAAGCCTTATAGTTTAGTATATCCAAACTCCTGGGTTTAAAAGCTTTTTGGAAATGTCCCCAATACATGTAACAGAACCGGCTGGAATGAGCGAGCTATTCGTTATAAATTAAAATTTGCAAGTATACAGTTCTCGCTCTCACCTGGTGATTTAATTCTCTAAATATTTAACTATTTAAAATAAACTTTATAATTAGATTCTGGGACCTTATCGCTTTTCTCTGTGTTTCTAATGCTCTGTTTTAAATGCTTTACTTCCATTCTCAAGGAATTTCTTTCATTAATAATATTCTTTAAATAAGGTAAATTAGCTATAACCTTCTTCAATATATGTTTCATCATTATTTTCTTTCTATCTTACAATCATCAAAATATACTGCATCTAAATTTGTAGATAACAAAAAATCAATTGCATGCTCAGGTGTTTCAACAATGGGTTCTCCAGGGCCATTAAAAGATGTATTCATTAGAATAGGTATATTTCCGCCCTTCTTAAATTCTTGCAGAACATTATATATCATTCCACAGTCTTTGCTAATTGATTGTATTCTTGATGTTCTATCTACATGCGTAATAGCTGGAATCTTATCAGTTTTCACTACTGCATTGAAAAGCATGAAATATGAAGGAAAAGGACATCCATAAAAATATTTTCCTTCATCCCCCTCTAAGACAATAGGAGCAAAAGGCCTCCATAGTTCTCTTCCCTTAACCTTATTAACTCTTTCCCAATTCTCTAAATATCTAGGGTTAGCAATAATTGACCTATGACATAATGCTCTGGGCCCAACTTCACTTCGACCTGAAAATAAAGCTATAACATTATTTTCGTTTAAGTCGCTAGCTATAGCTTTTTCTGTATTTTCAAGTTTTGTAACCTTTATTTTATTTTTATACTTATCAATTGCTTCAGTTAACAAGATGCAATCAGAAGATGACTTTAAGCCTAAGTAAGCCTGACTTGGGGTTGATTTTTTTATATCCCTACTATATCCCATCACATTATAATAAAGACCTAAGGCTGAACCAATCGATAATCCCATATCACCAATTGCTGGGGGAATATAAATATCATGAAACGCACTTTCATTGTATAGCCGGCTGTTAGCAGGACAATTTAAAGCAACACCTCCTGAGAGACATAAATTTTTAACTGTTTTGCCACTCTCAACCAAAGAGGAGTACAAAGCTGCCGTTGCATCTAACATTATTTCTTCTGCAAGTTTTTGTGTGCTTGCTGCAAAATCCACATTAACGGCTTCCAATATTTTATCACGGTTGCCAAGATGTGTTAAATCATAGCCCTGTCGTTTTGCTTCTTGCAAGCAGTGATCAATCCAAGCTTGTGGGGAAGCTTTATTGTAATCAAACCAATTTCCTACAAATTTTTTGGTAAAAAACCTGGGTTTCCCGTATGAAGCTAAACCCATCAATTTTCCTGCATCTAGGCCTATTTTAGATGCAGAGGCATCATACAACTCTCCTGCTGTCAGTGTGTTTGGTGAATAAGGGTACAGCTTATTTTTATACCCATAAGCAAAAAACCCGCATGCGTATTTTATATCTTCCCCACCTCCTGCTCCATCATTACTGAGAATTGCTGCTTCTTCGTATGGGCTTTGATAGTAACTGTAGCATATATGGGCATAATGATGGGAAAATATATATGCAGGAATTTTCTTTAATTTTAAGTTTAAAGATGCAGGGTAATAGAAGCCATGGCGTACAGAATCTCTTAAAAGGGCACTATAATTTGTTTTAGATATATCTTTGAGAGAAAGTTTTTTGTTCCATAAGTCTGTGTCAATAAATCTTTCAAAATTTGGAAGATAATTTTTTGTCTTTTCAATAGTGTCTTTGAATTTTTTTAACACAACTCTCTGGTAAGGGTGATCAGTTAGATTTTTCAAAACATGTCTGAGCCAACCTATTCCTGATTCTGAAAATTTTTTTGAAGAAACAGATAACTCTTTTGTTAAAGTGCATTCATACTTATCATGTTCTTTTAATTTTTCTAAACTTATACTTAATTTTTCCGGCTCAGAAAATATGTATTCAACTAACTGAGTGCTGGTTAGCGTTGCATAATCAATGTCTTCTATGGTCAACCCACAATCGACTAAGGCCTTTTCTATGTCTTCATACTCCAGACCGATAATATGCTTTACTCTTTTATGGCGCTCAACTTCCATACACAATAAAACCTCACCATCCCTAATTATTGAAACAGAAGCATCGTGTCCAAAATGCAAACCTAGAATTATCATATATTTTACCTTATATTTTTTTGTGACCCAAATTTTTATCTGTACTGTTGTGGAAAATAATTATTCCAAACACTACTTAAACGTTAATGCAGTTATATTGTAAAGAAAAAATTGGTCCTAATTTGTTTCTTGACTCATCAGAGCCGTTCTATTAAGAATGTAGAAAGCTGAATATAATACTGACTAGGTTTTAATTTGTTTGAAAAAAAATACAATGCATGTCTAATTCTAGAAAATGGTTTTTGTTTTAAAGGTATCGGTATTGCTAAGAAAGGGGTTTCCCTTGGGGAAATTTGTTTTAATACTGCAATGACGGGGTATCAAGAGATATTATCTGATCCTTCCTACGATGGGCAAATTATAACTTTTTCTTTTCCCCATATTGGTAATGTAGGGACTAATCAAGAAGATATGGAGTCAAATAAAGTCTTTGCAAAAGGGTTGGTTATAAAGGATTCCATCACCAACCCGTCTAACCATAGAAGTAAAAAGAATTTTAATGATTGGCTAATTGATAATAACGTTGTTGGAATATCTCAAATTGACACAAGGACGTTAATAAAAATTATTCGAGAAAATGGCCCTCTTAAAGGTCTTATTTATCATGCTAATGAGATAATAAAAGAAGAAGATATTATAAATTTAAAGAAGAGATTAACAGATGCCATAGGGGTCAAGAATAAAGATCTTTCTTTAAATATATCAACAAAGAAAATTTTTAGTTTTAAAGATAAGCTGACCTCTAAGCCTAATAAACTAAAAATTGTAATTTTAGACTTTGGCGTAAAAAAAAATATTCTTAAATGTTTGGGTTATTTAGACTGTGAGATTATTGTAATGCCGGCGTTATCATCTTTTAATGCTATATATGAAATGAGACCAGATGGCATCGTTTTATCAAATGGTCCAGGCGATCCAAGACCTGTTGCAATATATCTAACACCAGTAATTAAAAATATTTTAAAACATAAAATTCCTCTTTTAGGGATTTGTTTAGGTCATCAACTTATGGGGCTTGCTATGGGGGGGGAGATAAAAAAAATGTCTACAGGCCATCATGGGGCTAACCATCCTGTCAAATCTATAGAAACTGGAAAAATAGAGATAACCTCACAAAATCATGAGTTTGTACTTGAGGAAAATAGTTTACCTGAAAATTGTAAAAAAACTCATTTTTCTCTGTTTGATAATACTTTACAAGGGATGGAAATTGATAACTCCCTTGCTTTTTCAGTTCAGTTTCACCCCGAATCGTCCCCAGGCACACATGATAGCCGTTGGTTATTTGAAAAATTTATAAATATGGTAAAGCAGTATGCCAAAAAGAACTGACATAAAAACTATTTTTATTATAGGATCTGGTCCTATTATTATCGGTCAAGCTTGTGAATTTGATTATTCAGGGGTACAGGCTTGCAAAGCTTTACGGGAAGATGGTTATAAAGTTATTTTAATTAATCCAAACCCTGCGACGATTATGACAGATCCTGAAATCGCTGATAAGGTTTACATTGAGCCAATTGAAACAACCATCCTTACAGATATTATTATTAAACATAAACCAGATGCTCTTCTTCCAACTATGGGGGGGCAAACCGCATTAAATGCAGCGATGGAATTAGAAAAAAAAGGAGTACTAAAAAAATTTAATGTCGAGTTAATAGGGGCCGCAAGTGAGAGTATTAAAAAAGCTGAAGATAGAAAAATTTTTCAAAAATCTATGCAGAATATAGGAGTCGATGTTCCTAAAAGCTTTTCATTAAATCAATTTACTGAAATGGATCAATTTATAGATACCTTACAATTTCCTGTAATTGTAAGATCCTCTTTTACTTTAGGCGGTAAAGGAGGGCATATTATCAAAGAAAAAACTGATTGCTATGAACATATAAAAAGAGCTTTAAATAGCTCACCTATAAAACAAGCTTTAGTAGAAGAGTATCTTGAAGGCTGGAAAGAATTTGAACTAGAAATGATGAGAGACTCTGGTGACAACTGTGTTGTTATTTGTAGTATTGAGAATATAAATCCTATGGGGGTTCATACAGGAGATAGTATAACCGTTGCTCCGGCTTTGACATTAACAGATAAAGAATTTCAGAATATGAGAAATATTGCCATTAAGGTAATGAGAGAGATTAATATAAGTGCAGGAGGGGCCAATGTCCAATTTGCAGTCAATCCAAAAAATGGACGTGTCGTTGTTATTGAAATCAACCCACGTGTTTCACGCTCGTCTGCGCTTGCCTCAAAGGCAACAGGTTTTCCCATAGCAAAAATATCAGCAAAACTTGCAGTTGGTTACACACTAGATGAAATTCCGAATGATATAACGAAAAAAACCTATGCTGCGTTTGAGCCAACACTAGATTATGTAGTAACCAAAATCCCAAGATTTTCTTTTGAAAAATTTCCCAAATCAAACCCTTATTTAGGGCCTTCAATGAAATCTATCGGAGAAGTAATGGCTATAGGCAGGAATTTTGCAGAGTCCTTTCAAAAAGCCATCATTTCCCTTGAAAAAGACCTAACTGGTTTGGATAAACCTCCCTCTTTTTCTAACTCTAAAGAAGAGCAGTTGAAAAAAATTATTCACTTTTTAATGAACCCAACAGAACTGCAGTTTCTATATGTTTCCGAAGCTTTTAGGTTAGGACTTTCTATAGAACAAGTGCATCAATATACTCAGTATGATTTTTGGTTTTTAGAACAAATAAGGAACCTAGTTAGCATAGAGGATTTAATTTCAAGTCAGAAAAAGTCAATCACCAAAGAAGATATGAAGTATATTAAAAGTATGGGCTTTAGTAATAAACGTATTGCAAGCCTTACCAAGCAAAGCATTGATGATGTTAATGATTACATGAATACACATAATATTTTACCAGTATATAAGCGTGTAGATACTTGTGCTGCAGAATTTTCATCCTCAACACCATACCTTTATTCAACCCATGAAGTTAATTATTCAAATGCTGATAACTGTGAAGCAAACATTTCTGACAAAGAGAAAATCATTATCTTAGGCAGTGGCCCTAATCGTATAGGCCAAGGAATTGAATTTGATTATTGTTGTGTTCAGGCAAGTATAGCTTTAAAGGAGCTAGGTTATGAAACAATAATGGTTAATTGCAATCCTGAAACAGTTTCTACAGATTATACAGTTTCAGATCGTTTATATTTTGAACCATTAGATTCAGAATATGTTCTGAATCTAATAAAGAAAGAAAAATCCAAAGGAAAATTAAAAGGAGTGATAACTCAGTTAGGTGGACAAACTCCATTAAGCCTAATTTCCATATTAGAGAAAGAGAAAATACCCCTTTTAGGAACTTCAGCTAAATCAATTGATTTAGCTGAAAATAGAAAAAAGTTTAGTGAGATTTTATTAAAAGAAGGTTTTGAGCAACCAATTAACTTCTCAGCACACAACAAAGAAGAGCTAATTTCTTTTTCTAAAAAGATCCAATATCCTGTTATTTTACGCCCCTCTTATGTGATAGGTGGACAAAATATGCAAGTGGCTACTAAAGAATCTGAACTGCACCATCTATTGGAAAAAGAAGACTATTTAAAAACCCTTTCTTCTGGTCCTATTCTTGTAGAACAATACCTAGAAAATGCAAAGGAAATTGATGTAGATGCCATTTATGATGGCAAAACTATAGTTTTTGCAGGCATTACAGAACATTTTGAAAGTGCTGGGATTCACTCAGGGGATTCCACCTGTAGCTTACCAACGCATTCCTTAAAAAAAGAAATCATTAGTTCTATTAAGAATACAACTTTAGCTTTATGCAAGTTGTTAAAAATAAAAGGGTTGATTAATATACAGTTTGCAATAAAAAATAATAAAGCTTTTATATTAGAGGTTAACCCCAGAGCAAGCAGAACCATTCCGTTTATCTCAAAAGCTAAAGGAATACCGTATACAAAAATTGCGACAAAAGTTATGGCTGGACACTCATTAAAAAACATCAACCTGCCGGATGACTCATTATTATCAAAATTTTATGTTAAAATGCCAATATTTTCATTCCCCCAAATTCCCGGGGCTTCTGGGATTTTAGATTCTCAGATGAAGTCAACAGGGGAGGTAATGGGAATAGGAGAAACTCTTGAAGACGCAACTTCCAAGGCTTATTTATCTAGTATAAAATCAATTCCTAACAATAAAAAAGTATATATTCAGTGTGATAATATAGATCTGATGGAATTTACAAGCATGATTTCAAGTTTTATTTTATTAGGTTTCAAAATATTTATAAATCCTATCCACACATCAATTCTTAATACTGACAAAGTTAAAGTTCTTGACGAAGATATTCTTACCAAAATACATAAAGAAAATTTTTCAGTGATTATAAATACATTTTCGTATAACACCAGATGTCCTTTATATGAAAAGTATAAAATTAAAATTAAAGAAGATAATATAATAGAGTGTAGAACGGTCAGTCATACAAAAGGATTATTAATCGCTTTTCACTTTCTTGGGAAGGGATAATTTAGAGTTTTGCCGCTTGTGTTGGTTTGGGGGAATAAAATGGCTAGAATCAGATTCATAAATGAGGTTTTGACATTTAGTGTGGATCCAAAACTGCATAAATACTTCAAAGAATTTTGTTCCTCACCAGAGGCTATCACGATGTTTGTTTACATGAAATGCCGATTTTCATTAAGTTATCACGATCTGGAGAAATGACGAAAATGCGGGCGGGGGGGAGCTTAAGTTAATCATTGCATTCTCCAACGGTGAGTAGGCCGATTTGTTTCATTGATGGAAAAACCTGTTAGAAAAAAACCTATGAATGGCAGTTTTGAGGATGGAAAATGGATTTATCTCTGTAGAGCTGTTGATAAAAAAGGAAACATGATAGATTTCCTACTAAGGTACAGACGAGATAATCCTACAGATAAAGATAATAAAAATTGGGGCTGTACCAGATAACTAATTTAAATAGCGTTTAACCCATTGTTTTAATTG
>CAYGKW010000017.1:0-22261 GCA_964350815.1 uncultured Rhizobiaceae bacterium | reverse complement strand
ATGCATGTGGTGATTTTCTTTCAGGGCATATTTATGTTTGGTCTTGCCTATGAACCTTTTTTTCCAGCCTCCCAATACATGGCCAGTGGATTACTTGCAGTTATATTTTCTGCTATTGCGTTGCCTAACATATTTTTAAGTGCCTTATTTTTCAAAACACCCATTCGCCCCCAAGTTATCGTTGGATCGATTTTAGGTATTGCCGGTGTCATTGCCACTTTCTGGAAAGATGTTCAAAGTTTGGATATTGCTGACAATGCGGTTTACGGGATTTTGCTTGGATTAACCGGCACATTACTTGCCTCATTCGGGCAAATCATCGCCACAAAAGTTGGTCGTGATGGCGTTAAGGTCACTGAATCTGCCCCTTTTGCCATGTTGTATGGGGGAATTTTTATGCTTATTTATTGCCTTGCAAAAGGCGAATCTATTACAATTGATTGGTCATTATCTTATGTCGCCCCAACATTATACCTTGGAATCATGGGGTCTTTCATTGCCTTTTGGGCTTATTTAACTTTAATTGGCCGTATTGGACCAGGCCGGGCTGCTTATGTTTTGGTTGCAACACCAATTATTGCTTTGTGCATTTCAAGTATCTTTGAAGGATACACTTGGACAACCCCAACATTCATCGGCATGTCTTTGGTTGTTATTGGCAATGTACTGGTATTACGCGGCAAGACCTAATTAAGATCAATTTGTTTTAATAAACTTCTCTTGATTTTTTGCCCAAATTCCAGCACAAATAGTAAGATAGATTTTTCCAGAAAGTAATTCATGATTGAACCCGCAAATAAAATTGATAACTCCATACTGAAAACAAAGTCCAGCCCTGTGAATTACGAGGCTGAGCAAGCATTGTTAGGCGCTCTTCTTCATAATAATGAAGCTTTGGAAAAGGTTCAAGAATTTTTAAAAGCCGATCATTTTGCCAATGCTGTTAATGGTAAGATTTATGCAGCCATATGTACATTATGTGACAGAGGGCAAGTGGCCGACCCAATTACTTTACGTGATTATTTTTCATCTGATGATGAATTATCTGAAGCCGGGGGTGTCGAATATTTAATTAACCTAGCGGATTCTGTTGTTTCTATTATCAACACGGAAAATTATGGCCGTGTTATTGAAGATCTTTATACACGTCGACAATTAATTAATGTTGGGGAAGATTTGGTTATTGATGCCAGGAAAGTTGATATTTCAAGCAACGCTGTCGAACAAATCGAAAAAGCAGAACAAAAACTTTTTAATTTGGCTGTCTCAGGCAATTCAAAAAATCAATTTCAATCCCTTCAATCTGCGGTAAAAGCTTCTATTGACATGGCTGAAATGGCCTATAAGCGCGATAGTCATGTTGTAGGCATTACAAGCGGATTCAGGGATCTAGATCGTTGGCTTGGCGGACTGCATCCATCAGATTTACTTATACTTGCTGCGCGCCCTTCAATGGGCAAAACAGCATTGGCAACCAATATTGCGTTTAATGCGGCAAAGGCTGTTTTGAAAGAAAATTCTGGGGGTGGGCATGTGGCCTTCTTTTCTTTGGAAATGTCAGCCGACCAGTTGGCAACACGTATTTTATCCCAAGAATGTGGTGTACCTTCAGATAAAATTCGCCGTGGGGAATTATCCCAACAAAACTTTGAAAGTCTGACAAAGGTCAGTCGTGAAATTAACAACCTTCCTTTGTTTATTGACGACACCCCTGCCCTGACAATTTCAGCATTGCGTACACGTGCACGTCGACTTCAACGCCAACAAGGCCTTGATTTAATTGTGGTGGATTATTTACAACTACTGCAAGGGACAAACAGCAGTGATAATCGTGTGAACGAAATATCTGAAATTTCCCGTGGTTTAAAAGCCATTGCAAAAGAATTAGAAGTTCCTGTTGTCGCTTTGTCCCAGTTATCTCGTGCAGTTGAACAAAGAGACGACAAGCGCCCGATGTTATCCGACTTAAGGGAATCAGGATCAATTGAGCAAGACGCCGATGTTGTTATGTTTATCTTCCGTGAAGAATATTATTTGGGGCGGCAAGAACCCTCTGAAACAGGAACTGAAAAATACCTGACATGGCAAGAAAAAATGGAACGCGTCCAGAACAAGGCAGATGTTATTATTGCCAAACAACGTCACGGACCGATTGGAACAATTAAATTGTTCTTCGAAGGGCGTTTTACAAAATTTGGAAACTTAGACACACAACACACAGAGTAAACGATGACTTACGATTTATCATTTCAAAATGATCAATTACGCATAACAATTGATTTAAAACAAATTCAAAAAAACTACGAAGAATTTTGCAATGTTACACAGGGCAAAGTTGGGTATGTCTGCAAAGCCAATTCGTATAGCTTGGGTGCTGTTCCTGTTGCAAAATCGATTTACAAGGCTGGCTGCCGTACTTTTTTTGTTGCCACCACACAAGAAGGTATCTATATAAGGGAAAGCTTGCCCAAAGACGCAATAATATACATCTTGCACGGCCCCGACCCAAGTGATTTAGATACATTAATACAGCATAATTTAATTCCTGTTTTAAATAACTTGTATCAAGCAGAACTTTGGTCAAAAAAGTCAAAACCAGACCAAAACCTTAAAGCCGCCCTTCACTTTGATACCGGGATGAATCGTCTTGGTTTTTCCCTTAAGGATATGAATGAAATAAAAAATATAACTAAGAATATAGAAATCGTTCATGTCATGAGTCACCTTGCTTGCGCAAGTGATTTGGATAGCCCCTATAACCTTGAACAAAAAGAACGTTTTAAATTTGTCCTTGATGCCTTTCCAAATACTGAAACATCCCTTGTTGCGGCAGAAGGTGTTTCTTTGGGATCAAATTATTATTACGACATGGCACGTGTCGGAATTGGATTGTATGGAGTACTTCCCCATGAAGAAGGAACAATTAATCATAAGCTGGACCTGGCCTTTTTGCCTCAGGCAAAAATAATACAAACCCGGGAAATAGAAATTGGGGAATCTGTTGGTTACGGTCGCAGTTTTATTGCAAAAGAAAAAACTAGGATTGCGGTAATTGGTATTGGTTTTGCTGATGGACTACCCAGGGATGCATCAAACAGCGCCTGTGTTTATATTGAAAAGTATAGGGCTCCTATTATTGGGCGGGTATCCATGGACTTAAGCGTCATAGATGTCACAAAAATCCCTGAAAGTGTTTCTGACATTGGAAATTGGGTTAATATTGTTCAAGATAGCGCCACCTTTAATGACTTATCTAAAAACAGTGGTCGATCAATTTATGAATTAATGGCCTTGTTTACCGGCGTGCGATATAATAGAATTTATAAAAATTAAATGGTATGAATATTTTAGCAAACATAGGACGCATTTTTTTATCTTTCTTAAAGCACCTGGGAACTTTAATGCTTTTTGCTGTAAAGACTATAGTACATATTGTTCGTCCCCCTTATTATCCAAGCCAAATTTTCCGTCAGATTTTTGAGATTGGTTATTTGTCTTTACCCGTTGTTGGCCTAACAGCCATTTTTACAGGAATGGTTTTGGCCTTACAAAGCTATACAGGGTTTTCCCGATTTTCAGCAGAAAGTGCGATTGCAACGGTTGTAGTTTTATCTGTCACCCGTGAGTTAGGACCTGTTCTTGCAGGTTTGATGGTTGCCGGACGTGTTGGGGCATCAATTGCTGCAGAGATTGGTACCATGCGCGTAACTGAACAAGTTGATGCGCTGGTAACATTAAACACAAATCCGTTTAAATATTTAATATCACCCCGTGTATTGGCCTGTACGACCATGCTTCCTTTGTTGGTATTGTGCGCAGATGCCATTGGTGTTCTTGGGGGGTATCTGGTCAGCATTCATAAACTTGGCTTTAACCCGTCAATTTATATTGAACAAACATTCAAGTATTTAGAAGCCCAAGATGTAATTTCTGGTTTAATCAAAGCCTCTGTTTTTGGATTTGTTATTTCTTTATTTGGGTGCTTTCAAGGGTATCACTCTAGGGGTGGGGCACAAGGCGTTGGACAAGCGACAACAAATGCCGTCGTATCATCGTCAATTTCTATTTTGATTTTGAATTACTTATTAACAGCAGTTTTATTTACAAATTAAATGGCAAAAAAATTAAAAATACAAATTAGAGACTTATATAAAAGCTTTGGAAAAAATCATGTTTTGCAGGGGGTGAATCTGGATATACATGAAGGTGAATCCGTTGTTGTCATTGGGGGGTCTGGAACAGGTAAATCTGTATTGCTGAAATGTATCTTAGGCCTTGTTACCCCGGATAAAGGATCCATAAAAGTTGATGGCCAAGAAATTATCAATATGCGCCCAAGTGAAAAAGATAAAGTCATAGAAAAATTTGGCATGTTATTTCAAGGTGGTGCTTTGTTCGACAGTTTGCCTGTTTGGAAAAATGTTAGTTTTGACCTTATTTACAACAAAGGCGCCAAAGTTTCAAAAGCACGGGAAATTGCAACAAAAAAACTGAAAGAAGTTGGCTTAAGTGAAAAAATATTGGATCTTTCCCCTGCCGAACTTTCAGGCGGCATGCAAAAGCGCGTAGGACTTGCCCGGGCCATTGCATCAAACCCAGAAATATTATTTTTTGATGAACCTACTACAGGGTTGGATCCAATCATGTGTGGAACCATTGATAATCTTATTAAATCATCTGTCAAACACCTTGGTGCCACAGCCATCAGTATCACCCATGATATGACAAGTGCCAAATTTATTGCTGATCGCTTAGCAATGATATGTGAGGGTAAAATTATTTGGGAAGGGACCGTTAAGGAATTAGATACCTGTAAAAATGATACAGTGCAACACTTCATTAATGGCCACAAACACTACCAAACTGCAAAAAAACAGGATTAAAATTGGCGAAACCAACCACGGAATATATTTGCCAGCAATGTGGCAGTGCCCATCCAAAATGGTCAGGAAAATGTTTGGATTGCGGTGCTTGGAATTCCTTAACAGAAGAACGTAACCAATCAGTTCCCAAAGGCGTTAAGGGAGCAAACAAGGCGTCCTCAATTGAATTTGTTGGCCTTGATGGCCCCAACCAAGAACAACTTCGAAAGAAAACAACCATTGCTGAACTTGATCGTGTTACTGGTGGGGGGCTTGTCCCTGGTTCTGTTGTTTTGGTTGGGGGTGATCCAGGCATTGGAAAGTCGACCCTTTTGTTGCAAGCCATTGCAAATTTATCAAAAAACTATAAATGTGCCTATATTTCTGGGGAAGAAGGCGTTGATCAGGTTCGTTTACGGGCAAAAAGATTAAAGGTTGAAAATCAACCTGTTGAACTGGCAACTGAAACAAATATTAAATCTATCTTAAAATCATTGGATGGCCCCACCCCACCAGAAATTGTTGTTATTGATTCCATTCAAACCATGTATCTGGATGATCTGGATTCCGCACCCGGTTCTGTTGCCCAAGTCCGGACTTGTTCGCAAGAGTTAATACGCCTAGCAAAGAAAAAAAATATTGTCATGATCTTGGTTGGGCACGTCACCAAAGAAGGCGCGATTGCAGGCCCGCGTGTTCTTGAGCATATGGTGGATACTGTATTGTACTTTGAGGGGGATCGCGGACATCAGTTTCGTATTCTGCGCTCTGTTAAAAACAGGTATGGCCCCACAGATGAAATCGGGGTTTTTGAAATGACAGAACTGGGGCTGCAGGAGGTTAGCAACCCTTCTGCAATCTTTTTGGAAAATCGTCACGAAGATATTAACGGCAGTGCCGTTTTTGCAGGCATTGAAGGGACCCGTCCAGTTTTGGTTGAAATTCAGTCACTGGTTTCCCCTTCCCCCTTTGCAACTCCAAGACGCACAGTCATTGGCTGGGATAGTGGCCGCCTTGCAATGATTATTGCCGTATTGGAATCCAGATGTGGAATGTCTTTTGTTGGTAAAGATGTGTATTTAAATATCGCAGGTGGTCTAAGAATTTCTGAACCTGCTGCAGATCTTGCTGTTGCTGCTGCACTACTTTCTTCCTTAACGGACCAACCAATTCCAGCTGAAGCAATTTTTTACGGAGAAATCGGACTTTCTGGTGAGGTGCGATCCGTTAGCCAACCTTCTTTAAGATTAAAAGAGGCAGAAAAATTAGGCTTTGGTCAAGCTTACATCCCTAAATTATCTGCAAAAGAAACCAAAAGTATGAAAACAAAAATTCAAATGACAGAGGTCAAAACTTTGATAAACTTAATTCATGAATTGGGAATTCCAAAACTTAGAAAAATAACAGAGGATAAAAATGCAATTGCTTAACTTTTTTGACTATGGGCTTATTATTTTCTTAATCCTGTTTGGATTATTTGGTTTCATTAAAGGCTTTACCCAAAAAATTCTTTCTATTTTCAGCTGGGGTGGCGCCATTATATTATCTTTTTACCTGTACCCAATGGTAAAACCTTTTATCGGAAATTACATTGAAAATAAATTGATTGTGACTTTGTCGGCCAGCATTTCATTATTCGTCTTTCTTTTAATTATTTTTAAAATTATTACTGTCCAGCTTTCAAACAATATTCAAAAAAGCAGCATTGGATCTTTAGACAGAATTTTAGGGTTTGTTGTCGGTTCATTAACAGGGTTTTTGATTGTGTCCCTTATTGCTGTTGTTATGCACATTATATTACCCTTAAGATCTTATCCAGATGTTATGCAAAAATCTGCTTTATGGCCTTTTGCAGAAAAAAGTGGTGAGTACATACAGAACATTAAGCCTTTAATCAAAGGGTATAATGACAGTAAATCTGACCTGACAAAAAGCATTAGTTCCATAGAATTTTCAAAAATCAAAGCCAAAGAAAAACTTAAAGATGAAACGGCCTACAGAAAAAAAGATCGTGGAATGCTGGATAGCCTTGTCAAAGCGAATGATTAAGCTTGACGCTTCGTAAGTTTTTGTGTTGATATTAATTAATAATAATTTACAGGAGAGACTTGAATGAAGTTTTTTAATATTTTTTTCCTTATTCTAGCTATGTCTGGTACCTCAGCAAATGCTGCGTTTTTCAATATTAAACAATCTGAAAAGGATTTAATGCGCAAATGTACTGATTACTTCTTGCTGCGTAAAAATGGGATTGACTGTAAAAAATTCATACAAACACAGGATAATGCAAAAAAATTAAGACAAATGCGCAAAGATATTCAGCGCCAGATTGGATCGCTTTCTGACCAAACAAAAAGTCAATATAGCGAATTCTTAGGTAGTTTTGTTCAAAAGATTGGAACAACTTGTTACGAAGGCTATGAAGCTTGTAAAGAAATTCATGATAAAACTGTAAATGCCAAAAATCGTTTTGGTATCCCAGTTAGATCCAAATGTAGTCAGTACTGTAGTGCATCCACATGTGCGGATGAATTTACAAACATCGCTTGTCACTGGCTATCAACAGAACCCTTCAACCCCACGGCAGATGGGCTTGATGTCATTGAAGAACTTGATGAAGATGGAGAACCTTATTTTGTTGCTGCAAAAGGGGCATCCCCAATTTGTAAAGAAAAACATGTAAAAAATTGCATTGGAAAAAATAAAAAAGTTTATAAAGTAGAAATGGATCCACTTGGCTTTGTCGGTATTGAAAAGTACAATAGGACACGTGACTTAGATGCAAAAGGAAAAAGCCTAACATGGCGCGCAACACAAGTTGGCGGCGCAATGGTTGCTGTTGCAGCAGCTGCGGCCACAGTTGGTGTTGCAGGTCCATTCTTTGTGAATACAGCCATCAATATGTCTCAAAATGCACAAGGTATGCTTAGTAACCCGCTAAAAGGATTGAAAGATTTAAATGCAGTATCCAGAATGAAAAGCATTGGGCAAACAGCATCAAGAGTACTTCCATCTGGGGAAAGCGCAGAATTAGAGGGAGTTGCAGCATCTGGACCGTCCATGGACTCAGCACCTTCTGTTAGGGCTCCGAGAGGGTTAAGAGCAGGTGGGAATGCCTACGCAAGCGCTAACTAATATTTATCTTAAGAAACTTTGAAAAGCGGCTTTTACTAGCCGCTTTTTTTATATACCTATTTTGATAATCAGGATTTTATTGATGAACTGATACACCCTGCATTGATTGTAATGAATCAATTAAAGTATCATCAATCTTGAATTTGGCAGGTAGTGAAACATTAACAGATTTATTTTCAACACCAGAAATAATAAGGGACACACTTTGCTTGCCACCTTTACAAGGATCAAGCATATTCAAAACTTCATCAACAGATGTGCCTTTATCAATTTTAATAATTAGATTTTTACAGTTTTGTTGGTCTTGCTTTGACAACTCTTGAAAACGATTGGCTGTCAGACGTGGGTTTCCTTCATCATCATACCTAATGCCAACATTTACAATCAAAGGCTGGCTGGCTTCTAATAAATCTTGATACTCTCGTAAAGTTTCTTCAAAAACCATTACTTCAAAATCACCAGTCGCATCAGTTAAGGATATAAAGGCAAAACGTTTTCCCTTTTTTGACACTTTCTTTTTAATGCTTGTGACAATACCCGCCATTCTTGCGCCTGAATCTGATGTGTTTTGCAGGTCAACTGCCAGCAAAATCTTCATATCCTTTAATTGTTTTTGATAATCATCCAAAGGATGTGCTGACAGATAGAAACCAACTGCAGAAAATTCATTATGCAAACGATCAACTGAAGTCCATTCGGGGACGTTTATTAAAGTTGGCTGATTAATACTATCGGTCCCTGCCCCAAATAAACTTGCCTGATTACTTGCTTTATCTGCATGAACGGCTGAAGCATACCCTAAGATCATTTCTAAAGATTCAAATAACTGCCTACGACAGGAATGCATTGAATCAAAGGCCCCCGCCATTATCAGGTTTTCCATTTGTCGTTTATTTAAAACTTTTGATCCATTTCTTGAAACAAAATCAAAAATATCTTTATAAAGTCCATTTTCTTGGCGTTCTGATACAACATCTTGCATGGCGGCTTCTCCAACATTTTTTATTGCACCCAGGGCATATCGAATTGATTTTTTATCAGCCCCTTCTTCAACGCTGTATATATCTTTTGAATAATTAACATCAGGAGGCAATAAATCAATACCCATATTCATTACTTCTTGTTTATAGAATGCCAGCTTATCCGTATTATTGATATCATATGTCATGGTTGCAGCCATGAATTCATGGGGGAAATTTGCCTTCATATAGGCTGTTTGATAAGCAATCAAACCATAGGGGGCCGAGTGAGATTTGTTAAACCCATAACCTGCGAATTTCGCAATTGAATCAAATATTTTGTTTGATTTAGATTCAGATAAATTAAAATGCTTTGCGGCACCTTCTGTAAATATTTTACGTTGGGCATCCATTTCTGATTTAATTTTCTTACCCATTGCGCGGCGTAATAAATCGGCGCCCCCCAGCGTATACCCCCCCAAAACCTGGGCAATTTTCATAACCTGTTCTTGATAAACCATTACCCCAAAAGTTTCTTTTAAAATAGGTTCAATCTCAGGATGCATATACGTTACTTTTTGATCCCCATGCTTACATGCAACATAGGTAGGAATATCATCCATGGGACCTGGCCGATATAAGGCGACTAAGGCAATAATTTCTTCAAAGCGATCTGGTTTTAAACGCCGAATAACATCGCGCATTCCCTGACTTTCAAGCTGGAACACACCCGTTGTTTCAATACGGTTCAATAAATCAAAAGTTTTTTGATCATCTAAAGGGATTTTAGGAATATAAACATCACTACCCTGCGACCGTGCCATTTTGGCTGACTCTTCTAAAATGGTCAGGGTCTTTAGACCCAAAAAGTCAAATTTGACCAAGCCTGCCATTTCAACATATTTCATGCTGAATTGGGTCACAGGCATATCAGAGCGCGGATCTCGGTAGGTAGGCACCAATTCATCTAAGGGCCTATCCCCAATAATAATCCCCGCCGCGTGGGTGGAAGCATGGCGGTAAAGCCCTTCAAGCTTCAAACCAATATCCATTAATTTATCAACTGTTGGATCAGATCTACGCATACGCATTAAATCGGGCTCTTGATCCAAGGCTTCCTGTAAAGTAAGAGGGTTTGCAGGATTACTTGGCACCATCTTACTAATCTTATCAACTTGGCCATAAGGCATCTGCAAAACCCGCCCAACGTCACGCAAAACAGCACGGGCCTGAAGTTTTCCAAAGGTAATAATCTGGGCAACTTTATCTTCACCGTATCGTTCTTTCACGTAAGAAATAACTTCTTCACGACGATCCTGACAAAAGTCTATATCAAAGTCTGGCATGGATACACGTTCTGGATTCAAAAAACGTTCGAAAATCAACCCAAAACGAATGGGATCAATGTCTGTTATTAACAAAGACCATGCGACTAAAGACCCTGCCCCTGAACCACGGCCTGGCCCCACAGGTATTTCCTTTGCCTTAGCATGTTTAATAAAATCAGATACGATCAAGAAATAACCCGGGAAACCCATTTGATTGATAATGCCAAGTTCATAATACAGCCGATCAAAATATTCTTTATGCTTGGCTTTTTTGTCTTCTGGTGACATATCTGCCGTATACACTTGGATTTCCAAGCGTTTTTCAAGACCTTGCTGTGCTTGAATTTTTAATTCGTCTTCTTCATTATCCCCTTTATCTGAAGGAAAAGGAGGCAATAAAGGCTTATGAGGCATCGGCATATAACAACACCTTTGCGCAATGGTAACTGTATTTTCCAAAGCCTCGGGCATATCTTGAAACAAATCATACATTTCTTCTGGGCTTTTGAAATAATGATGACGTGTAACTTTGCGTCGATCACTTTCAGCAACATATGCGCCTGCTGAAACACATAACAAAGCATCATGGGCTTCGTACATATCAGGATCAATAAAAAAGGCTTCGTTTGTTGCCACCAAGGGAATATTATAGTCATAAGCAATTTTCAAAAAAGCATCTTCTGTTGCCAATTGATCTTGTGTGCCATGCCGTTGAATTTCAATATAAAAACGATCTTGAAAAAAACCTTTCAGTTTCTGTGCAAGTCTTTCTGCTAGTTTTTCTTTTTTATCTAGTAAAAGCCAACCTATCGGACCTTCAACGCCTCCAGAAAGACAAATAACGCCTTCACTGTGCTGTTCTAAATCAGGAATCGTAACATAAGGCTCTTGGTGTTCTGTTGTTTCAAAGTGTGACTTGCTGCTTAGCTTTAAAAGGTTTCTATATCCAACTTCATTTTGCGCAAGCAAAATTACCGATGGACGACGTGTCCATCTTTTTATATCTGTTGAAACCCCCATTTCAAGTTTTATTTGTGTCCCTACAATGGGCTGAATGCCTTCTTTGGAACAGGCTACGGAAAATTCCAAGGCACCAAACATATTGTCAGTATCTGTAATGGCCACAGCAGGCATTTTATTATCTTGGCAATTCTTAATGATCTGCGGAAAACGTAGGGCACCTTCTGAAAGGGAATAGGCTGTATGATTTCTTAAATGAACAAAAGCTGGCTGGCTCATTTAACATTTACCTTTGTCAATTTACCTTTTTCTAAATTGTAAACAGTATCCATTTTCTTAACAAGTTGCATATCATGCGTTGCAATCAAACAAGCTGTTTTTTTAAGTTTTGCAGCATTTAGTAAATAGTCAAAAACTTCATAGGCCAATGATTCATCAAGGTTACCTGTAGGTTCATCTGCGATGATAATATTTGGGTCATTCATGAATGCCCTGGCGATTGCAAGGCGTTGTTGTTCGCCTCCCGACATTTGGGAGGGATAATGATCTTTACGTTTATATATATCAAACTGTTTCAGTAAGGGTTCGGCTTTCATCAATGCGTCTTTTTTAGAAACCCCTGCAATCATTGCAGGCATTGCAGCGTTTTCAACGGCTGTAAATTCCCCCAACAAATGATGAAACTGGTAAATAAATCCAATGTTTTGGCAACGTAATTTGGTTATTTGATCATTGGATTTAAATTCAACTTTTTTGTCGTTAACAAAAACATCCCCACTGCTTGCAGTATCTAACAACCCCGCAACATGCAGCAATGTTGATTTTCCTGATCCAGATGCTCCAATAATTCCAACTACCTGGCCTTTTGGTACATCCAAGTTTATATCGCGTAAGACTTTTAGAACTTCAACTTTTGTCTGATAGAATTTATTTATTTTTTGCAAAGAAAGAATATTAGTCATATCTTAAAGCCTTTACTGGTTCAAGATTTGCAGCCTTCCAGGCTGGATAGAGTGTTGCCAGAAAACTAACGATCATTGCCATGCTTACAATTCCAGTAATTTCATCAAAATTAACAATAACTGGAAGTTGGGATAAATAATAAATTTCTGCATCAAAAATGGTTTGCCCAGTTATTTTTTCCAAAACCTGTCGAATGGATTCAATATTATGACAAAAGACAAGCCCCAGAATGGTTCCCAAGATACTGCCCACCACACCGACTGAGGATCCAACAATCAAGAACAATCCCAAAATAGACCGCCGTGATGCCCCCATAGTTCTTAATATGGCAATGTCTTGCGTCTTGTCTTTCACAATCATAATTAACCCTGAAATAACATTAAAAGCGGCAATAATAACAATAAGGCTTAATATCAAAAACATAACATTTCGTTCAATTTTTACGGCTTGAAAAAAGGATGAATGCGCCTTGTTCCAGCCAATAAATCTTAAGGGTGATGAAATTTTTTCTTGGATTTTCATGATGGTATAATCAGATAGAAAAGGATCTTTAAGATAAATTTCTATTTCATCCGCGTCCTTGCCCAGCTTAAAAAAATCCATTGCTGTGGCATACGGAATATAAACAACATTCATATCATACTGAAACATGCCTACGTTGAAAACACCACCAATAACAAAGGTCTTCATTCTTGGAACAACCCCAAAAGGACTTACATTTCCATCTGGAGAAATAACGTTTAACTTATCCCCAATTTGTAAGTTTAATTTTTCAGCCAGCCTTTTGCCAATAAGAATACTGTTTGGGTTTTCAATGGACTCCAAAGATCCTTCCACAATGTTATCAGCAATAATTTTCTTATTTTTAAGGTCATTGAATTGAAGTGCCCTTGCTGAGACCCCACGGGCATTACCTTTTGTTGTTATCATTGCTTGTCGGTTTATCAGTTTATCTGCAGAGACAACTTCGGGTATTTTTTTTATTTCTTTGCTGACTGTATCATAATCAGTTTTAACATCTTCTGGGATATAAACGGTTAAGTGACTGTTAAATTTCAGGGTTTTATCCAATAATTCATGACGAAAACCATTCATTACAGACATAACAATAATAAGGGTAGCAACGCCCAGGCATATCCCTAGAAAAGAAAACCCTGTAATAACTTTAACAAAGGCTTCGCGTCTACCATTCCATATATATCTTAATGCTATTTGCCAGGTAAAATTCATTAATCTAAAAACTTTTTATAAAGTGTATCAAGGGAAATAGTGGTGCGATCGCCTGTTTTTCTATCTTTTAATTCAATTTCATTGTTTTCAGCATTCTTAGGCCCCACGATAATTTGCCAAGGCAACCCTATTAAATCCATATCTGAAAATTTAATACCTGCCCCCTCTTTACGATCATCATAAAGAATTGTTTGATTGCGCGCTTGGAATTTTTCGTAAATATCATTACAAAGTTTATCTGTTTTTTCATTGCCTATTTTTAAGTTTAACAAACCAAATTTAAACGGAGAAACAGATTCAGGCCATATAATTCCTTTGTCATCATGTGATGCTTCTATGATGGCTGCAACCATTCTAGAAATTCCAATGCCATATGACCCACTATAAACAGGGGATAGTTTTCCAGATTCATCCATGACTTTTGCATCCATGGGGACCGAGTATTTATCCCCAAAGTAGAATATATGTCCTATTTCTATTCCTTTTTTGTGCTTTAATTGTTCTTTTGGCACAGGGCACGTTTTTGGGTCATGCAATTCATCTGTTGCTGAATAAATTGCCATTAGCCTATCTAAGTCACCATCAGAACCATCAAGTTTTAAATCATCAAAGGCTTTATCATAATAAATTGTGCTTTCACCTGTTTCGGCAACAATCAAAAATTCATGACTTAAATCCCCACCAATTGGGCCTGTATCTGCACGCACAGGCATTGCTTGCAGACCAATTTGTTGAAAAATAGAAATATAAGTTTTCATAACTTTTCGGTAGGTTTCTCTGGCTGCATCCTCAGTCATATCAAAGGAATATCCATCCTTCATCAAAAACTCACGCCCACGCATTACCCCAAACCTAGGGCGAATTTCATCCCGAAATTTCCATTGGATTTGATATAAAACCAGCGGAAGACTTTTATAACTTTTGACATATCTTCTGAATATGTCAGTCACTGCCTCTTCTGCTGTGGGTCCATAGATTAATTCACGGTCTTGACGATCTTTAACACGAAGCATTTCTTTACCATATCCGTCGTATCGGTTGCTTTCCTGCCATAAATCTGATGGCTGCAAAGTGGGTATTAATATTTCATTAAACCCTGCCTTATCTTGTTCTTGTTGCACAATACGCATAATATTTCGTAACACCTTTAATCCCTGCGGCAACCAATAATAAATGCCCGCACATTCTTGTGCAATTAATCCAGCCCTTAACATTAACTGGTGTGAAATAACTTGGGCATCTGCCGGAACTTCTTTAAGGGTTGGGGAAAAATATTTAGACCATTTCATTTTATACTCTTGCTTTTACTATTTTGGACCGTTGTCATCAGAAAATCCACTTAGGCGGCCTGTGGAAATTTCTCCTAGATTTTTGAAAGAAAATGTTAGTAATATTGTTTTTTCAGGCTGAATATCCCTATCACTAAAGTGGTTTTGGGCCCCTTCTAAAATTATTTTAAAACATTCATCTGAATAAACAATACCAACTGATTCTTGAAGTCTTTGGGCCGAAGGTTTAATTTGTTGCGTCCCCTTAAGATAAGCTGTCCAATTATTAATAAAATTTGAACTTATTTGGCCCGCAACTTGTTCTCTTGCACCAAACTGACCGGCCACAAATGTATGATCTACGTAAAAATGATCTACGTTAATACGGAATTCTTTTGGCCCTGCACTTAAATTTACAATACTACGTTTAATAGACCCAGAGTCTCGGTCCAACCTTAACGCCCAGTCTAAATAAAAATATTCATTGGGGACAACCCTTATCTTACCAATATAGTCAGACCCATTTTTTCTAACACCCGCATCTTCATCAAAATTAACAGTTTTACTAAAACTATAACTTTGACCAAAGAAAACATGGGTATTAACCCCTTTTTGCGTGGATAACCTTAAATTAAGCCCATAGTTAATTCGTTGCCCCGCATCCAACAAGTCATAACCATTAAATCGATTTAATTTAAATAAAGTCTGTGTATCAAGTTCAAAATCTTGACTATCTTCATTTGGAATAACATTTGACCCTGTATCATTTGGCTGTAAAACGCCACTTACAATTGGCTCTAGAATAACATTAGATGAATAGATTTTTGAATAAAATGGCCACCGCCAAGTTGCCATAGACCCAGGTAATACCCTGCCCCTGACTTGATTAACTTTCTGTTGCTTCCCTGGAACTGAATGTTTACCGATATCAAATACATCGCTTCGGACATTTGCCATTCCTTCAAAGTTCATTCCAATTTTATTGGTGTACGGGATGATCCAAGATAAATCACCTGTGGCCCTGTTAACTTGCGTTCCAAGGTTTCTTTTAACACTCATTGTGTTTGCATTTAAAAGGAAGTAACTCCCATAAAAACTTGTTGGATGTTCAAAGCTAAACTCTGATACAGGCAAAACATCTGGAACGGTTCTATTGTCAATATCAGCTCTAAGATTTTGAAAGTGATATCCCTTAAATGCCATATAATTATTTCTATCAAAATATTCAGAATCAAAAGTACTTGTCAAAACATTCTGATAGGCATATTTTCCATTACCTACAAGGCTATACCTTTTTAGATACGTTGGGTTTGTTGTTCTAATATAATAGGCCTTTAGACGCCAATTTTCATCGATATTCCATTTAAAGTCGCCATAATAATGTCCATGATATCTTCCAGGTCTAAGGGCTTCGTTTCCTGGGCTCCCCTCAACTGGTTTTATTCTTGTTAAGCTTCCCCCCAAGTCAAGATATGCTTTGCGGAATCGTTTTCTGTATTCTCCAACAATAAGGGGGTTTTGCTTGGTATAAAGATAGGGTGTTAATGTCATGTCACTATAATCATCCAAAACAACGTAAAGCGGCAAACCAACAAATGTCCCCAGTTTTGTGTTTGTTCCCAAAGATGGAGCCAACAACCCAGTTTTGCGTTTCACGGATGGATCTGGATGCTTAAGGTAAGGTGTATAGAACACAGGAACGCCTTTAAATTCCAATCGTGCATTTCTGTAAGTTACTTGCTGTTCTTTTTTATCATGGTGTATTTTTGAAGCTTTGATCTGCCATAAAGGATCAGAATCTTTGCATTCATGGCACACAAGACATGGGGAATAAACGCCTTGTGTATAGTAAATTGAATCTTCTTCACGCCTTGCTTTTACTGCTGCAATAAATTCTTTGTCTGAAGTTGTAATATTACCGCTTTGCATAAAGCCAAATTCAAATTTATCTGTAACTTCGGCATAGGTTGCATATATCTTATTACCATCAATATCAAAAATCTTAACATTGCCAGTGGCTTTAAATATTTTAAGCGTTTTATTGTAAATAACTTCGTCTGCTTCTAACGTTTGGGTACCATTTGAAACAACGACGTCTTCTTTTGCTATGATAATATTATTTGCATCATCTGTTTGCATATCATTGGCATGGATAACAACATCTTTATTTTCCTTGATGTTTTCGGCCAGTGCCTTATTAAAAAAGAAAACTGTTAGTATTAATAAAAAAAACTTCATGATTAATTTTCTTCCAATTGAATTAATAAAGAAAGACTTGCAACAACACCCAAGAACAAAGGTATCAAAACCCCTACAGCCACAGGAATAGTTCTAGAAAGCCCCAATGCATGGGAAAAGTTAGTTATTAAAAAATAGCCATATCCAGCAGACAGCCCTGTAAGTATAAACTTTAATCCCCCGGCCTTTTGCCTTGAAAAATTATAAGCACATACCCCAGCCAAAGCAATCATAATAATAAGCTTTATTGGCAAAGATAGTAAATCATAAAAATATAATAAATGATCCAGCCCAGATAAGCCTGCATTTTCAAGTAATTTTATATAAAAAGGTAATTTCCATACTGATATGGTTAAGGGGTTATCAAAGCTTTCTTGAATATTTGAAATTGTTAAATCAGTTTCCCAAAACATTCCACCAATCGGTTGCGTTAACATGGTTTCTTCAGAAAGCAACGCACCTTCAAGCTTCCACCCCCCTGGAACAATCGTTACAAATTTTGAATCTAAACGATTAATAAATTCATCATCATTGCTGAAAGTGTATATGGTTACTTTCTGAAGTTCATTATTGGATCTACCAACCTTCCCCACATGCACAATTGAATAGTTTTCTTCTTTCGACTGCTTAAGCCATACCCCAGAACTGGAAATAGAAAACAAGTTTTTTCCTTGGCTGAAAAGTGCCGCATTTAGTTTGTCATATTTAGCAGTTAATTCAGCCCCAACAGGATTTATTAGGGCAAAATATATTGCTGTGTATAAAATAGCTGCCCCTGATAGGCTTATAATGATGTTCCATATTGAAAACCCCATACTTCTTGCGACAACCAGTTCAGAACGCCGGTTTAACTGCCATAACACAAGCATTGTTGAAAACAGAAAAATAAAGGGCATAAGTTTATCTAAAAGCTCAGGCAGTTGATACAATGATAAACTCATAATATGTTTAAAAGCAACGTTTGGCCTGTTTTGGGCACGTCTTAATAATTCTATGATATTAAAAATTGTGGCAATTGTACTTAAAGAAATAGCCACAGAAAAAAACCATTTAAAAAATGACTTAATTAGGTAAATTGAAAAAGTGTTTGAGTTTCTCATATTTTTTGCTTACCTGTACTATTCAAATATAAATAGGCCCCACCTATAATAATGGCACCTAACATAATGGCTATGGCCCCAAATAAAGCTTCAATACTTTTTGTTCCCATATTCATCAACCCCAGACACGCCACTTGCAAAGTTATTGCGGATAGTATGATATAGACAACTGTGGCTATTTTACCATTTCTTGTATAGGCACTCCCCATAATGAATATTAGCGCAAGAATGGCATAAGCGATAGGATATAGGGGTGAAATCAATCTTTGGGCAAGTTCAACATAAAACCTTAATTTTTGCGGGATGTTTTCTGCCTCATTCCCTTTATCAGCCAACTCTGAAATTGAAAATTCATAAGGTTTTCTGGCCCTTTCTATATTACTTCTTTCAGGCCCAGTAATGGAAACAAGTGTTTCATCAAAATAAACAATAGAAAGTTTTCTTTTTACATTATCGTAAACTTGCCTGTTTCCATCTTTCATTAAAATGTGGGGCACGTCATTTTTTGTAACAAGCTTTCCTTCTTTTGCAATAATTGTATAGGGGGCTCCATTTTTTTTATCCACATAAGCCGTAATACCAATTAAGTTATTTTTTCCCAGCTTTCTGCGAACATACACCATGGAATCCCCCATTGGGTTAAAAACACCCGGTGTTATAATCAAGTTGGGTAGTGAGTTTTTTAGTTTATGTTCAACGTCACGCACTTCTCGAAAGCTTTCATGCAGAACAAATACATTTATAAAGTAAATAAAACCAGATACAAAAATCGCAAAAAGAATGGATGGCCATGACAATGTCCAGTTGCTGTAACCACACGCTGTCATTGCGACAAGTTCACGATCGTTTTGAAGCCTGTTATAGACAAAGATGACTGAAATAAGAGTCGCAATTGGCAACACAATCACCAATAAATCCGGGATTGTTAACAACATAAGCTTAAAAAAAGTGAAAAAAGATTCACTTGATTTCAAAATAAGTTCAACAATGCGCATGGAATGGACAAGCCACATGCAGCACAGCAGGACAAATGTCAAAGAAAGACATAAGGCTGCAATTTGTCTAAAAATTAATCTACTGGCTATTAACATTCTTTTTATAGTGCTTTAATATGTGTTTACATATACATACCATTATTACGCATGATTTCAAATTGTTTGACACAAAAAAATTTACGCGCTAATAAAGAGACAAATGGATTTTCAAATGACACATAGATTTTTTATACTACTACTTACATGCATAACAGTAACAGCAGGCGTGAATGCGTCGCAAGATTACATAGCCCCAACCTTTTCAAAAATTTCCGAAACGGCGACAAAGCAAAAAAAGTATAAATATGATGAAAATAAAATTTGTCAGGATATATCCATTGTTGCTGTTGTTAATGGTGAACCCATAACTTCAGCAGAATTAAAAGATAGAATGTTAATGATGACAAACGGCGATCTGTCCAAAATCCCCCAAGAACACTTGGCTGACGCAAAAAAAACAATCCTAAAGCAATTAATTAATGAACGCATTCAATTACAAACAATAAAACTTGCTGGCCTTACAGTTGATGATAATGATGTAAAAAAAGCCATTGAACATGCCGAACAGCAAAACAATATGAAGCCAAATCAACTTATAAAGGAACTGAAATCAAAAGGGATTTCAGAAAAAACTGTGCGGGATCACTTTGCTGCAAAAGTTGGGTGGTACAAGTTTGTTAGTAATTATTACCATGGATTGATTGAAGTTAGTAAATCCGATTTAAAAGGCAAGGAAACAGCCCAAGCAAAAAGAAGCCCGCGTTACCACCTTGCAGAAATTGTTGTTAACTTTGATGACTTTAATGATGCAGGAGCCGCCCAAGAACTTGCCAACCAAATATACCAACAACTTAAAGAAGGCCGTCATTTCAGTGAAGCTGCTGTTGCCATGTCAACCGCACCGTCTGCTGCAAATGGTGGGGATATTGGTTGGATCGTTGAAGAACAACTTCAGCCAGAAATTCTGGACGTTCTTAAAAGAATGCAACCCAGCCAACTTAGTTCCCCTATCTTGACAAAAAATGCGTATAAAATCATTTTTTACAGAAACATTAAACACCCAGGGAATATTTCCAGCACGGTTGATGCGCGCCAATTGGATATAAAACTTCCTGAATGTAATTCAGAAGAAGAAAAGGAAGCAGAAATCAGCAAAATGAATGATATGTTTGAACTGATTGAAAGCTGTCATGAATTTGAAAAGGCCTCTGAACAAATTGAAAATTCACAACTTCATGTTTATAAAGATGTCAGTTTGCCTGAATTATCAACAGACTTACAAACAGCATTAAAGGATCTTGAAATCAACAAACCTTCTAAAGGCATCGTATCTGATGATTCAGTTGTTTACTTTATTGTTTGTGATAAAAACAAAAAAGTGGCTGAAAAACTGGATGAAGAAGAAAAATACGATAAAATTGCAAGCTCTAGGCTTAATGCGATTGCAAACCAAAAAATGCATGATTTAAGGCGAACGGCTTCTGTGGATGTCAGAATATAATCCCAACCTATTTACAGCGAAGAAAAGTCTTGGTCAAAACTTTTTAATTGACCCAAACATTATTCAAAAAATAGTAAGCGCGGCAGATTTATTGCCTGAAGATATCGTAATAGAAGTCGGACCTGGGCCAGGTGCGTTAACATATCCCATTATAAAAACCAACCCCAAACATCTTTACCTTGTTGAAAAAGACATCTCCATTGCCGAACATTGGCAAAAATATAAATCAGATAAGATGACTATTGTTAATCAAGATGCCCTAAAAATGGATATAAACGAGCTGACGAATGGGCAGGCCTGCAAAATCATTTCAAACCTGCCTTATAATGTGGGTACTGAATTGCTGATTGGTTGGCTGGCGTTTTCCAATATTCAGTCCATGGTTTTAATGTTCCAAAAAGAAGTTGTGGATCGTATTGTTGCAAAGCCACATACCAAGGCATATGGACGTTTATCCATTCTGACCCAGTGGCTTTGTGATATTGAAAAGCTGTTTGATGTGCCCCCAAATGCTTTTAAACCTTCACCTAAAGTGACTTCATCCGTAGTGCGGATTATCCTCCGCGATAAACCATTATTTAAGGCTAAGCAAAAAAGCTTGGAACAGGTTACCCAGGCTTGTTTTCACCAACGTCGTAAAATGCTTAGAAAATCTTTAAAACCTTTATTTGGGGATAAAACTGAAGATATTTGCAGGGAATGTGATATCGATCCGTCATCCCGGCCAGAAGAATTGTTAGTTGAGCAGTTTTGCAAACTGGCGAACAACCTATAAATTTTAAAGATTAATCAGCATCATATTTTGCAATCATATCCCCAATAAATTTTTGTACTGAAGGATTGCCCAAATCATTAAAAAGATAGGATTTACTGAATTGTCCTCTTGCATCCATTTCATGTTTTACCTTAGCAAAAACACCAACTAGCTTATCTTTTACAAAAACAGGTGACCCTGAACAACCTGGGAAGCAAAATCCACGGGAAGCTCTATCAAATGGACACATAAAACAATCAGCAACTGATAGAAAGCTAGGACTAGAAATATGATAATAATTATCTCTTAATAACTTTTTTAAGCTGGCTGTATTTATAGGAGCTGAAAGCACCTGCAACAAATCTCCTTGAGACCCACCACCTTCCTGGGAAAAGAAACTTGTTCTTGGTAAAAATTGGAATTCAATTTCTTTGTCATGTGAAATTTCTGTCAACGGCACAATAGGGGCTATAGGAATGCCTTCGTCCTCTATTAACCCAGGACAATGTAAAACTGCTAAATCAGTGGCGATTTCCCCAGCAGCGGCCATCTTAGTATCTTTATACACCTCATAACCTTTTATTTCCGGTTTATGTAAACCAGCCCTGGTTAGATAAATATGTTTAATGCCTTCTGGGCGATCAATATGACCGACTGTTAAAACTAATGTTTTTGATATACGAGTTCCTACAACGCTATATTCCATATCACCTTCTAATAAAGCCTTAATAGATACAATGCTTTTTGCATAAGGGTGTTTACTTGCACGGGCAATCGATTCATAGGCCAAGCTTAATTTGGGGCAACACACACCGCTGAGATATGATTGGATTGGAGCTATGTCTTCAAATTTTCTTATTTTAGCAGCAATAAAAAATCTTGGGACTGTACCAGATAACGTTGTAAGATGTTATAAAGGTACAGATGAA
>CAYGKW010000016.1:5769-28512 GCA_964350815.1 uncultured Rhizobiaceae bacterium | reverse complement strand
AGTTCGGATTGTTCTCTGCAACTCGAGAGCATGAAGTCGGAATCGCTAGTAATCGCGGATCAGCGTGCCGCGGTGAATACGTTCCCGGGTCTTGTACACACTGCCCGTCACACCATGGGAGTTGTCTTTACCTTAAGCTGGTGCGCTAACCTTTATGGAAGCAGCCAACCACGGTAAGGGGAATGACTGGGGTGAAGTCGTAACAAGGTAGCCGTAGGGGAACCTGCGGCTGGATCACCTCCTTTCTAAGGATGTTGCCATAGCTAAGTGAAAATGTTTATGTAAGATGAGAAACCCTGGGTGACCATTGTTTCGTCGTCCTGTGACTTGATCACAAGATACAGTCTTCATAAGGATTTTATCCTTTCCTTTATTGGAAAAAAAGCTTGGATATGAAAAAGAATGCTCAAACATTCTGCAACTACTTACATCGTCTCTATCGACATATCCTCTATCATCACCTACTCATTCCTTCTTTAACTCTTCTCTTTCTAACTTCCTTCTAACCACCTAAATTCTGCCAAATAGAAATACCCTTATACCCTTCTTCTATTCCTTATATATGCTTGTTATTGAACCTTAATTTGCCTCCGTTTTTACTGCTTTCTATTCTTATACGCCTTTCCCATAAATAACTTTCTCCTTTAATTCCTACTTATTCTTTCTATTCTTTAACCCCTATCTTTACTCCTCTTCCCTTTCTAGATATTATGTTTTTATGTCATCAAGGTTAATTATATTCAATTTATTATTTTTTATAAGTGCATGCAGTCATTCACAAAATCACCTGAATTTAAATATTTTTCAAAGTTCTCTCACCACGATATCAGAAGATCATCAAAGTTGTGATTCGGTTGAATGTATTCAAAAGATGATTTTAAAATTGACAGAACTGGACCAAGAAATAAGAAATTGTATTATTAAACTGCCACAAGAGAGGGCTGATACAGTTACTAAAATCCAATCATTTGAGGCTAGAAAGTGTGAAATGACTAAAAATATATACGATAAAATGGGGGGATGGCCCAAAATTTCTGTATACGGAGAGTCTACAGTCAATCAATATTGGCTTCTTGTTCAGCATTGCGATCAAAATGTTTTATTTCAAAAAGAGATGTTACAGAAAATGAAGCCCTTGCTTGACAAGAAAGAAGCACTTTCAAAAAATTATGCATATTTGGAAGATAGAATTGCTGTAAACGAAAAGAAAAAACAAAAATACGGAACACAGGTTCGTTATTCCCCAGAAAATAAAGTATGGGAACCACTTCCTTTATTGGATCCAAAAAAAGTGAATGATTATAGAAAAAGTATTGGCCTGAAAACGTTAAAAAGTTATTTAAATGAAATTTCCCAAGTATATGCTTATAAAGAAGAAAATTAAGTTAAAGGATTTTTATGTCTACACAAGAATCAAATAGTAAAATTAGATGCTTTGGAACAAAACCAAACCAAGAGCTTTATGCAAAATACCATGATTATGAATGGGGAATTCCTGTGCATGATGATCAAAAACACTTTGAAATGCTGATCCTAGAAGGCGCCCAGGCTGGATTGAATTGGGAAACAATTTTAAAAAAAAGGGAAGGGTACAGAAAGGCCTTCAAGGAATTTGATCCCATCAAAGTTGCCCAAATGTCAGATGATGAATTGAATGCATTATTGAAAAACCCATCAATTATTCGCAATCGTCTAAAGATTTACTCTGCCCGTAAAAATGCCATTGCATTCTTGGAAAATCAAAAAGAATACGGCAGTTATAATGACTATGTCTGGCAGTTTGTCGGGGGCCGGCCCATCATCAACCATTGGAAAAAGTTTGAAGACATTCCGGTTGCAACCCCTGAAAGCATAGCCCTCTCAAAAAGCCTGAAAAGGTATGGTATGTCTTTTGTAGGCCCAACCATCATGTATGCCTATATGCAGGCTGTGGGTATGGTCTTTGATCACTTAACAGAGTGTTGGGTTTATAAAAATCAATGTTGATTTTTCGGCGCCAAGGGTTTTGTAAATCTGTTAATATCACTTTATGAAAAATATGATTACAGAAAAAGATACTGAACTATATTACAAAGCCTTGCTAGAAAAGAACCCTGAATATGAAGGAACTTTCTTTGTTGGCGTTAAAACAACGGGTATTTTTTGTCGCCCAACGTGTCCAGCCAGAAAGCCAAAATTTGAAAACTGTGAGTTTTTTAAAACAGCCCAACAGGCATTAATTGCATCGTTCAGACCCTGTAATCGTTGTAAACCTTTGTCTGCACCTGGTCAGGCCTCTGAACTAATAAAAAAACTGGTTGATGCCGTGGAAAAAAATCCTGAAAAACGTTGGAAAGAGCAAGATTTTAAAGAATTATCGGTTTGTTCAGAAACGGCACGCCGACAATTTAAACAAAGGTTTGGTATGACTTTTATAGAATATGCGCGGGCAAGGCGCATGGGAATTGCTTTTAAACAAATTCGACAAGGTGCCAAAATCATTAATACACAATTGGATTCTGGTTATGAATCAAGTAGTGGATTTCGCGATGCGTTTTCTAAAATAATGGGGCATGCTCCTGCAAAGTCTAAGTCGGATTCTATAGTTTTAAAAGCTGCTTGGATTGATACTTACCTGGGCCCCATGTGCGCCATCAGTGATGATGCTGGCCTATACCTTCTGGAATTTTCGGATAGACGGGCCTTGGAACTGGAAATTGAAAGATTAAGAATAAAGAAGAATGCTGCTATTATTCCAGGGGAAACAAAACCAATTCAGTCCATTAGGCAAGAACTGTCAGATTATTTTTCTGGGCAATTAAAAAAATTTAAAACGCCTATTCACATGGGGGGTAGTGACTTTCAAAAAAAGGCATGGCAGGCTTTGCTGAAAATTCCTTATGGGGAAACCCGCAGTTATTTAGAACAAGCCCGCAGTGTTGGTAATGACAAAGCTTTCAGGGCTGTTGCCAATGCCAACGGGGCCAATCAGTTGGCCATTATAATTCCCTGTCACCGCATTATTAATAGCAATGGTGATTTGGGTGGTTATGGGGGCGGCCTCACACGAAAAAAGTGGTTGATTGAACATGAAAAGCATTATCAGGGAATTATAAAGGAAAAAGATTGATTTAAGCCCTTTATTTATTTATTTTATAGGAATGAAAGTTTCGATAAAACATTTAACACTTATTATATTAATTTTATTGTCAGGGTGCTCTATGACAACAAAAAACAAATATGCCTTTGATGATATGCAAGGGGTTAACATAGCTGAATTGGCGCAAAGTGGCAAAATTTTACCAATTACCCGCATGGGCAATCCCGTTCTGCGCAACAAATCGACAGACATTGATCCCAGGTCAGACGAAGCTTTAAAAATTATGCAGGATATGTCAGCAACAGTTGCCAATTATGGTATTGGGAATGTGGCCGGGTTGGCAGCCCCACAAGTGGGTTATAATAAGCGTATTTTATACTACACAGAATTTGACCGCGAAAACCAAAAAGTCAAAGGTGCTTATTTCCTGTTTAATCCAACTTATGAAAAGACAACTGATCAAATGATCACCAGTATTGAACCCTGTATGTCATTCCCTGATTTGGTGGGGGTGGTCAAACGTTATAAATCTGTACGTGTGAAAATGATTCAGTATGATGGTGCAAATTTCACCCCAATTGACCAAGAATTTTACAATGAAGAAGCCCGGGTTTTACAACATGAAATTGATCATTTAGATGGCCGTTTGTTTATTGATTTGTTAGAAAGCCCCCAGGACCTTTATTATATGGAAGAATTTAAAGAATATGCCCTGCCGGAATTACGTGAAATTCTTAAAACAGAGGCTGAAGAATCATAAAAAAAACGCCCCTTTAAGGGGCGTTTCAATGTTTTAATGGTTGATTAAAAATTAGGCAATTTTAAAAAATCCATCTACTTCTTCTGCTGTACCTGTTGGTAGGAAAAAAGCAATATTTCTGTCAGCTGTTCCATCTGAAAAGGCTGTCCTAAGAACCATAAGGTGTATAGATGCAGTTACTGCAGCCCCGTATTCTTCTACCTTATCTACTATTTTATTAAAGGTAAAGGCAACTGCTGTATCCTCATCTATTCTTAATTTAATAACTCTTTATTTTATACTTATTATTTATTATAGGGTGGTATAACATAATTTTTTAACCCATAAAAATGGAAAATCCCCCTTTCTATATTTTATATAAATCTAAATATATTCTATATATGTATTATTAAAATACTAATAAGTATTATTTTAGTTCTGTTTTTTGCAATATAATTTTTGACAAGAATTATTATTTTAAGTTTAGATCATTATATAAGTAAATAATAATGGAGGCTAAAAATGACTATATTAAAAAATAATAATACTAAAATAAAAAGTAATAATACTAAAATTAAAAAAAGTATAGGAAGTGTAGTAATTATTTCCTGTTTAATATGTTCTACAGCTAAAGCCGTGGATAACACACCTTATGTTTTTGGAAGTGTAGGGAAATACGATACTAATAATAAAATGACAACCCAGCATGATGATACAAATAACATAACATCCTTAACGGCAAAAAGTCATGACGGATCTTCTCCTATCTTTACGGTTGGGGTAGGGCACCGAACAACTTTTTCTAATGGGTATAACGTTGGCTTAGAAGTTGTTTTCGATTACATGAATAAGGAAAAGAAATATGAAGAATCTCTTGTAAGCCTTGGAACTCACCATATTGTTGATAAGGTAAAAATCAATCATTCTTATGGTGGATACCTTACTTTCGGAAAGAAGTTTGACAATAATTTGCAACCTTACGTTTTGTTGGGGTATAAATTTGCTGATATAAGGGCTTCATCCAAGTGTGATTCATTAAATATCAGTGGTCATAAGGATAAAATGGTTCATGGGTTTTCAGGAGGTCTTGGGTTTAACTTTGATATTACAGAAAAAATGAAGCTTATGGTTTCTGGGATTTATACACAGTATAGTAGCTTTAATACGCCAAACTTTGACTCAGATGCTAATGAATTACATAAACTTTCTGTAAAGGTTGCATCAACCAGTATTAATGTTGGTGTGTCATATAACTTTTCTTTTAAAAAATAAATTGAATAAATAACAACGGAGGATAAAATGGGAAAATTAAAACAAAAATTTTTAACAAGCACGTTTCTGATTGCTTTAATATCAGGAGGGATGCAAAGTAAAAAAGTAAATGCTTCTGCTGAAGTTGATGAACTGCTGGGGTTAAAGCCCCCGGCAAGCCGGGCAGAACAACTCAGACTTGCTAGGGAACACCCGAAATTAAAAGCTTTTGCGCACCCTGACGGTGGTCCCACAGCCCTTTCTGTGGTTCAACAGGCCCTAAGATCTGCATCAGAGACAGCAGCACGATTAGCAAGGGTGACAACTGAAAGAGATGCTATAGTAGAAGAATTAGCAAGGGTGACAACTGAAAAAACTGCAGCTGAAAGAGCATTAGAAGTGGCTGAAGAAGAATTAAAAACAATAAGAACTGCAGCAGGTACTGCTCCAGGTGCAGACCCAGTTATTACTGCAGAGCTTGAACGTCTAAGAGTGCAACTCAGAACTGTAGAGGAAGAAAAACGAGCTGCTGTAGGACAAGTAGCTAGGTTGAGGGCAAGAGTAGCACAGGTATCTGGAGGTGCATCAACTGCTAGTTCTGTAGCAGGGCGTCATAGAAGAGGAGTAATATAAACAAAAGGAGAAAGGAGGAAAGAAGGAAAAATTGAACTAAAAATTTTTAACAATCATTTAATTTAAAAAAATATCATGGAGGATAAAATGAAAAAATTAAAACAAAAACTATTAACAACTACCTTTTTAGTGGCTTTGACATCTGGTGCTTTCTACAGTGAAATTGCCGGTGCTGCAGCTGGAGAGACAGCTGCAGCTGAAACTACTGCTACAGGGGAACCTTCTGGTAGGGCCACTCTTGCACGTGGTGCATCTTCTAGAGTATTGCAATCGCAAGGAGTGGAATTGGGTGAAGGAGTTGTTGAAGGAGAGATGACAACACCTGGAGATGCTGCTAGAAAGATATTCAATGTCTTTGATTCTGCTAGTTCCGAAGGAAATTTAGCAGAGCTTATTGCATTCCATAGAGGAGATGTTAGAAGGGAAGGAAGATTTTTATGTTGTGGAGGTGTTGACAGACCTGTAATTTTAAAACCTTTATTGAACGTTCTTTCTGATGCAGAAATGGAAGCACTCGATGAGGCACATAGGCTTAGGTTGGGGTATATGTCAGAAGAAGTTCCAAGGGAGACGCTTGAGGCCTATGGTGTTAGTGTAAAAGCTGCTCTAGACAGTATTAAGGATGGAAATGTAAAAATAGATCCTTATGGTAACGTCATAACTTCAGCAGGTCATTATGTTCGAACTCCATTAGCAGATTTGGTTGCTAATAGTGGAGGTATGCCTACGATTACTGCCTTAACATTAAATCTTTGGGCAAAACTTGCCGCAGCTAATAGTACTGATGGGGGTCTAGCTGATGGTGCTTGGAGCCCTTCAATGATGAGTGTTGTATCTCGTATAGTATTCAATGCGCATCATAGCCGGGGAGATATTTATACCCTTAAATATGATTCCGATACAAGAACCTTCCAAGTATCTCATCCAAGTAGTCCAGATTTTGTTACCGACAAATGGGATGTTAAGGAACTTGAAAAATTTTGGGATGAAACAGTTTTGCCGAGGCTAGTTATAGGTGAAAGTGAGAGTAAAGGTGTTCCTGGTTTTGAAGCTATTATGGAAACAGCTGCGACTCTTTTAGGAATTTCTCAAGCAGCTGGTTTTATGGCTTTTGAGGAAAGGGAATCTGAACGTGATGTTGCAGCTAAGATAAATTGGAACCGTGAGGACTTTCCAGATGAGATTCGGAAGCACATTTTAAAGCCATCAGTAAGAGAAGTTCTGGAATGGCTTGGAATTTTGCCCCGTGTTGAAGCAGCATTGACTATTACTTCCTTATCAGATTATGATGAGTATTTAGATACAATGTTGGCACATGTTGGTGCAGCAGCTCCTGAAGCTGTAGCTGCAAGTGTTGATGAAACGGACGCGTAAGTAATAAGCGAAGCATATCGACTGGAAAGATTTATCTTTCTAGTCGATTCTTTAAAAAAAGGTTATATTAAAAAAATCTAGAAACTTTAAAAAAATGAGGGAAAAAATTAATATAAGATATAAAAAACCCCCTCAAAACATAGGGGGCTATAAGTCAAATAACTATATTAAGTATCTATAATACAACTAAATTGTTTAAAAAGCAATAAGCTATAATTAAAAAACTAAATAATTAACAGGGAAAATAGCCATGCAAGTACACACTAATAATAAAGAACTGGGATCAGACAAAAGTTTGTGGAAGTTTAAAATAATTGATAATAAAAATCATATTATCAAACTCAGGGGATTCTGGATAAAAGGAACCATTGAAGTTGATACTTTAGCACTTCCTAAAATTGGAGATACGGTACTTACTTCTATTCGAAACGAATATTTTTTAAAGAAATTAGAAAAAAACAAGTCAACTCATATTTTTAAATGTATATTGAACAATACAAATGAAAAAATTAATTTTCATACAAATATACAAATTCATGGTGTTGTATGTAGTAATCTGTTTTTAAAATGTCCTGATAATTTAAATAATAAAAAACAATCAATTAGGGAGGGTATTGAATGTATTTAATTAATAAGGGAATTAAGTATTTGGTCCTTTCTTTGTTGGCAATATGTTTTTTTGGATATATAGTTTTAAAAATAGATTTAGTAAATTACTTTAGCTATAGTGAATGGGTTTATTTGTTTGAAAGCTATAAAACAGGAGCTCTATTGGCAATATGAAAAAGCATATATTAAATTCTAATAAAAACTTAAATCTACTAAATCCATTTGTATTCATATTTTTCGCAATTATTCTGAGTATTTTTTCATCAGAAACTTTATATGCAGCTGCAGAAATTGGTATTTCAGATGTGACAATACCACCCTCACGGGGTGTACTTGTGCGCCCTAGTTTTCCTACTGCGAGGTCTGCCCATATTTACTCCTTGGAGATGGGAGCAGCATTACCTTCACAGGATGGCCGTCATTCTAGAAGCAGAAGTCTGAGAGATGCGGAAAGAGGATTAGGTGGCCGCAGGGTGCCCCCATTAGAACGGCGGCATGAGATAATAAGGGAGTTAGAGGCTTCTGTAAAAGCAGATGAGTTACCTCGTGCTATTAGTCTTGTTATGGGTAGGGGAGCTTACTGGGTAACTGCTTTAAATGGTTTTAACTGGTGGGAAGCATGCGTTGAGGTGGCTTCTTCTATTCCATCTTTACCTGCTGCTGGGGCTGCTTGGTTTTGGGAAATCCCAGCTAACTTGACTGCTACTTTTTATAATGCATCTATTGCAGGGAATCTTGCTGGCGGAGTTGCTTCAGTAATGGCTTGTTTTAGGGATAGATATATAAGAAAAGCTCTGGATTCTCGCGCTCATTTAGATGAGGCTATTGCTACTCATACAGATAGACTTGTGTTAGATACTAATAGAAACCTTATAAAACTTACTGGTGATGGTAGTTTTCTAATGACTAGAGCTGAAATGGCTAGAATTAGAAGTATTCTAACAAAGAAAATAGATCGTCAAGCCCCCGAAAAAATTTTTGGTAGTGGTTGTGGAGTGTACTTTAGAAGATTTGCCGGGACACTATGTTGCTGTTGTTATAGTGAAAGAGATTATCGCCCAGATTAAATTTTGATTGATTAGATTATAACCCAAATAAATTAGTCCCCCGAACATAAACAATAGAAAAGTATCATTTCAGGCTATAAACCTTTCTCAACAAAAATCCCTGTTCCACCTGTCTTCCTTTGCTAGAAGAAGATCCACTACCCTCATCAGATTAAGGAGATTGACTACCTGCAGCAGCAGGTTATGAAGAAATACCCGGCCCTCCAAATAAAAGAGTTTTTATCAAGAAAGCCCTAAAGCTGAACCTAAAAAAGTTGAAAAATCTGGTGGCTGCCAGGAAGCCTGATAGTAGGAAACCTGCAAGAACATCTTATTCTCAAAGAAGCCATGTAGATCAAAGCAGGCACACAGAAAGCCGTTTTGATCGAGATGACTTTCAGAGGCATGTAGCTTCTGCTGATGCAAATTTCACCCCAATTGACCAAGAATTTCACAATGAAGAAGCCCGGGTTTTACAACATGAAATTGATCATTTAGATGGCCGTTTGTTTATTGATTTGTTAGAAAGCCCCCAGGACCTTTATTATATGGAAGAATTTAAAGAATATGCCCTGCCGGAATTACGTGAAATTCTTAAAACAGAGGCTGAAGAATCATAAAAAAAACGCCCCTTTAAGGGGCGTTTCAATGTTTTAATGGTTGATTAAAAATTAGGCAATTTTAAAAAATCCATCTACTTCTTCTGCTGTACCTGTTGGTAGGAAAAAAGCAATATTTCTGTCAGCTGTTCCATCTGAAAAGGCTGTCCTAAGAACCATAAGGTGTATAGATGCAGTTACTGCAGCCCCGTATTCTTCTACCTTATCTACTATTTTATTAAAGGTAAAGCCAACTGCTGTATCCTCATTTATTCTTAATTTATCAACACCATCAACGGTTGTAATTTTAAGAACCCTATGGCGATTCCAAGCTTTTGTATCGTCTAAGAAAACAGGTTGGATAATAACATTTTCATCTGTTGCAATAAGTTTAAATGTATTATGGGAAGGCCTGGTAGAAGGACATCCACACATATCACCTTCACAACTTCCTGCACTTGGTAGCATAAAGTTAAGAGGGGCCCCACGTCCAACTAATTTGACAGGGCTAGACCCAGCTTCAACAACTTCTCTGGTATCGCCAAATGGGTGTTCACACCCACTTGCAAGACTGGTGTTCGCGCAGAATAGCGCAGCAGTAAGTAACATTAAATATTTTTTCATTCTCTCTCTCCTTATTTAAATGAATATTATTAATAGTTGGTGACTGTAAATTAATTATCAATAGGAAACAAGTAAAAAATTTACAGATTTTTGGTGGTCTATTTATTTTTTTACTAAAGAAACGCCAGAAACAAGACATCGGTCAATGCCAGCCAAGTCTTTGCGGGATTCTATTAATTTGAAGTTGTTATCAGATAAAATTTGGAAAATATCATCCTTTTGTCCAAAGCCAATTTCCAGCACAAGGATGCCTTTTGGATTAAGATGGTGTCCGGCGTTTTGGATGATTTCTTCATAACAGGCCAGTCCATTGTTATCAGCAACCAAAGCCAATTTTGGATCATAATCCCGGACATTATTATCCAAAGTTTTATAATCAGTTTCACTGATGTAGGGGGGGTTGCTGATGATGATATCAAACTTTTCTGTCAGGCCATCAAACCAGCTGCCTTGTTGAAAGGTCGCACGCCCCCCCAATCCTAAGTTTTTGGCATTTTGGGTGGCGGTTTCTACAGCTTTTGGATTCAAGTCAACACCAGTGCCTGTCGCGTTTTTATATTCATGCAACAATGATAATAATAAACAGCCTGTACCAGTCCCCAAATCCAGTATGCGTAATTTTGATGACTTATCTTTGATGTAATCCAAAACGGCTTCGATCAAAGTCTCGCTATCGGGGCGGGGGTCCAAAGTGGCCTCAGACAATTGAAAATCTAAACTCCAGAATTCCCGATGTCCTAGAATACGTGTGATGGGCTTTCCCCCGGCAAGGTCTTTGCATAACTTCATGAACTGATGATGGTCTTTATCATTCAATTCTTTTTCTGGATAGGCAAAAACATGCTCAGGCGTTTTTTGAATAATATGCCCCAAAATAAGACGGGCGTGTTGGACAGAAACACCATAATCTTTTACGGCATTCTGTAAGGCATTTCCAAAAATCATAAAGGAATTCCGTATTTCCGCAAAAATGTATTGGGCCCATTTTTATAATCTTCAATTATGCCATCTTCCAATTTAATTTTATCAGGATGCAGGACATAATAATCAAAGAAATCGTAGGCATGGCGGGCATCCATTTCTGCCAATAACTCTGCCATCAAGCGTGGCGTTTGAAAGTGGTGATAATCCAATAAATCATTCCAGCTGCCACCCCAAACTCGAAAGCCATTATGCGCAAATGTGTCGACAATTTCTTCCACCATACCTGGGCGAATGTTATGACGATTCATGTATTCCAAGCCTTCGGTGGGCCATACTTCCATCGTACCACAGTCTTTTGTGGGGTGTTTTGAAAAATACCCTGCATAAGGATTTTGAACTGGGTTTACATCTATTGCCAGACCGTAAGAATGGATAGATAAAGAATTATCTCCATCAATGGCAATTTTCCGATAATTAAATGCAGATGAATTATTGGCTGCCATCGACCCCTCATCACTGCCATTAAAATGTTCAATGGGCTTGGCAGATTGAATGGGGAAACGAATTAAAAACAGATGGCGAAAAACATTGGCCACATAGGGGGCAACTGCATCCATCACAACAATTTGTCCATCATGACAAATTTCTCCATCAAAATTATGATAAGAAAAATGAACAACATTCAGTCGGTCCAAAGATACAGGGCAGCCTTCTTTCCAAACACCCCGGTCAACCATCAATTGGCGTTGTTCATTATTTAATGGGGATTCTTTGAAAATGGGGTGCGTCATGATTCATCAACCTCAGATAATAATTCTGCCTGGTGTTCTGAAATCAAAGGTTCGATTACCTCGTCCAGTGCTTCGCCCTTCATAATTTCATCCAACTTATAAAGTGTCAAGTTGATACGGTGATCTGTTACCCGTCCTTGAGGAAAATTATACGTACGAATGCGTTCAGAACGATCCCCGGTTCCAATTTGGCTTTTACGGTGGGCGGCACGTTCATCATTAACTTTTTGGCGTTCTTGTTCAAACAGACGGGCCCTTAAAACACGCATGGCTTTGGCTCGGTTTTTATGTTGGGATTTTTCATCTTGCTGCTGAACAACCAAACCTGATGGAATGTGGGTAATACGCACAGCACTGTCTGTTGTGTTAACAGATTGTCCCCCAGGGCCACTGGCGCGGAAAACATCAATACGCAAATCAGTTTCATTAATTTGCACATCAATTTCTTCGGCTTCGGGTAATACGGCAACGGTTGCGGCAGACGTATGGACACGGCCTTGGGTTTCTGTTTCAGGAACCCGTTGTACACGATGCACCCCAGATTCAAATTTCAGGCGGGCAAAAACATCCTTTCCAGAGACAGTAAAGCTGGCTTCTTTCACGCCCCCAATATCGGTATCGTTACATTCCAAAACTTCGGTGCGCCAACCTTTGATTTCAGCATAACGTTGATACATACGCATTAAATTGCCTGCAAATAATCCAGCTTCATCACCACCTGTGCCGGCACGTACTTCAATAATCGCATTCTTTTCATCAGCAATATCTTTTGGCAACAACAAGACTTTTATTTCATTTTCAATTTCAGGAAGTTCTTTTTCAAGGCTGTGTAATTCTTCTGCGGCCATATCCCGCATATCTTTATCGGTTTCTTGATCGGCAACCAATTCTTTTAATTCGTTAATTTCACTGCGCTTATTCCACCACCGTGTGGCCACATCTGCAACAGGACTGACTTCGGCCAGTTCTTTGGATGTGCGCACAAATTCATCTGAACTCAGGCCAGCTGGATCGTTTAATTTTCCTTCCAGTTGTTTTTTGCGTTCTATTAATTTTTCAAGTTTGTTGTCTAAGCTCATGATTCTATTTCTTTAGATAAGATGTTAAATTTGACAAAGGGACGATTTCTTGGGTGCCTGCATCCAGATTTTTGACGACGGCAGATTGATTTTTTAATTCATCTTCCCCAATTAAAATGGCCATTTTGGCATTAACCTTGTTGGCATATTTCATCCTGGATTTTAAGTTGCCGCTGTTTTTACTGTTAATGGCAATATTATTTTGACGTAAAGTATGGGCCAATTTAATTGCTTCTTTTTCAGCCTCTGGCCCAATGGGAATGATGCTGATAGGCCGTTCTGATTCAGGTGTTTGGTCCAATAATAAATCTAAACGTTCAAGACCAGCAGCCCAGCCCACACCTGGCAGGGCAGGTCCGCCCATGATTTCTGAAAGACTGTCATAACGCCCCCCAGCCAGAACCGCACTTTGGGATCCAAGGTGGGTAGATGTAAATTCAAAAGCCGTGTGGCAATAATAATCCAAACCCCGTACAAGTCTTGAATTTAATTTATAGGGAATTTTTAAGGCATCTAAACCAGCCAGTACCTCATCAAAAAAGGCCTTGGCGGTTTCAGTTAGATGATCTTTCATTTGCGGTGCTGTTTCAATATAAGGGTGATCCTTTTCGGACTTTGAATCCAATATGCGCATGGGATTCTTTTCCAAACGCACTTGGCTTTCGTCAGAAAGTTTATCCGTATGCTGTTTGAAATGATCCACCAAGGCTTTTCGATAATTATCACGACTGGCGGTATCGCCCAAAGTATTAATTTCCAAAACAATTTTGTCTTTTAGGCCCAGTTGGCATAACAAATCCCATCCCATGGCAATGACTTCAATATCTGCCTGCGGCAAAGGGTCCCCCATTAATTCTGTGCCAAGCTGGTGAAACTGACGATAGCGCCCTTTTTGCGGGCGTTCATATCGAAACATCGGCCCATGGTAAAATAATTTCTGGGGTAAATCCTGGGTTAATTTATTGGTAATCATGGCCCGCATAACACCGGCTGTTCCTTCGGGGCGCAAAGCAATGCGATCCCCATGACGGTCTTCGAATGTAAACATTTCTTTTGTGACAATATCAGATGTATCACCCAAAGAATGGGTGAAAACATTCAAGTATTCGAAAATGGGCGTGCTGATTTTGCCAAAACCATACAGGCCTGCAACATGCTTCATTTGGTCTGTGATATAATCTAACCGCTCTGCAACATCGGGCAGTTGGTCATATGTGCCGCGAAAGGGCTTTAACATTTATTCCTCTTGATACTATATATTCCAAGGCCATAATACATAATTTACCCCAGATATCCAAGAGGAAAGGCAAGGAAGATTGTTTATTTGACCCCTTTGATCCTTTTGTATAAAAATCCAAGTGCGGCGCTTAATCCCGCTTCAATATAAAGGGTAAAAAATGCGCTAATTAAGATGACAATTAAACGGTGGACACCGGAAATAATATTAATTGAAGACATTCTGTATGACAAAATATCAAGTTTTATCAATAAAGTCATAAACAGTCCTAATAAAACCTCAAGTATATAAATAGTAGAAAAAATAAGCATAAAAACAATAACGAAGGATATTAAAGTACGGACATGCTTTTTAGATGTCTTCCAGGTTTCTTTTAAGACAAATGATTTTTTTTCAAGGGCTATGGGGCTGATCAAGAAAAACCTTGATGATATATAAACAACAGACACGAGTGCCATGCAAAGCAACACGAAGGTATACAAGTTAAAAGAAAAAATCTTTGCACAAAAAATAAAAACGACCACAGGGGCATATATAAAGAAACCGACAACTATATTATTCAGAAGAACAGACACTTCAGTTTTTCTAAATTGCAAGCCTCCAAATTTGGGACTGATTTTTTCATGAAAAATAACTTTTAATATTTGAATCCCCAATAGCAACACAATGCAAAAATGCATAAAATCAAGCAAAGATATAAGCCATGCATTATCCAAGATCCAAGGATTTCCAATTGTTTTAGGGTTTACTATGGTCCATGAATTTTCTAAAATCTCTGGGTGGTTTATAATAAAAACATCTTTTGTATTCCAGGGTGATTCTATAATCCAGGCATTTTTTAAATCCCAAGGTTTTTTTAAAAGTAAGCCAGCTATTTGTATAAGGGATAGAACAATAAAATAACCATAAAAATTCTTGCAGAAAGCTTTGATATTTTTATTGGTAAAAGAAAAACCTTCTTTGACCAGCGACATTGTTTTAATTTTTTGCATGACATTTCCCTTAATTATACTTAAGTATATATTGCCATAGATTAAATATTCTTCAAGAATTTAATCCTCACATCAAGTGTAATAGACAGTTTTTTGTCTGGTGATGCTTAAACATCTGAATAATTATGCTAAAATAGCAAGGCCACCACACATAATCTACCCCAAATATCCAAGGATAAAGATGTTTAGGGGTTAACAAGTCTTCGGTGATTTTTCCAGATAAGCAATGGCTGCAGATTTTGCCCGCAAGCTAGCATAAGTGTCTTGTTTTTCATCATCGACAATTAAGTGGGCAAACACTATTTTCCTTGGGCCTTTTTCAATCCAACCAACGAACCAACCAACTTGGCGATCCAACTTAGCTATTTTATCCTGTGCCAATAAAGCCCCATTTCCAGTTTTTCCATACAAATGCCACCCATTTTTTAGCGCTTGAACAAACATGATTTTTCTTGTCATTTCGTGGGCTTTAAAGTTGACGGGGTGTTCATTGTTTAATAATTTTTTAAGAAATGTAATTTGTTCATAAGGTGATATTTCCAATGAACTTGAAAGCCAACAATTCGTTAAGCCATTATCCTTTCCAATATCTCCAGAAACATCTTGGTTGCCATATGCCAATTTTTGAACATAATTTTTAAATTTTTTCTGCCCTAAATTTTGGGTGATTATTTGTGAATACCAAACACAACTGTTTTGTAACCATAATTTGGGGGTATGGGATTGTTTCCATCTATCTAACCAGTCGGTATACCCTTTTTTAAAAGGAAGTTTTGGGGTAAGGGTGTCTTCTAAAAATCCATCATCATACCCCATTAAACTGATGGCAATTTTAAAAGTAGAACAAGGGGCATATCGATCATTGCAATTCCCTTCTTTGTGAAGGATTTTATCCTTTTCAACGACAAGAAAACATTGGGTCTTTGCGAATGATGAAGGGCCAATTAAACAGGTAAGTATTAAAACAAAAAAAAGATTAAGTTTTAATTTTTCTATATAAAATCGCAGGGGCAAGGCTTCCTATTCCTATACTAACAAGGTGAAAGGTAACGGTTATAAATAGGTTTAAAATTGAAAGATTTGGTTCAGCAGGTTGAACTCCTTTAAACGCATTTATAATGTCAGGAAGGGAGATTATCAAAGAAACGACTGATGAAATAAGGCCTAAGAAAAATATAATGCCGAAAATTGTCATTAATCGGCCTTTTGAAATATTCCAAGATTCAACAAACCCCATATTCTTTTTGGATACAATGGCTGGAAATAAAAAATAAAGTTTCAAGAACATATAAAAAACAGGAATGCAAGCAACAGCAAGAAGTCCAAAATTCACAATTAATGAAGGGCTGTTAAGAATGCTTGAGAAAACCAAAGCTAATAAAACCACAGATATTGTCCCAAAAGTTAAAATAAGAATTGTACCAAGGGCCCTAAGTTGAATACATTCAATGCCAAAGCCCATAAGTTTTGTCGTTTCGATTTTTTGGTTGACCCCCATTTGGGTTATGTAAAGGGTATAATTTATGTATGTAACAATAAAAACAAGCCCCAATACAAACAAGGCAATCATTTTAAAAACAGAAAAAGTTTCAATATAATAAGATGGGTTTTGTTGAAAGGCATTAAACTGGCTTGCAAGATAAAAAACCGTACCGTACATAAAAATAAATTGGGGGTATAATTGTTTTACAATATAAGACAACCTACCAAAAAATAAGGTAAACGCTTCTTTAACAATACTTAGTGAACTGATTTTTTTCATTGTGCCCTCATACAGATATACTTTTAAAATACAGACTATATTAAATCTTCGCAAGAAATAATCTAAACCTTCCAAGCGGTTATATAAATCACATCAAAGGTAACGGGCAGGGTGCCGTCAGGATGTGCATAGGTTTTTTGGTAAATTTCTTCAGTCTTTGAAAATAGGGAAAGGGGGGTCAATCCCTTAAACCGTGCTTTTAACGCATTGGTTTCCCCAAGACTTTTTAAATCATCAAATAAATCGGGCAATGCTTCGTATTGCACAACGATTTGATCGCGGTCCACAATGGGCATATCAAGCCCCGTTTGGCGCAATAAACTGACCACATCATCTAACCCCCGGAAAGGATGGATATGGGGCCTGGCCCCCGTGTCTGCTTCAGCCTTGATAAAACAGTCTTTTAATTCTTGAAGGGTATATTCCCCAAACAGGGCCCCAATAAAAACGCCGCCAGGATTTAACGCTTGTTTGATCTGTTCAAGGGTGGAGGCCAAGTGATTGGATTTATGAAAATTCAAGCAACTATAAAATAAATCAACAGATTCAGGCGTTCCTTCAATCAAGTCAAAATCAGGAGTTACATATTCTTGATAATCCTTATGGGTATCCAACCATTGTCCAACCATGCCTTTGTGGGATCCATAATTAACAATGCGCTGGGGCGTTTTTTTTAATAAGGCCACACGATCTTTTAACGTCGTATCAACGGCTTCTAATAAAAAATCAACTTGGTCGGGGTTGGATAAATTTTGGTCGCGGCGTATTTTTTTGCGATCAAACAATCCTTTTTCTTCGATTGTTTTAAGAAAGTCTTTTGGATTAGTCATTTTTTAACTTTTCTGCAGCATTGCGGGCAAGGTCATCAACTTCTTCATTATATTCATCACCGTTATGGGCCTTGACCCAGTTCCAAACAACATCATGTTTTTCTTCCAAAGCGGCCAGTTGTTCCCACAAATCTTGATTCTTGACAGGTTTTTTGTTGGCTGTTTTCCACCCATTCCGAAGCCATCCTTTAAGCCACTTTGTAATACCATCTTTGACATAAGAACTATCCGTGTAAACATGGATGGGAAGGGGGCGCTTAACAGCCTCTAACCCTTTTATCGCTGCCATTAATTCCATGCGATTATTTGTTGTTTCAGGCTCATTTCCTTGTAAAAGTTTTTTGGCTTTTTTATATAATAAAATTGCCCCCCAACCACCGGGGCCTGGGTTTCCCAAACAAGATCCATCTGTATATATTTGAACAATTTCTTGCATGTTGTTTCTCTGTTATTTTCCTGGGCGGGCACTGCTGCCTGCCAAAATACCGCCATCTATGGTTAATTCAATTCCAGTGATATAGGTTGATTCATCAGATCCAAGATACAGAACTGCCTGGGCAACATCAATGGGCTTTCCCATGTGGCCAAGGGGAATTCCTGCGGCAACAGTATCAATGGTTGCTTTGCGCTGGGTTGGGTCAGTGCCTAACATTGGTTCCCATAGGGGTGTTAAGATTGCCCCAGGGTGCAGTGAATTACATCGAATGCCATAGCCCTGTTCAGCACAATACAAAGCCACCGTTTTTGTGTGGTTGCGTACTGCAGCTTTACTTGACGCATACGCAGCCGCGCCAGGAATGCCAACAATGCCGGATCTTGAGGACATATTAATGATGGAGCCCCCCTGTTTTTTCATCAACTGAATTCCATATTTACAGCCTAAAAAAACACCGTCCATATTGATATTATGGACCTGATGCCAAGCATCCAAAGATATGTGTTCTGGGTCTTGGGGGCCAAGGTTTTCATTTAAACCCGTTATCCCTGCGTTGTTAAATAGAATATCTAAATGGTCATGTTTTTTTTGAACATAGTCAGTTATTCTTTTCCAGTCTTTTTCAGACGATACATCCAATGAATAAAATTCCCCGCCAATTTCGTTTGCAAGTTTGCGGCCCTCAGTTTCAAGGATATCTGTGACAATTACGTGGGCCCCTTCACTTGCCAAAAGGCGGGCTGTTTCTCGGCCAATTCCCTTGCTTGCACCTGTAATCAAAGCAATTTTATTTTTAACCCGTGCCATGAATTTCCTTTTATTTAAAAATGAATTTTTGTATATTAATGTGGTAAATTAACTTAACCCTTATAGGGTGTTGTTATTACCAGTACTTAAATTATGATTAAAAAGTAACATGAAATTTCCAGTGAAACTACAGAAAATGAAACTGTTAAAGCGTTATAAGCGCTTTTTGGCAGATGTGCAGCAGTTTCCAGATCGCCTAACTTTTACAGCCCATTGTCCCAATCCAGGGTCCATGAAAACTTTGCTGGATGATCCAAATACGAAAGTGTGGGTGCGCCCCCATGAAGACGCACGGACAAGACTGCCGTATACATTGGAAATTATTGAAAGTTATGGAAATCTTATTGGGATTAATACAATGCTTCCCAATAAAATTGCAAAGGAAGCCATTGAAGAAGATAAAATCGAAGAACTGGCCCGTTACGAAACTTTAAAAACCGAAATAAAATACGGCAAAAATTCCAGAATTGATATCCTGTTACAGTCAGAAGACAAGCCTGATACATATGTTGAAGTTAAAAGTGTGACAATGAAGCGGGGGCAACAAGCCCAATTTCCTGATTCCGTGACAGCCCGTGGGAAAAAACATTTAGAAGAATTAATGGAAGTTGTCAAACAAGGTCACCGTGCTGTGATGTTATTTATCATTCAGCGGGAAGATTGCGCCGAATTTGGTATTGCAGAAGATATTGATCCTGCTTATGCTGCAACCATTAAAGAAGCAATCAAAAATGGGGTAGAAGTATTGGCCTATGCTTGCAAGGTGAACCCAGAAGAAATATATGTAAAGAAACGCGTAAAGGTTAATATTATAGTATGAAAGATCAACACGGCAGAAATATCGCAGTTCATGACAAAGCAGGCTTTGAAGGCATGCGCAAAGCTGGCCGTCTGGCAGCCGAAGTTTTGGATATGATAACCCCCCATGTAGAACCAGGTGTAACAACTGAACATCTTGATGACCTTTGTCATAAATTTATTTTGGATCATGGGGCCAAGCCATCTTGCCTTGGATACCACGGGTATCCAAAAGTTATTTGTACATCTGTAAACCATGTTGTTTGCCATGGTATTCCAGGGCCAAAGAAATTGGCTAAAGGGGATATTGTGAATATTGATGTAACTGTGGAACTAAATGGGTGGAATGGGGATACCAGCCGTATGTTTTATGTGGGGGATAAAGTTGGCGTTAAGGCCCGCAAGCTTGTTGAAACAACATATGAAGCCATGATGCGTGGTATTGAAATGGTCAAACCAGGCGTGGCTTTGGGTGATATTGGTCACACCATTCAAAAATTTGCAGAATCAAAAGGCTTTTCTGTGGTCCGTGATTTTTGTGGTCATGGGGTGGGACGTACCATGCATGAACCCCCCGAAGTTTTACACTTTGGCCACCCGGGCGCTGGACTTGAATTGTGTGAGGGGATGTTCTTCACAATTGAACCCATGATTAATGCTGGAAAATTTGACACAAAAATATTGCAAGATGGGTGGACAGCAGTGACCCGTGATAAATCTTTGTCAGCGCAATTTGAACACAGCTTAGGCGTGACAGAAAATGGCTATGAAATATTTACAGAGTCTCCAAAGGGGTGGACGTTACCACCATATAAATAATGGTTGAAAAACATCAACAGGGACATCGTAAAAGGTTAAGGGAACGCTTGATTAAATCAGGCGAAGAATCTTTGGCTGATTATGAATTATTGGAAATGGCTTTGTTCTGGAGCCACCCGCGCGGCGACACAAAACCTATTGCAAAGGACCTTTTAAAGCAATTTAAAAATCTGGCCAATGTTTTTGTTGCCTCCAATGATGAACTAAAAAAAGTCAAAGGGGTGGGGGATTCAACAGTTGCTGTGTTGCGATTATCTTACGCCATTGCCTTGCGCCTTGCCAAAGCAGAATTAACAGATCGTCCTTTATTAATGGACAGTGATCAACTAATTCGTTATTGCCGGTTGCGTATTAAAGACCCCAAAATCGAACAATTTCATATATTCTTTTTGGATAAAAAACATCAGTTTCTTTCTGATGAAATTCATCAGGTGGGGACGGTTGACCATGCAACGGTGTATCCACGCGAAATTATTAAAAAAGCCCTGGAATATGGGGCATCAAAAATTTTGATGGTTCATAACCATCCAAGCGGGGATTCAACACCCTCCAAAGCAGATGTGGATTTAACAAAACATATTGCAGAAATTGGGGAAAAACTTGGCATCCAAGTCAATGATCACTTGGTTTTGGGAAGTGGGTCTTATACATCGATGAAAGCAAAAGAACTGTTTTAAAAAGGAATTACTCATAAACCTTGGGCGGGCGCAGGTAAAAGGGATCACTGGAAAAAGGGTAAGAATTCGTTTCATTAAAATGCGCAGCTGCCGCCGCCAAATCTGCTGCATTAGGCAGTAATGGCATAAATTCAACATTCATGGGCCACTTATAATCCGCCTGTAATTTGGCAGCCCCATCCCCAATAATATAAATGGGGGTGTATGACTTTTTATAAGGCTCTACATGGGCCTGTAAATCTTCGGCTTTGCTGATTTTTGTGTGCGATGGCAAAGTCTGGCCCGCATCATAAAAGGCTGTATAAAAATCCCCCCGTTTGGTATCCATTACCACAATTTTTGTGTGATCTTCGGACATTTGTTTTTTTGCAGTATGGGCCAGTAAATCAAGGGTGGTAATGCCTAAAACAGGCAAGTTTCCAGCTAATGAAAATCCGCGGGCAGCCGCCAAACCAACACGCACACCGGTAAAAGATCCAGGCCCGCGGGTAACAGCAACATGGTTAATATATTCTAAGGGGACGCGGGCTTTTTGCGAAACGTTTTTGACGAAATTGAAAAGGGAAGATGCATGGCCATATCCGATCGATTCTTGTTCGCTGGCCATTACTTCGCCTTCGCCCCAAATGGCGGCAGAACAGACGCTGGTTGACGTTTCAAATGCCAATATAATCTTTGTCATGTTACCCTTTATATTTATTTGCCCCAAGTATAAACCTGCAAGAAACACTTGTCACCCCCTGACTTTATTGTGTGGATCAAGAAACATCTACCGGATTTTAATATTTATCATACTAAACCTTCGTGCTTCGGAGCGACAACATGCGATGCGAGAAGACAATAAAATGGAATATAGTGATAATACTATTGATAGAGGCAATTTTTGATACTGTCATAACGGTGTAACAGAAAAAGTTAGTCCAATCAAAATTAAAGGGAAATTGTATGCGATTTATGCATACCATGATTAATTCAATATTTTCTGTATGTTATAAGTTTTTTAAAAGGTTTTTTGTGTTATTTCAACGCAATTTATTATTACGAGCCATGCGCTGGGCTTCATTTTTTATATGCTTTTTTGAATTTTTTGCCTAATTATTGTGCAGTTTTTAAAGATTGGGCGCTAAATAAAATACCCTTGCAATCCCATTATGCATATCCTGGTCTAGGTGTAAAGTTTTCGGCGCCTTTTTATGGGAAATAGAAAGTGTCGTTCCAAATTTAGCTTGTCCTGGACTCCGATCCAGGATCCAGAAGCCAGGGACAAGCAAGATGTCTGGAGTGAAGTGCAGTATAGATCTCCGCGCACCCTTTGGGTGCTTGCAATGATAGCAGTGGGGATGGATAAAGACTTCTCGACCTCGTGTCAAGCACGGGGCGACAAGGAAGGGGGTGCACCAACATGACACCTTATCATTGCCGTCATTATTCGGTTTAACCGGGTAATCCAGAAGTCACGGGCAGTCAAGTGTATGGGGGGGACAAGTATGGATCGCCACGTATACGGGCACTCGTGATGACACCTTTTTTTGCCGTCATTACCCGACTTGATCCCCCCACGCCAAGGCTTTGGCGCGACAGGCCGGGTAATCCAGAAGTCACGGGCAAGTATGGTATTTGTAGTTTTTGCTACTAAA
>CAYGKW010000016.1:0-5669 GCA_964350815.1 uncultured Rhizobiaceae bacterium | reverse complement strand
CCGGGTAATCCAGAAGTCACGGGCAAGTATGGTATTTGTAGTTTTTGCTACTAAAAACGATCCCCAAAACCCCTAGGTTTACAAACAAAAAACCAGGCATTAAGCCTGGTTTTAAGGTGTATGGGACTTGGTTGATTAAGCGTCGGCTTTGGCAACTTCAGCATCTGCCAAGTTGTCAATAATGCCGCTTTGCTCACGCAATTTGCTTTCAATTTCACCAGCAACTTCTGGGTTATCTTTTAAAAATCGACGGGCAGATTCTTTACCTTGGCCAATTTGATTGCCATTATAAGAATACCAGGAACCGGCTTTTTCAATTAAGTCAGCCTTTACGCCCAAATCAATTAATTCCCCAGTCTTGGAAATCCCTTGACCGTACATGATATCAAATTCCACAACTTTAAAGGGTGGGGCCACTTTGTTTTTTACAACTTTTACACGGGTTTGGTTGCCGACAACTTCGTCTTTATCCTTAATGGCACCAATACGACGAATATCAATACGAACAGAGGCATAAAATTTCAAAGCATTCCCGCCTGTTGTTGTTTCAGGATTTCCAAACATAATCCCAATCTTCTGACGAATCTGGTTAATAAAGATGACCATGGTACGGGATTTTGAAATGGATGCTGTTAATTTACGTAAAGCTTGACTCATCAACCTTGCTTGCAGACCCATGTGGGAATCGCCCATTTCGCCTTCGATTTCTGCTTTAGGCACCAAGGCGGCAACACTGTCTATAACTAATACATCAAGGGCGCCGGAACGTACCAACGTGTCGGCAATTTCCAAGGCTTGTTCCCCTGTATCCGGTTGGGAAATAATCAAGTCATTTGTATTAACCCCAAGCTTGCGGGCATAAACAGGGTCCAGGGCATGTTCGGCGTCAATAAACCCACAAACACCGCCTTTTTTCTGGGCTTCGGCTATAACGTGCAATGTTAATGTTGTTTTACCAGAACTTTCAGGGCCGTAAACTTCGATAATACGTCCGCGTGGTAACCCACCGATTCCAAGGGCCATATCCAACCCAATGGATCCGGTTGAAACGGCATCAACTTGCACAGGATTATCGTTTTGACCTAGTGTCATTATGGCGCCTTTTCCGAAGGATCTTTCAATCTGTTTAAGGGCGGCGTCTAAGGCTTTGTTTTTTTCTGAACTCATGTGTGGACCTCTAAAATAATAAAGTAAATTGGTAGTCATAACCTATCATGTTTTTCTGGAAAATCAAACAGACAGATCTTTAATTTCCTTTAATTTATTTGACACCCGGCCTTTCAACTTGATTTGTATAATGTAGATGATTATCTTAACCATGTATGAGAAATAAATTTTTATAAAAAAGGAACTTAAGTCATGAAAAATTTTTTATGTTTAATATTATTGACAGCATGTTTTGAATCAAATGCAGCTGATCATAGTTACTTTGTTTTAGGACCTGATCCAGATATTCCAGGTGCCAATCGTGTAGTGCACTTGCCGAATGGGAAGGGTCATTGGGCAATAGGGACAGATGTAGATGGCCGTGTGCACGCACATGCTGCAGATGGAACCAGAATTCTAAGAGATCTTGATGGTATTGAATATACAACGCTTGCTTTCCAAAAAAATGCTGCAGGTTCAACCCCACAAGATCAATTGGCTGATTGGTATAAATTGCCCCCGCTACGTTTGGGATTGGCCGGTGATCTACGCAAAATGGAACGTCCAGGTGTTCAGATTAAAGGACTTGATTTAGAATACACCCTTCCTGAATTCAAACTTGATCCAAGTAAGCTTAAGTTGATTGTAATAGAAGAAAAATCTGAAGAGCCTGTCGTCGGAACCGCTGTACCTGCCGAGGAAGCTGAAGAATCTGCTTCCGCAGAGGGTGGAGACGCCGCTGCTGCAGAAAAAGATACTTCTAAAGAAAGTTAAACAACACCTAATTTTAACCAACCAAAACCCGCCCATCTGTGGCGGGTTTTTGTGGTTTAATTGATGCTAACCAAGTTCTGTGATAGCATAAAATATGAATAAATCAATGGGGTTAAGATGAGGCACTTTCACACAAAATTTTTGTATCTTTTATTGTTTATATTTTCGGTATCAGATTCCTATGCTGCAGCTGAAGGTTGGGTGCGGATTGATAGGTTTGGGGATGAAGGATTGCTTGCAGCAAAAGCACCTGTTGCCAAATTACTCCCCATAGCAAGAACAGCCATTGAGACAAGTTTTTCAAAAACTTTAAAAATACTTCCCCAAATGACAGAGGTTCTTAGCCTTTATTTATATTCTTATCCGCATGAAGAAAGCGCCCCTGTATTAAGAAGGCGCGCCGCCCCAAAGCCCCAGATTTATGCTGGGCAAGAAACAATGTATGAATGGCTGGCAAGCCAACTTGGGTTGTAATAACTGACATCCTGGTGTGCTGACACCATGACCCAAAAGTCTTTATACGTTTCCACTTCCGTTATCACGAGCACCCACAGGGTGCGGTGATCAAATTGTCACAATCCTTCTTCAGTATCATCCCACGGCTTGACCAGGGGATCCATAAATCCCATATACAATATACGAATTATGCCAAACTGATAGGGCATATTATTGCGGGCTATGCTTTAATATTCTAATCGTGATGCTTGACACCAGGATCCAGAAAACACTATAAAAGGCATAAGGATTTTTCTTGGGTTCGTTCAGCCCTTAACCCCGCAGAAATTGTGGTAAATGAACATAAAATAATAGGTTAATTAAACAAAGGATTATTATGCATCCCTACAGAACACATACATGTGGCCAAATACGTAAAAGTGATACAGGAACAATTGTTCGCCTATCTGGGTGGATTCACCGTAAACGGGACCATGGGAATTTATTGTTCATTGATCTGCGGGACCATTACGGGATGAGTCAATGTGTGATCGATTCCGATAATCCTTTATTCAAAATTGCTGAAGATGCCCGTGTTGAAAGTGTCATTACCGTGACGGGAAAAGTTGTGGAACGTGAGCCGTCAACAGTCAATCAAACGCTGCCAACGGGTGAGGTCGAAGTGCAAATTACAGGGATTCATGTGGAATCACCCGCAGATGTATTGCCTTTACAAGTCAACGTAGATCGTGAATTTCCAGAAGATACCCGTTTAAAATACCGCTTTTTGGACTTACGTCGTGAAAAAATTCACAGCAATATTGTGTTGCGTAATAATGTTATATCCAGTATTCGCCGTCGCATGACGGATGCTGGGTTTATGGAATTTCAAACACCTATTTTAACGGCAAGCTCGCCTGAAGGGGCCCGTGATTTTTTGGTTCCAAGTCGTTTGCACCCAGGCCAGTTTTATGCCTTGCCGCAAGCCCCACAACAATTCAAACAGTTATTGATGATGTCCGGCTTTGACAAATATTTCCAAATTGCCCCGTGTTTTCGTGATGAAGATGCGCGTGCAGATCGATCCCCCGGTGAATTTTACCAGTTAGATATGGAAATGTCTTTCGTAACACAAGAAGATGTTTTTAATGCCATTGAACCCGTTTTACATGGTGTGTTCGAAGAATTCAGTGCGGGACGCACAGTTACCCCCGCGCCATTTCCACGCATTCCATATGCAGAAGCAATGTTAAAATATGGATCCGACAAGCCAGACTTACGAAATCCTATTTTAATCAGTGACGCGACCGAAGTTTTCCGTGGATCTGATTTTTCTATATTCGCAAAGAATATTGAAAAGGGATCTGCTGTTCGTGCAATTCCTGCCCCAGGGTCGGCTGATCGTCCACGCAGTTTCTTTGATAAAATGAATGATTGGGCACGTTCGCAAGGGGCCCCAGGCCTTGGATATATTGTTTTTGCGAATGGCGAAGCCAAAGGCCCCATTGCCAAGTTCTTGGATGCTGAACGTCTTGAACTGTTAAAAACTTTAACGGGCGTAAAAGATGGAGATGCCGTTTTCTTTGCGTGTGACAAGATGAAAGACGCAGAACATTTGGCAGGTAAGGCCCGCACAAAAGTTGGGGAAGACCTTGATTTGATTGAAAAGAATGCCTTCCGTTTTTGTTGGGTTGTGGATTACCCAATGTATGAAATGGATGAAAAAACAGGCAAAATTCAGTTCAGTCACAACCCATTTTCTATGCCACAAGGGGGTATGGGAGCATTGGATACGCAAGACCCACTTTCTGTGTTGGCCTATCAATATGATATTGTTTGTAATGGAATTGAACTGTGCAGTGGTGCGATTCGGAACCACTTGCCAGAAATTATGTACAAAGCCTTTGGGATTGCAGGGTTCTCTAAGAAAGATCTAGAGGCTGAATTCGGTGGAATGTTGCGTGCCTTGAAATTTGGCGCCCCACCGCATGGAGGGTGTGCACCAGGTGTCGACCGTATGGTAATGTTGCTGGCGGATGAACCCAATATTCGTGAAGTTGTGGCATTCCCCATGAATCAACAAGCCCAAGATTTGTTGATGGGTGCGCCTGGGTATGTTGATAAATCTCATTTACAAGAGGTTCATATTCGCGTGGTCGAACCCCCCAAACCAGAAAAAGGGTAATATTTAGATAAGGGGCTTTGTATGGCCAAGTTTCTTTTAATTTTATCAGTGATGTTCCTTGGTGGGTGTTATAACGTTTCTAAAACGGAAACCCAAGAAATGAATAAAAAGCTGGACTGGGAATCCCGTAGGGGAAACGATAATGCTTATATCCGCCATGCTGATCCAAGTCCTATGCCAATGAAGTCAGGTAAAAAAGGGGCCGGATTTCATTCCCCTGACCGACTTATGTAATTAATGTTTCCCCACTGTTGTCATCCTGGGCTTGCCGTATCAGGGTGATAAAGATGTGAAATAAAAACTCCTTGGCTTTAAATATATTTTATTTACTTACTGTCGATATAGAGTCATAATCTAACTATAAACTTATAAACAAACAGGGATAAAAAATGAAATTTATATTCGCCTTATTATTACTATTTTCTTTTTCAGAAGTTCATGCAGCCGCTGCTGCATCTGCAGCAGCTTCATCAGCACCAGCGTCAGCAGCTGTAGTAGAGGCTGACCTTGATCCTGAGGTTGGAAAAACTGCAAATCTCATGAAAAAAATACCCACAGATATGAGATATTTAATAGGAGATTTTGCTGGTCTTAAAGAACAAAGTAAATTGTATCAATCTCTAGGACCTAAGGCAAAAAAAGCATTGTTATTAAAAATTTTGGATATTACCGGAAATCTTACCGGAGAGAGTAAATACTTTACCGTTGTTGATTTTGAAAAAAAAGCCGAGGGGATGCCTGCAAATTTTACATTTCTTGAAAAAGGGAAGCCTGTTTTGGTGAAAAATCCAAGACCGGAACAAATTGTTGGCTGGCAGGTGATGGAACAAGCAGACGTTGTGCGATTAGAATTGTCAAACGATACAGTTGCCGCATTAATAGAAGCTTATAATGCAGGGCATTTAAGAAATATTAAAGCATTAATTTTTTCCAGAGGTGGAGAAGAGGGAGCACTTGCAACTTTGCTGGCAAACCCTTTGTGTAAGCAGTTAGTTTATTTGGGTTTAAGAAATAGGCTTGTTGAGGCTGCAGAGGCAAAGATTATTGCAGTATCACCGCATTTAATCAGGTTGAAAACATTGGAATTAGCGAATAATGGTATTGGTGCTGTAGGGGCAGAGGCTATTGC
>CAYGKW010000015.1:0-31394 GCA_964350815.1 uncultured Rhizobiaceae bacterium | reverse complement strand
GCACGGGGCGACAATGAAGGATGGGCAGTAATCTTTATCTATTTCCACCGCCGTCGTGCTTCGTGCTTTGACGAGACAAGTGGGGTGGGCAGTAATCTTTATCTATTTCCACCGCCGTCATTGCGAGTGCCTGTAAGGCACGTGGCAATCCACCTTTTAACGTTCCATGGATCGCCGCGCCCCAAAGGGGCTCGCGATGACGGCAGGAAAGAATTCCGGACCAAGTGAGCAGCATTGAATTAAAAAATGGCTAAGGTTTTGACACGGTATATCTATTTAATCTATCGCGTCATTGCGAGTGCCTTTGAGGCACGTGGCAATCCACCTTTTACCGTTCCATGGATCGCTGCGCATCTTTTGGATGCTCACGATGACGGAAGGAATGAAGTTTGCTGGTAAATGTTACTGGACCCCCTGTCAAGTACGGGGCGACAATGAAGGATGGGCAGTAATCTTTATCTATTTCCACCGCCGTCATTGCGAGTGCCTGTAAGGCACGTGGCAATCCACCTTTTAACGTTCCATGGATCGCCGCGCCCCAAAGGGGCTCGCGATGACGGCAGGAAAGGATTCCGGACCAAGTGAGTAGCATTGAATTAAAAAATGGCGAAGGCTTTGGCAGGGTAAATCCATTTAATCTATTGCGTCATTGCGAGTGCCTATAAGTCAGTGAACTCTTTAAAAAAGGCTACTGACTTTTCTTTCCCTTGATCGCCCCATTATAAAAACTTCCGAATTCAACATCCTTCTCGTTTTGTCATGCTGATGCGTGCCGCCAAGAACCACAGAGATCAATCCAACTCTTTGCCCCTCGGATATAGCTGCACCCTCCTGATAAGATTTTGGAAAATAAGGAACAAAGAATTAATTATGTGGCCGCAGCAGCCTCTGAAGCGGCGGCATTTTCTGCTGTTATACGATCTGCACTGATTTCTGCCATACTCTGTGCTTTATTTACATAAAAAGAAAGAACTGCATTCCTAAGATCTTGATCAACTATTGCAAAATTAGTAGAAAAATCAGAACGCACAGAAGAAACCTTTTTATAATCATCAATTAATTTGTTTACCTGATCCATTGTCAATTCTTTGCCATTTGGTGAGACGAAAGTTAAAGGAATTTCAAAGTATGATAAATAGCTATCTATTTCAAAAAAATTTCTGGGGTAAGAATAAAGTGCTTCAAAGGCACTTATATTTATAGAATATCCATCAGGAATCATCCGAAGTCTTTTATAAAGTGGCTTAAATAGATGCTTCGTAAGATGTTCTTTTTTTATTTTATCCAACATTTCCTTAGGGCCCATGTTCAGCAGTTCATATACAGTTTTATAATATTCCAATTCTTCTTCTAAAACAGAAGACCATATGTTTGTTTTTCCCAGGGCCCATTTAATTTTTGAAACTTGTTCCAAACTCATGTCTTGAATTGTTAAACCAGCATCAAGGCTTTCTGGTCTTGTTTCATCTATAGATAACCTCAAAGCAGGGAATCCCTTCATTATAATATCATCTAATGATTTTTTTAAATATTCCAAAACTTTTGGGCTTAGTTTCATATTATCTAATTGTTTTTTTATGCGCGTTGCAGATCGTATTTCTTTATATCTTTCATATGAATCATCATCTAATTTATCTAAAACTTGCCCAACAGTGTTTCTTCTATCTATTTTTCTGCTTTTAATTTTTTCTGTAAAAGGGGATTCAATAGGGTGTGCATCATTCCCAGAACTCATCCCTTTTGCCATCCAATATATTTCTTCTGCACTCACAACTAAGGGCCTGGAAAACGTATTTTTTTCAGATAATTTTTCCTGAAACTCTTCTTTTGTGTTCCATCTTATATTATATTCGCCTGTGTCATATGACTGCAAATATAAGACATATGAAGCCTTTCTCGTAAAAATATTTATTCCATGTTTTAACCCCATTGTCTTGACAGCACGATGGAGCATTGAAGTTGATGGCATATAATGGCCACTCTTGTTATTAATTTCAGAAATATGGCCATTTTTAAAGGTTATTTCACCTGCGCTAAGAACTGACGCCCCCTGTAAAATATCACTGTGCACACCTATTCTATCGACTACTTTGGCAACATACAAATCCCCCTCTTCATCTATAGCATAATGATACTTGCCATCTAAAATTGGATGTTTTGTACCACCATCTGTTTTAATAAAACCCCTTTTATCATCGGCTCCTGCTGCTGATGCAGCAGCGGCAGCGGCAGGTTCATCCCCTTCTTTTTGACCATAAAATAGATGTGTTGCTGTTCCATACTTTAAAAAAGTTACTTTTAATTCTTCATCAAATTCTTGAATTGATTTTTTATTTCCATGTTGTTTATACTCTATCTCTAAATCAAATGATTTTGGATCTTTTGTTTCAAGCCACCAAAAAAAGTCTGGGGTATCTTTTGCCAAAATTTTTAACCATTCTTCATGCAAATCCTCTAATTTAGACCTTCTTGCTGGATCCATATAACGAAGCAATTCAGGGATAACCATCCCTTTATATACTGGCTGTACATTTCTTCGTTTTTTATCTTTGCCTTCTCCATATTTTTTGGCGCTTACCCTAAAAACAGCAGGATTTATTTTTGATTTTTGTTTTAATAATTGGAATAAGTACCATGTTTTGTTTTGCGTAACTTGAATAATTTCTGACCACAATTCATTTGGCCTTTTTGCTTGTTTTTTTTCAGCATATTCTTTTATAGCTATTAAGGCTTCAAGACGCTGGCCTGCCAATTTTTTGTCAGTTTTTGGGATGTTATGATACGTGTCAATTAATGATATTAATTCTGGATCAGATAGGGTCTCATAATCAGAAGATGGGGGTAAATCAATCCAAGGTTTTTTAAATTTGTCCTCAATATCAGAAATTGAAAAAAGTATGAGATTATTTTCTGCTGTCTTAGCAGTGGCTGCTGCGGCAGAGGAAGCAGCAGCTGCGCCCTGTGATTGATAACTTAAAAGAACCCCTATAAATAGAAAGCCGTAATGCATTATTTTCATTTTCATTACCCCTGTATGTTGCGCTTATCCGCACATCTACATTAATTATGTACTAACTATGTAAAAGAAGCAAGGATGAAAACCTATATCTTACCGTGGCAATGTTTATATTTTTTACCTGATCCACAAGGGCATTCGTCATTTCTAGAAACACGGCCCCAGGTTTCAGGTTTCTTGGAATCAATTTTTTCCCCTGCCTGTCGCACACGCACTTGCTTTGGTGCGTTGGGTTCTGATTCCAAATCAGGATGGTTGCGCCCTTCTTGCATTTCTTTTTGCTCTTCAGGCAACAATTCTTCTTCACGTGGTGCTGGATCAAAATTGAATTGGGCAATAATTGTTATGGTTTCTTCTTTCAAACGCCATAACATATCTTCGAATAATTCAAAGGCTTCTTGCTTGAATTCATTTAATGGGTTGCGCTGTGCATAGGCCCGCAAGTTAATACCCTGACGCAAATGATCAAGGGACAACAAGTGATCTTTCCACACTTGATCCAAAATTCTTAATAAAACAGATTTGCGAATTAAACTTAAAACTTCGGCTGGGTAATGTGTGAATTTTTTATCCAAATGTTCTTTCACAGCCGTATGCAAACGTTGGCGAATTTCAAGTTCTGCAATACCTTCTTCGGCTGCCCAATAATTAAAGGGAATTTCCAAACCAAAAATGCGGCGCACTTCTTCGTGCAAACCATCCACATCCCACTGTGATGGATAGGCCTTTTCTGGAATACAGCGACTGACCAAATCTTCGATAATATCACTTTGGAATTCTTGAATATTTGAATCCACATCCATATCATGCATCACATCCCGACGCAGGTTATAAATCACCTTACGTTGTTCATTCATGACATCATCATATTTCAACAAGTGTTTACGAATGTCATAGTTACGTGCTTCGACCCGCATTTGTGCTTTTTCAATGGCCTTGTTAATCCAAGGGTGTGTAATGGATTCGCCTTCTTTCAAGCCCAGCTTTTGCAACATGGGATCCAAACGTTCTGATCCGAAAATACGCATCAAGTCATCTTCTAAGGACAAGAAAAATTTGGATGCCCCTGCATCCCCCTGACGCCCGGAACGCCCCCGTAACTGATTATCAATACGACGGCTTTCGTGACGTTCAGTCCCGATCACATAAAGACCGCCTGATTCCAAAACAGCTTTGGCATCTTGTTCAATTTCTTGTTTGATTTTTTCTTCTGCTTTTTGAAGTTTGTCCCCAGAAAGATTTTTTAATTCATTTTCTAAGCGGGCATCTAGATTTCCACCCAGTTTAATATCTGTTCCACGACCTGCCATGTTTGTTGCAATGGTAATGGTTCCAGGGCGACCTGCATCTTCGATGATGTTGGCCTCTTTTTCATGATGGCGGGCGTTCAAAACGCTGTGGGATATTTTTTGCTGTTTCAAAAGTTCTGACAATTGTTCTGACTTTTCAATGCTGGCCGTTCCAACCAAAACAGGTTGTTTGCGTGCCTGACATTCTTTAAGCAATTTGATAACGGCATCAAATTTTTCACGTTCTGTTCGATAAACTTCATCATCATGATCTTTACGTGACACAGGCTTATTGGTTGGCAGAACCACCACACTTAATTTATAAATTTCTTCAAATTCTGTGGCTTCTGTAATGGCAGACCCTGACATCCCTGCCAATTTTGGATACATACGGAAATAATTTTGAAAGGTGATGGAGGCCAAAGTTTGGTTTTCCATTTGAATGGTAACGCCTTCTTTTGCTTCCAGTGCTTGGTGAAGACCATCTGAAAAACGACGGCCATCCATCATACGACCGGTGAATTCATCGATCAAAATAACCTTGTCATCTTTGACGATATAATCTTTATCAATGGTATGAAGGGTGTGGGCTTTTAACGCTTGGTTCACATGGTGGACCAAGGAAATGTTGCCACTGTCATACATGGATCCGCCTTTTAACAAACCATAATCTGTCAAAAGTTTTTCAACTTGTTCCACCCCAACTTCTGTTAGAACTGCATTATTTTGTTTTTCATCTTTTTCATAATGTTCTGGTTTTAATTGACTAACAACATTATTGACGGAGACATACATAACGGATGAATCTTCGGCAGGGCCAGAAATAATCAAAGGGGTGCGGGCTTCGTCAATTAAAATACTGTCAACTTCGTCCACAATTGCAAAGTTGTAATCCCGTTGGACAACATCTTCTAAATTAAATTTCATATTATCGCGCAGATAATCAAATCCAAATTCATTGTTTGTTCCATAGGTAATATCTGCGGCATAGGCCTCTTTACGCTGTTGATCATCAATATCACTTGTAACGCACCCCATGGTCATTCCAAGGAATTTATAGATTGGGGCCATCCATTCTAAGTCACGTTGGGCCAAATAATCGTTCACGGTTACAACGTGCACCCCTTTACCTGTTAAAGCATTCAAATAAACAGGTAATGTCGCAACCAAAGTTTTACCTTCCCCTGTGCGCATTTCTGTAACAGAACCCCCATTCAAGAAAATCCCTCCAAGAAGTTGCACATCAAAATGACGCATCCCCAGAACACGCCAGGATGCTTCGCGCACTGTTGCAAATGCTTCGGGTAAAAGGGCATCCAAAGTTTCGCCATTTTCCAGGCGCTGTTTGAATTTTTCTGTTTGGGCTTTTAATTGATCATCCGTTAACTTTTTGATCTCGGGTTCCAGGGCGTTAATTTGATCAACTGTTTTTTGATGTTTTTTAACCAATCGATCACTGTTTGACCCAACAAATTTCTTAATTAAAGATGCGAACATTATAAAATTCCTAATACCTATTTAAATTTCATTACTCTTTTACCATATAAAAGTGGTATTTCGAAAGAAAAATATCTTGATCCTTTGTTAAGGATCCAGTACTTTATGAAAAGTTTCTATCGAAATTTAGTTTACTAAGTTATTTAGACATAAAATATTTTTATAACATGCCCGCTTGGTGGAATAGGTAGACACGACAGACTTAAAATCTGTTGACCTCACGGTCGTGCTGGTTCGAGTCCGGCAGCGGGTACCACCTAAGGTTAAAGCTTTATCTAAAAAATTAAGACTCTTTTAATTTATGTTTTATATATCCCAAATACCTTTTTATTTCAGATTTATAATAATTCAAATCATCCATTAAAACCGGAACAAGTCGTGGATCTTTATGATTTTCAGGTTCATATACGTTACGCCTTGTCATCTTAAAAAAGGCAGCCTCAGCAAAATCTGCAAAACCATTATTACGCATAAGTGTCCATTCTTTTTCTTGTTTATTCCATTGCTCTACTAACTCTGTAAAAGAAGTTTTTAATTCTTGCAAGGCTTCAACTTTTTCTTTTAGGGGTTCAACTGCCTCGGCCAGTGCCCCAACTTCTCCTGCTTGAACAGCATCATCAACAATCCAATAAGCTTCGCGGTAATGACGGCGCGCAGCCATTAATGTTTTTCTGGCTGTTTCTGCCAATTCACTTACTTCATGTTTACGGGCAAGACGCACTTGTTGAAGTTTTTGTTGTGTTGTCCGCATTGTTTTACGATCAAACATATAATCCAATTCAACTTCCAGTGCTGGATAAATGCCTGCTTCATTCAGCATAGCTGAAATTTGCGGTGAAAATTGGGCAGGGTGTATGGCCAAAGAGGGTTTAGCCCCCAGTAAAATTGCCGCCAGAATTATTGTTTTTAGTTTCTTGAGCATCTGTATTTTCCTATTTATAAAGTATTCTTTTTAAACTCGATCAACCTCACGCTTCCAATCTGGATTTGGAAACATAGTTTTCTTATCAGCATAATTATATGGGTAACAGTAGTCAACTTGAGGTCTTGCAAAATTAGGTTCGCCAGACCCGCGCACATAATTTAATTTTTCATCCTGCCCAACAATAATTCTTGAACAATCTGTGGTCGCAGGCATGCAAATGTATGCTTCGGGATGACACGCAGGTGCTTCACCAATGCCATAAACTTGGCCATCACTGGACGGGTTTATAACATTTTCATTCTGGCCCGCATCCGCAATACCATAACACGCGACCATATCATTCTTGCATAAAGCTTCTTCATCTTCTGATTGTTCTGCATCATCAGCTATGGCTGTATTTAAGAACCCTGTAAAAATTAATAAAATTATAAAGTTATGTTTCTTGAACAAATTGGCCCCCTTGAAAAGCAATATATATAATCGTATCACACACCCAAAGACTGTCAAGAAGCGTGACTATACATATCTTAACAGGCGATAACTTAAAGCTTCGCAAATATGTGGTTTTTGAATGGTGCTTTTTTGATCTAAGTCTGCAATTGTCTGGCTTACTTTTAAAATTCTGTGATACGCCCGCGCCGATAATTTAAGTTTATCAACGGCTGTATTTAAGATTTCTTGTGCATCAGGTTCAACGGTTAAAACTGTATCCAAATTTTTTGCTGTTAAATCAGAATTCTTAACTTTTTCAGGGTTGCGTCCTATTTGTTTTCGACGCGCAGCAACAACCCTTTTCTGAATTTCAGAGCTTGATTCGCCTGCTTGCTGGTTTGAAATTTCTGTGGGGGACAAGGCAGGCAGTTCAATAAATAAATCAAACCGATCCAATAAAGGTCCAGAAATTTTGGATTGATAATCTTGCCCGCATCTGGGGGCCCGGGAACACGACCGGTCAGGGTCACCCATATACCCACATCGACAGGGGTTCATGGCCGCCACCAATTGAAAATTGGCTGGATATGTATAATGGCCATTTGCCCTGGACACAACAGATTTTCCAGTTTCAATAGGCTGCCTTAAAGATTCTAAAGTTGATCTGGAAAATTCAGGCAGTTCGTCTAAAAATAAGACCCCGTGATGGGCCAAAGATATTTCCCCTGGTTTTGCATGCATGCCGCCCCCTACTAACGAAGGGAGAGATGCTGAATGATGGGGTTCACGGAAAGGGCGTTCCTGGATTAACCCCCCTTTTGTTAATTTTCCGGCAACACTGTAAACCATACTGATGTCTAATGATTCTTGGGCGGCCATATCTGGTAAAATTGTTGGCAACCGTGCTGCCAACATGGATTTTCCTGCCCCCGGAGGCCCAATCATCATAACGTTATGCCCGCCTGCTGCCGCAATTTCCATAACCCTTTTCGCCGTCGCCTGCCCTTTTACATCTGAAAAATCTAAATTATGATCCTTTTTCTGCACAGCCTTTGGTTCAGGTTGGGAAAGAACTTGGGTCCCTTTTAAGTGATTGAGTAAAGACAATAAATGGGGGGCGGCAATCACTTCCAATCCATCGACCCATGCGGCTTCGGATCCACAAGATGCAGGGCATACCAATTGCTTACCACTGTTCAAGGCCTGCATCGCCGCTGGTAAAACACCCGGAACCGAATTAATCGTGCCATCCAAAGAAAGTTCGCCAACCGCATATTTATTGATTAAGTCCCGTTCTTCAATCAAAGACATGGCACCCAATAAAGCCATAGCAATAGGCAAATCATAATGACTGCCTTCTTTTTGAACACGTGCGGGGGCCAGGTTAATTGTTATACGTTGCGGGGGTAAGGGCAACCCAATGGCGTGTAATGCGCCACGAATACGTTCGCGTGATTCGGCCACCGTCTTGTCGGGCAGTCCCACAATATGGATGGCAGGCAAACCGCCTGTTACTTGAACTTGAACATCTATATCCAGAACCTCGACGCCCTGAAAAGCCACTGTTGATATGCGTGCAGTCATTTTATCCCTATGAAGAAAAGGGATAAAACACTTTTGTCATGGTTTTAGAATTCAAAAACAATCAAAAGATTTGATTTAAAATCTCTAAAATTTAAGAAGAAGGGCTTATCCCGGACCCAATTAGTTACTGTCATTTTCTTTTTGCATTCTTTCACGAACACGTTTACCGGGATCAACTTTATACTGACGTGATTTACGTTCACGATCCAAAGGGCTTTCCACTTTGGCACTGAAAGTTTTTCTGCGTTGTTCTTCATACTTTGTCAAAATACGCACATAACTTAATACTTTTTCAACCCCACTTACACTACGCGCGGTATCAATAACTGTATCAAGTTCTTCACGATTAATTGCAATCCCAGTCAAATAAACAATACCATTGTAAACATACACTTGATAGTTTCTTGAACTGATATTTCCCTTAAAAAACAGCATCGTTTCAAGTTTTGATTCAAGCAAAGAATCTTTCATTTTTTGTCCAACACCATAATCTTCACCAACAGACAATTCATTAATAACTGCTTTTACACCTGGAACTTGCCATGCCAAACTTACGGCTTCATCTTGCATTTCTTCTGTTGGAACACGCCCCATCAAAAGCAGGCGTCCTTCATAACAACAAGATTTTACTTTCATGTATAATTTGTGGTCTTTTTGAAATAGCCAAAATGAATAACGCGTTCGGATTTCTGAATCAGTAACAAACCCACCAAGACCACGTTCTTGTGATGCTGTATCCAAACTTCCGATTGAAGAGCTAAAAAACCCAAATGGGGAGCAAGAGCTTAAAAAGATTAATAATAATAAACTTAAAAATTTCATAATTTCAGTACTTTGATTGTTGCCATACATTTTTTAAATGCTTAGGTAATTTATACGGAACAATAAATAAAACATCAAACCTAATTTTCATTCTAAAGTATTTTCCGCCATCAATCCACTGAACAGTTTTTGCCAAGCGTTCCATTTGTCGGTGCGTTATGGAATACGCTGCCGTTTCAAGCGTGGGTCGATATTTAACCTCAACCACACTTAATGTTTCTGCCTTTTGACACAAAATGTCAATTTCCCCGACGGGGGTTTTTAAGCGCCTCCCAATAATTTTGTACCCTTTTATTTTTAAATATAGGGCGGCAAATATTTCTGCATAAACACCTTTTAACCAAGATTTATACCCTTGATTTTTTTTCCAAGTTCCTTTTCCATTTTTTTGAAAAGCCATTTACTTATAGTCCATTCCAAGCTAAGCTTCTTGATGTCATGAGGTATATATTTTTAATTTTAAGTGTAAGTCAATTATTAATAGGAACAACAGCAAAAGCTGACCCTTTTTCCCATGATTTTTCAAATCCTCCTTTGTGGCATTCCCCAACAAGATCAACTGAATCAAACATCAATGCCCCAGTAAAAGTTGGGTTACTTGTTCCTTTATCTGGTTCCCAACAAAAAATGGGAAACAGTATTTTAAATGCAGCCATGATGGCCTTGTATAAATCTGCAAAATCAGAAATTCTTATTGTGCCTATTGATTCAGGCGATTCTAAAGAAACGGCACAGTCAGCCACCCAAGAAGCCCTTGAACAAGGGTGTGATTTGATTATCGGCCCTGTTTTTTCAAAGCAAGTCATGTCCGTAAAAAATCAAATCCCCAAACACATTAACTTAATTTCTTTTTCTAATGATCTGTCTGTTGCCGGGGATAATATATTTATTGCCGGGTTTTCCCCCCATGAACAAACAAACTTTATTGTTCAAACTTTGGCCAATAGGGGGTTTTCAAAAATTATTGCATTGTTGCCTGACAATACATATGGAAAAGAAGTGGGCACAGTTTTTAAACAGGCAATTATGGAAAATTTAAATGAAATGGCCACTGTATATTTTTATGATCCCAATGGTGTTTCAGATGAATTTTTAAATACCATATCCAACATTATTCAAGAAAATATGCCTGAGGCGATTTATATCCCTGATGCTGGGCGCAAGACTGTGTCCCTTATTTCCAAATTAAAATATAAGGGACTGAACACGCAAGAAACCCTTGTTATTGGATCTTCTGATTGGAATAAACCTATGTTTATTAATGACCATGGTTTAAAAGGCGCGTTATTTCCTGAAACAAAATTACCAACAAGTAATGCATTCACCCAAGAATTTCAAAAACAGTTTGCCTATACCCCAGATTTATTGGCGGAAATATCTTATGATTTAATTGTAATGGCTTCCCAGCTTTATCAACATCAACCAAATATGTGTTTTGAAAAAGGCAATATAACATCAAAATCCGGATTTTCAGGTCTTAGGGGACACTTTCATTTCGACCCAATGGGGCAAATTCATCGTAAATATACTTTGATGGAAATCACTGGAAACAAACCCAGAAAAGCAATGGAAGAAGAAAGCAAAGAAAGCTTAATTGCGGAAAAATACAGAAACCTTTTTGACGATATTTAAAACGCTTTAAATTAACTTTGTTAGCGTGTAAATTCCATATCCCAGAATTGCAGTCCCTGAGGCCTTATTCAAAAATTGAAATACTTCGTTACGAAGTTTTTTCTTGGTCACATGAACTAAAGAAGTTAAGACAACCCACCATCCCATGGCCCCCAAGAAAACACCAATAACAACATTAAGAATATCAGTTCCTGTAAGGGCATGTTCAAAAATACCCGTGGCCGTAAACCAACCAATAAATAAAAAGGTTGTCATTGGGCTGGCGATACTTAAAAAGAAGGTATAAGAAAAAGAACTGACTAAATGCTTTGGTTTTGTTGATTGAAGGCTTTTATTAAAATCAACCTTACTTAAAATAAATTTCAACCCAAGATATACAAGAAAACAGCCACCAATTAAATAAAACCATTCCCCGTGTGTGTCCATAAGACTTTTAACGTAACCTGCACTTAAGGCTGCGATCCAACTGTAAAGACCATCTGCAATGGATGCGGCCAAGCCTGCAAATAACCCTGCAAATATTCCATAAGTTAATGTTTGGCGAATGCACAAAAGCCCAACAGGGCCCGGAGGCGCTGCGACTAACAAACCAATTTTTATGCCTTGTATTAAGAAAAACATCTAAATTCCTACATTTATTTAACAGACATTCTTATCATTATATTACTGTAAAATCCAGGCTAGGGAAAAATAAATTTTGTATTCTTTGTTGAGATTGTGGACATTTGGTGATAATCATTTAATATTATTAAAAATCAAATTCGTAGACAAAGGATAATCGAATGGAAAATATTACTGGCTTTTTGCCCATCGTCTTAATGTTCGTACTTATGTACTTTTTATTGATTCGCCCACAGGCAAAGAAACAAAAAGCACATCAACAAATGATTTCTGAACTTAAAAAAGGTGACAAAATTGTTATGAACGGTGGTCTTATCGGAACAATTGCAGAAATTAACGATACTGAATTTAAGTTAGAAGTTGAAAAATCAACTTTCGTTCGTGTTTCCCGTGCCATGGTTGCAACAAAAGTTTCAACAACAGCGCCAAAGGCAACAGAAAAAAAAGCACCAACAAAACGTAACAAAGCATCTAAAGCAAAGAAATAAAAGGTTCACATTATGGTTTACATAGCCCGCTGGCGAATTATTCTTGTTCTTTTGGTATCACTGGCTGGAATTTGGTTTGCCCTTCCAAACTTTTTTAGTAAAAAAGATATCCAGTCATGGCCTTCATTTTTTTATAATGAACAAGTTAACCTTGGGCTTGACCTTCAAGGGGGGTCTTCGATCCTTCTTGAAGTGGACCTAAAAAATGTAATTAAGGAATATTTATCTGCAACGGTTGATGAAATGCGCCGCACTTTCCGAAAAGAAAAAGTTGGATACGTTGGGCTTGGAAACAACAACAAAGAAATTCACTTTTCCCTGCGCAATATTGACGATCAAGACGCTGTTAAAAAACTTTTGAAAAAGTTAATGGGTCAAGATGCAACCATTGATATTGGACAAAATGGAAAAGTAACGGCACAAATAAGTGATGATACCCGTAAAGAACGTTTGAAAATGGCAATTTCGCAATCAATTGAAATTGTGCGCCGCCGTATTGATGAAATGGGTACGAAAGAACCATCTATACAACAACAAGGCCAAGACCGGATTTTAATTCAATTGCCTGGCGTTGATGATCCAGGCCAAGTTAAAAACTTGCTTGGAAAAACAGCAAAATTAACATTCCGTCTTGTGCACCCACAAAATTCCAGTTCAACTGTTAAGTCCCGTGTTCCCTTGGGGGCAGAATTAATACCGTCTGATGAAAAAGGACGTGGATCAAAAAGTCATTATATTATTCAAAAACGTGTTGATGTCAGTGGGGAAATGCTTGTTGATGCACAACCAACTTTTGATCAAAATGGCCAGCCCGCCGTTAGTTTTAGTTTAGATGCAAAAGGGGCGCGCCGATTTGCAGATGTGACGCGTAAAAATATTGGGCGTCCGTTTGCCATTATTTTGGATAATAAAGTTATAAGTGCCCCCGTAATTCAATCTGAAATTCCAGGGGGAAGTGGGATTATAACAGGTAACTTTTCAACGGCTGAGGCAAAAGATCTTTCCATCCTATTAAGGGCTGGTGCCTTGCCGGCACCCCTGGATGTTTTGGAAGAACGCACGGTTGGACCAGACCTTGGGGCTGATTCCATTGAGGCTGGAAAAATGGCAACTGTTGTGGCCATTATTGCCGTTTTGGTTTTTATGCTTTTGTTTTATGGGCCAGTTTTTGGGATTGCTGCCAATGCTGCGTTGGTCATGAATCTTATCTTATTATTTGCCGCTTTATCCTTAATTGGGGCCACACTAACCTTACCAGGCATTGCAGGAATTGCTTTGACTTTGGGTATGGCCGTTGATGCCAACGTCTTAATTTACGAACGTATTAAGGAAGAGGTTTCTTTAGGACAAGCCCCCATGTCAGCCATCAGTATTGGGTATGCGCGCGCCATGGGAACCATTGTCGATTCCAACGTCACAACATTGATTGGGGCTGCCCTTCTGTATCAATTTGGAACAGGTCCTGTTAAAGGATTTGCGGTTACCCTTTCCATTGGTATTTTGATTTCCATGTTCACAGCCATTTCATTAACACGCGTTATTGTTTTGTGGTGGATGAGGACCAAAGGATCAACTTCTGAACTTCCGTTAATAAAATAGGTATTATTATGTTTAAAGGTATTCGTATACTTCCCCGTGAAACGAAAATTAATTTTGTTAAGTTAAGGTTTATGACTTACTTAATTTCATCCATTTTTGTGTTTGGGTCCATTACAACTTATTTCATTAAAGGTCTAAATTATGGTATCGACTTTCGGGGCGGTGTGATGATGGAGGTACGCACGTCAGAACCTGCAGATTTAAGTGATATGCGCACCCAGCTTGGTTCCCTTGGACTTGGGGATATTGCCCTACAAGAATATGGCAGCCCCCAAGATGTTTTGATCCGTGTTGAACAACAAAAGGGCGGAGAAAAAGCCCAAATGGCCGCTGTTCAATTAATTAAAGATACCCTTGGTACTGAAGTTGAATACCGTCGGGTTGAATCTGTTGGACCAAAGGTTGGGGAAGAATTGGTCAGCAACAGTATCCAAGCAATTTTATGGGCCTTGGTTGCCATGTTAATTTACATCTGGTTCCGTTTTGAATGGCAGTTTGGTTTGTGTGCCATCGTTGCCCTTGCCCACGATGCTTTTGCAATTTTGGGGCTTTATGCCGTCTTTGGTTTGGAATTCAACTTAACTGCGATTGTGGGTATTTTGATTACGATTGGGTATTCCATTAACGATACTGTTGTAATTTATGACCGTATTCGTGAAAATTTACGTAAGTATAAAAAGAAACCTGTTTTGGAAATTTTGAACAAATCCATTAACGAAACATTAACCCGTACAATCTTAACGTCTTCATCCACTTTGTTGGCATTATTTGCTTTGTATTTCTTTGGCGGGGAAGTGATTGCCAATTACAGTTTGCCCATTTTGGTTGGGGTTGCTGTTGGAACGTATTCTTCCATCTTTTTGGCGGCACCCTTGTTGCTGAGTTTCAAACTTAAAGTACGTAAAGACGAAGATCCTGATATGCCTGACTTTAATAAAATCGGCGCAGAAAAAGCAGCAAAATCTTAAGCCTTAAAATAAGATTGAAGAACTTTAACTTCCACAGTTATATCGCCTTTTAAATTCGATATTTTTAAAAGTGGGTCCAAGTTTCCTTTTAAAATCTGATGAAGATTATTTCCAATATCTTGAATGATTTTATCACTGCGCCCTTGCATTATTAAAACCGTTAAATGTGCAAAAAAAGCAATATCCAAATTGTCTTTCCCAATATAAGTATCCTTGCATATAACTCTGCGACTTTTACAAGATTCAATATCCGTATACTTTTCCAAAAACTGGTGGCTTTCTTTAAAAAACTTTTCAGGGTTAAAGTTTTTTAGATTGCTTGAATGTTCTAGAATAAGGTGTGGCATGGGACCTCCAGAAAAATTAAATAATTTCTTGCTTAAGTCTTACAAAAAATAAAGTTGTTTTTGCATAGGTTCTGGTGTCCAGAATTTCAAAATTTTCTAGGCAAGGGAATCCATTTTTTTTTGCAGATTCGATGATAATAAGACTGTTGGAATGAATCCAATTATTTTCAGACAAGGCAATTAAAGAAGGTTCAATAATATTGATATCATAAGGCGGATCCATAAACACAAGATCATATTCATCTGACTTTTTCTTTAAGAATTTTAAAACGCTTTCTTGTGCAATTTTTATTTTTTTAACATCAAATGCTTTTGTATTTTTTTTAATGGCCTGAATTGCTGTTTCTTCATTATCCACAAAAGTAACGTGATCAGCCCCACGTGAATAACATTCAATGCCCAGCGCCCCGGATCCTGCAAATAAATCCAAAACTTTTGCAGCAGTGAAATCAACATCAAATCTGTGACATAAAATATTAAAAAGGTTTTCTTTGATGCGGTTTAAAGTTGGACGTGTTTTTTCCCCTTCAGGGGATACCAACTGTTTTGATTTATATTTTCCAGCAATAATTTTCATTTAAAAAAATCTTTCCCAATTTGTTCCTTTAATGCCTTTAAGGGAATTTCTTCGACGGCATCTTCTTTTAAATTACCTAACTGAAATGGGCCATAGGATAATCTTATAAGTCGATTAACCTTGTACCCCAGGTATTCCATTGCTTTACGAATTTCACGGTTTTTACCCTCTGTTAGGGAAACCATTAACCACGCATTGGCCCCTTGCTGTTTTTCCAAAGTTACCTTGATGGAACCATAACGCACCCCATCAACGGTTATTCCTTTTGCAAGTTTTTCAATATCACGATCATTCACACGCCCATGCACGCGAACCTTGTAACGACGCACCCATCCTGTTGCCGGTAATTCCATGTGCCTTGAAATATCGCCATCATTTGTTAAAAGCAATAATCCTTCAGAATTTAAATCAAGACGGCCAACAGAACTGACCCTTGGTAGGTTTGGATGTTTTTTTGCAATCACATCATAAATTGTTTTGCGCCCTTGGGGATCTTTGTTACTGCAAATTAAGCCAAGCGGTTTATAGTAACGCCAAACTTTGGGGGCTTGTCTTTGAATACGTTCGCCATCAAAACGCACATCATCTTGCATAGATACTTTGGTCGCTGGTGTTTTAATAACTTCGCCATTTAAAGTAACACGGCCTTGTTCCACAAAAGCTTCGGCTTCCCGGCGGGAACACACCCCTGCATGGGCCATAAATTTTGCAATACGTTCTTGATTATTATTTTGTTCTGTCATGATAAGGACTATATCTTAATTTGAAAAAAGGTGTAAGTCTTAAGTTTGGGTAAAGAAAGATACAGATATATGCTATAAATTTGATGAAATATTTTCAATAACTTTTTTTCCAGTTTTGGCTAAACTGTTTAAAGCTTTCTTGATATTTTCTGTATCTTTGTTTTCTTTTTTATTCTGTTTATTTAAAGAAACCTTAGGTTGATTGGCCATCACTTCTTTAAGCGTGTGTTTTTCAACAACTCCTGAAGGAACTTTCATATTTTTAGTTTCTGGTGTTTCTGCTGTTAAAATTTGCATAGGCTTGCATACCAATTTTGGAATTTCCAAAAACCCTGATTCAACTTCTTGATCAGGAAGTATGGCCATACACTTTTCACCTGATTGTGTTTTAAATATCAGTTCTTTTTGATCTGCCCTGATATCAAATTGGAAGTTTCCAGATTCATCTGTTTGATCAAAAAACTTTCCGCCCTCTAAGCTTGCATTCGAAATGGGTGTATCCGTTTCATCAACCAATTGGGAAATCAGCGCATAAATTTGGTATGCATTAAATTCTACATGATCCACATTACCCGGATATATTGTCACCATTTTAATTTTTTCTTTAACTTTAAAACGTTCATTTGATTTACTTGATACCGATATTTTATAAGTTCTGTAGGGTTGGGCTGGAATAAATATAGAACTGTTCCCTTTAACAATATGCTTACCCCCACCATTTAAATATACCTTAAAGGCACCATCTTTTCCTTTTGTATTGACGGTTACAAGTATTCCTTGTTTGCTTCTTTTTGTATTTGTTAAACTTATATTCCCACCAGATATTGCAAGACCCGTTCCCATTCTTAAGTTTCTAATATGGCTTGGTTTTCCACTATTTCGTATATATGTCAGAGACGGAACAATTTTCATAGATGAGTCTTCATAAGATAATTTACTTTGCAGCCTGTCATTATCATGACGCTTTTGCATATCTGCTGCTACTCCATAATATTTATCTTCATGGTGGCCACTCCAGCTTGGGGAAATATTATATGTATTTTGGTAGACACGCTTATTTCCCTCTTCCTTTTCATAGGAACGAATATTTTTTAAATTCAAAGTTGTATTTTTTTCAGAAAATTTAAAACTTAAAGTAAATAATAATGTTGTCTCCCTTGCCTGAAAAGTAAGTAAAGATCCTACATTGGCTCTATAGGCTTTAGATATATTCCAGCTATAGTTATATCTTATAGAGTTTCTATGACTAACTTTACGATTAAAAATTTTAAAAATATTACTGCCAAACGATAGGCTTCCATAAGGAAGTTTTAAAGATAGGTTGTTAGAAATTCGATATTTCAAAGTTGTAAATGGGTCTGCATATCTGAGGGTCTGAACTGGATTTTTATTCCTGAAAACCCTTGTGGCTGAACCATTGTAAAGCATTCCAAAAAATAAAGGGCCGCCAAATCTTAATCCAAACCCCTGATCTTTATTCGTTGTAAGAGAAAGAACGGGACTTATTTTATATTTATTTTTTATATAATTGTACTCTGCCTCTCCATAAATCATACCCCTGCTGAGGATAAAATTATGGGCAATAAAACTGTGATCAGAAACTCTGAAGTCCCCCCCTGCTTGAACAAATTTTTTGTCCGAATAGGTGGGCAACATCTTTTTTTCCTGGTCATACATTTCTTCAAAAACCCCAAGATTAAAATAATAATTTGGGTTATTTTCTGATGGCATCGAGCTGTTTTTTACAAAATATTCTACCTTCTCAGTAACGTTCCCATTATCGTCAACTATTCGAATAAGAATTTCATAACTTCCAAAAGGCAAACTTTTTGTATCGATAACTGTATTCCCCACTGAATAATTTTGGGCACTTAACAATTCATCATCCCGGTAAATTTCTATTTTACTTGGGTTAGAAAGAAATAGTTCTATTGGATTTGCATATAATGAATTTTTATCACTTATTTGATCTGTTGTTGTTTGAAACCCCAGGCCAAGATATTTTTTACTGCTTAAAAAATTTGACCCTTGCATACGGCCCCATCCTGAATAATATTGTTTATTATATTTATTGGCTTTTGCTTGGATTTCTTGAATATTATACCGCCGCCTGGATGTTTGTGTATCAGACTTGCGAACTGTTGATTTCATATCAATATAGGCTTCTTTATATCCTAAGTAAGTCAACATATCCAAATTTCTTAATTGACTGTCCTTACGGTCATTAATATAAGCATCAAAATCGTTTAGAAATGAAAATCCGGAACTTGACGGCAATAACTCCCCTGATTTAAGATTTTTATATGCATCATCAATATAATTTTCATTCACAAAAATGATCAGTTTGGTTCTTGATTTATCATAAATGACTTCAGCAATTTCTGGCTCTAAGACATTACATTTTTCCTTACTTTTTTTGTTATATTTTCTTTTATAAGTGCATGTTTTGTTAAAATTATGTTTAATTTTTCCAGTTAAGGCCTTTATAACGGTTTGTTTATTTTTTATGGATTCAATTGGGTTAATAAGTTCTTTTATATTGGGAATTCTTAGGGTATCGCCTTTATAATATATTTGGGTTACGGCAATATGTTGGTTCATGAAATAAACGTCCACCCAATTTTCTTTTTCGCTTAGAACTATATCTTCAAAGCCTGGAGGGATAAAATTTTCATCAACTGATACTTCTGGATTTGAAAATGAATGCACCGCATACGTTGTAAAAACTATGTAAAAAAGCGCATGCTTGAACATTCATTCAATAATACTGATTATTCAACCGTAAGTTCAATCATATATTGAACAACGACATTACAGAAAAACTTTGCTTTTGGTTTTTCATCACCTTTTTCTTTTATTCTTGCCTTAATGGGCTGGGGTTTAAATAAAATAAAATACTGCCCCTTTGGTACTGAATTATAATTTTTTGCAGATATTTTAACCCGCACTTTTTCATAGGGCTCTAGGAATATTTTATGTGGTAACGCCCTAAAATATTGCTTATCTGTAATATCGATGTTTTTGCCCTTTTCCCTTTTTATAACATTAAAGGTTAAATATTCATTTCTGCCCCCAGTGTTTGTTACGGTAACAAACGCACTTGGGTCATTTTTTGTCATTTTTATTTTCATTGTATTTACTTTATGCCCTGCAAAGCTTGTTTGGCTTAAAGTTACAACCCCTAAAAATATTAAAATTATATTTAATAAAACTTTTTTCATATTAATCTCTCTATACTGCAAGTAATGTTCCTGGGGCACCAACGTATATTCCTAAAGTATCACTGTAAATCCCCTCTGCAACTGTTGCTAGGTTGGGAATGGTTAATGTTAATATTACATTATCAACCAAGCCTCCGGTACAAGTAGCAGAAGGCGGCGACGAAAAAGTAAACGTTGCTGGTACATTTTCAGTTACTGGCCCTGAAGCTGCACCAGACAAAGCCGCTGTATACGTAACATTTAGTGCAGCCTCAGCTGAACTATGCTGAAATATAAAATCATTAGTTCCATTTGCTGAGACAATATTTATATCAAAACCTGGATTTGTACTAACAGCAGGATTTGCAACAACATTTGAATAAATGCAAAAAGAATCTGTAATATTTACAGTCCCTGCATTAATTGCGGCCGCATCAACTGCTTTTCCTATAAAATTTAACCCGCCATTGGTATCAATTTCCACCAAAGGAGCAATTGTTGGCCCTGGATCACCTTCTACATCTGCGGCATAAGATGCCAATGATAGAATAGTAAAGCAGATTGCCAGTGTAAAAGATTTAAACTTCATACTGTCCCCTCCCTGAGACTTATATTTATTTATATATTGTGCCATCATGTTATTTTATTTGTCAACTATTTATTTTATTTGTCAACTATATTATCAGCCTGGGGGGAATATTGAAATAAACAAAGTATCTGAATATACCCCAGCCCGGGCACTTGCAAGTGTGGATCCAAGCAAAGAAATTCTTAAAGTCATATTGTTCCCCAAACCATTTTGGCAGGTAACATTTGGAATAAATCCCATGGAAATATTTGGCGAAGGAAAACCTTCCGTAAAGGATGTATAAGGCCCACCATCTACTGAATATGATACATAATATTCTATTTCAAAAAAGTCATTTCTTGAAATAAAACGACCTGGGTTACCAGACAAAGTTCCATTTTGTGATGCGGCCCCGATTTGAAATTGGGGGCTGGGACTAAACATATAATTATTTGAAAAAACACACATACTATCTGTTGCAACAACGTCCGTCCCAGTTAAAATATCATTTTCACTTGCGGTCATATATGGAATTTGCAAATCAGTCATTTGATACAGTTCATGCACAAATATATCCGTATCCACACTTGCAATCATTGAACATGTGCCTGCCCTTGGCATCGCCCCCGAAAAGAATAAAATTAAAATAAAGATTTTTTTCATATCATTCATGTTTTATTAAAAAATTACTTTGAATTAAACCATAGTATACCTTATCTTTTATACATGAAAAAAATATTAATACTTTTTATTACAGTTTTTCTTTCCAAAACTTCTGTTGCATATGTTGATATTGCCACCCTTCCAGGAAATAATTTATTTTTACAAGTTAGTGAATCTGATATTGAAAACGGGCAAGATGTCACTGCAACCATGGATTTTTGTCTTTATTCTGATATATCTGATGTCAGCAAAGGGGATGGAATTTTTCGCATAAGATATGATTCCAATAATGGTTTTGGTACTGTTTCAAGTTTGGAAGATCCTAACTTTACCCTTCCTTATACTATCGGTGTTGCTGTACAGCCAGGCCAATCATCCGGATTTACAAATTTAACTGAAGGGGTTTTTTCTTCGAATGACACCCCCCTGGCCCTTGGATACATTCCCCCTAATCCTTGTGCGGTTGAACAAGTACCCACAATGACTTTACAAATGACAATCCCAGGAAGTGCTTTGGCCAGCGCACGCGCAGGGCCTTACGGCGGGCCTGGAACCTTAACCCTTACAGTTGATTTCCCAACTTTATAAGATTACTTTGCCGATTCCACAAAGGCTTTCATAATGTTGCGATCCTGTTCTGAAATTTCAAATTCAGGGTGCCATTCGACCCCCAAACAAAATTTATGATCTGGGTATTCAACCCCTTCAACAACACCATCTGGTGCATGGGCATTCACAACAATTCCCTTGCCAAGACTTCCAACGGCTTGATGGTGGGCTGAATTCACCCCAAAGGTTTTTACCCCCACACATTTATGCAATAACGTTCCTTCAACCACATCAATGTCATGGGCAACCTGATCTGGCGGCACAGGCCTTAGGTGTTCTAAAGCATTTGGAATTTCATCAGGAATATGTTGAATGAGGGTGCCCCCAAAATAAATATTTATCAACTGTTCACCAGCACATATCCCCAAAATTGATTTATTGGATTCCAGTGCTGCCTTTAAGATTGCAAAATCAAACTGTTCCCGCTGGGGCATTGTACGGATATTTTTATGCTGCCCTGAATAAAGATCAGGATTTTTAATTTCTTCCCCATAATAGGATGGATCATAATCCCACCCACCAATTATAATAAGCCCATCAATAATGGACATATATTCTGGAATTGAATTCATGTCGTAAGGGACAGCAATTCCTGCACCCCCGGCATTTTGAATAGATGTAAAATAGTTTTCACGAATGCCATACCAATCATATTGGGAAAAGCAATCGCCCCCTTTTTCAAAATTCATCAAACAACCAATTATGGGTTTTTTCATTTTTGTTTCCTATTTGTATTTATAAAATTATCTCAGGTGTGGATCCGCCGGTCAAGCCAGGAGAATGCTAGAAAAAAACCTTGCACTTTATGGTTAAATTTATCAAATTATAGACAAATAAAAGGGATAATAATGTTCGTCGACTCTTCTTTTCGTCGTCCTGGTGCTTGACACCAGGACCCAGTTATCACAGTATCGTATAATATAAATCTTCCCAATTTGGATTGGTCTTTTCAATCAGATCCAACTTCCATTTTCTTTTCCAAAATTTTAGGAGTTTTTCTTTTTTAATAGCTGATTCATTATTATCATGCCTTTCAAAATATACTAATTTCTTAACATTATATTTCTTAGTAAATTCAGAATAACCTTCTTTATGTTCCCAAATTCTTTTTATTAAATCCGAAGTCACACCTATATATAAAGTTCCGTTTTGTTGGCTAGCAAGCATGTAAACCCAAAAAACTTTTCCATAATTCACTTTTTGGTTGAGGTTAAACAGTTTCTGGATCCTGGTGTCAAGCACCAGGACGACGAAGAAAAGTGCCTCTTGTAACGATCCCCAAAGACAAACTCTATTTAAAACGCCAAGTCGTGCCGTCAGGGCCATCCAACAGAATAACGCCTTGGGCCGCCAAATCGTCGCGGATGTTATCTGACAACGCAAAGTCTTTATCTTTGCGGGCTTGGGTACGTTTTTGAATCAGGGTTTCAATTTCATCAGCAGATATTGTTATTCCTTGTGCTGATTGAAACCATTCTTCCGGATCTTGATAAAGCAAGCCCAACATGTTTGCACTTAGGCGTAATTCATTTTGTAATTTATTTTTATGGTGTTCATCTGTTGTTTTATGAATCTCTGAAACCAAAGAATGCAAAGAACTTAAGGCCAGTGGAATATTTAAATCATCTTTCAATGATTCCAACAAATTGGAATTAATGTCGGTATCTTGCTTTTTAACGCCTTTCAATGCATTGTAGAATTTATCCAATACATTTTTGGATTGTTCGACACCATCTTTGGTCCAGTCCAAAGGTTGACGGTAGTGGGTTGCCAGCAATAAATAACGAATAACCTCACCTGGCATTTCAGCCAACTTTTCATCAACTGTAAAAAAATTCCCCAAGGATTTTGACATTTTTTCGCCGTTCACACCCAAATGACCGTTATGCATCCAATAATTTGCCAGTTTTTTACCATCATTACAGCAAGAACTTTGGGCAATTTCATTTTCATGATGGGGGAAAACCAAGTCAATACCACCACCATGAATATCGAACGTTTTGCCTAAATAAGCCTTAGCCATCGCAGAACATTCGATGTGCCAGCCTGGACGCCCATATCCCCAAGGACTTTCCCATCCAGGCATATCATCGATCGATGGTTTCCATAAAATAAAATCTTCTGGATCTTTTTTATAGGGCGCCACTTCAACCCGGGCCCCGGAAATAATCTGGTCTTTATCAAACCCAGACAACCCCCCATAATTTGGGTCTGTCTTCACACTAAACAAAACGTGCCCTTCTGCCTGATAAGCATGCCCTTTATCCATCAACACCTGGATAATATCAACCATTTGCTGAATATGGGCTGTGGCCCGGGGTTCAATATCCGGGGACAGGGCATTCAATGCTGCCATATCTTTATGATACTTTTCAGTTGTGCGCTTTGTTAGGTTATCAATGGATTCTTTGTTTTCCTTAGCCGCCTTAATAATTTTATCATCCACATCTGTGATATTTCTGGCATAGGTTACCTTTGGATAAAGATGATTTAAAAGCCGGTACAGCACATCAAAAACCACAACAGGGCGTGCATTTCCCAAGTGTGCAGAATCATATACGGTCGGCCCGCAGACATACATTTTCACATGATCCATATCAATTGGCTGAAAGGGTTCTTTCTTACGTGATAACGTGTTGTATAATTTTAAGGTCATTTTATTTTTCTACTGCCCGGTAAAGCCTTTCTTTAACCGTTTCAGGCCCCATCAACCCAATAAGAATCTTTAATTCTGGGCCATGATCTTGACCTGTTAATGCCTGACGCAAAGGTTTGAATAAGGTTTTCCCCTTACGATCTGTTTCTTTTTTAAGTCTTTCCACCCATACGTCCCAAGGATTTTCTTGCCATGGCCCGTGGGGCAATAAATCAATTGCCTTGCGGATGAAACTTATGTCTTCGTCTGCTGCTGCGACTGAGACATCACCGCGACAAATGGTCCACCAGTCATGAACGTCATTCAAGGTATCCAAATTGGCCCGCACCGTTTGCCAGAATTCCTGGTCCATTTTTGATAGGTCAATATATTCAATGGCTTCTTCAAATGAAAGTTCATGAATTATTTTTTTATTTATCAGCCGCAGTTGATCCATTGAAAATTTCGATGTCGCCCGGGCAAATTTTCCTATGTCAAAAGATTTAATAACGCTTTCCATATCGTAAAAAGGTTGTATCGCATCAGATGTACCAATTTTTGATAAGTAACTTATCAAGGCCATGGGTAATATGCCGTCCTTTCGTAATTCACGAAGACTTAAACTGCCAAACCTTTTTGATAAACCTTCCCCTTCAGATCCAGAAATCAAAGCCAGGTGGGCAAAAGTGAATTTTTTTGGATCTCCGCCAACTGCTTGTATTAACTGTAGCTGTATGGCTGTATTGGCAACATGATCTTCGCCACGGATAACATGCGTTACATCAAGATCAATATCATCTACAACTGATGCCAGAGTATAGACAGGACTGCCATCTTCACGAATTAAAATAGGGTCACTTAATTTACTACCTTCAAAATGCACGGTACCGCGCACAAGATCATTCCATTCCACCGCATCATCTGTTAATAAAAATCGCCAGTGGGGCTTTCGGCCTTCTGCTTCATAAGCTGTGATTTTTTCTTGTGAAAGGCTTAATCCTTCACGGTCATAAATAGGGGGTTTGCCGGCATTCAAACAAACTTTGCGTTTGTATTTTAATTCTTCTGGCGTTTCATAACAGGCATAAAGGCGCCCGTCCTTTTTCAAAGTTTCAATAACTTGTGCATATCGATCCAGGCGATCTGATTGCTTTTCAAATTCATCAAAGTCCAAACCAAGCCAGGCCCAATCTTCAGATAAGGCTTCGACATATTTATTGTCACTGCGTTCCAGATCCGTATCATCCAACCGCATTAAAAATTTTCCCCCGTTATGTCGGGCAAAAATCCAATTGATAAGGGCTGTTCGACAGTTTCCAACATGTAAATACCCCGTGGGACTGGGGGCGAATCTTACTTTCATTCTATTTCCTTAAATTCCTCGTTTAATATACTTTGCTGCGTTGCGTTTTACCCAACGTGTATAAAGACTCATCAAAATAATATATGGGATAAAAATATATATTTGTCTAGACGGGGTGATGTGTTGCAACAAAATTGCGCCAAATCCTTGTAACATCGCAAAGCCCATATATATCAAACTTATCTGCTGATGGGTATACCCTGATCGGTTTAAAATATGAAACAAGAAGGTACGGTGCGGATACCATATTGTTTGCCGCAATGAAATACGGCGTGACAAGGTAATCGCAACATCATATATAAAGGAAAAGAATAACAAAGGAACTGTGTAAACAGAAATTGAATCATGGCTGCTTTGTGCCGCCAAGATAAATATAATTGACCATGTGAACCCTAAAAACTGGCTCCCCACATCGCCCATAAAAATGCGCGCAGGGGGAAAATTAAAAATGAAAAACCCCAGTGTTGCCCAAAGCATTGTGAAACTTAGGAAAAAAATGGCTTTTTCCCCAAGCATTGCAGCAATAATTGCACTGAATAAACTGGCAACGATGCTGGTACCTGCCGCCAAACCATCCAGGCCATCCATGAAATTAAAGGCATTCATAAACCCAACGATCCAGAATAAAGATAACACACCACCAAGCCCACCAAGATACCAAACACCAATATACGGCAAGGGCAAAGTATCAAAAGAAAGGCCGCCCGTTACAACAACAACAGCGCCCAAAACTTGAATGGCCAATTTTTTTCTAAAACTAATCCCTGTAATGTCATCTTTTAAAGAGGCCATCACAATTAAAATGGCTGCAAGCAACATCAAAACCAATCGCCATTCAGGGATATGGGAAAAATACCCCCCCCAAAAGAAATAAACCATGCAAAATAAAAAGCTTGATACAATCGCCACACCCCCGCTTCTGGGTGTGCGGGTTGAATGGGATGATCTGTGCGTTGGATCATCATGGATACCAATCCACACCATCAGCCTTGTGATTGCCAATGATAAAGAGAAAGTTAGAATTCCAATAAATATAAAGTCTGTATTAATCAAAATTTTTCCTATTATTGTGTATGTTCTTTAGACAAATATAACCCATATTTCATGACAAGCCGCCCATTCTACAAATAATTTCCCATGATTTATCATCAATTGGCATGACAGATAAACGGGATTGGCGAATCAAAGCCAATTCTTGTAATTCAGGGTGTCCTTTAATTTGTGCCAGCGTCACTGGCTTTGGAACTGATTTAACGGGTTTTATATCCACAGCAATAAATTTTCCCGTTTCATCTGTGGGGTCTGGATAAAATCCTTTCACAATTTCCACAATTCCAACAATCTGTTTTTCCTTAACAGAATGATAAAAAAAGGCACGATCCCCAACTTTCATTTGTTTCATATTGTTCTGGGCCTGGTAATTTCGTACACCGTCCCAATAATCCACGCCTTTTTTAACCTGGTCATCCCATGACCACGTAGAAGGTTCAGATTTTAATAACCAATTTTTCATTCCCTTTTTTCCTTGTTGACGTGTCTATTGTTTTTCATATAGCATAATAACAGAGTTTATATAAAAATTAATATTTAACAAGCGGGGATTACCATGCAAAAACGTACTTTTAAATCACTTATTGCCATGTTGGGCGTATTAACACTACTTAGTTATGAGGCAAGTGCTTCAATGCTTGGATTCGGAAAGAAGGCATCTTGGGGCGATAGCATAAAGGCAGAAATTGCCAAAGTTAAAGATATGCCAAACATTCTTTCAATGAATCCTGACACTGACCAAAAAAATGATGGAAATGTAAGTTGTAGCCCAAGATTCACGAATTGTAGCAGTGTTGATGGTTTTGCCTCCATGGTTAAGGCTGGATGTATGCCACGCGTCAGTCAACACACTTCCATCCAAACATGTAAGGTTAATTTTTGTTTAAACCGTTGTGCAAGCAAAGATTGTTCTGCAGGCGATCCTGAAGACCTTAAAAAACTTTGTGGTTTGCATTGTGGGGAAGCCTACCTTAAAACTGGGGCTGCCCAAGACCGTTTAAAAACATGTTTTGATAAATGGCAACTTCCAAAACCAGATGATTACATGGAAAGACTTGGGGACTGGTCAAGAAAAGATACTGCAAGCTGGCCTTTGACTTTAGATCAAGCCCGTGATTTTGTTGCCTCAACACAAGATTCAAAAGAAGAAGCTGCGGAAACAATTAAACAAAGCAGTGGGTTCATTAATGAATATAAAGCTGGGTATGTAAAAACAGTAAGACAATATGCAAAACTGTTGGAACAACAAGACAAAGCCCACAAAGAAATGTCAAAACTTTTGGAAATGTACAGGGCATTCAAAGCTGACTTGGCAAATACAAGGGCCAAAAAAGAAGAAGGCGTTAATAATGAAAAAATTAAACCAGATGTCTTTGATACAGTTGAAAGTGCTGCCATTTCAGGAAAATTACCATCCGGACACAAAGATAAAACTTTAAGCTTACCTGTTGCAGAAAAAGACTTGGATAAACTTATTGCTGAAATTGTTGCAGACTTTAAGTTAACCCTTGGTACTGATTTAGACAAAGTTGTTAAATCCGCCAAGGATGCCGTAGGCTCTGAACAATTCAAAGCAGCCGGTAAAAAAGTTTTGAGACTGGTAAATGTTAGAAAACAACTAGTATCCAAAGAAGCTGCTGATGAAGTTGCTGAGGAAGCTGCTGAGGAAGATGGTGATGCTGCCGAAGCACCTGCAAAAAAAGGTTTACTAGATAGGGCACGCTCTCTGGGACAAAAGAGAAAGCGTTCGTAACCTTAAGTAAAATACTTTAAAGCTCAAGCCCCCTTTATTGGGGGCTTTTTTTATGCCTTGTTTAGGGCGTTTGACATCCCTCATTGATCTGCGCTACCATAAAAATATGGATAAGCATATTGATGCAATAGAAAAATTTATAGCAGGGTTAAATGGCAATTACTTAGAAGTTTTCGCCTATACAATTGGAATTTCTCTTGCCAGTTATTTCGTTTTAAAGTTAATCATTGTCAAATTAATTGGCCTGTACCTAAGTCGACGACGTAAAGAATGGGAAAGCATTTTCAAACGCCACAAAACCTTTAACGTTATTCCTTCGCTCCTTCCTTTGGTGATTTTATATATTGGGGCCGAAAACTTACGCAATGTCCCCAAAATTGTGGAAAATACTTTATTGGCGTTTATCACTTGGGCCATTACCTTGGGCATTGTACGTGCCATTCGCACCCTTCATGCCTTTTATCGACGCAATCCGGCAACCAGTCGTAATTCAATAACAGGATATATTCAGTTTCTAAATATCATTGTTTTTATGGTGGGGCTTGTCGTTTCTATATGCGTTTTCTTAGATAAATCCCCCCTTGTTTTCTTAAGTGGGTTGGGTGCCTTAACAGCTGTTCTTATTTTGGTATTTAAAGAAACCATTATGTCATTAATGGCCGGTATTCAAATTACGATGAATAATCTGATACGTAAACAAGATTGGGTCGAAGCCCCTGCCTTTGGCGCAGACGGGGATGTGGTTGATATCACGTTGCATGTGGTTAAAATTAAAAACTGGGATAACACCATTTCCATTATTCCCACCTATAAATTGCTTGAGGCTGGGTTTAAAAACTGGCAAGAAGTTTATCGTGTGGAAGGTCGCCGTATTACACGCGCCATTATTATTGACCAAAGCACCATAACAATGATGGAAAAAAAGGATATTACAGCCTTGGAAAAGGATGAATTTTTGGGCACCCTTTTAAAGGGTAATCTAAGTAAAATGGCTGAAAAAGAACCTTTGACAAACTTAACGGCTTTAAGAAAATATTTGGCAGCCTATCTGCATGCCAAAAAAATTATTCGCGATGATATGACATTTATGATTCGTTTGCTGGAACCCAGTGACGCAGGTTTACCCTTACAAATGTATGTGTTCAGCAAAGAAACGGATTGGGAAAAATACGAAGAAATCCAATCAAAGATTACTGAATATGCTTTGGCCATACTACCCAAATTTGGCCTGCGCGCCTATCAACGCCGTTCTGATAAATAATTAAGACATGAAAAAACCGGGCCTAAGGCCCGGTTTCTATTTACTTTTCATTATTTTTTTTAGCTTAGTCCGTCTGTTTTTTCTTCTTCTAAGGCAGCAGCCATTGCTTGTGCAGTTCTTGCTGAAGAAGCTTTTCCTGGTGTTCTTCTGGATGTAATTCCTGAAGCACCTCTTCTAGGTTTTCTTAAGTTTGATCCTCTAGAAGAAGACGCTTCAACCCTATTTTCACGTCCTGCAGGCAACAAAGCTCTACTTAGACCATCGGATAAACGACGGTCTGCTTCTGCTGCTGCTAATGCAGTTTCTTCCACTGCTCTATGACTAGGAGACGCGGAAGCACCCCCACTTCTTGAACCTGGGGTTGTAATAGGTGATGAAGATCTTCTTAAATCTCTCATCGTTTCCCTACTCGCACCCCCATGACGTGAAGGAGAAAAAACACTAGAACCAGCCATTCTAGCTTCTAATTCTGCGAGTCTAGCAGATAGTTCTTCATTTCTTACTCTTTCTTGTTCAAGGGAACTTCTTAGCCTATCCTTAGTTGGAGACTCTGCTCTTGCAGCAGCACCTTTTCTTGCACTTCTTGGTGTTCCAGCTGCCCTTGCTCTACCTGCAGGGCTTCTAAGGCCTGGACTTCTAACTCCAGCTCTTGCTAACGTTGCGCGCACACCTGCAAGTTCTCTACTAATCACACCAATCCTTGAATCCCTTTTCTCAACTTCTTCTCTAGCCCTTTCTACTGCCAGTGCGGTAATTTGACCATCATACTCCTTTATACGCCTACGCATTTTTATCATTTCCAGCTCTGCTGCTTCAAGAGATGCAGAAGCTCTAGCGGCTCTTTCATCAGAATTATCTGCCTGTTTTTCAAGTTTTGTTACAGTCTCAGCATAATCATCTTTTGTATCTTCAAGCTCTTCTACTATTGTTTCTGCGCGATCCATAATTGCGGCCTTAAGTGCAGCTGGAATTTCTGCTCTTCTAACTTTTCTATGATCAGCTATTTCAAATATTCGTGCTCCATCATCTTCTGTAACAAAGGATCCAAATCCATGCGTTTCTAATTCTTCCTCCATCCCTAATCCAAAAGCCACAGCTATACACCAGCTTCTCCAATTCCTAAGCTCAATTTGTCCCTGGCGTACTCTTCCACGTGATACTAGTGTACCCATTGTTCCTACACTTTCCCCTTCCCATGCTGCTCTTTCAGCTATCCCGCAGGCAGCTCCAGGGGGGGTTTCTCTTGCTTCTCTTTCACTATGACTGGTGGGGGTTCTTAGCGGAGAAGGAGGAGTTTCAAACCTGTCCCTTTCACTTCCCGCAGCATACCCATTATTACATAAAAGTACATATCCTATGCTCATCATAAATATCTTTTTTTTCATCTTTTCTTCCTTTCTAGCTTAATTACTTCTTATTATATTACTGGACTGCTTTTGCAGCGCGTTTTCTTGCTCTTTCAGCTTTTCTTCTTTGCATTTCCTGTTGTCTCTCTATAAGAAAACTTTCTGGTAAAGAGCTTTGATTTTCTTCATCATCTAACCTAGGAACGTGTCCTATGCTACCTCCTCGTGAAGTCGAAACCCTACCTCTGCGTATAGCACCCCTTACTCCTGCTCCAGGAGAAAATACTTTAGTTGTATGGGGGTGCGAGGATTTTCCACTCATGTTACTTTCTTCAGAAGGACGTAAAGTTTTTGCTCTTGCGCGCGCTGCTTTTCTTGCAGCCATACCTTTCATTCTCTGGGTAGA
>CAYGKW010000014.1:0-34784 GCA_964350815.1 uncultured Rhizobiaceae bacterium | reverse complement strand
TAAAACAATGGGTTAAACGCTATTTAAATTAGTTATCTGGTACAGACCCTAAAATAATTACAACAAAACCCAAAATTTAAGCATATTATGGCTCAACTGGATAACGAGGAAAATATAAGTAAATTTTTTTGGCTTTGACGAAAGGTTCATAGCTATTCTGCTCCTTTCTTCAAAATATGAATACTCTCTTATTTGCTGCTTTATTAATAGGGGCATTATAATAAAACATTTATCATATTACGATTAGCTAGGAAATATTGAAATTCTGTAGTGTTTTTAGACTTAAATTTTTTAAATTAAATAATTTAAAAAAGGTATAATGCGGGACATGATTGAAAGCATGAATAATTAAATTTCAAAGCTTAAGTTATAGGGTTGCAGCGTTTCTTTTATGCTGGCTATTAAATCTCTTAAGCCAGGTTCTGTTGTGCTTTCAGCCCGTGCAATGATGCAATTTTCTGTATTAGAGGCCCGTAACAACCACCATCCATGGTCTGTTTGCACACGAACGCCATCAATGGTTGTGATATCCACATTTTTCAAATTCATAACACCTTCTTTGATGGCTTCAATTGTGCTGAATTTAATGGACTCGTCACATTCAATACGTATTTCAGGTGTTGTAAATGTTTTTGGTAGCGCATTAATAAGCTCTGAAAAGCTATATTTTTTCTCTGATAAAATATTTAATAATTTTATAGACGCATAAATGGCATCATCATACCCATGGTTATCTTTAAAAAAAATGTGCCCGCTTAATTCTCCAGCTAAAGGGCAATCATACTCTTTCATAGCTGCTTTGATATTTGAATGGCCTGTAGGAAGTAACATAGGCTTTCCACCCATTTTAATAATTTGATCAATAAAAACCTGGGAAGATTTAATGTCGCCTATGATGGGGGCACCCGGTGTTTTTATTAAAATTTCATGGGCATAAAATATAAGCAATAAATCTCCTAAAACCTGTTCACCTTTGTTTGTTACAGCACAGATACGATCACCATCTCCATCAAAGGCAATGCCAACATCAGCCTTATTTTTTTCAATGGATTCAATTAACTGACTTAGGTTTTCTAACTTAGTTGGGTCGGGGGCATGATTTGGAAATGTCCCATCAACTTCTGCGTTTAAAAGAATATGCTTACCAGGTAATTTACTGACAAGGTCAGGCATGATAGCGCCTGCAGCTCCATTTACAATATCCCAAACAACCTTTATGTTATCTTTAAAAGTTACTGCTTCTTGCATTTTTTTGATAAAGGAAGTAATGGCATTATATGTTTTAACTTCACCTTTTTGCTGAGAAGTTGGGAGGTTTTTAACCATTTCTGGAAAGGCTTCAATATCCTTACCCCAAACGGGTCGGCCATATAAAGCCATTTTTATCCCATTATAGTGCCCATCATTGTGGGATCCTGTGATCATAATACCCCCACCAGCCTTTAATTCTTTTATAGTTGAATATAAAACAGGGGTAGGGACCAATCCAATTTGAATAACATCAATGCCAGAATCACAAAGTCCTTTTATGATGGCGTCTTCCATTGCAGGGGAACTTATGCGACCATCGTACCCAACAGCAACTATTTTTGATTTAGTTTCTTTTACAAATTCAGCAAAACAACGTGCAATATAATAGCCATCATTGAGGGTTAAATCTTTATCAAAAATACCTCTAATATCATATTTACGCAGAATAACCGGGTTGAATGAATGTGTCATATTATTTGATAATTTTTCGCCCTAAAGAAACGTATTGAATTTTTGCCTCTTGCATTTCTTTTAAGGTGTATATATTTCTTAGATCAATTATTAAGGGACTTTTTGCCAATTTTTTATAAAGTTCTTTATCAATAGACCTAAATTCATTCCATTCTGTTAAAATGACAGTACAGTCAGTGTCTTTAACGGCATCATAAACGTTTTTTTTCCAGTCAATGTCATTAAAGTATTCCGCAGCTGCCTTCATGCCAACGGGATCGTAAGCTTTGATGGTTGCCCCATTTTGCTGTAATATTGGTATAATATCAAGGCTTGGACTGTCACGCATATCATCTGTATCTGGTTTGAATGTTACCCCCAAAATTCCAATTGTTTTTCCAGTTATATCGCCACCACAAGCTTCAATTATTTTATGTCCCATACGTTTTTTTCGTTGATCATTTGATTCAATAACAGCCTCAACAATTGTTGTGGGGCATTTATATTTTTGTGCAGTTTTTGCCAATGCTAATGTATCTTTTGGAAAACAAGATCCACCATACCCAGGACCCGTATGTAAGAATTTTTTTCCAATACGGCCGTCTAGGCCAACGCCTGTTGCAACATCTTGGATGTCTGCCCCGCATTTTTCACATAAATCTGCTATTTGGTTTATAAAGGCTACTTTTGTTGCAAGAAAACTGTTTGATGCATATTTTATAAGTTCAGAAGATTCTGGGGTTGTAAAAATAATTGGGGTTTCTAACAAGAACAAAGGACGATAAAGTTTTTTCATCACTTCCTTTGCTTTTTCGTTTCGTGCCCCTACAACAACACGATCTGGGCGCATAAAATCTTCAACAGCTGAACCTTCTCTTAAAAATTCAGGGTTTGAAACGACGTCAAATTCTGCTTTTGGATTTGCTTTTTTTATAAGGCTTTCAATTTTTTTTGCTGTGTCTACTGGAACAGTGGATTTTGTTACAACAACAGTGTATCCGTTCATTGACTTTGCAATTTCTTCAGCTGCCGCAAAAACATAGGTAAGATCAGCATGTCCATCTTCTTCACGTGTGGGGGTTCCAACAGCAATGAAAACAATATCTGATTCTTTAACTGCTGGCGCAAGCTCTATTGTGAATTTTAAGCGACTTGCTTTAACATTTTTTTCAATTAATGATTCTAATCCAGGCTCATAAATTGGGATTTTACCCTTGTTCAAAAGATCAATTTTATCTTTGATCTTATCGACACATGTTACATCAAACCCAAATTCTGAAAAACAAGTTCCTGTGACAAGCCCCACATAACCTGTTCCAATCATTGATACTTTCATAATTAATCCTTTATTTCCCGGCTTATGTCTAAGATAATATTTTTTACATTTTCATGCATGTCTTCTCGGTCTAGGGCAAAGTTGATGATGGCTTCTAAAAATCCGCGACGGGAACCACAATCAAAACGTTTTCCTTCGAATTTGTGTCCATAAAATGGAACCGTACCAATTAACTTTTGCATTGCATCCGTTAATTGAATTTCACCTCCAGCCCCTGAATTTTTTTGCTCTAAAACATTGAATATTTCAGGGGTTAATATGTAACGTCCTATTATGGCGTGATCAGACGGTGCATCTTGGGGTAAAGGTTTTTCAACTAAAGATCTTGCCTTAATTATTTTGCCGTCCTCTGATTCACAGTCAACGATTCCATATTGATTTGTTTTATCTTTTGGAATACGCATTACCGCAGCCATGTTTCCTTCATTATAATGACTTATCATTTGTTTCAAACAGGGTGTTTTTGAAAGAATCATGTCATCAGCCAGAAGTACTGCAAAAGGTTCGTTGCCGATTAAATTTCTTGCACACCAAATGGCATGGCCTAAACCCAAGGGTTCTTGTTGACGTGTGTAAACAACTTTACCTGGATCTAAGACAACGTCATTTACCTTTTTGAGGTCGACTGCTTTTCCACGGGTTTTAAGAGTGTGGTTTAACTCAAATGAATAATCAAAAAAATCTTCAATTGATGTTTTTCCACGACCTGTTACAAAAATAAATTCTTCAATACCGGATGCTTTGGCTTCTTCAACGGCATACTGAATTAAAGGACGGTCAATGACAGTCAACATTTCTTTGGGCATGGATTTTGTGGCTGGCAAGAAACGTGTGCCAAGCCCCGCAACTGGGAATACTGCTTTTTTGATTTTAGCTGTCACAAAAAGTCCTCTGAGTCATAATTTTGATATCAAGAAACCATTATTTGAATGCTTCTGCAACCTTTTTCTGTAAGGGAGGCAGGTTTATTGTATTCATTAAATCGCGTAATTCTTGGCGGGCTGCAACATGGGATAATTGCATGGGGCGGCCAATATCTGCAAGATCTAAAAGTGTTAGTCCTTGTAGAAATAATTCTCTGAATATAACGCGTTCGCTAAATCCTGGAACTAAACGAAATGCAAGGCGTTTTGACATCTGGCTTAAAACAGTTTCCATACGTTGTTTGTTATGCGCATGAATACTGGAAAGACGGTTTCTTAAAACAATCCAGTCAATGGAACCACGATCCCGCATGGCACGATGTTTTTTCTGTTCCCAAACCCAATCTGCATAAATACTGGGGCGTTCCATTTCCATGGAATCTGATTTCAAATGGACCAAAACATCCAAGTCGATAAAGCTGTCATTAAGAGGTGTTATTAAAGTATCTGCATACGAATGTGCCAAACGTGACAGGTACAAGTCGTGACCTGGTGTATCAATGACAATAAAATCTTTACCGCTTAAATCCTGATAAGTTTTTTCAAAATTGGCTTTATCCTGATCTTCCGCTGTTTTTGTGGAATCTTCAGTAGAACGCGTTAATCTGTAATGCTGTGGCAAAGGCAGGTCAACTTTATTTGTTTCAACGTAATGCTTGCGATTATCAATATACCTAGACAAAGTTCCTTGCCGCGCATCAATATCAATCGTTCCAACTTGATAGCCCAAGCGCAGTAACGCTGTTACTAGATGCATTGCGGTTGTGGATTTTCCGGTGCCGCCTTTTTCATTTCCAAGTACGATTACATAGGGTTTGTTTGTCATTGAATCCTCTGTCACATAATTAATATAGAACAAAAATCATCATAGCCTTTTTGATGAAAATAATAAAGATATTTAGTTGATTAGGTGATACGCATTATGGGTATGATAAGTAAGAGAGGAAAAGATGTTCTAGGTTGCTTTCCACAGTAATATTGCGGAATGCAAATACATTTTATAGCGAAAGTGAGAGCGATTGAAGTCTTTGCGATACAAGTTAATGAATTAAAGGGAAATGCTATGCGTTTATTGCATAATTCAATTTATTCAGTATTTTCAATATGTTAAAGTTAATTTTTGGATTTTTTGTAGGTTTCTACAGGTTTTTTTATGATCTGAGCTATGCGCAGTTCCTTACTTTTTTAATTAAATTTTAACTATTTTTATATTTTTTTGCTTAAATTTTAGGCATTTTTTTGTTTTTGAGCTGTTAAATAAAATACGCCAATTGCCGTCATTATGCATATTGTTGTCAATATGTCTAGAACTGCGCCTAATTTAAAGGGAAATGTTGATTTTAGATTCTTTCTAGCATCATAATAGAACATGACAATGACTGCCCTTAAAAAATTAAAAAACTTATATGAAGATGTGATTCAGGTGATCACAGATGCCGGCGGGCGCTTTTTGTTTGTTGGAGGATGTGTTCGTGATGCATTACTGGACGTGCCTGTTAAAGATTATGATGCGGAAGTTTACAACTTAGAACCAGAAAAATTGGAAAATGTTTTAAAAATACTGGGTCCAATTTCTTTTGCAGGGCAAAGTTTTGGGGTTTATCACTTGCATCACCGTCATTTGGAAATATCCATTCCCCGCAAAGATCAAAAAATTGGGACAGGTCATAGGGGATTTAAAATATCAGCAGATCCATTCCTAAGTTTTTCTGAGGCTTCGCATCGCCGTGATTTAACCATGAACAGTATGGGATATGATCCGGTTACCAATGAATTATTGGACACTTGGCAAGGTCAACAAGATATAAAAAATAAGGTTTTACGTGCAACCGATCCCAAGGTGTTTGGCGAAGATCCTTTGCGGGCATTACGCGTGATGCAATTATCCGCCCGATTTTTGATGAAGCCTGACAAGGAATTGATTGAAATTTGTTCCCAACAAGATTTATCAGAGTTACCAAGCGAGCGTATTTTGACAGAATTCAAAAAGCTTTTGGTTAAGGGGCAAAAGCCATCTTGGGGGTTGGTCTTCCTTAAGGAAACCAAGTTATTGAAATACATTGCTGGTTTAAAGGATGTTAAAGATTCAAGTTGGGAAGTATTGTTGGAAAAGCTGGACTCCGGAACCAATCAACGGAATGACGATTCTGTCAAGTTTGGTTTCATGTTAATAATTATTGCTTGGTATCTTCCATCAAAAGAAGCCATCAAAAATTTTCTTAAGTATTTAAATGTTTCCAATCATACTTACAAAGCAGTGACGCAAGGATATGATGCGATGGATAAATTAAAAGATTTAAATGACGCATACGACTGGCGCCAATGGGCTTATCAAATCCACAAGGGGTATACATCATTTGATGTTATCAACGCGCTTGTATCACTAAAAATTCAAGATAGAGCCATTGATAAGTATTTTCAGACAGTTGAAAAATATGATTTGGATGATCCTAAAAAAATGCTGCCGATCATCCAAGGAAAAGACTTGATTAACCAGGGTTTGAAACCAGGCAAAGAATTTACTGACATCCTAAGAAAATGTCATGACTATCAACTACGCCAAGGTTGTTTTGACAAGTCTAAATTATTATTCCTCCTCCAAGCTTAATAAGCTAGCATTGCCACCTGAGGCTGTGATGTCTTCCGTATAAGTTCGTTCATGCACAAAGCGAAGTAAGTAGTGTGGGCCACCGGCTTTGGGACCCGTTCCAGACAAGCCTTCGCCCCCAAAAGGTTGAACCCCCACAACAGCCCCAATCATATTGCGATTCACATACATATTTCCTGCATGTATGCGGTGACGAACATGTTGCATACGGCTTTTGATACGTGTGTGTAGTCCAAAAGTTAGCCCAAATCCAGAACCATTGATTTGATCAATTACCTTATCTAGATCTTTTGCTTTGTATTTAACGATATGAAGAATGGGCCCAAAAGCTTCATCTTCAAGATCTGATGCATCTTTAAGTTCTAATAGGTGAGGGGCCACAAAACTGCCTTTTGCCAAAGTATCAGGCATCTTGGTTTTATGAATAAGTTTTGCTTTTTTGTCCTTGATCATGTGGATGATATGTTTTTCAAGACTTTTTTGCGCCTCAAGATCAATAACTGGGCTAACATCTGTGGCTAAATTTATGGGGTCTCCAATATCCAATTGGTCCATTGCACCTTTAAGCATTTGAACAAAATTTTCATATATATCATCTTGCACAAATAAAAGTCGCAAGGCAGAACACCGTTGCCCGGCACTGCGGAAGGATGACATAATAATATCATCAACAGCCCGTTCTGGCAGGCAAGTTGAATCAATAATCATGGCATTAAGCCCCCCTGTTTCTGCAATGAAGGGGATAATATCCGACGGACGTTCTGCCAACGTTTTATTTATTGCATGGGCTGTGGGGACAGATCCTGTGAAGGCAACCCCTTTAATGGCTGGGTGAGGCAGGGCAATTTCTGAAATAATTTTTCCACCTGTATTAACATAATTTAAAACATCCTTTGGCACACCGGCTTTATGAAGAATATCCACAGCGCGTGCCGCAATAAAAGGGGTGGTCTGGGCTGGTTTTGCAATGACACAATTCCCTGAAACCAGGGCTGCTGTAACTTGACCAACAAAAATGGCCAGTGGAAAATTCCAAGGGCTGATACACAAAAAAGTCCCACGGCCATATAACGACAGCTGGTTAAGTTCTCCGGTAGGGCTGGGGAGTGTTTCCGGGTATTGAAGTAGTTCCCGTGCCCGCATGGCATAATAATAACAAAAATCAATGGCTTCCCGTACTTCAGCAACGGCATCTGGTAAATTTTTTCCAGCTTCTTTCACGCACAATGCAATCAGGTCATTTTCTTGCTGTTGCATCATATCGCCTGCTTTTTCAAGAATGTTAGCCCTAGTTTCAACAGGTGTGCTTGCCCAATTGGTAAAAGATTTTTGTGATTTTTCAATGATTCCAGATAGATCTTCTTTACTTGCTTTGCCTATCTTTCCAATCACTTGTGTGTGGTCATTTGGATTTGTAACTGCGATGGTTTCTTTTGATTTTGCATGGGAAGATGTTGGGCCTTGCTGCAAAGGAAATGTTTTTGTGTATCCTTCAATATGCATTTTTAAAGCAGCCAAAGTTGCCTGGTTGCTTAGATCAATCCCTAATGAATTTTTCCTATACCCCTTATATAGATCTGTAACACATGGAATTTTGGGATGCTGATAGGATGCAAAACTTTTGGCCTTATTTGCAGGATCTTCAAGTATCTCTTCTTGTGTGATGTTGCTTGATGTTAGTTGATGCACGAAAGAACTATTGGCGCCATTTTCTAAAAGGCGGCGCACAAGATAGGCCAAAAGATCACGATGGCTTCCAACTGGGGCATATATACGGCAGGGTAAGTTGTATTTTTCATCCTTAACAATTTTGTTATATAAAGAATCACCCATGCCATGCAAGCGTTGGAATTCATATTGCTTGCCTTTTCCTAATTCCAAAACAGTGGCAACTGTTTGGGCGTTATGGGTGGCAAACATAGGATAGATATTATCCTGGTAATTTAATAGTTTTTTTGCACAAGCCAGAAAAGAAATATCTGTATTGCATTTTCTTGTAAATACTGGATATCCAAGGCCTTCAACTTGGGCCAGTTTGATTTCTGTATCCCAATAAGCCCCTTTGACCAGGCGGATCATCATTTTTCGGTTAGCTTTTTTAGCAAGGTCAGCCAGCCAATCAATTGCTGTGAATGCTCGCTTTTGATAGGCTTGTAGGGCCAGTCCAAAACCTTCCCATCCATCAAGTTTTTTATCCAAGAAAACCTGTTCGATGATATCATAGGATATATCCAGTCTATCGGCTTCTTCGGCATCAATGGTAAGGTGAATGTTGTTTTCTTTGGCCAGTAGACATAGGTCTAAAACCTTTGGGATTAAATCTTTTACAACTTTAGTATGGTGAAAATAATGATAACGGGGGTGTAAGGCTGATAATTTAACCGAAATTCCAGGCCTGTCATTAAGTTTATTTGCCGAAGCCTTGTTTCCAATTTCATGGATTGCATTTGCATAATGTGCATAGTATTGATCGGCGTCTTTTTGGGTTCTGGCGGCTTCCCCCAGCATATCGTAAGAATAAGTATATCCATTTTTTTCTTGTTTAAGGGATTCTTTTACAGCCTTTTCAATGGTTGTTTCCAAAATAAAATGGCGCCCCAGTATTTTCATAAAAGCCTTAAAACCTTCACGTGCAGCAGGTTCAGTAGATTTCATGACGGCCTTTTGAAGTTTTGACGTCCAGTCTTTTGCAGGGCTGGTTGCTGAATCAAAAATCTTTTCTGAAAGATTTAGGCCAAAATCTATAAACTTTAAAAACCAAGTGTCATCTTCACTATGTTTAGGCTCTTTCATTGCTTGGTCCAGCTTGTCCTGGATTAATAAACTGGCTGTAGTGTTGTCAGGGACTCTTAACAAAGCTTCAGCTAAGCTCATTAACGCACGGCCTTGATCAGAACCAAGATCATATTTTTTCATTAAGGTATCAAAAGAACTTAGGGGTGTTTGCTTTATTGTATGTACAAGTTCTTTGCCAGTTTTATATATTTTCTGGCTTAATTCTTTACTGAAATTTAAGCTGTCTAATAAAGTTTTAACGGTCTGATCTTCTGGTGCTCGGTACAAATTTTTATAAAGAGGATTTGAAGTTATTATATTTTTAGTGATCATGTAGAAATGTCTCTTGATTTTAGGTCCTTTATGACGCTATTGTGTACTTAAATTATTTATATAGTTTGGATAATATAAATTTGTTTAATCAAGAAATCAATCAAGACTTGGAGTTATGATGAAAAAGTTATTGTTTGGCCTGATTTTCCTGGGTCTGATAGTTGGGGGATATTTCTATTTCACAAAAGACGACGAAAATAATGAAGATGTGGTCACAATTACCTGTGGAATGGTTGGTATGGAGCACAAGGCTTGTAAGCAAGGTGTGGAATTATGGGAAAAGAAAACGGGTAAAAAGGCCAAAGTTTTGCCTGCTCCTAATGGATCCAATGAACGGTTGACTATTTTCCAACAATACCTGGCTGCTGGGGATTCCAGTATTGATATTTATCAAGTTGATGTTGTATGGCCTGGATTGCTTGAAAATCATTTAGAAGACCTAAAGCAATATATCCCTAAAGAAGAACTTGATGAATATATTCCTGTTTTAATGGAAAATAATACAGTAAATGGTCGTTTGGTTGCGATGCCATGGTTTATCCAAATTGGATTTTTGTATTATCGTAAAGATTTATTAGAGAAATATGACCGTCCTGTACCACAAACATGGGAAGAACTGGAAGAAACTGCCAAAATCATTATGAAGGGTGAGAAAAAGTCTGGTAAAGATATATGGGGATATGTTTTCCAAGGTAAGGCCTATGAAGGTTTAACCTGTAATGCACTGGAAATGGTTAATTCAACTAAAGAAGGGGGCATTGTCGTTGATCCTAAAGGAAAAGTGACAATTAATAATTCATATGCTGCTGATGTTATTAACCGTTTATCCGGTTGGATTGGAACAATTGCCCCAGAAGGCGTATTGAATTATGAACAAGAAGATTGTCGTGGAATATTTCAATCAGGAAAAGCAGTGTTCATGCGTAACTGGCCATATGCATGGCCCCTGATGAATTCAGATGATAGTCCTGTAAAAGGCAAAATTGGGATTGCTCCATTACCAAAAGGTGGGCTTGATGGTCGCCATACAGGTGTTCTTGGCGGCTGGAACTTGGCTATTTCAAAATATTCAAAGCATAAAGAAGATGCTGCTGATTTGGTTCGTTTCTTAACAGGAAAACAAGAATTAAAAAGACGTTCTATAATGGGTGGGTATTTCCCAACAGTTAAATCATTGTACAATGATAAGGAAGTCATTAAGGCAAATCCTTTGATGAAAATAATGAAAAAAGTTCTTAAAACAATCACAGCAAGGCCTGCTGGTCAAACGGGATCTAAATACAGTCAAGTAAGTTCTGTATTTTGGAATTCTGTTCACCAGACTTTAAGCAAAAAAGGCAAGGCAGAAGAAAATTTTGCAACAGCCGAAGAAAAGTTAAATGCCTTAAGTAAAAATGGCAAAAAGTGGTATTAAAGAGAATTATTTGTGTCTTCAAAAATTAAATCAGAGCTAACCAGAGAAAGAACACTTTCTGCCTGGATGTTTATGGCGCCGACACTTGTTGTTATTGCATTTGTTGCTGGCTGGCCGTTGTTTAGAACTATTTGGTTTTCGTTTACGGATGCTTCTTTAAGCAATATGTCTGCTGCCCAATACACTGGGTTTGAAAACTTTTTTTTCCTGTTCAAGGACAAGACATGGGTTAATTCAATAAAAAACACATTATATTTTGCTGGCATATCTGTTGTTTTTGAAACCATTTTAGGTTTGGTCATTGCCTTGGTTCTTAATACCCATATAAAGGGTAGAGGGTTATTACGCACAGCTGTCTTGATTCCATGGGCCATACCAACAATCGTTTCAGCAAAGATGTGGGGCTGGATGCTGCATGATGTTTATGGTGTTATTAATGATATTTTCCTGTGGGTTGGGTTTATCAAGCAACCCATTGCGTGGGCTGCAGATCCGAAACTTGCAATGATTTCTGTTATTATGGTCGATGTTTGGAAAACAACGCCATTCATGGCTTTGTTGTTACTGGCAGGATTGCAGTTACTTCCCCAAGAATGTTTTGAAGCTGCGCGTGTTGATGGTATTCATCCCATCCGTGTCTTTTGGCGGGTTACCTTGCCTTTGCTTAAGCCAGCCATTATTGTGGCTGTAATCTTTCGGAGTCTGGATGCTTTGCGCGTGTTTGACCTGATCTATGTTCTGACGGGTGGCAGTTCTGAGACAATGTCAATGTCTGTTTATGCACGTCAGCAACTGTTTGATTTTCAAAATGTGGGGTTGGGATCTGCGGCATCAACGGTTCTTTTCTTTATGATTGGGCTTATTACCATAATATTCCTATTCTTCGGCGGCATTAAAGGGGATAAAATAAAATAATGCGTACCTTAAAGCAAAAAATTATAGTCTATGGAATATCTGTTGCCATTATCATTGGGTGCGTTTTTCCTTTTTACTGGGCCTTTGTTTCATCAATAAAAACAGGATCAGATCTTTTTAAAGTTGAATTTTTCCCAGCAAACCCTGCATGGTCTAATTACCTTGAAATATTTAAAGAACAACCCTTTGGGCGCAATATTGTAAACTCTGTGATTGTTGCTGTTGGGACTGTATCTTTGGCTTTGTTTTTGGCTGTTACTGCTTCTTATGCCCTAGGGCGTGTTAATTTCAGAGGACGAACAACATTGCTTATAACAATATTAAGCGTTTCTATGTTCCCACAGGTTGCAGTTTTATCTGGAATGTTTGAACTTATTAGGACATTAGGGCTTTATAACAATTTACTGGGTTTGATTTTATCTTACATGATTATAACCTTACCTTTTACAGTTTGGATAATGACAACTTTCATGAAACAGTTACCAAAAGAAATTGAAGAAGCAGCCATCATTGACGGGGCGAATACTTGGCAGATTTGCACAAAGATATTTTTACCTTTACTATGGCCTGCATTGGTTACGACAGGGTTATTGGCATTTATTGCTGCATGGAATGAATTTTTATTTGCACTTACCTTCACAATCGAAGAAAAAGCACGAACAGTGCCAGTTGCAATTGCCTTAATGACAGGGGCTTCTGAATATGAATTACCTTGGGGGAAAATTATGGCTGCATCAGTGGTTGTGACTTTACCTTTAATCATGTTGGTATTAATATTCCAAAGACGTATTGTTTCAGGTTTAACAGCTGGGGCTGTAAAAGGATAAAAAATGGCAAAAGTAATATTTAAAGACGTAAGAAAATCATTTGGAAAAGTTGAAGTTATCCATAATGCCAATTTAGAAATCCAAGATAATGAATTTACGGTATTTGTAGGGCCATCAGGCTGTGGAAAGTCTACGATGCTTCGTATGTTGGCAGGGCTTGAGGATGTTACAAGTGGCCAAATTTTCATAGGGGATAAGGACGTAACAACTTTGCAACCTGCAAAACGCAAGGTGGCAATGGTTTTTCAGTCTTATGCTTTGTATCCACATATGACAGTTTATGAAAATATTGCCTTTGGTTTACGCATTACAAAATACCGTAAAGATGAAATTCATCGTCGTGTTACACATGCAGCTGAAATATTGCAATTAAATCATTTGCTTGATCGTCAACCAAAACAGCTTTCTGGGGGGCAACGTCAGCGTGTTGCCATTGGTCGTGCGATTATCCGTGACCCGCATGTGTTCTTATTTGATGAACCCTTATCAAACCTTGATGCCTCATTACGCGTGCAAATGCGTATGCAAATTGCAAAATTGAAAAAGGAACTTGAAACAACCATGATTTATGTGACCCATGATCAGACAGAGGCCATGACTTTGGCTGATAAAATTGTTGTTTTGAAAGATGGAAATATTGAACAAGTGGGTAGACCTTTGGAATTATACCACCACCCACGTAATAAATTTGTGGCCAGTTTTATTGGATCTCCTAAAATGAACTTTATTGAAGGGCGAATTTCCAAAATTGATGGTGAAAAAGTAACATTGGGGTTGCCCCATGATAAAAGTATTGTGCTGCCAGTATCCCTACCGGAAGGTATTAAGCTTAAAGCGGGAAATACCGTTGACTTGGGTATCCGCCCAGAACACATTACCCAATGTGATGTCAGCAAAGCTTTATTTACGGGGGACGTTCAGGTAATTGAACACTTGGGAAGTGAAATTCTGGCTTATGTAAAAATTGGATGGGGACAGCAAATTGTTGTACGCCTGGATGGGGAATCTAAGGTCAAGGTTGGAGATAACCTTAATTTGTGTGTTGATCCAACAGACAGTCATTTATTTGACCCAGAAAGCGGCCTTTCCTTTGAACGACATTCAAAGCAGTAAATTATGACTAAAATACTGTATCTTGTTGCAAATGATGCTTATTTTTTAAGTCATCGCTTACCAGTTGCGGTGGCTGCCAAAAAGCATGGATATGAAGTTGTTGTTGTGGCCAAAGACACAGGATGCCGTCAAGAAATTGAAAAACACGGTATTCGGTCAATTCCTTTAACTAAACTAAATCGTGGCGGCCTAAATCTTTTTAAAGACCTTGTCGCGTTGGTAGAAATCAAAAAGATCTACCAACAAGAAAAACCAGATATTGTCCATCATGTTGCAATGAAACCAGTACTGTACGGAAGTATTGCCTCTTGGATCACAAAAACCCCTAAAGTAATTAATGCTTTAACAGGCTTGGGATATTTGTTTATTTCTAGTTCACTGAAGGCTAAGGTCATTCAAACCTTATTGATGACTTTTTTTAAATTTTTATTTCCGAAGAAACAATTTTGTCTTTTATTACAAAATCGCGATGACTTTAAGTTTTTTAAAGAACAAATACCTGGGGCCCGCATTGAAATGATCCGAGGGTCAGGGGTGGATATTAATGAATTCAAACCCGGTTCTGGGAAAAAAAGATCAAGAATACACATATCTTTGGTCGCACGGATGCTTTGGGACAAAGGTATCCAAGAAGCCATTGATGCAATGAAAGTTTTGAAAAATAAGAACATAGACGCAGATTTGTATTTATATGGAAACCCTGATCCAGAAAATCCAAAATCAATTTCAGAAAAGCAACTAAAGCGTTGGCAACAAGAAGGCCTGTGTAAGTGGCAAAAACATACAAAAGATATTGCCAAGGTTTATCAAGAATCAGATATTGCTTTGTTGCCATCATATCGTGAAGGATTGCCTAAATCTTTACTTGAGGCGGCGGCTTGTGGATTGCCAATTATTACGACAGACGTTCCAGGTTGCAGAGAAGTTGTTGAAAATGAAGTAAATGGCTTTTTGGTCCCTTTGAAAGATCACAAAATTATGGCAGATCGTATTTTAGAACTTATTAATTCAAAGCCTTTATGTGATGAAATGGGTAAACTTAGCCGTCAAAAGGCTGAAAAAGAATTTGCAGTTTCGGTCATAGTTAAAGAAACAATAAAACTGTACCAAAACTAACTAATAAAAAAAACCCGACTTTGCAGCCGGGTAGAGTGTTAACTATAAAGGTAAATTATTTTTTAGCTGTTAACAGCAACGCCACGTCCAACGATTCCTAATCCAATTTCTTTGGCTAGGCGGCTTCGTTGTTTAGCGTAGTTAGGAGCCACAGCTGGATAATCAGCTGGTAAACCCCAACGTTCCCTATATTCATGTAAAGACATGCCATAAACGGCTTTTAAATGGCGTTTAAGCATCTTAAGTTTTTTACCGTCTTCAAGGCAGACAATATAGTCTGGTTGAACTGAATCTTCTGGAGAAACAGCAGGCTTAGGACGATTAAAGGAATTTTTTGAATCACGTTTTACTTGGGAAAGTTTCCCATAAACTTGTTCAATTAAGTCTGATACTTTTTCTGCAGGCACTTCATTATTCGATAGATGTGCCGCTACGATATTAGAGGTTAACTCTAATATTTGATCATTAGCTTCTTTCATATTTTTATACTCTCCATGTATGACACCGTTTATAAAGGCAATAATCTAAATAATCAATAGGCATGTAAAAAAATAAGGGAAAGAATTCAAAGTATTTTTACTAAATCTATACCTAAAAACAATGCAAAGGCACAGATATACTTCGTTCTACTTAAATGCAACACCTATGAAAAAAAACGACAAATTGTTATTAATTTATATTTTTTCAGGAGGTTTTCCAGGATGATAAGCCATAGTACATGTTTCTTCAGCTGTGTACGGCATTGATTTTTTGTCAGTGCTGGCATTGCGGTGGGTTCCATCACAAAAAGGATACTTTTTACTTAAAGCACAGGTGCATAAAAAGTATGTCTGGCCTTTTTCGACTTTGATATTTTCTGATTTTTTTGTCATGATGCCTATAATTTAACTTAATTAGAAAAAAATGAAAAGATTATGAATAAGATTCTATTAATATTTTTACATGGGTATGGGGCAAATGGCGCAGACCTTAAGTCATTAGGGCCCTTTTTTAAGGATTTGGCAACAGAAATTATTATCGAATCACCAAATGCATTGGATCCCATGCCTGACTATCCAGGGGGATACCAATGGTTTCCAATTGGAGATATGTCTGAAGATCATTTAAAAGAATCTTGCCACAGGGTTTATCCAGACGTGGTGAAAATGGTGCAAAAACTTCAGACCAAACACGGTGTAGATCATAAAGAAACATTTTTAATTGGTTTTTCTCAAGGGACAATGATGGCTTTGTATAGTACTTTGGCAGAACATAATCTATGCCGTGGGGTTGTTGGATTTTCTGGGGGCTTGTTTATGGATCCAGTTAATATCAAAGCTGACAAATCCATGAAAATTACTTTGATTCATGGTGAAGATGATGACGTTGTGCCCGCAACTGCGTCAATAAAATCATACGATTTTTTGAAAAAACAAGGATTTAGTGTTGATTTGAATTTATTAGACAACCTTGCCCACGGCATTGACATGCGAGGTATTAAAATTGCACAAAGATTTATTTTTGGCTAATTCAATTTTTCCAGAATTTCATCTGCGATATCAAAGTTTGAATAAACGTCTTGAACATCATCCAAATCTTCAAGGGCATCAATCAACTTTAGTAAAGTTTCAGCATTTTTTTCATCAACAGCAATTAAGTTTTGCGGCTTCCATGTGAATTTTGCAGAGGAAGGATCGCCTAAATGTTTAGAAAGTTCTTCAGAAACCACATGTAAATCTTCGGGTTGGCAATATATTTCATGCATATCATCCGATGATTCCACGTCTTCTGCACCAGCTTCGATGGCATGTTCCAAAACTTGATCTGCTGACCCAACTGAGGCTGGATAGGTGATGTATCCAAGGTGATCAAATTGAAAACTTACGCTGTTGGTTTCCCCCAAGTTACCGTTGTATTTATTAAAGGCAGAGCGAACTTCGGGTGCTGTGCGATTCCGGTTATCTGTTAATGCTTCCACAACAACGGCAACACCTGCAGGTCCATAGCCTTCATAACGTACTTGTTCATAGTTTGTCATGTCGTCGCCACTGCTTCCTTTTTTAATGGCGCGTTCCATCGTATCTTTTGGTAGATTTTGCGCTTTGGAAGTTGAAATTGCAGAACGTAAGCGGGGGTTTGAATCAGGATCAGGGCCACCGGATTGGGCTGCAACTGTTAATTCACGAATCAATTTTGTAAATACCTTGGCGCGTTTTTTATCTTGTGCACCCTTGCGGTGCATAATATTTTTAAACTTGGAATGGCCTGCCATATCTTAATTTCCTTATTTAATAGTTGTTATTTGATCTAATGATCCCCCTACGCGAATAGGGCAAATTTTTGTTGCTTTACCAGTTCTGTTGTCGCTTTCAACATAAACACCACACAAGGTTCCTTCACCTTCTGCTGGGGATAATTTATCTTTTCGGGCTGTTTTCGTAAAGCGTTTAATGGGGGTTTCTGGATCCATACCAACAACGGAATAGCTATAGTCTCCACACATACCAGCGTCTGTCATATAGGCCGTGCCCCCTTTAAGAATCTGATGGTCGGCTGTTGGTACGTGGGTGTGTGTCCCCACAACCAAAGTTGCACGCCCATCGACATAATGTCCCATGGCTGCTTTTTCTGACGTGGCCTCTGCATGAATATCAATCAAAACACCCTGGATATTTGACCCAAGTGTATAATTTTTTAAGGCCGCATCAATGGCATGAAAGGGGTTATCCATGGCCTCCATAAACAATTGGCCCATCACATTGATTACCAACAATTTATGCCCACTTGCATTTTCCACAACCACTGTACCATTACCTGGATGCTTGGCAGCCGGAGGGTAATTTATGGGGCGTATCATATTTTTATCTTGTGCAATTTCAGCATAGATACTGGGCTGATCCCAAACATGGTTGCCCGTTGTGATTACATCCACGCCTGCGTCATAAAGTTCTTTGGCGATTTTGGCATTAATACCAAACCCATGCGCTGCGTTTTCACCATTGGCAATAACGAAGTCTAGTTTTAAATCTTTTTTAAGTTGGGGGACGTACTTGGTAATGGCTTCGCGACCACTTTTACCGACAATATCTCCGCAGAATAAGAATTTCATGATTAACCTTGCTTTTCGCCATAATAGCGGCAGAAGGCCCGAAAATCAAATCCTATTTAACTTCAACAATGGCGGCAGCCCCTTGGCCGCCACCAATACATAGGGTAGCAAGACCACGATGTTTTTTCCGGCGTTTAAGTTCTTTTAGCAATGTAAGAATAAGACGTGTACCCGTCATACCTACGGGGTGACCCAAGGCAATGGCACCGCCATTTACATTTAATTTTTTTGGATCAATGGCCCCAATAGCCTTTGATTGTCCCAATTCTTCTTGGGCAAATTTTTCTGAATCAAAGGCAATTAAATTCGCCAGTACCTGCGCCGCAAAGGCCTCGTTCATTTCAATTAAGTCAAAGTCTTTCATTTTCAAACGGCTTTTCTTTAAGACTTCTGCTGTGGCAAAGGCTGGACCCAATCCCATGCGACGCCCTTCCAAGCCTGCATAAGCATAATGGGTTATATAACCCATTGGTTTCAATCCCAGTGATTTTGCCTTAGTTTCACTCATTAACAAAACGGCGGCAGCCCCATCTGTTATCTGTGATGAATTTCCGGCCGTCACATTGCCTGTTAATTTATCAAAGTAAGGTTTTAATTTTCCCAATGCTTCCATTGTTTGATTGAAACGAATTCCTTCATCTGTGGCTAGAGGATTATCCTTTTTCAAAATATAGGGCACAATTTCTTCGGCAAAAACACCTTGCTCCGTGGCTTTTTGTGCCCTGATGTGGCTTTGGCAAGCAAAACGATCTTGTTGTTCCCGGGTAATGAAAAATTCTTTGGCTAAAATTTCGGCTGTTTGCCCCATGTTTAACCCACAAACTGGGTCTGTTAAGCCGACGGCTAATCCAACGATGGGTTTTAAGTATTTAAACTCAAACCCTGATAGGGACTTTATTTTATCTTGGAGTGTTTTATATGACTGAAAACGCGTTAGGAAATCTGAAAAATCTTTGGATAAATAAAATGGGATATTGGACATGGATTCCACACCACCAGCAATAATAACATTGCTTTCGTGTAAGGATATTTGATTCATGGCTGATGTTATTGATTGCAGGCCAGAGGCACAGTTGCGATGCACAGTAAAGGCCGGTACAGATTTGGGAAGTCCTGCATTTAGGCTTATAACCCGGGCAATGTTTTGTGCATGGGGCGGCTGACCCACGTTACCAATAATAACTTCATCAACTTCAGATTTGGGAATATCTGCTTTATACAATAATTCTCGAACAGCATAAGCCCCAAGTTGATCAGCATTAATAGGGCTAAGCATGCCACCATATTTTCCCATGGGGGTCCGTATACCATCAATAATTGCAATTCTATGCTTTGTCATATAGCCCCTGTATTTCTTTTTTATATTTATCTTCTATTACATGTCGTCTGGTTTTCATAGAAGGAGTTATTTCCCCAGCTTCGATTGTCAGGGATTTTTTAATAATTTTAAAATTTCGAACTTTTTCCCAGTGGTCTAGATGTGTGTTAATATTTTTAATATGTGCTTTTATTTGTGGTCTTAAATTACTTTCATTTTGATATTCTTCACTTATAAACAACAAACAACTGACATAAGGTTTTCCTTCTGCAATCACCAGGCAATGGTCAACATATTTTGATTTTTGAAGCAAGTGTTCGATCGGTGTGGGCACTACATACTTGCCCGTTGATGTTTTAAAGGATTCTTTCTTGCGGCCAATCAATGTGATATAGCCATCTTTATCAATAGTTGCCAAATCACCCGTTTTTAACCATCCATTTTTGATTGTTTCTTTTGTTGCTTTTTCATTTTTGTAATAGCCTTGCATTACGTTTGGGCCTTTAACCAATAGTTCATTATCTTTTTCTGTTTTGACTTGGACATCTGGGAAAGGTAAACCACAGCTTCCAGGCTTATTGTGACCATGGTAATTGGCAGATATAACAGGGGAAGTTTCAGTCAGGCCATACCCTTGATAAACCTGCAGCCCTATAGTGTTGAAAAATATTTCAATATCAGTTGCCAGTGCTGCCCCACCAGATATCAACATGCGTATACGCCCGCCGAATTTTTGGCGAATCTTATGATAGACAAGTTTATCAAATATAAAGTGAGTTAACGGGTTTTGTTTTTTTGAAGCAGATTTTAAAGCCGCCTTACCAATGAATCGCTTTATAAAGGATTCTTGTTCTAAGGCCGTGAAAGACTTTTTATAAATTTTTTCCAGTAACCTTGGGACTGTTGTCATAAGGGTAGGGCGCACGACGGGTAAATGATCCCTAAGGTGATCCACGTGATCATTAAAATAAATAGTAACCCCCTGACTTAGGTAGTAAGACATTACCATTCGTTCAAAAACATGGGCCAGTGGTAAAAAACTTAAGGCAACATCCTTTTTAGTTAAAGGAAATTTTTTTTTAGTTGCGTTAATTTGCGAAGCAAGATTGCTGTGACTTAGGACAACCCCTTTTGGATTTCCTGTGCTGCCACTTGTGTATATAATTGTGGCAATATCTTTTTCAGTAACTTTATGTTGTGTAACTTGTTCGTCACCATTTTCAATTATATCTTTTAGGCACACCTGATTTTTATCTTTTTCCCAAAAAGGGATAACATTCTTTAATTTATACTTTTCCTGAATTTTATGGGCTGTGGAACTGTCTTCTGTAAATAAAATTTGAATGTTAGTTTGTTTTAAAATATAGGCCATATGTTCAGTGGACATGTTATGGAATAAAGGCACGGAAATACCCCCACATTTTTGTACGGCAAAATCGACCATCAGCCATTGAGGTGATGATGCAGCCATTATCCCCACCAGGCCGCCTTTTTTAAGCCCCTGTTTTTGTAAATAATTGGCAATGCGATTAATTGATGAAATAAAATTTTTGGGTGTAATTTCATGCCAGTTTTTATGGCGGTAATAGTAAAGCGTAGATTGAAAATTATCTAAAATATCTGTTAGTTTTTTTATTGTCATATTTTGCCCCTATAACTTCATTCTATTAAAGTTTCTTAATAAGTTAAAGGAGTTTTACTTATCATTTTAATTATTCTACTATTGTTATAGAAGGAACAAAAAATGCAGTGGTATATTGGGTCAACCAAACTTGTAATTGATTTTCTTAGGAAACTATTTAAAACAAGACTTCATGTTACTGGTGTGAACAACATTCCAGATGGCCCCATTTTGTTCGTTGCGAACCACTTTACCCGATTTGAAACTGCCATCATCCCCTATTTAATTAGTAAAGAAACAGGTAAAACGCCAAGGTCCTTGGCGGATGACATCGTCTTTGTTAGGGAGTTGGGCGATTTCTTGCGTAAGATTGGAACTATATCAACAGGTAATCCCAAAAGAAATGAAATTATCTTAAGTGATTTAATGACAGGAAGTAAAAACTGGCTGATATATCCAGAAGGTATCATGGTTAAAAACAAGAAAATCAGCCAACAAAAAAACTATAAAATTTTCACGCCAAAAAGAAAAGGCCTTGTTCATACAGGGGCGGCAGTATTGGCTTTGAAGGCTGAGTTGTTAAAAAGAGAATATGAATCAGCCAAAAAACTACGCAGAACAAAGCATATAAAGGATTTAGAAAAGAATTATTGCTTTTCACCAAAGCAGGTTGCGGAAAAATCTTTGTCAATCGTACCCATAAGTATCAGTTATTTTCCTATTTTTCCAAAAGATAATTTTTTAAAAAAAGTTTTAAGTAAAGTTTTCACCCCATCATTGGATCGTTACATAGAAGAAATTGATATTGAAAGCAGTATGCTGACAAATTCTGATATTAATGTACATTTTTCAGCCCCAATAAATGTAAAAGATTTTATAAAAACAGGGGGTAAAGCACTTTCGGTTGTTCAAGGTTTGTCAAAAAAATCCACCCAAGTTTTGGTTGATTTATACAAATACCCTTTAACAACACGATTTATGAACGACGTATATAATAATATATATATTAATCTTCAACACCTATATGCCCTGATATTAAGCAAAACAACCCATAAAAAAGTATCTAGGGCTTATATGTGTTTAATGGTTTATTCTTTGGCCGACAAGCTGATTTCTATGGAAAAATATAGGTTGCATCCAAGTGCGTTACAGGGTGTTAAAATCCTATTTCCATCAACTTTAAGGGAATGTACAGAGGCAGCATTAAGGTCTGGTATATTAAAAGAATCCGATAAAACATGTTTGACCCTTTCAAAAAAGGCCTTGAATGACGAATATGATTTTCACACCATTCGCTTAAAAAATATTTTGAAAGTTCAACTAAACGAAATGCGTGTCTTTAAAGATGTTCAAAAAGCAGCAGAAAGTGTTGCCAAGAAACCTTTGGCTTTTTTGAAAAAAGAGGCTGTGTCAACAATTCTAGATAAAATGCTTTTTGATTATGAGGCTGATTATAAAAAATATTATTCAAAGCAATTTTCAAAACCAAAACAAATTGGGTCACCATACTTTTTTGAGGCCCGAAGTAAAAAGATAGGTGTCGTTTTATGCCATGGGTATAAGGCTTCACCCGCAGAAGTTCACTTGCTTGCAAAATATTTAAATAAAAAAGGATATAATGTTTTGGTTCCAAGGCTTAAGGGGCATGGTACAGCGCCTATTAACCTAAAAGATGTAACTTATCAGGACTGGCAGGAATCCATGAACGAAGCATATGCTGTTTTAAGGCAAAGCTGTGACAAAGTTATTCTTGTGGGCTTTTCCACTGGCGGATTGCTTTCTTTATGCTGTGCTGCACAAAATTATGTAGATGGTATCGTGTGCGTGAACGCAGCCCTTAAACTGAATGATATTCGCGTAAATTATATTGGGGCCATTAATTTTTGGAATGATTTGCTGAAAATTCGTAAAAGTTATATTGATACAAAACCAGAATATCCCCACACAAATTACAGCCGAAATTATTTAAAAGGTGTGGAAGAATTAAGTAAGCTGATGGAGCAAACAAATACGTGTGCAACCCATGTTAGCTGTCCAGCCTTAATTATTCAGGGGAAAAAAGATCCTATTGTGAATTCAAAAAGTGGTCAGGTAATTTATGGGTTAATAAAGTCAAAAATAAAATACTTATACGAGCCAGATACAGAACATCATGTTATTATCAGAGGAGTAGGGCACGAAGAAGTCTTTGAAACCATTCATAAATTCATCCATAATAAAGTGAATTAAGTTAAAATAATAACAGGGGCATTATGTCAAAAAACACAGTTCGTTTGCGAATTTTTAAGAATGATACAGCGGCAATTATTTTTGATAATGAAAAAAGCAAAGTAAATACACTGGGTGCCAATACATTGCAAGAACTTGAATCCATTCTTGATGATCTCCAGAAAAATAAAAAAATTAAATTATTAACGATTCAAAGCGCAAAGCCAGGTGTTTTTATAGCCGGGGCAGATATTAAAGAAATTCAAAACTTATCGGATCAAGCCGAAGCCTTGGAAAAAGTTCAAAAAGGTCAGGCAGTTTTAAATAAAATCACAAAACTTCCATTTCCAACGATTGCTGTTATTGATGGTATTTGTCTGGGGGGTGGGGCTGAACTTGCTTTAAGCTGTGATTACCGTTTGGCAACAGATCATCCCAAAACCAAAATTGGCTTTCCGGAAGTTCAACTGGGTATTTTTCCTGGATTTGGTGGGACACAGCGTTTGCCAAAACTTATTGGTCTGGTTCAGGCCCTGCCAATGATTTTAACAGGTAAGTCAGTAGATGGAAAAAAAGCCTTTAAAAAAGGTTTGGTGGATGCCTATGTGCCCCACAGTTTTCTTGGTGACAAGCTGAAAGAATTTACAGATCAAGTCTTGCGTAAGAAAGTAAAAAGAAAGCATTTATCTTTGCAGCATAGGCTTTTACAAAGCATATGGGCAAGGCATTTTGTTTTTAATCAAGCCAAGAAAACAGTCATTAAAAAGACAAAGGGGTTTTATCCAGCACCTTTAAAAGCTTTGGATGTGATGCGCAAAACATTTAAATGCAAAACTATGAAACATGGCTTATTAGTTGAAGCTGAAGAATTTTCAAAATTGGCTGTTTCAAAAGTATCAAAAAATATGATTCATGTTTTTTATGCCAATGAACTTTTGAAGAAAGAATCAAAACAAAAGGCTGCATTTTCTGATGCTTCAGTAAAATCTGCAGCTGTAATAGGTGCCGGAATTATGGGGGGCGATATTGCATGGCTGTTCAGTAAAGCCAATATATCAGTTCGTTTAAAAGACTTGAAATGGGGACCCATTGTAACAGCAATAAATCATGCAAAAACCGCTTATCAAAAACTTAAAAACAAACGAAAAGTAACAGCCAGTGAAATGGATCGAAAAGTGAATCTAATTTCAGGCACAATTGAAAATCAACCCTTAAAGCAAATGGATTTTGTTCTAGAGGCAGTTGTTGAAGACCTTGCCATTAAACAAAAAGTTTTTAAAGATTTGGAAAAACAAACAACGAATCAAACGATTCTTGCAACGAATACTTCTGCTTTATCTGTAACAGAGATGACTTCAAGTTTAAAAAATATATCCCGAACAATTGGATTTCATTTTTTCAACCCAGCAACAAAAATGCCATTGGTTGAAATAACGCCAACGTCTAAGACATCAAAGGAAACTTTAGGAACAGCTTTTGACTTGGCCTTGAAAATGGGAAAAACACCTGTTGAAACAAAAGACAGCCCAGGGTTTTTGGTTAATAGGCTGTTGATGCCCTATATGAATGAGGCAGCCCACATGTTTGATGAAGGTATTGATATAGAAACCATTGATAAATTAATGGAAAAATTCGGCATGCCCATGGGCCCTTTTAAGCTTGCTGATGCTGTTGGTATTGATGTGGGTTACAAAGTTGCCTTGCAACTACATAAAGCTTTTGGAAATCGGATGAGTCCTGCAAATATTTTATCAAAAATGGTGAATCAAGGATTGCTTGGTAAAAAAACAGGCAAAGGTTTTTATGGTTATACAAAGGGGGGGAAGTCGGTATCTTCGGCTGTAGACAGAATGCGTTCAAAACCAAGGGTTATCCTTGATAAGGATATTGTTAACCGTTGCCTTTTTATCATGGTGAATGAGGCCGCCCGTTGCTTGGAAGAAAAAGTTGTTGATTCTGCAGCGCACCTAGATATGGCGATGATATTGGGGGCTGGGTTCCCACCATTCCGCGGCGGACTTTTAAAATATTCAGATGATAAAGGCTTGGACGATATTATGCAAACTCTGTTATTTTTAACAAAACAATATAACAATCGCTTTGATCCAATTCCTTTGATTTGTGAATTGGCCAGCAAAGAAAAAACATTCTATGGGGACTTTTAATGGAGCATTATTTAACAATGCCAACTGTTTGGATTATAGGCGGGATAGTCATTTTACTGGCGGTTCCCTATCTGCGTAGAATAGTTTTAACAAGACCCATTTTTGCATTACTAAAATATTTAAAACTTTTGCCAGAAATTTCTGAAACAGAGCGTGTTGCTTTAAGGGCAGGAAATAACTGGATTGAAAAAGACTTATTCTCAGGCAGTCCAAATTTTAAAAAGATATTAAAGGAATCTTATCCAAAGCTTTCAAAAGAAGAACAGCATTTTCTTGATATAAAAGCAGAAAAAGTTTGTGAAATGACAGATGATTGGCAGGCATTTCAAGATAATGATTTGTCAAAAGAGGTTTGGTCATACCTGAAAAAAGAAAAGTTTTTTGGGATGAATATCCCCAAAAAATATGGTGGTCTGGAATTATCACCACTTGCGCAAAGTACAATTGTTCAGAAATTGGCGACAAGATCACAAACTTTGGCCATAACAGTTATGGTGCCAAATTCCTTAGGTCCTGCAGAACTTCTGCAGCATTATGGAACAGATTTACAAAAAAAATATTATTTACCACGATTGGCTGAGGGCCAAGAAGTTCCCTGTTTTGCATTAACTGAGCCATTGGCAGGGACAGATGCTGCTTCTATAAGGTCAGAGGGAACCGTCTTTGAAGATAAGTCTGGGAAAATAAAAATCCGACTTAATTTTGAAAAGAGGTATATTACATTGGGGGGTGTGGCAAGCTTGATTGGCTTGGCCTTTCAATTAAAAGATCCTAAAAAATTGTTGGGCGACCAAAAAGAAATTGGTATTACATGTGCGCTTGTTCCTGCGGACGCAAAAGGGATTTATATAGAGCGTCGCCATAACCCAATGGGTGTACCTTTTATAAACTCTCCCTTATCTGGAAAAAATGTTGAAATTGGTATTGACCAAATAATTGGTGGAAAAAATGGTCTTGGCAAAGGCTGGAAGATGTTAATGGAAAGCCTGGCTGTGGGCCGGGGTATATCATTACCTGCCATCAGTGCCGGCGGACTGCAGCTTGTAACACGTACAGTGGCAAATTACACCCAGATTCGTCACCAGTTTGATATTCCAATTGGTAAGTTTGAAGGTATTCAAGAAGTCTTGGCAGAAATTGCAGGTCTATCTTATTTGAATGAATCGATGCGAGTCTTTACGGCTGGTGCTGTGGGCAATAAACATTATTCTTCTGTTGTGAATGGGATCGTAAAATATCATTCTACCGAGCAATTTAGAAAAGCCATTAACCATGGCATGGATATTTTAGGCGGGGCAGGCATCTGTCGTGGACCAAATAATCTTTTATCTTCCCCTTATATTGGAGCGCCAATAGCCATTACAGTGGAAGGGGCCAATATTGTCACCCGCAGCTTGATTCAATTTGGACAAGGTTTAATCCGCGCGCATCCTTATGCTTATGATGAAATAATTGCTTTGGAAAATGGGGATATAAAAGCCTTTGACAAAGCTTTGTGGGGGCATGTTTCCCACTTTATTGTGAATAAGATTAAACTATTGGGGCTGGGGTTAAGTCGTGGACTTTTTTACATCCCCAGCCATTTTGGATTTATTGGCCGCTGGGAACAACGTCTTTATTGGGCATCTTCTGCTTTTGCTTGTTTTGCAGATGCTGCTTTGTTAGTTTTTGGAGGGAACTTAAAGCGCAAAGAAATGATTAGCGGACGATTCGGAGACGCATTATCTTATATGTATATGGCCACTTGTATATTGCGCCGATACAAAGATGAAAAACAATCAAAAGAACTGAAAAAATATGCTGAATGGGGTTTATTGTATTGTTTTGAAGAAATGGAAAGAGCCTTCAAAGGTATTTTAATTAATATGTTCCCCCAAATATGGCTGCGTCCTTTTGTGCGGATCAGTCAGTTTTTTGTTTCAGTTTATCCCCGTTTTTGCTCCACAACCCATGATCGGTTGAATCATAAAATGGCCGCGCAACTTTTGAGCAACGCTGAAACAAAACAAGCCCTATCTGACCATGTATATATCCCAAAAACAGACAAAGAAATTATGGGCCTGTATGAAAAAACAGTTGGTGATATGTCTAAGTTGGCGCCTTTGGTGGACCGCATGAAACAAGCTGTCAAAGCAGGGGTTCTACCAAAGCAACCCTTGGATACTTTGGTTCCTATGGCTGAAAAGTTGAAGTTGGTAAATAAGGCGGAAGCAAAATCTTTAGCTGATTTGTTTGAAAATATGACAGCCGCAGTTCAAGTGGATCACTTTCCTTATAAAAGATAAAATGGTGGAGCTAAGCGGGATCGAACCGCTGACCTCTACAATGCCATTGTAGCGCTCTCCCAGCTGAGCTATAGCCCCACGACTTGATAAATATTTATATATCTGTAAAAAAAATTTCAAGACCCTTTTTGTGGGGATTAATTTTTCACCATTTCTGAAATTTGACTCTGCTTGTAATAATGCCTATATATTTTAGTGAGATTAAGGAGATGAAATGATTAAATACGTATTAATAGTTACAATAACTTTGTTTGGAAGTAATGCAAAGGCAGCTGCAGATGCAGCGGCTGAACAACAAAACCAGCCACAGCCAGTACAATTGATTTTACCTCAGTTTCCAGTTCAAGGAGCCCAGGTTCACCCGCGCGCAAGGCCTATTCAAAGAAGGTGCCCCCTACGCACACCACCTAGAGTAAGATCTCATTAAAATAATAATTATAAAAATTAGATGCTTATCTAATTCTGAATTTGACACCCACAATGTAAAGAACTTATCCCTTGCAATGAAGGAAATTAGTTTTAATTGCATGAAACAGGCTGTCAAAGCCGGAATCTTACCAAAGCAACCCTTGGATACCTTGGTTTCTAAGGCTGAAAAGTTGAAATTGGTAAATAAAGTTGAGGCAAAATCTTTGACTGATTTATTTGAAAAGATGACGGCCGCAGTTCAAGTAGACCATTTTCCATATAAAAATAAATAGTGGTGGAGCTAAGCGGGATCGAACCGCTGACCTCTACAATGCCATTGTAGCGCTCTCCCAGCTGAGCTATAGCCCCACGACTTGATAAATATTTACCTATATATCCATAAATTTTCAAGTGATTTCTTGTGTTAATATTCTTTTATTAGGTTGATTGATTTAGTTTAAATATCGTAATATATCTTATATTGTAAGAAATATGGGATAATCTATGAAAATACTTTTTATAATATTAATAATAATTCAATCCAATGATGCTTTATGTTCGGCGTTTGGTGGGGAAGAGCGTTATATAAGAAAATCACCAGTTAGTACCCTTGATCAAAGAACCCTTGATCAAATTGAAAAAGACTGTAGGCACCCAAGAAAACTTGTAACAGCCCTTGGAGCAGCCAATACCATTTGCTCAACCAAATCCTGTAGCATATATCAATTATACTGGTGTACTGTAACTGTTGCAAAAGGTTATGACCCAGTATCTATTATAAATGAAGCTTTTGTTGAAGAACGTAAAAAGCACAGACGATAAAAATTAATTTTCCTTGAATATCATCTGTCGATCACTTATTTAAAGTATATTAAAGAAGAGATCGAGATGAAATATTTATTACCTATATTATTTAACGTAATATTTTTTAATATTGCGTATTCTGCAGAAAAGCCTGAAGAAGGTGATGAAAAAAAATCTGTGCATGTTCCTGAAGCTCAAGAAGCTTTAGAAGGTTTGTTTCCTGATGGTATAACACCAGCTGCACTCTCTTGTATTGGAATTGAAGAAATTGAAGAGACAGATAGTATTGGAACAGCTAAAACAGAAAGCATCACTTTAACACCTTCTGAAAAGCGTAAAAAACGCCGAAGAAAGCGAAGAAAACGACTTGAATCACGTGGAATTATGAAAACTGATGTTTCAACTATGCCGCCGATGTTGCGCCTTGCATCTGATTTTTCTGATGCTGAAAAAGATTTGATTGGTATTCTTCCGCACCCCGAAAGAAAACTTTCGCGAATTGAGTTGGAAAGAGCAAGAACACCTATACCTTTAATGCCAGACCATGACTATACATATCCCGTAGACGAAGAAGATAGGCCAGTTGTAGAATGCTTTGGTGCTTACAGAGATTATTATCAAGCTTGGCCAGAAACAGGTAGGGATGGCTGGACAGTATCAGTCATGTGGCCACCTGAGATATCAATGGATGGCAAAACACCTGAATGGCATTGGGGGGTTACAAATTTAGGAAATGTATTTGTTTATTGGGGCGGGGAAGACCCTGTCAAAGTTGCCCAGAAAAGTCTTAGAGATCGCCCAAGGGCAGAAACTCCAGTGACACCACATCCTTCTGCAGAAGAACTTTTTCGTGATGCAAGGGAATTACGTTTTTCTCCTCCGTCTTGGGTTGTTGATATTTTAAGAGAATCTGGAGCTGCTGGAAGAATAAGTAAAGAAAAAAGGCGTAAAAAGCGTCGTTAAATTGATAATCATTACCTTTTAATTGGCCCTTTTTTACACTTACTTATTTTTAAAGCTTTAATATTACATTGTCTTTAGTGGACTTCAGCCTTGACAATCCTGGAAAATTGACTGAATTCCATAGGTATGATTACTGTAAAACTTCCAGATAACAGCACTAAGTCTTTTGACCATAAAGTCAACGGATTGGAATTTGCTGAATCCATCAGCAAAAGAAGTAAAAAAGAACTAAACACCTTCAGTCTCTGGCTGCCTATGAACACACAGTTCCACCCATTGCACGTACATGGGCGGATGTATCAGATGCTGAAAAAGAAAGTTTGGGGTTGAATGTAGAAAGCATAGCCCCATTGTCCCGGAAAGAAGCCTACAGAGCAAGTTTTCCTATGCGGCCTCAAGAAAGTATAGGCTATGATTACCCTACAGACGAAGATGGCCCCGTAGCAGAATGTGTTAAGGCATATAGTGACTATTACAGAACACATCCAACAAAAGATAGGGAAATAACCGTGTGCTTGCCATCTGGGACCGAATATGATGAAAAAGAACCAAGCTGGTATTGGGGGGCATAGGCTTAGGTGATACATTCTTATACTTTGGAGGTGAAAAAATTGTAGATGCCGCAATCCGCGCATTTAAAATGCATCCCAGAGCAGAAACACCATTGGATCCGCAACCTAGTCCCATTGCCTTATATAAAGATGCACGGGAATTAGGCCATAAAGCACCCAACTGGATACTTAAATTATTATCAAAGCACAGTTAAAGATCGAGGGTAAAAAATATCTGTTTATGCACGCTAAAATATTCCATAAACAAAACTGATTTATCTTGCCCTTATTCTTAAAAATAAAAGAATTTTTGTGCCATCCCTAAGTAATGTAATAAGAAAGTTACAAGGGGACGATTTTCAAAATAATAATACTGCTTACAACTATATCAAAAAATCTGTTTCTTTCAGGCCTTCTCTTAGAATCTTTTCTGGTATTGGCAAGGGTCTGTCAAGTGGTGTGTTGAGATATTCAATAGCTCGAAGATATTCATCTTTTGTTGGTTCTATTGAGGCTTTTAGAAGATCTCTTGATGGGGTATAACCTGTAGCATTTTTGATTCTAAAAAACATTTCTGAATAGCTCTGTTCCGTTGACCTTTTTATACGCTCTGGTAATTCATGTTCTGGAATTCTTAGTAATACATTAATAATATCTGTTTCTTTATCCAGAACTGCGCCAGAAGGCTTTTCACTGCCAGGCTTATAAGTATTATATAGTGAAAGTTTTAAATATTTGAGTATGTTAGTGCGTTCTGGCTCACGAAATTTGGAGAGAATACCTATAAAATAGGCTTTGTTTTTACTGGGGATACGTAGATCACGTAAAAACTCTTCTACAAAATTTTGGCGCTCTTTTATTTCCATTGTGTACAGTGCATCAAAAACTAATATTCTATGAGAGCCTTTCATGTCTTCATCAATAACTTTTGATGCCTGCTCTATCAGTTCTTTTCGATCTTCATCATTCGGAAAACTAAGAAATAGATGTATAAGGTTACTTACATCAGTAGGGCTCATATCTTCGGTTGTATATTTTAGGGCCTCTGATGTGATAGTCTCACGTCTTTCGTAAGGAATAGCATCGATTTCTTCAATGGTTGTTAAACGTTCAGAGTAGTTATGCCCGGCTGCTGCACCATAAGACTTGTTTGCCATAAAAAAATTGAAAATTAAGGTCAATAGAATTGTATAAAACTTATTTTTTTTCATGATTTTTCCCTACTAATGATAGTTTGTAAATTCTGCATTTTACACTTAAACTTTAAGTGCATGATTTAAAATACATAAAATTATCATCCCACATTTTTATGAACTATCAAACAAAATCCTAGGTTAAGATAGAATATTTAAAGAACTTTTACATTGTTTGTGATTTTTAATACTGTTTTTGATAGTACTAAAAAAATATTATTCTACGCTATGCGACTTCGCTTGACAATTTCTGGAAATTAACTAAATTCCATAGGTATGATTACTGTAAAACTTCCAGATAACAGCACTAAGTCTTTTGACCATGAAGTCAACGGATTGCAATTTGCTGAATCCATCAGCAAAAGCTTGGCAAAACAAGCTTTGGTAATGCGTGTAGACGGCAATCTTGTTGACCTTTCAGAAAAGATCCCAGATGGATCAAAAGTGGAAATTATCACCCCTAAATCTGATGAATCTTTGGAAATTATACGTCACGATGTGGCGCATTTATTGGCTGAGGCAGCGAAGGAGTTGTATGGCGACGACTTACAAGTAACTATAGGGCCAGCAATTGACAATGGTTTTTATTATGACTTTGCTTGTAAGAACCCATTAACAATGGAAGATTTGGAAAAACTTGAAAAACGCATGCACGAAATTGTTGATCGTGATGAAAAAATCCAACGCGAAATTTGGAACCGGGACGAAGCCGTGCAATTTTTTAAAAGCATTGGCGAAGATTACAAAGCAGAAATCATTTCAGATTTACCAGAAAATGAAACAATCAGTTTATACCGCCAAGGGGATTTTATTGACCTTTGTCGAGGTCCACACGCGCCTTCAACCAAACGTATTGGGAAAGCTTTCAAACTTTTGAAGCTGGCAGGGGCCTATTGGCGTGGCAATTCCAATAATGAAATGTTGCAACGTGTATATGGCACAGCTTGGGCGAATGAAAAGCAATTAAAAGATTATCTGTTCCAATTGGAAGAAGCAGAAAAGCGGGATCACCGCCGTTTGGGCCGTGAAATGGAATTATTTCATATTCAAGAAGAAGCTGTAGGCAGTATTTTCTGGCATCCGAAAGGCTGGTCTTTGTATTTGGCTGTCCAAAAATACATTCGCGAGAAACTTGAAAAAAATGGATATAAAGAAGTTAACACACCAGCTTTAGTAGATTATAAACTGTGGGAAGCATCTGGCCATGCAGATAAGTTTGCAGAAGGTATGTTTACCATTAAGGCGGATGAAGACAAAACCTTGGCAGTAAAGCCAATGAATTGCCCATGCCATGTGCAGATTTTCAACCAAGGAACAAAAAGTTACCGGGATTTGCCAATTCGTATGGCAGAATTTGGGTCTTGTTACCGCAATGAACCATCAGGGTCTTTGCATGGGTTAATGCGTGTGCGCAGTTTTACGCAAGATGATGCCCATATTTTCTGTACAGAAGACCAAATTGAATCAGAAACAAAAGCATTTTGCGATTTATTAATGGAAGTCTATAAAGATTTTGGTTTCACAAATGTTAAAGTAAAATTTTCAGATCGCCCAGAAGTGCGTGCCGGAACAGATGATGTTTGGGACAGGGCTGAAGCCGCCTTGAAAAAAGCAACAGCGGCCGCGGGCGTTGAATATGATCAAAACCCAGGTGAGGGGGCATTTTATGGGCCGAAACTGGAATTTGTTTTAACAGATGCGATCGGACGTGATTGGCAATGTGGAACATTGCAAGCTGACTTTATCCTGCCTGAAAGACTTGGGGCCAATTATATTGGGGAAGATAATAAAAAACATCGCCCTGTAATGTTGCACCGCGCGATTCTTGGGTCATTTGAACGTTTTATTGGCGTTTTAATTGAAAGTTATGCAGGGAGATTCCCCTTATGGTTAGCTCCAACACAGGTTGTGGTTACAAATATAACCAATGATCAAGATGCGTATGCGCAACAGGTTTTTAAAAAGTTAAAAGATGCTGGTATTCGTGCAGAAATTGATTTGCGAAGTGAGAAAATTAATTTTAAGATAAGGGAACACAGTGTAGGGAAAACCCCATACATATTTGTTGTTGGTGGACGTGAAGAAGAAAACCAGCAAGTTGCAATAAGGAAGCTTGGATCAAAAGATCAGCAAGTATTGAAATTAGGCGATGCCATTTCGATGTTAATAGAAAAATCAAAAATACCGTCAACTAAATAAAGGAGAAGTAACATATCTAGAAATTTCAGAGGGCAAGCCCCAAAAGAAAAAGGCCCAAACATAAACGAAAAAATTACTGTAGAAAAAGTAAGGCTTGTTGATGAAAATGGTGAAATGGTGGGGGTTGTTCCGACCCAACAAGCCATTGAACGTGCGATTGAGGCTGGTCTAGATTTGATTGAAGTTTCTCCTAATGCTGAACCTCCTGTTTGTAAAATCCTTGATTATGGCAAGTATAAATACGAACAACAAAAGAAAAAGCACGAAGCTAAGAAAAAACAAAAAACGGTTGATCTCAAAGAAGTTAAATTTCGCCCGATGATTGGGGATCATGATTACCAAATAAAAATGAAGCAAGTCTGTAAGTTTTTAGAGACTGGTAATAAGGTCAAGATAAGTTTACGTTTTAAGGGGCGTGAAATGGCCCACCAAGACCTGGGAATGAAGATTTTTCAACGCATACAAGAAGAAATTGCAGATATTGGAACCCCGGATAATCGGCCAAAACTTGAAGGTCGTCAGATCATTATGATGATTTCCCCTGTAAAAAAGTAAATTTTATTAAAAAAATGCAAACTTACTATTGACTTTTAGGTCCGACAATTATACTTATACGTCAACGACAAAAATTAGGTACGAAAAATGGCAAAATCAAAGACAACATTGATCAAATTAGAAAGCACAGCAGACACTGGCTACTTTTATGTTCGCAAGAAAAACCCACGCACAAGCACTGGGAAATTAGAACTTAAAAAATATGATCCACGCGTACGCAAACATGTCGTGTTTAAAGAAACAAAATTAAAATAAACCAGGTTAAATCAACCTTAATGATTAAAAGTTGATCGCATTCGTTTGTGATCTTGTTCCTAGACAGAGTAAAGAGAAGTAAGAAGGTATATTGAGTAGATACTTGATGA
>CAYGKW010000013.1:0-34889 GCA_964350815.1 uncultured Rhizobiaceae bacterium | reverse complement strand
CAATTAAAACAATGGGTTAAACGCTATTTAAATTAGTTATCTGGTACAGCCCCATAATATTCTTTTTATTAGAAACAGACTTAGTATTAAAAGATTTTATAAGATCCGCCCTAACAAAAGAAAATAAAACTAATCTCTATCTCCTAAAAAAATTAAATTTAAGTATGTTTCCTACAAAAAACAAAGAGTTAGTCAAGTTAAAAGAACTGTTAAAATTGTAATAAAACTGATGACCAATTAAAAAGCTGGCAGAAAAAATCTGCCAGCGGGATAATGAAAGTTATAAATAAGAATTTTCAAGTCACAATTTATACTCAATAATCAAAAATTAAAAGATATTTTTAACGGTTTTCCCTTAAATTTTAAACTTATGATTGAATAATATAATTAGTATACAATTACTTTAGTATATTTCCCTTTATTTATATTTATTACTTGAAAATATTTTTGTTATGCATAAATTGCATGTGTATATAACTTAACAAGGGGAGTTAAAATGATATTATACATTCACAGTGATAATAAAGAAAAATACCTGAAAATAGAAAAAGAGTTTAAGAAGTTTGTAAAAAAAGGATCAGTCTATCCTGTACCTGATGATTCTACTTTTATAATAGCACTTGGACTCAATCAAGAAATAAAGGGGGGAGCCATACTAATTCCAACTAACTCTGAATCAGTTGTCCTATCTTTTTTTGAAGTTTCAAATCATTTATCTACTGATAACAAAGAAAAAACTTCTTTAGAAATATGTGCAGCTTTACAAGAATATTGTTTGTTCAATACCATTTCACAAGTTTCTGCAAGTGTAAATATTGAGTTTGAAGAACGGCTTAAAAAGCATAACTGGTATTATCAGACTCTGATTAATAGGCAATCAATAGAAGAAAATGCAATTATTTCTTTACGGGTAAGTCATGAACAATTTATTGAATTTCTGTTTGATGGAGATTTAACCCCTTCTTTTGCTTGTAACTCACCAGGTAACAAAAAACAAAAAAACTTAATTGCTTAAAGTTTCCGCCTCCTTTAAAAAGGAGGCTTTTCAACAAAATGTTGTTAACATACCCTATTCCATAGATCATTATAACTACGCTGCAGTTTTTCTTGGGCAACTAAAAAATATAGGTCTTGGTATCATTGGAAGAAGCTTATTAAATGAAGAAAGGTTGAAATATCGTTTAAAATTCGGACTATATATAACTGCAATTGTTGATGATAGTCCATCATTCTACTCTAATATTACCGAAGGCGATATTTTATTGCGGGTAAACAATAAAATTATAAAAAACTGTAAAGATCTAAATGAAATCAACCTTAAAAACTCTAAGAAAGTTAATATTGAGTTTTTAAGAGATGGAAAATTAAATAATACAATCATAGTTATTTAATTAGAAAATCAATCTTCTGCCCAGCTATCCGTCTTCGTTGTTCATATTCTGAAAGCTCACCATAGCTTTGAAAAGTTGTCGTGATGGAACTATGCCCCAAGGCCTGTCGAACCGCATTCAAAAACTCTGGACTTTGCCGTTCGGCAAATCGTGCAATGGTATGTCTAAAGGAATGGGGTCTTAGATATGCATATCCAGCCTCTGCAAAAGCTTTCTTAAAAACATTTCTTATTGTTGTGTTAGCTTTAATTTCTTTATGTTCAACCTTACTTTCTAAAAGGTTGCGCTGGTTAAACTTATTGCTTGTTTGGGGAAACAAGGAATCTTTTTCATTAAATCCATTTTCCAATAAATAATCCCGCCATTTAATAACATTCTCTGCAATATCTACAGGCAAGGGCATAAAGTTCGCCTGTCTTATTTTGGCAAACTTAACCTCCATATCTTTGGGGTTAACGTATATAAAATAAGACCCCTCCTCGCAAATAATGTTTTTAATTTTAACCGTTCTAAGTTCGGATATTCTTAGTCCACATAAGGCCTGCAAGGAAATCATTGCTCTGTTGCGGCTTTCTATAGCCCTTTTATCTGGCATATTACGAATTGTTTTTATTATTTGGTCATAGGTATAAGCTATCTTATATTCAACAGCTTTGGCTGTCCTCTTCTGGTTATTGCTTATATTCAGATAATCAATATGGTTATAATCAATTTTGCTTCTGTAGCCCTTTTGCCGTTCAAGCCACCGAATAAATTCTTTTAAATAACGAAGGTTTTCCCCAATATAAGACAAGGAACAATTTCTACCAAACAAGCTTTCAATATACTTATTGGCCACTTCATCATTGAAGCAGCTAAAATCCTTAAATTCCGTATGTATTTCAAACTCCCGTATATGCTTTAATATTGCGATTACTGTTTTGGCATCTTTCCTTAAAGCCCTTTTCAAGTGATTACGGTACTTATATTTAATGCGTTCATTCTTGGCGTTGTAAAGGGCCTTGGATGCATCTTTCATCTTAAAACAATTCTCCTTGTGTTGGTTGACTTAACCCCTTATTCTCTTGGTTCAAAAAGTCAGTCTTTAAGCTGCAATCTTTGGAATCATATAATTCCAAAACATCAACCACTTTAAAGTTCCGTTTCAGGCCAGCTAACGCGTCTAATTTATAATTTTTATTCATAAGGGACTTACACTTGGGACAAACTGCTTTTAACTTAAGATAAGGACTTGAAGAATCTATTTTTACTTGTTTTTTATAGGGTTTCCGGGCTTCTTTACACCCAAAGCAAAAGAATTCATTAAACGCAGTTTGACATTTTCCCGATTCATTTAATTTACCTAAGAATTCTTTCAAATCCGCACCATAAATTAATATTGGGTTCTTCGAATCAATCGTTTTAAGTCCCTGTTTGATCCATTTATAGACAGTTCTATCACTAAGTTTGCACTGGGAATACATGGCACGTATTTCATCAATGTCATAACCATACCAGTACTTGATACAGCCTAGAGGATAGATTCTCTTACTCATATCCCTAACGATCTGATACTTTTTGAATTAATGATTGGATGTCCTCTACTCGCCAAGCGGTGATTCTGAGGTCTAGTTTTACAGACTTTGGGAATCTTCCTGTTTTCACCCCCAGCCACCAGGTTGTTTTCCCCACTGGGATCACCTTGAGAACTTCTTTTAATCTTAAAAAACCTGTTTCAGGTAATTTGCTTGTGCTCATTTCTTAATCCTTTCTTTGTGATCGATTAAACACAAGCTGATCCTAAGAGGTTTCAAGAAGGCCGTGGGCGAGACTAGATTAAGAAATTTCAAGATTCGCCTTAAACTGGCAAGAATCGTCAAAACTTCTCGAACAAACCTGTCAGAAGCCTTTGAAAACTTTAAGATTTAAGAAATGGATTTGGGAAAATTTTTTTATCGGCGATTTTAGGGTAAACGATATCAAGAATCGCCTAAAAGTTTTGTGCCATTTTCTAAGCGTTCGCGAAGGGGTTTGTCATCAAAGTGTCTTCCACCAAGCTCTAAAAGACTTTGAGCCCTACTAATCGCTGATCTTTTATTCTGAAACAGTGAGGAGTTGTCACAACCTTTAATAAAAGTAGAAATAATCTTGTCAGAAGTATTACTTCTTAAGCTCAAACTACGATATTTACCTTCTAATACCGAACACTTTGCCTTAAGTATTTCTTTTTCGGCACGCTCTTTTTCGTATTCTTTTTTCCAGTTTGGCACATTCTTAAACCTTAGGACCCCGTCAACTAGCCCCTGAGGACAATGAGTTTCAAAACACTGGGCCCACTCAATAAATTCAATAGGCTCAACGTACCCATAAGGAAAATGGCCAGAAAGCAAATGAAGAAGGGATTTGTATTCTCGATAAATTTTGTTCCCGTAAAATTCTTCTATACATTTTTCATAAGATAATTGGCTAGAAAGCCCATAAGTCCATTGATGTTTTGCAATAAAGTCTTTAATTAACAGGGGATCTAATCCTATAATAATGGTAACAATTTCAGATACCTGCCATGTCTTGGATTTGCTCCAAAAATTATAATTTTTTTGGCGATCTATATTAGCGTCTTCTAGTAGCTTCAACTTCTTGTCATCAGAAAGGTTTTTTAATTCTTTTTTTACAGAATTATGGACTTCCCTTTTTATGAAGCGATAATCTTCATATTTTCTTGATCTGTAAAGTTCGTTAGAAACAAAAAGGATATATATTTTTAAATCATCATCCATACTCATAAATTTTTCCTTTACTATCTTGTTTCACCTCACACCTCCAAATTTACCTTCAATAATATTTCCTTTGTTTTCCCTTGCTCTATCTAAGAAATCTGCCCACCACTGCATCAGTTTATGACGTTCAGGTAAGCGTTTGGCAAAGTTATAACTGGCCTTCACTTTATTACGTTCTGCATGAGACAGTTGAAGTTCTATAATATCGGAAGGAAACCCCTGTTCATGCAAAATGGTCGAAGCAGTTGCGCGGAATCCATGTGGTGTTGCACGACTGTGATACCCCATTCTGTACATGGCAAAGAGCATGGTATTATTGCTCATAGGACTTTTGGGGTTTGTACGGCTTGGGAATAAGTATTCTTTGTGTCCTGTTAAAGATTTTAATTGTTCAATGACCCCCAGTGCTTGGTTTGATAAAGGAACGATATGAACTTCCTTCATTTTCATGCGTTCAGCTGGGATTTTAATTTCCCTTTTGGCATAGTCTATTTCTTGCCACTTTATACCTCTAAGCTCAGTTGTACGCACAAACGTCAGTAATAATAGTTCCAAAGCCAGCTTTGTTTGAAGTTCCCCATCATACTTATCCAACCGTTCCAAAAATTCAGGCAACTCTTTTTCGGTCAAACTAGCATGATGCTTTTTCTTTCCTGGTTTACTAAGCCCATCCTTCAACCCAACGGTTATGTCGTATTCAGCTTTTTCATGAATAATGGCATAACGATAAATCTGGCCACAGGTTTGCAACAATCGCCTGGCTATATCATTGGCCCCGCGCTTTTCTATTTCCTTAACAGCCACCAGTAATTCAGTGGGTCTTATATCGGTTATTGATCGATGGCCAAGCGCTGGGAATATATCTACTTCCAACCGCTTAATAACGTAATTTGCATGATTAGGTGTCCAACTTGGTTTTTGATCTGCGTGCCATGTCCTAGCAATTTTTTCAAAAGAGTTTTCAGAAGCAGCCTGCTGTTGATACCTTTCATCTTTTCTAACTTGAACAGGATCAATGCCTTCCCTAATAAACTTGCGGGCTTCCAAACATTTTTCCCTAGCTTCTTTTAAGGAAATTTCCGGATATACACCTAGGGAACACAGTTTTTCTTTGCCATTGAGGCGGTATTTGAAACGCCAGTATTTAGTGGAGCTAGGGTTAATCAACAAATAAAGACCTTGTCCATCACTAAGTTTATAAGGCTTATTTTTTGGTTTAATAGTACGAAGTTTTATATCTGTTAGTTTCATTGGGCCATCCAAATTGGGGGTACATTTTTTAAATGTTGAATTAATACCCCCACATGTACCCCCAAACATATACGGATGTCAATAAATTACATGGGATACTAACGGACTATGATCAGCTTAGAACAATTGATTTGTCTAGGGTTTTCGGACTTAATGGGATGGTAACAGTTAAGGAAATGGCGGATGGGGTGGGATTCGAACCCACGAAGAGCGATTAACCCTTGCCGGTTTTCAAGACCGGTGCCTTCAACCACTCGGCCACCCATCCGCAAATAAATTCAACAGATATATATTGAGTTACAAGAAGGAATATGCCATCATTGAATTAATTTTCAAGCAAAAATTTATAAAAAGCACTATGAAACTTCGCAATTGGCTCTTATTTTTTATTTTATTCTCTAACGCCCTCCCTTTGCCTGCGCAGGCTAAAGGTAAACAATCCTTTAAATCATGGAAAGTTTCTTTTAAAGAAAAAGCACTTAAAGCAGGCATTACAGAGAAAATATTTAATGATTCTTTCAAAGGCGTAAGACCCAATAAAAAAATTATTAAGTACGATCGTCATCAACCTGAACTGAAACAAACTTTTTCCCAATATTTTAAAAAGCGGGTTCCTCCTAGAATTAAAGAAGGCCAAAAAAAACTAAGCCTTCATAAAAGCGTGTTAGAAGAAATCTCGCAAAAATATAAAGTTCCTGAGGCAATTGTTGTTGCTTTATGGGGAAGTGAATCAAACTTCGGTCGGTTTACAGGTGGTTTTTCAATTATTGAAGCCTTGGCCACACTTGCACATGACGGTAGACGTGAAGATTTATTTACGTCTGAACTGATTCACGCACTTGAAATCATTCAAGGCAATCATGTGAAAGCTGCAAACATGAAAGGATCTTGGGCGGGGGCAATGGGTCAATGTCAATTTATGCCGTCCAGTTTTAAAACATTTGCAGTGGATGAAAATGGGAATGGTCGTAAAGATATTTGGCATGATATAAAAGATGTATTTGGTTCTATTGCTAACTACCTTCACCAATCTGGTTGGAAATATGAACAACCCTGGGGTTTTGAAGTTAAATATAATAAAAATTTAGAAAAACTTGCAAAAGCAAATGTAAAAAAACCTTTGAAAGAATGGAAAAAAGAAGGTATTAAAAAACTGAACGGGGATAATCTTCAAGCTGAAGATTGGGAGGCACGAATTGTCGTTCCCTCTAAAAGCCAAAGAGCTTTTTTACTTTTACCAAACGCAGATGTATTATTAAAATGGAACAGATCAACTTGGTTTGTGTTATCAATAGGGTTACTTTCTGATGCTATACAAGAAAAATACTAAAACAAAAAATCATTTAATCTTATTCTTTGCTGTTATTGCACTGGGCTTGTCCAGCTGTTCTAAACTGAGAGATAATGATGTATCCAGCCCTTCCTCAATGGATGTAACTCCAAATGAAGCGCCCTATGATCAACCAGACTGGATGGAATCAAAGGGTGATGGCATATACAAAGTTGGAAAGCCTTACAAAGTAAATGGTATCTGGTATTTTCCCAAAGAAGATTACAATTATGATGAAGTCGGATTTGCATCCTGGTACGGCCCAGACTTCCATAATAAACGTACAGCAAATGGTGAAATTTTTGATATGGATGCCATGTCTGCAGCACATAAAACTTTACCCCTTCCTTCCATTGTAAGGGTAACAAATTTACAAAATGGCCGGTCCTTAATTTTACGCGTTAATGATCGTGGACCATTTGTTAACAATAGGCTTCTTGATGTTTCAAGAAAAGGCGCACAGCTTCTTGGGTTTGCAGAACAAGGAACAACTAAGGTACGCGTGGAATTGTTACCTGAAGAAACAATGACTGTTGCTGCGCTGGCACAAGATAAAAACTATAAAAGCCCTAAAGAGATTAAACCTCATGAATCTGGTAATGTTGAAGCATACAAAAATTTAAAGGCCTCTGGTGTTTTAAATGATCATAATGAAGATAGGCCAATTGGGGGAACTTTACCTGGGGCAACATACCAAGATTCAGAATCTGAATCTTTATTTGATCAAGAGCCAACTGTAAAAGAAGAAAATATATTTGATAGGCCGTCTATTGAAGAATCTACTGAATCCCCTTCCCCAGTTGCAGCACCTGCAAAAGGGATATACATACAAGCTGGCGCTTTTGGAAACAAAGAAAATGCTGAAAAACTTGTAAGAAAATTATCTTCTGTAGGAAAAACGCATATATCTGATAGGACCTCCGGAAACAAAACTCTACACATTGTCAAAGTTGGCCCTTTTGAGACAAATGGGCAGGCAAGACATTCTTTGTCCCAGGTCAATAATATTGGCCACACTGACGCAAGAATAGTTACTGAATAACGGGGTATTATGAAAAAACTACTAACTTCTTATCTATTATTTTTACTTTGTCCTTTGTTTGCGCAGGCAAATACTGATATTGCAAATAAGTATGCTGAATTTGCAAAAGAAGCCATACTTATGGATGTAGATACAGGCACTGTTATTTATGAAAAAAACCCAGATAAAATTACACATCCCTCCTCTATGACCAAAATAATGACTGTGTATCCTGCCTTTGTCCGTCTTAAAGATGGCCGTTTGTCTATGGATGATAAATTTAAGACAAGTACAAGGGCATGGAAAACGGGCGGAACAAGAATGTTCTTAGAACCCAATAAATATGTAAAGGTAGCAGACTTATTAAAAGGAATTATTGTCCAATCTGGTAATGATGCATCCATTGTTATTGCTGAAAACCTGGGGGGAAGTGAAGAAAATTATGCCAATGAAATGACTGAACTTGCTGAAAGTTTGGGGGCAAAAAGTTCTTCTTTCAAAAATGCGCACGGGCTTGCAGAACCTGGGCATTACTCAACAGTTCGAGACCTTGCTACTATCACATCTCAATTAATAAAAAACTTTCCAGATCTGTACTATTTATTTAAAGAAAAAGTTTTCACCTATAACAATATTAAACAATACAATAGAAATCCTCTATTGAAAATTCCTGGGTTAAATGCAACAGGAACAAAAACAGGGCATACAGACGAAGGTGGCTATGGATTAGTAGGTTCTGCAGAAAAAGATGGAAGACGTCTTGTTGTTGTTGTGAATGGCTTACCAAGCGAGAAAAAGCGAGCGGAAGCTGCTGAACGTCTTTTGAATTGGGGATTCAGAGAATTCAATAACTACACTATGTTTGAAGCTGGAAAACCCATTGTTGAAGCTAATACATGGCTTGGAACAAAAGGGACTGTTCCTTTGATAACTAATGGCAGTGTCAGCATAACACTGCCTAAGGCATCTAAACACAGTATGAAAGTTGAAGCTGTTTATTCAAGCCCTATTGCGGCCCCCATACAAAAAGGGCAACTTGTAGGTCGTTTGGAAATCACTTCTCAAAACTCTGATACCATAAATATTCCTTTATTAGCGGGGGAAAGTGTTGAGGAAGTTGGTATTTTTGGTCGCCTGTTATCTGCCCTTAGATATGTTGTTTGGGGACACAGTTAATGACTAAAAAAAAAGGCAAATTTATAACCTTTGAAGGGGGTGAAGGTGCTGGGAAAACAACGCAAATCAAACTTCTGAAAGACTATCTAGAATCTAAAAAACTTCCGGTTCACATAACCCGCGAACCAGGGGGAACCCCAGGCTCTGAAGACATAAGAAGACTTTTAAAAGATGGATCCACATCAAAATGGGATGGCATATCCGAAGCCTTACTTTTATACGCTGCACGGCATGACCATGTCGAAAAAATCATCAAACCTGCCCTAAATGAAGGAAAGTGGGTATTATGTGATAGGTTTTCTGATTCCAGCCTTGTTTACCAAGGCATTGCAAGGGGTTTAGGCATTGATAAAATGCTTGCACTTCATGACTGGGCCATAGGAAGTTTTCAGCCTGATATTACTTTCATTTTCGACATTCCCCCAAAACTCAGTAGAGCGCGTCAGCAACAAAGAAATTCAACCACAAAAACTATAGATGATCGTTTTGAACAAATGGAACTGGATTTTCATACAAAAGTTTATGAAGGATATATGAAACTTTTGGATTTATTTCCAAATCGCTGCATTCGTGTCAATGCGCAACAAAATATAGAAAAAGTTCGTGCCAAAATACAACAAAGTATTAATTTAACCTAAATACAAGTGGTTGATAGTTCCGTTAAAAACTTATACAGTCCTTTTAATTTTTCTTTAGATGTCTTCCATGATCGAATTAAAACCATTTTGCTATCTGGCCTCAATTTAACTGTACCATTTTGGGTATTGATGTATGCCAAAAGTTTATCAATATAAGAAACTTGGTCCTTATGAAAACTGATTAATATACCTTTTGATCCGGCATCAATGCTCTGAATATTCAATTTCATACAAAGCCATTTAAGCTCTATTGTATCTAATAAATTTTGTAACTCTTCAGGTAATGGCCCAAATCTATCTATCATTTCTGCAGAAAATTCTTCTACACTTTCTGTTGAATCTAACTTTCCTATTCTTCTATATAAACTTAATCTTAAATTTAAGTCAGGAACATAATTATCAGGAATTAATATCTCCAATCCTAAGTTAATATTTGGGCTCCAATCCTCTTTTTGAACGGATGCCTTTTCACCGCTTTTTATCTTATGCAAAGCGTCTTCTAGCATTTGGTTATAAAGACCTATACCAACCTCTTTAACTTGCCCCGATTGTTGTTGACCAATTAAATTACCCGGTCCACGAATATCCATATCATGACTTGCTAAAGTAAATCCTGCCCCAAGACCCTGAATTGATTTTATAACTTCAAGGCGCTTTTCTGCATTACCTTTTAATATCTTATCTGGGGGTAATGTAAAATAGGCATATCCTCTGACCTTTGATCGTCCAACACGCCCGCGCAACTGATGTAGCTGGGAAAGTCCAAACATATCAGAACGATAAACAATCAATGTGTTCGCATTTGGAATATCTAAACCAGATTCAATAATATTTGTAGAAATTAATACATCAAATTTTCGATTTTCAAATGCTTTCATAATATCAGCCATTTCTTCTGGTGGCATTTGCCCATGGCCAATTTTGATAGAGACTTCAGGCACAATTCTTGAAAGCCTTTCATAAAGAGTTTCAATATCATTAATACGGGGACATACACAAAACACCTGCCCTCCCCTTTGATATTCTCTTAAAATGACTTCTCGAATCGTTACTGAATCAAACGGCATAACAAAGGTATGAACTGCTAGACGATCTATAGGTGGGGTGGCAATAATACTTAAATCACGGATGCCTGAAACAGCCATTTGCAAAGTTCTTGGGATGGGGGTCGCACTCATGGAAAGAACATGCACATTTTCTGCCATATTTTTTAAATATTCTTTTTGTTTAACCCCAAAGTGTTGTTCTTCATCAAGAACAACCAAGCCTAAATGTGGAAATTTAATAGATTTAGACAGCAAGGTATGGGTTCCAATAACAATTTGGATTTCCCCCTTCTCTATCTGTTCTTTAATCTTTTTTACAGCTGCAGCTTTCTGCAATCTAGATAAAAATGCAATATTGATTCCAAAACCTTTGAACCTTTGTACAAAGCTTTCATAATGCTGGTGACACAGTATTGTTGTTGGCGCGACAATAGCCACTTGATACCCCGATGCAGCCGCAACAAAGGCTGCGCGCATTGAAACTTCTGTTTTTCCAAATCCGACATCACCGCATAACAACCGATCCATTGGCCTACTTTGTGCCATATCATGAATTATGTTACTAATAGCCTCCAGCTGGTCTTCTGTTTCTACATATGGAAATTTTTGGCAAAACTCATTATAAACTCCGATATCACAAGATACGGCCTCAGCAATTAAACTCTGTCGCTTTGCAGCCAAGCTAATTAAATTTTCAGCAATGGCAAATATACGTTCTTGAACTTTTTCTTTTCTATTTTGCCACCCTGCACCGCCTAAACGGTCTAATACTGCCGCATCTGATGCCCCATATATATTTAAGTCATCAATATTTTCAACAGGAATAAATAACTTGTCGCCATTTGCATATTCTAATTCCAAACAGTCGTGTGCCGCTTCATTAATTGGAACATTTCGCAAACCAATATAACGCCCAAGGCCATGAACTTTATGAACCAACAAATCTTCTGATTTAAAGTTTTCCAGTTCAAAACTTAATTTCTTTTTACCAGATTGCTTTTTATGTCGAACAATTTGATCCCCTAGAATATCTTGCTCTGTCAGAATTTCAAATTTATCTGTCTGGAACCCTTCATTAAAAGGCCCGCAAGCCATACCTACAAAAGGGTCTTTTGCAAAAGAAAAACCCGAAACATTCTTAAAAATATTCTTATCAAGACTTTTTACAAAGGCATTTGTAAATGTAGAACGGGCCCCCTCAGTCCTGGTTGTAACCAAAATCTTTTTATCGGATTTTTTTATATATTCATGAACCGATTGGTATATAGAGGTTTGTTTATTTTGACGTTCTTCAATAAACTTCTTTGACTTTTTAATGCCTAAATCATACCCTTCTGCATCATCAAAACCGCTTAATTTAAGTATTTTTGAATTTTTAAAACTATTTATAACCTCTTCTGGCCGTAGGTATAAAGAGGTTGGGTTCAAGGCACGATAAGCAACATCTTCATGCCCAATATAGTTTTTGGCTTCATTTCTTGCTTGAAAATGATCTAAGATACGATCATGAAAATTCTTTAAACTATCGTCACACTTTACGTCTATGAAAATATGTTCAGGTTTAAAAGCTTCCGTAAAATTAATCAACTTAGGATAAAATAAAGGCATCCAGTGTTCGTACCCCATAAAATGCCTTTTATTTGCCACAGCTATATACAAAGGGTCATTACATGCCTCAACTCCGAATAATTCACGGTATTTTTCACGAAAGTTAGAAATGGTGGATTTCGTTAAGAACACTTCAGCCAAAGCTGAAAGTTCAATAGACTTAACCTCGTTTAATGTCCTTTGGGTTTCTGGATCAAAAGTTTTAATACTTTCTACATCATCCCCAAAATAATCCAGTCTATAAGGCTGACCTTGCCCTGTTGGAAATAAATCAAAAACACTACCCCGTGCTGCGTATTCCCCAATATTTTCCACAACATCCACACGGTCGTACCCATTTTCTTCACAGTAACGAATTAAACGTTCTAATTTAAATTCACTTCCCACTTTTATATCCAAAGTATTTTCATGAAATTGCGCTAAGGTAGGAATCTTTTGAGTAATCGCAGCCATGGTCGTAACAATACAAAGATCTGTCTTTTTCTGGGCCAGTATATTAAATACCTTTAATCTTTCTGATAAACAACTTTTACTGGGGGAAGATCTATCATACGGTAAACAATCCCACTCTGGGAAAATCAGAACCTGTTTTTTAGAAGAGAAAAAGTCTAGTTCAGCCTTAATTTGACGCATATGATCATCATTTTGGGCTAGGATAAGAACATTGCCTTCGTCAGTTTTTTCAAGAAATTCACTATATACATATCCTTGCACACTTTCCGGCACACTGGATAAGATTATTTTTTTCTGTTCACTATATATATTAAAGGGTTTAGAAAATGTCATATCTTAAAAAAGCCTATCTAAATAGAAAGATCAAGGTTTATTCGTTATTTGTTGAAAATCAATTGGCGTATAGCAGATTCAATTAATATTGTCGCTAGGCATCAGCGACAATGCCTACACCTTCGCAGGTGAGGAGCGCAATAACGATGCGCCAGCGTTAATTCAATTTGCTATAAAAAAAGGCCGGATAAATCCGGCCAGTCTAACAGGGAGGCTTTTATTACGTCTGGGAGACGTAACGTGGAGGCTTGCTCCACTCTCCAGGAGTTGCTCCTGGAAACTCTTTAGCTTTTATTCAAGCTACACCTGTAATATATAAACTTTTAAACAAATTACCAGTATTTTTTACGCTATGGAGGTATGTTTTTTTTGCATGCCTTTTAATATATTGATTTAACTGTCTTTTTTTTAAAATATAAAGGGAAATTAATTTTTATATATCATTTTATTCGATAATCAGTGTGTGCTAGAATAAATGAGAAATGGATAAAAATGAAAGCAATACCAACGCCCTCACCCAACTTTGATGATCGGAAAAGCACCATTGATATGCTTATTCTGCATTACACAGACATGCAAAGCGCTGAAGAAGCCCTTAACAGACTAAAAGATCCAGAATCAAAAGTAAGCGCACACTATTTAATTTCAAAAGAAGGCTTTATCTACAACTTAGTTGCAGAAGAAAAAAGAGCTTGGCATGCAGGTGTTAGCTTTTGGCAAGACCGAACGGCTCTTAATCATAATTCAATTGGGATTGAACTTGATAACCCTGGACATTCAAATGGCTACCAACCCTTCCCACCTGTTCAAATGAACGCATTAATAGACCTGATAAAGGACATCAGAACAAGATGGAACATACCAGATCACTATATACTAGGACACTCCGACATCGCAGTTGATCGAAAATCAGATCCAGGCGAACTATTTGATTGGAAGTTTCTTGCCAATAATAAAATTGGCCTATGGCCGGAAGATAAAGATTGGGATGATATTGAAAACCCCCAAGCCATAAAATTATTAAAGGAAATAGGTTATCATTTTGATGATAATAATCTAAACAAAGCAATAATGGCATTTCAACAGCACTTCCTACCACAAGCATTATCTGGTAAGCTTGACAAGCAAACACAAAGCAGAATTCAATCTGTCCATAATGTTTTCTGTAAAAATCTATAAAAAGACCTTGAAATTCATAGGCAAGTCTTATATGTATAATAAGGAATTTAAATTAAGGTATAAAAAATGAAAAAAGACATTCATCCTGACTATCATGAAATCAAAGTCGTTATGACTGATGGTTCAGAATATACAACACGCTCAACCCTTGGAAAACCTGGGGAAGTCTTAAAATTAGAAGTTGACCCAAAAACACATCCTGCTTGGACAGGTGTTCACCGTCTTCTAGGCAGTGGCGGACAATTAAGCAAGTTCCAAAGCCGATTTAAAGGTCTTGGAAAATCTGAATAATATTTATTCATTGCCTAAAAAGCCGGTATTCCGGCTTTTTTTGTGTCTGGAATTAATTTTTCGGACTTTTTATACTTTTTTACACTATCAAACAATAAAGTATTCATAGCAATTCAGGCTTAATCAAAGACATTTATAAGGAACTTTCCTAAGCAAAGCGCATTCCAACTTAAAATAGTCAAGACAATGCCCATAGCGTTAAACTAGCAACAACTTACCCTCTTTTTTAATGCCCTGTAATTCACAAATTTACCGTATAAAAACTGCAAACAAAAAAAGCCTGGATAAAATCCAGGCTTTTATAAAAGTTCTGGTGTTCTTTAGAACATCGATGACCCACCGAATCCACCAAAACCTGTTTGTTGTGTTTCTTCTTGTTTCTTAAATTCATTGTTTTGCACATTTGTACATGCTGCGATTGGACGAACACTTTTACCCAAAAAGCCTTCCGTACATCTTGAACACAAGACACGCAAAGTACTTGCTTTTGGATCGCCCCCAATACATTTCTGTGCTGTTTTGAAAACAAAGTTCGCTTGGGCCCTGGTAACATCAACAATGGTTGTTTCACTGTCAGGGTTCAAGAAGTTCTTAACGTCTTTTTCTGTATAAAGCGCTTTTTGCACACAGTTGTGATAACAAAAGTTTTCATAGCAGAAGAAATGTTCTTTAGAAAATTCTTGAATTGCTTTTTGTACTGCCCTATCCATAATACGTACAGTTACTGTTTTACGTTCTGAATATTTAGGATCATCTTCTTTAGGTTCAATTGCCTGAGGAAGAGACACACCTGGATCTTCACCAATTCTTCCCATTGTTGCTTCCAACTTGTTCTGGGCTTCAACAAATTTTTGGACATTGAACAGATCATTTTTTGCAAGAAATCTTAAATATTGCTTTTGCATCAAAGCCAATTTTGCTTGTTCTTCTTCAACCTGTGATCTTTGCGCCTCATTATTTAGGTCAATATCATTTAATAAGCTATTAACATCATTCTGCTTTTGCAATATTAACTGAAACTGAGTATTTGCTTGTTTGTAAGTTTGATACGCAGCCATCCATGCATTTTCATTAATGTCAACGTGTACTGCAGTTGTGTATTGGTATTCTTCTTTTTGATTTGGTGTTGTGTAAAATAATTTTTCTTCATTGTTTAAGAAGTCAGCCAATGCAAATCCTGTTCTTTCTGCACAATATGCAAGGTCGACAACAGTAAGACAACTTGGTCCATGACATGGGTTAAATGTTCTCATTATTGTTCTTGAAGCACGTGCACCTGCGCCAGTAACCGGCCCTGAACTACTTGCAACTGTCTGCTCACTTGCCAGTGGCTTCCTACCAGAAGTGAATGGCCAAACCGCACAAGCGCTATCAGCCAATAAAACTCCAAAAGATATGATTAATATCGGGATTAATCTTACTAAATTTTTTTGCATTTATGCCTCTCCTAAAACATTGACTTTCGTTATTTATAACTTTATATATTATTTTCATAAAAATTCACTTAGGTCAATCAATTTAATGGAATATTAATGACTAATTATTTTAAGGCTTTTACTTTTTTCCTATTGATTATTATTTCAGCCTCATCCAGTCCTGCAGCTGCTGACAGGGTTAACACTGAAAAAATTAAAAATGCTTCGTTATATTCAGGCCCTAAAACAGAAAAAAAATTAAATGACTTGTTACGTTCTGATTATCATCAATATCTTTCTGAATACTATTTAAAAAAAGAGACCGCTGGATTTATGGCCTTGGAACGTTTTGAACTTGCATTGACACGGGCCATAGGCGATATCAGAATATTATCTGAAGTAAAAGACTTAGCCAAACGTCAAAAACTTGCGATTGAAGCTTTTAATAATTGGACGGCAGGATTCAAGCGTGCCCAAGTTAGTAATATGCCAAAGTAATTTCTTTGGTCACTGTAACGACGCAGAAATATGGAATTAATACCCAAAGCCCTTGAAAAAAAATTTAAAAAACCTAAATCAATACTTGATTATCATTGATTTTATGCGTAATAGTCTTTTAGAAAAAGATTTTATATATGGCTTATTTGAATTTAGGAGAAAAAAATGACAACTGTTAGAAGTTTTGATGCAAAGCTCAGAGAAAACGTTGGAACTGGAGCTGCTAGAGCAACAAGACGTGAAGACATGATTCCAGCTGTACTGTATGGCGACAAAAAAGAACCTATTGGCATTTCTGTTAGCTATCGTGACTTGTTAAAAGAACTAAATGAACCAGGCATTCTTAGCCACATTTATGATTTAAACATAGAAGGCAAAAAGCAAAAAGCTTTGATCCGTGATATTCAACTACACCCAATTACTGATCGTCCAGTACACATCGACTTTATGCGTGTCAGCGCAAAAAGTGAAATCAACGTGGATGTTCCTGTTAAATTCTTGAACGAAGATAAATGCCCTGGAATAAAGCAAGGGGGTATATTGAACATACTTCGCCATGCAATCCATGTTATTTGCCCAGCAACGTCTATTCCAGAATCAATCGAAATTGATCTTGAAGGATTAAGTGTTGGAACGACATTCCACACAAGTGAACTTAAATTACCTGCAGACGTTAAGATTTCTCACTTAGAAAAGTCTGATTCTGTTGCATCAATTGTTCCTCCAAAAGTATCTGGGGCAAGCGATGATGAAGAGGTAGCAGCCGAAGAAGGAAGTGAAGAAGAAGCTTCTGCAGAAAGTAAGGAATAATAACAACGGATCTTTTAAAAACAATGATCTTATTGGTAGGCCTCGGGAATCCGGGGCCACAATACACTGCAAACCGTCACAATATTGGCTTCATGTGCGTTGACGCCATAGCAGAAGATTATAATTTTTCTGACTTTAAGTCCAAGTTTCAAGGCTTTGTCGCTGAAGGTGAGATTGATGGTGTCAAAATCATCGCGTTAAAACCACAAACTTTCATGAATCTTTCTGGTCAATCCGTTCAAGCCGCCGCAACTTTTTATAAAATCCCTCCAGAAAATATCATTATTATTCATGATGAACTTGATATAGAACCCCCACGCATAAAAACAAAAATTGGCGGTGGTCATGGAGGTCATAATGGCATTAAAGATACAGAAAAACATTTAGGTAAAGAATTTTGGCGCATTCGTATTGGCATAGGGCGGCCTAATCACCCGAATGTCTCTAGCTATGTTCTAAGCAATTTTTCAGACAGTGATATTGATTGGGTTGGGGGTGTTATTGATTCCATTTCCCATTTCTTTCCTTTGCTTATCAAAGGTAAACCTGAAGAATTCAACACACGTGTCGCTGAAGATTTAAAAACAATAAAAATTAAAGGATAAAATCATGGGTTTTAATTGCGGTATTGTCGGACTTCCAAATGTTGGGAAATCAACGTTATTTAATGCACTCACTTCGACTGCAGCAGCCGAATCTGCAAACTATCCTTTTTGTACAATTGAACCTAATGTTGGACGTGTCTCTGTTCCAGATGAACGTTTAGATAAAGTGGCATCGATTGCTGAATCCGCCAAAATTATTCCTACTTTTCTTGAGTTTGTGGATATTGCCGGCCTGGTAAAAGGGGCAAGCAAAGGCGAAGGGCTAGGCAACCAATTTTTGGGTCATATACGTAGCGTGGATGCCATTGTTCATGTATTACGTTGCTTTGATAGCACTGATATCACCCACGTGGAAGGCACCGTTGATCCAATCCGTGACAAAGAAATCATTGATACCGAACTATTATTAGCAGACCTTGAAAGCCTTGAAAAGCGTGTGACTAATCTACAAAAGCGTGTAAAGGGGAAAGAGGCTGAGGCCACTATCCTTTTAAATCTTGTTAATAAAGTTTTACCCTTATTGCAAGATGGTAAGCCAGCACGTGCCTATGTGCCAATTGATGAAGAAGAAACCAAAGCATATGCGCAACTTCAATTATTAACATCAAAACCTTTATTATACGTTTGTAATGTAGGCGAAGACGAAGCTGGAATAGGAAACCAATACACAGAAAAAGTTAAAGCCATGGCTTTGGCCGAAAATGCCGGACATGTTGTTATTTCTGCAGCGATTGAGGCTGAAATCTCCACCCTAGAATCTGAAGAAGAAAAAACAGAATTCTTGGCAGATATTGGATTAAAACAAACAGGCTTGGCCCAAATTATTTCTGCAGGGTATAATATGCTGGATCTTTTGACCTTCTTCACTGTAGGTCCTAAAGAAGCCCGCGCTTGGACAACCGAAGTCAATTCCACTGCCCCACAAGCAGCTGGTAAAATCCATACTGATTTTGAACGTGGCTTTATCGTGGCTGAAACCATTGCATATGATGACTATATCGCTTGTAATGGCGAAGCTGGGGCAAAAGAAGCTGGAAAACTGCGTCTTGAAGGCAAGGAATATATTACCAAAGATGGCGACATCTTCCACTTTAGGTTTAATGTATAAGAAGGCATTCCAATTACCCTCTTGAATTATTATATAAAACCCTATAAAACTTATTAAGAAGTTCTAAAAGGAAAACAATGCAAACAGTATTAATCGTAATTTTAATAATCGTAACCTTAGCCATGATTGGCGTAATCTTGCTACAAAAAAGTGAGGGCGGAACTGGCCTTACAGGTGGATCATCGATGGGTGGCATGATGTCAAGTCGTGCTGCAGCTAACTTATTAACCAGGACAACAGGTATTCTTGCAACTATTTTTATGGTTTTGTGTTTGATTTTAGCAATTATGTCAGGGCGCACAATGACACCAAAATCTATATTTGATACAGATGCAAGCCCAGCTAAAGATGAAAAAACAGCAAGCCCTGTTGAAAAAGACGACGCCCCAGTTAGTAAATAGTGTTATTCTGACTTTAGTTCAGAATCCAGTGACTAAATAATGAATCTTTTTATAGCCAGCTAGCTTTGGGTTTTGGATCAAGTCCAGAATGACAATTCTATAATAATGGAGAGGCCAGAAAGATGAAACGATATATCTTTGTAACAGGCGGAGTTTTATCATCCCTTGGAAAGGGTATTGCGGCCGCATCCCTTGGGGCTTTGCTTCAGACCCGTGGGTATAAAGTAAGAATTCGCAAATTAGACCCCTATTTAAACTGTGACCCCGGCACAATGAGTCCTTATCAGCATGGTGAAGTTTATGTAACCGAAGATGGGGCCGAAACCGACCTTGATTTGGGTCATTACGAACGATTTCTTCATCAAGACTGTACAAAATTGGACACGACAAGTGCAGGAAAAGTATATTCCAATGTCATCGACAAAGAACGTAAAGGTGATTACCTTGGGGCAACCGTTCAAGTCATCCCCCATATTACTGATGAAATAAAAGAATATATAGGAAATGATGATTCTGACGCTGATTTTATGATTTGCGAAATTGGTGGCACAATTGGAGATATTGAAAGCCTTCCTTTTATTGAGGCCATCCGTCAATTTGCCAATGATGTCGGGCGTGAAAATGCGTTGTTTATACACCTTACCCTTCTCCCCTATATTCCAACAGCAGGAGAAATAAAAACAAAGCCCACCCAGCATTCGGTTAAAGAACTTTTAAGTCATGGAATTCAACCTGATATTCTTTTGTGTCGGGCAGCAAAATTAATTACAAATGAAGAACGCAAGAAAATATCCTTGTTCTGTAATCTTCCTCAACAAAATGTAATCAGTGCAATTGACGTTAGTTCAATATACAAAGTGCCTGTTAACCTGCATGAACAAAAACTTGATACTGTCGTCTGTAGTTATTTCAATCTAAAGTCTAAAAAAGAACCAAATCTAACCCCCTGGAAAAATTTTACAAATAAGCTTATTTCCCCTGATGGAGAGGTAAATATTGCCATTATTGGAAAATACACATCTTTGCAGGATGCTTATAAATCCCTAAATGAATCCCTTATTCATGCAGGTGCGGCCAACAATGTAAAAGTTAATTCACACTGGATTAATTCCGAAGAAATCACCGCCGAAACAGCAGAAGATATTTTTGCAGATATGAATGCCATCTTAGTCCCAGGCGGATTTGGATCACGTGGTGTTGATGGTAAAATTCAAGCTGTACGCTATGCCCGCGAACGAAAAATCCCCTATTTTGGAATATGTTTAGGTATGCAAATTGGTGTAATTGAATATGCCCGCAATGTTGCAAATATTAAAGATGCAACATCATCTGAATTTGATCACAACGGGACCCATGTTGTTGGCCTAATGACTGAATGGGAACAAGATGGATCATTCGAAACCCGCAATGAAAAATCTGATATGGGCGGCACAATGCGTCTTGGGGCGTATAAATCCATTATTAAAAAAGATTCAAAACTTTATAGTATTTATCAAAAAATGGATATCCAGGAACGACACCGTCACCGCTATGAAGTTAACATAAATTATGTTACAAACTTGGAAGAAACAGGCTTAATATTTAGTGGATTTTCCCCAGATGGAAACTTACCTGAAACCATTGAAATTTCAGATCACCCCTGGTTTATAGGCGTTCAATTCCACCCAGAATTTAAATCCAGGCCATTTGAACCCCACCCTTTATTTGTTTCCTTTGTGGAAGCAGCCCTTAAACAATCACGCTTAGTATAGGATTAAGAATGAAACACATATCTTTAAATGATTTCAAAATTGGAAATGACCTTCCCTTAACAATCATTGCTGGCCCCTGCCAGATGGAAACACGCGATCACACAATGATGATGGCTGAATCCTTAACAAAGATTTGTGAAAAGCATGGTGTTAATTTTATCTATAAATCTTCTTTTGACAAAGCCAACCGCACCAGCATTTCTGGAAAGCGGGGCATCGGCATGGAAAAAGCGCTGCCTATTTTTGAAGAAGTAAAAGAAACGTTTAGATGTCCTGTTATAACAGATGTCCACGCCCCTGAACAATGCGCGCAAGTTGCAGATGTTGTTGATGTATTGCAAATTCCTGCCTTTTTGTGTCGCCAGACTGACCTATTACTGGCTGCTGCTGAAACTGGACGTGTGATAAATGTAAAAAAAGGCCAATTTCTTGCCCCTTGGGAAATGGAAAATGTAGCCAAAAAAATACAAGCTGGAGGCAATGATAATGTGATGCTATGTGAACGCGGGACAACCTTTGGTTATAATCGCTTGGTTGTTGATATGCGCAGTTTCACAATTATGGCACAAACAGGGTGCCCTGTTGTATTTGATGCCACACATTCCGTCATGGAACCTGGTGGTCAGGGAACATCAAGTGGTGGTAACCGTGATCACGCCCCTATTCTTGCGCGTGCAGCCGTTAGTATAGGCGTCGCCGCAGTATTTATGGAAACACATGAAGATCCAGATAATGCTCCCAGTGATGGGCCAAACATGATATATTTAAAAAACATGGATCGTGTAATTGGTGACTTGGCCCAAGTGGACAAATATGCCAAAGCCAATCCTTTAACAATTTAGGAGCCTTCATCATGAGCCAAATTATAAATATTCACAGCCGTCAAATATTGGATAGCCGTGGCAATCCAACTTTGGAAGTTGAAGTTGAACTTGATTCTGGTGCAACAGGCTGGGGTGCAGTACCATCCGGTGCCTCAACCGGCAGCTTTGAAGCCGTTGAGTTAAGGGACGGCGACAAACAAAATTTCCATGGAAAAAGTGTTCAAAATGCTGTTGACCATATTAACGGCGAAATTTTTGAAACATTAAAAGGGTTTGATGCTTTGGATCAAATCCATATTGACCAAACTTTGTGTGAATTGGATGGTACAGAAAATAAATCCCGTCTGGGTGCAAATGCAATTTTGGGTGTTAGTATTGCTGTTGCCCGTGCGGCAGCAGATGAACTGGGACTTCCTCTTTATCGATATTTGGCAGGCCCCTTCCCCCATATTATGCCTGTCCCCATGATTAATATTTTAAATGGCGGGGCCCATGCAGATAATAAGCTGGACATCCAAGAATTTATGATTGTGCCTGTTGGGGCAGATTCTTTTTCAGAGGCCCTACAACTTGGGTTTAATGTTATACAGCAACTTAAAAGCACGTTAAAAGCCAAAGGGTACCATACAAATGTTGGGGACGAAGGGGGTTTTGCACCAGCAATCAACAGCACAAAAGAAGCCCTTGACCATATTATGAAAGCCATTGAAATGGCAGGACTGCGCCCTGGAAAAGATATTGCTTTGGCTTTAGATGCCGCAGCCACAGAATTCCATGCCAATGATCTTTATATTATGGATGGGGAAAAACAAAAATTCACATCTGAAAAGCTTGTTAGTTTTTACAAAGATTTAACTGACGTTTATCCAATTATCTCAATCGAAGACGGTATGGCCGAAGAAGACTGGGAAGGTTGGAAACTTTTGTCTGATACCCTGGGTGATGAAATTCAAATTGTAGGGGATGATTTATTCGTAACAAACCCCACGCGTTTAGAACGCGGTGTTGAAATGGGGGCTGCAAATTCCATTCTTATTAAACCAAATCAAATTGGAACCATATCTGAAACCGTCTTTACGGTACAAACAGCACAGCGTTACGGTTACAGTTGTGTTATGTCACACAGGTCTGGGGAAACAGAAGATACCTGTATTGCTGATTTGGCCGTGGCTTTAGGGACCGGGCAAATTAAAACGGGTTCTTTATCCCGCACAGATCGTATTGCAAAGTATAACCAGTTATTACGCATTGAAGAAGAACTTCAGCATGTGTCTTATTACCCTGGCAATGATGTCTTTTTTAAAACGTTTGATTAAAAAATGCGATTTTACCTAACAAAGCTTATTTTACCTTTAATTGCTTTGACATTAACCTTTTATTTTGGCTACCACCTTATTCAAGGGGACCACGGATGGCTTGCCTGGAAACAGTTAGAATCCAAATTAAATGATTCAAAGTCAAAACTTGATACACTGAACCAAGAACAGGAAAATTGGGAAAATCGTGTAAAGCTAATGCGCCCTGAAACGTTAGACCCAGATATGCTGGATGAACGTGTACGTCATGTTCTTGGCAACGTTAAAGAAAACGAAGTCCTGGTGATTGAAGAAGGTGAGTAAAAATAAATTTAATCTACCAGAGTGCGGTATTTAGATTTAATTTTCTGATCAAGAAAGAGGAGAACTAGTCTCCCCTTCTAACGATTCTTAAAATAAAAGCATTATTTAAAAGGTACCTTCTATTTATTTCCTTTAAGAATTTCTGTATATAAATAGTCTCCAGAATCAGGATATCCAAGCATTTCAATGGTCGCTCTCATGTGAAGCAAAGCATTTGGAGCGGAACCAATTCCATCTCTCCTAGCGTCTTTAACCGCCTGATCTCTTTTATCTTTTGGGATTCTTGCAAAAGCTTCAATTGTACGCGCCCTTGCACGGTCACCCATTTCAAGAACCCGAAGCGATTTAATTTGTTTAATAAAATTTTTTCTATCCTCACTCTTTTTTTCTACAGCCAATCCTCTTGTAATCAGGTTTATGTACATGCCTTTCATACGATCATTTGTAAATTCTTCAATTTGCTCAGAGAATTCTGTAGGATTATCTACTTCCGAAAAGTGTGATTGTATTTCTTCCTTAGCATACTCTTGCTTCTGACGTTTTGCATATTTACTTGCTAGTTCTGCCCGGCTACTTTCTTCACCAGCGGCTGAGTATGCTGATAAAGAATACATGCTTGATGCCAATAGAAATAGAGTGGTAATTTTTATTTTTTTGTTCATTTTTAAATCTCCCTTTTGCCTAAATAATAAGCCCACAGAAGGAAAAAGTAAAGTAATTTACTTTGATTATGGTTGGTTATAATTTCCACACAGTTAAGAAAGGGTATAAAATTATTATTATAAAACTATCAATATAAGACCCAGCTATGTTGGATGAGCGTGTACGTCATGTTTTTGGCAACGTTAAAGAGAACGAAGTATTGGTCATTGAAGAAGAAGAATAGCCCCCCTTTTCTTCAATCAAAAACCCTACCAACTTCTTAAAATTTTCTTATAAAGCTCGGGATAACTATGAACCCCTTCTTCAACTAATTTGTTGACAACCCCTTCCCGCATATCAGTCGGCATGTTTGATAATTGGGCTAAAATTCTAAATCGTTGTTCAGGATCAAGGGTAATTTGACCTTCAATCCTTATCATTTGTCTGTCTAAATGCTGTTGTTCTGACTTAGAAATTTCATTTTCTTGCACATTTTTTTCCCAAAGATCATCCCAGTCTATTTCTTCTAGTGCAGCTGTTCTTTTTAATCTACCGGCACCAGAGTCATCCTCTGCAGCAGAAGCTGCTGCAAAAGCCTGAGTATTCCAGCCGCAAGCGCTGTAAATTAGTGTAAAAATAATTAGTTTTGATAATATCTTCATTTTTAATATCCCATACTTTAGTTAGTTTTTTAAATATACCTAACTGATGTATAACTTCAATATACATTTTATCAAAATTTCCCCTAATGACAGCCCCCCATAATTTTGATACTATTAAAGAAAACTGTGTGGAGGCGTTATAATGAAGTTATCAACTTTAAACCAAGTTGATGTTGCGGGCAAAGTTGTTCTTGTGCGCGCAGATTACAATGTACCCCTTAAGAACAATAAAGTTGCAGATACCACACGTATAAAAAAATCCATTCAAACCATCCAAGAATTGCGTGAAAAAAAGGCCCGCGTTGTTTTAATTTCGCACCTGGGACGTCCAAAAGGACACCATATGGAAGAATATTCTTTGCGCCCAGTTGCGGCAAGCTTATACAAAGAACTGGGCAAAGTCCCTGTTTTCTTTTCTGACGAAACCATTGGCCGTACAGCAGCAAGCCTGATTGATAGCCTTCAACCTGGAGAAGTTGCCCTCCTTGAAAACTTACGCTTTCACCCTGAAGAAGAACGTAATGATGAAAATTTTGCTGCAAAATTGGCCCAGCTGGCAGATATTTATGTAAATGATGCGTTTTCTGTATGCCATCGTGCCCACGCATCCATTGATGCCATTACAAAGTTCTTGCCTTCTTATGCAGGACGCCTGCTGCAAGAAGAAATCAAACAATTAGAAACCCACTTAAATACGCCCCGTCGCCCTGTAATGGCCATTGTGGGGGGGGCAAAAATTTCATCAAAACTTAACTTGCTAAAAAGCCTGGCCCAACGTGTTGATGTTCTTGCCATTGGCGGCGGCATGGCCAATACATTTCTTTATGCCCAAGGGTATGAAGTTGGCCAATCTTTATGCGAAAAAGAAATGAAGCACGAGGCTGTACAGATTTTGGCAGAATTAACCCGCCGTGGATGCACCACAATTTTACCATCAGACGTTGTCGTTGCAAGTGAACCTGTGCCTGGGGTTAAATCAAAAATTGTCCCCATTAATGAAGTTCCCCAAGATCAAATGATTTTGGATGTTGGTCCAAAAACCATTGATGATATTGTTAGTAATATTGATCATTGCAGTACTTTGATTTGGAATGGATCAATTGGGGTCAATGAAATTCCCCCCTTTGAATATGCGACAATGCTTATTGCCCGTCATGCAGCCATGCAAACCCACTCGGGTAAACTTATAAGCGTTGCCGGTGGCGGAGATACAGCTGCAGCATTGAACCAAGCCAGTTGTTATGATGATTTCACATACGTTTCCATGGGTGGTGGTGCCTTTCTGGAATGGCTTGAAAGCAAGCCAATGCCGGGTATCGAAGCCCTATATCATGCAGCCCAAGAAGGTATTGTTTCCCTAGAAAATACGCCCCCTGGTAACTTGCAAAGTTAATTCTTGACTTAGTTAGTCTAACCCACTAAACAATCATTAGATGAAATTTTTTAGTGGGATATCGAGATGAAATTAAACCTATTCATATTAATACTTATAACTTTAATAAGCCAAAAAACTTATGCTGCTGGGGCAGCAAACCCTGGATCTATGCCTATGGAAGGCGAAGAAATTAAAAAAACTGCACCAGTTACGCCTAACAGTTGCTACCGCCTTGATTGGTTTGGAAACCCAACATCTGAAACTGAAGAAATGACTGAAGCCCGTGTTCAAGAACTTATTGCTATTTATGCTCAGAGGGCACAGGCCAGATTAGATGCAGGCCACCCAAATGAAATCTGTATAAAATCGTTAAGTTCTGAAATAAAAAAATTTCCCGTTGGATCTAGGATTAACGCTCATATTCATTTTTTAATGGAACTTATAAAAAGCAACAGGCTGTAAATCTAATAGCCTTATTTAATTTTTCACATCTTCTTCCTTAGACATATTTGTCTGTGCTATATTTTACAGTGGGATAAGATATGAGATATTATATAATACTATTACTTACACTTGGATTTTCGTACAATGTAATGGGCGCTTCTTCTAGTAGTCGCCCAAGTGGTTTTGAATTGGAAGATCCCGTGACATCAAAATCTTATATTCCAATGTCTTGTCCTGATTTACGGCTCCTTGCGCATAATGTTTCTAAGACCATTGATCCAAAAAAAACCTTTATGGCCGCCGCCCAACAAATGCTGGCAGTTGAAAGATCAACCCCTGAAGGTTACAGACGCTGGATACACGCCACTGCATCCACCACACCCCCTACACCAACTTTTCCAGATGATGGCTTAGGGATCGATGATTTTGGAAGACCTATTCTTACAGCTGCTGATGAAGCTTATAAACATAGAATCTTATATGAAGCCTGGAAAAAGGCTGAAGCTGTAAAAATAGAAGAAGTCGCAAGAAAAGCTGAAGCCTACAGGCGCAAAATAATCTATGCTGCATGGCAAGCTGCAGAAGCAAGAAAAAAAGAAGAAGCAGATGCCGCATTTTATCGGCATGCAATGATAACCGCTGGACTTAAGGCTTTGGGTCAACTTCAAACTTCCTATCAGCCCAGAAAATAATACTAGATTGTTTGCACTGCTTAACTTGGAACACAGATCGATCTGCGACCTAGCAACAACCATTCCTTACCATCCCATGACAGGTTTATTGATTACATTTTAAAACAGAAACCAGACAAATTAATTAGGCATTTCTATGCCATTTACGATGCCAAAGATAAATAAACGTGCTGAATAAGAAGACAGCGCCCAGTTGGTGGGCTTCGGCAACCCAAGTGTTCACATTTGTAAACAAGGTTGTAATGCCTAAAGTTACTTGAATTAAAATACCCACGGTCAAAAGCCCTGCAATTTTTTGGTTTTGGGTTTTAATTTTCCAAGCCAAAAATAGGATTAAAACAGCTGTAATCATGGCCAACCAACGATGTATAAATTGAATCGCAACAGGATTATTCAGCGCATTATCCCAAAATCCCCCCTGCCCCCAGGCATCTGGCGGCAACAAACTGTTTCCCATATGGGGGAACGTATCATTATAAAGCAATCCAGCATCTAGACCCGCGACAAATGCACCATATATAATGGTTAACAGTAACATGTCTGTTATGGGTCCAAGAACCCAAACACTTATGGTTAAATTATTACTATCACCCTCCGACTTGATTGGGGGGTCCATATTGATTACCCGGTCAAGCCGGGTAATGACAGCATCATCTGGATTACAATAAAACTTCAAATCAAATACCATCCACAATAAAACACCTAGAATGGCCAAGGCCAAAGAAAAATGGGCCGCAAGCCGGAAATGGCTGACGTGTGGATCATCCACCAAACCACTTTTAACCATGTACCATCCCATAACAGCCTGACAAATTCCCAATATTGTTAACGCCCGAATCTGATTTTTCTGGCGATTGGATACCCATCCTTTCATCCAAAAGTACAAGGCTGGAATAAAGAACACAATCCCAAACAAGCGCCCCCAAAGACGATGCAAATATTCCAACCAAAAGATGTATTTAAATTCCCCCAGTGTCATGGAAAAATTGATCTTTTGAAATTCAGGGCTGGTTTTATATTGGGCAAAAGCCTGCAACCAGCTGGCCTGTGTTAGTGGAGGAAATGTGCCTGCCAAAGGTGCCCATTCAACAATGGAAAGCCCCGCATCCTCCAAACGCGTTACACCGCCCAAAATAATCATGCCTACCAACATCCATATGTTGATCCACAACCATTTTTTGATCAGATTATTGTGGGGTGCGCTCCCTACTCGTCGCCCCGCACTTGATGCGGGGTCCAGGGCTGAGCTAATCCCAAACAACCCTGTTTTCCCTCGATATTTTTTTCTGGATCCCGCATCAAGTGCGGGACGACGAAAGAAAGAAAAAAGCCGTCTCAAAAATTGCATCATGCAACAAACCCTACACCCTTTTTGACAACCAAATGGCTGTTCTGGAAGCCGTTTTCACAAAGGCTGAAAACACTTTGTATCCTGGTAATTTTTCAGCTTCAAGTTCAAGACTTGTATCATGATGTTCCAATTCTTCGGCATGGCACTTGGCGATTTTGTCTTTCAGATCTTTTTCTTCTGGCAGTTTTTCCAAGTCTTTTAATTGGTCACGATAATGTTCATCGATAACACTTTCGACTGCAACTGTACATGCCATTGCCCCACGCTTTCCAAGCAATGCAGATCCTGCACCAAGCGCGAATCCTGCCACATGCCATATTGGTGACAATGCCGTTGGGCGTACTTGGCGGTCTTTTATTTCTTTATCAAAAAGGTCAAAATGGTCTTGTTCTTGTTCCGCCATGTGTTTGATGGTCGGTCCAACCGATGATTTTCCAAGTACCGCCAATTGACCTTTGTAAATACGAATGGCCCCATATTCACCTGCATGATTTACCCGAATCATTTCATGAATTTTATCTTTATTATCCATAAAACCGCCTTGTTCTTTTTAAAGTCATGATGATATAGGCCACAAGTGCAAAATTCAAAACCAAATTCCATTCAGCAATGGATAACCCCAAGAATCGAAAGGGAACAACATCACAACGGGCCACATGATCTTGTGCCATTAACTGCGCGCGAATTTCTTCATATGTTGGCGTATCATCCAATACAATTTTGCTTTGGCAAGATTCAGGCGCATCCACCCATTTATGTTCAACGGCCACATGGTAAGATGTGATTCCTACGCTGACTGTAAAAATCAAAAGCCCCATCAATAAAAGAAACCTAGATAGTTTTTTAATAAGCAAGGCACTGCCCGCCAAAATAATCATTAACCAATATGGATATCGTTCCCACAAACAAAACTGACAGGGCTTTAAATCAAATCCATACTCCGCAATATAGGCTGAACTTAAAGCAACGAATGAAATAAATAAAAGAAGCATATGCGCCGTTTTTATTTTAAATAATTTGGTAATGTCCATAATATACCCCTGAGTTTATTTAATATAATTATAAACCTTTGAAGGCAGCTTGATCAAGAAAGATAATTGCTTAAATGGGATTTATTCAAAATTAAAATAAATGCTTTACGATAAAGAATCCACCGATCAATAGTGTTAAGAATATTGTGGAAACCAGCATCATATTACGTTCAATCAGGTCGTTCATTTTGGGGCCATATTTATATAACACCCCTGCCAATATGTAAAAGCGTAAGCCACGGGAAATCGTAGAAGCCAATACAAATTTCCAAAAGTTGAATTTCAAAGCCCCACAAGTAATGGTCACCAGTTTAAATGGAATGGGCGTGAATGCCTTGATCACAATCGCCCAGAACCCCCACTTGTAAAAAGAAGTCTGAAAAACTTCCAATTTATCCATTAAGCCATATGCTTTCAAGACAGGGATTCCAATTTTCTGAAATAAGTAAAACCCAATGGCATACCCAAGAATGCCACCCGTAACCGATGCCAAAGTTGTCAGCCATGCATATTGCCAGGCTTTGTCTTTGTTTTGTATGACCATTGGAACCATTAAAGGATCTGGCGGTAACGGAGAAAAAGAACTTTCTGCAAACGATATACCAAACAAATACCACTTGGCGTGGGGGTGGCCGGCTTTACTGATAATCCAGTTATATATTGATTTAAGCATAGGGTATTTATAACTTTTTAAGGCTTGCCTGTACAGGGAAAAATCCCTTTACTTGCCAATGCTGCAACGCCATAATGCAAGCATGGTTAAGATACTTAATACGCCTTCATGGATACATACAAAGCAATCTGTTCTTGGACACGACGATGTGGTGACCGAATTCAGCAAACGTGTGCAAGAAAATCGCTTGCATCATGCCTGGCTTTTAACTGGCCCAAAAGGAATTGGAAAAGCCACCCTTGCCCATTTGTTGGCCCGCCATTTATTTCGCAATACCCCTGAATTGAACCAACCTGAACCCGAAGACCGCATATATCATGCCTCTATTTCTGGGGGAAACCCTGATCTATTTATTTTGCATAAAGATAAAGATCCTGAAGCCAAGAAAAATATCAGCATTCAACAGGTGCGTGAAACATCAAAATTTATCCACCAAACAGCCGCACACAATGGATGGCGTGTTGTGATTATTGATGCCATTGATGATATGAATGACAAGTCTGCCAATGCGTTGTTAAAAGATCTGGAAGAACCAGGTAAGCAGACCATTTATTTTTTGATTTGCCACAATTCCCACGGTATTTTGTCGACCATTAAATCCCGCTGTCAGCAAGTGAATATGCACCCCCTTAAGCTTGAAATTCTGGCAAAACATTTGGATCAAAACCATCCTGAATTATCCCCCAAAGAACAAGCATTTTATACAACTGTTTCGCAAGGGCGCTTTGGCCTGTTGAATGAATTGATTGAGCAAGAAGGACATGTTATTGCCGAAGACTTTTTAAAAGCAATTTTGGAAAGCCACCAAAAAGAAGGAAATGCGACCTGGTCGCTTATTAAATTTGTACAAAATTATGCTAGCTCCAAAAACGAACAAGATTATAAAGCCTTTGAATATTTGTATTTGTGGTGGCTGGCACGGCATATAAAAGCCTTGTCTTTGGGTGATATTTCTTTGTTAAAGGACCTACCTGATGCCGCAAAAGATATATTCAATTTGCCTTTTGATGCAACTTATTGGACCCACCATTATGAAACGTTCTTGGAAAACATAAAAACGGACCAAATATTACATTTGGACCGCCGCAATATTTTAGTTGGGGCTTTGGGATAGAATGGGTTGAAGGCCCTGAAATACTTTCTTTTCAGTGTCATCCTCTGTCTTTATTTGTCCTACTGCCGTCATCGCGAGCATCCAAAAGATGCGCGGCGATCCATAGAGTATCAAAAAGTGGATTGCCACGTACCCTTTTCGCCATCACGTTTCGTGCTTTGGCGAGACAAGTAGGCACTTGCGATGGCGGGGTATAGGGGGGAAATGATAATGTGGAAGGGTGAACATAGGCTTTTCCATGCGATAAATGCATACCTATAATTCAGTTATTTCAGTATGTTATTATATTAATTAGGATTTTTACGTGAAAAAAATGTCCTGAGCCATGCGCAAGGGTGCCATTTTTTGTGTTTTTTTAACTTACTTTTTTCATGACACATGGGGTCAATTCCTGTATAAAAAACCGAAAGGAATCGATAAAAATTGCGATCAACCAGTCATATATTAAGCAGCATTAAAAAAACCTATTTTGCCCCACGTATTATTGGGATTGGGTTCTTTGCCATCCCTTATGGGATGATGTATTTTCTTGCTGTAATGAACCCCCAAATTTGGTTAAAAGAAATTGGGATCAGCAATACCTATATCGGGTTGTTTGCCTTGGCCAGCCTGCCTTATGCATTTAAATTTATTTGGGCCCCCGCCGTTGATTTGATTAAAATTCCTTTTTTAACCAATAAAATGGGCCACCGACGCAGCTGGCTTTTGGTGATCCATATTCTTTTAATAATCAGTTTATTGGCCTTGGGGTATTCAAACCCCACCCAAGAACATCACATGCAAACGGCTGTGATTGCTTTGATTATTGCCTTTTTGGCAGCCACACAAGATATCATTGTGGATGCTTACCGTATTGAAATTTTGGATAAAAAAGAAACTGTGCCTGGTATCAGCATGTTGATTTTTGGATACCGCATTGGGTCAATTACGGCGCGTGCTGGAACACTTTATCTTGCGCACTTTTTCAGCTGGCCCCTGGCTTATACGGTTATGGCATTGCTGGTGATTATTGGGGTTTTGGCGACAATTTTTAACCCTGAACCCAAGCGCCCCCCAACCAATCGAACAGATTTATTATACAACACGATTGTATTTCCCTTTCGGGAACTTTTGAATCGTTCAAAATTCTGGCCAGCTGTTGCTGCCTTTATTCTTATGTACCGGTTATCTGATGCCTTAATTAATAATATGGCGAATATTTTCTATTTAGAAATTGGGTTCACCAAGGCTGAAATCGCCACTGTCAATAATGTTTTCGGGGTTATTGCCACCATTATTGGAGGGTTTCTTGGCGCCGCAGTTGTGCGTAAAGTTAAGATATTCGGCGGCCTTTTCTTATGCGGTATTTTACATACAATTTCGAACCTGATGTTCGTTGTTATGGCCGTTATCGGCAACAGCTTGCCCATATTGTACAGCGCCATTGCCGTTGAAAACATCACTGGCGGGATGAGTACCGCTGCCTTCTTTGTCTATTTGACCCGACTTTGTAACTTGCGATTCACCGCCACACAATTCGCCTTGTTTACATCCTTGTGGTCTTTGCAAACCTCGCTTGCCAGCGTCAGCGGAAAATTGATCGACAGCCTGGGTGGTAACTGGGTGATCTTCTTCTTGATCAGTGTATTGATCGCCATGCCTGGACTGTTCTTGATCAGCATCATCCGGCGTTACCCCTTCGGGAACCAAGGGGAAATCGAATCCACTGGTTGATTCCGTAGATTTATAAAAATCTTCGGCTGCTTTTGTTTCCATTTCGGCTTCGTCTTCTGGGTACATATCTGATAAACCTGTCATCATTTCTTGAATTTCAGGTGCTGTTAAGTCATCAAAGCAAAGGGGGTAAGCCTTGCGTTTTTGAAATAAGCCAATTTCTTTTCCATAAAGTTGCAAGGCCTTAAGGGATGCATTGTATTTTCCATCAGAAAATGAAGATTGGTACACCATCAAAAGATTATGCAAAACTTCTTTGCGTGTTAAGGTGTAGTATCCTTCCTCTCCTAAATCTCTTTCATCATAATAATCATGTCGAATATAATCTTTTTTTGTTTGTTCTTTTGTACAGTTTTGTGTGTGTATCATTTGTATTCCTTTCGTTTATTTTTTGATATAGAGTTGTCATTGTGAATCCATAGAATGTTAAAAAGTGGATTGCCACGTGCCTTGCAGGCACTCGCAATGACGATAGTGGGAGTGAATGAAAATTTCTATACCCCCTGGCCTGTCGCACCGAAGCCTTGGCATAAGAGAATCAAGTTGGACAATAGGTGGTGGTTGGGGAATTAAGTTTCAGTATTTAGACATAAAAAATCCCCAAAGTCCAGGAAACATGGGAAAATTTAGGGAAATTCTTTTTAAAAATGCATGCATAAAAACTAATCTGTTAAAATACCTGAAGGATCTATGCCCGCCCTAAGTAAGGTTTCTGCAGTTAACAAGACACCTGCAGAATTAACTGCAACTGGCTGATGGCCTTCTGAGTAACAAATCTCGCCTATTTTCAAACCTTCTATTATAACGTCACGCACCGCGGTTAATTTAGCATATGCTATGGATTGGCACAGCTTTGGATTCATACAACATAAGACCCATGGCTCTTGCTGCATCAGGGTCTTTTATAAAGGGACTGTCTGGATCAAACCTTCCTCTTGGATTATTTGTATACCATACTTTGATGCCTGGTATTGCATGATCTTCAGAGCCATAAATTCTGGCTTTATGACCCAGAAAAGGGGCTATGCTTAAAGGTGGGTCATAAACTTTTACTTCATCTTTGTGTCGACAATATTTTGTATAAATCCTTCCCCCTACCAAAGAATAAAAACTACCCCCCATTTGAATGACACCAGGTTTAAAAATAAATTTGACACCATTAATTTCAATTATTGTTGAATACTTTGCTGCCCTTGCGCGGGCCTTAATAATATAATCTATTTTGTTTTCCAAGAAAGAAAACAAATTAAATCCTTTGAAAACAGTTTCTTTATGGCCAATGGCCTTTGTCATTAAACCTGACACAGGATCAAATTGATAACGCCTAGAGCCCACTAAAACAAACCCTGGGATCATTTCAACATGGACACCCGAAATATACCCTGAAAATCGATAGGTAAATCTGCGCACAGGCGTACCGGCAATTTGTTCAGAAAAATCACGGGGGTCTACTTTATCTGAAAGCCCCATAGAACGAACAGCTGTTTTTATTGCGTTAAGTTCTCTGCGGGCCTCTTCTAATTTTCTTGCATAGCACGCACGTGACGGTATCGCATCGTCTGTTGCTGAAGCTTCTGCCGCGGCGGACACTGCATTGTTTGGCATAAAAAAAACAATTGCCAATAAAGTAATAACTTTTGGGGCTGTACCAGATAACGTTGTAAGATGTTATAAAGGTACAGATGAAA
>CAYGKW010000012.1:0-41045 GCA_964350815.1 uncultured Rhizobiaceae bacterium | reverse complement strand
TCAATTAAAACAATGGGTTAAACGCTATTTAAATTAGTTATCTGGTACAGCCCCATTACTTATTATATAAGCAAGCCCAAATCAAAGCCTTATCCAATTGTTATTCTTTGTGGGGGATCTTCAACCAAAGAATCCGTTTCAAGTATTATTCATCTACATCGTTATTTTTTAAAAGAGCTTTTGGAAAGAAATTTTGGGGTGTTAACAACTGAACAATGGGGGGTAGATGGTGATAACATTGATAAAGATGTTTTTATGCAACATTACACCCGTACACAGCGTTTATCAGACCATATTTCTGTAATTAAACATTTAAAAAAGAAACCACCCCGTGGATGGAACGGGAAAATTATATTAATTGGCATATCAGAAGGGGGGCCAATTGTAACATCCTTAACAAAAAATTTCCTGAAATGATTCTTGCAACTGTTAATTGGTCAGGAGCCAGTCATTTAGGATGGCGCAAAGAATTATGGCCTTTTATCCAAGGTATAAGACAAAGCTTTTCTTGGTGGATGAAAGTATTAGACATATTACCTGGCTGGATGCCTTTTTCATTAAAACTCCCTAAAACTAAAAAAGATCTGGATATTGCCCTTAATAAAACTTTAGAAAACCCAACGCATGAAAAAGAATTTTTGGGGATGACATACCTATATCATAGGGATGCCTTAAAGTATCCAAACCCAAGCTATCAAGAAATCAAAACCCCCTATCTTGTTGTTGCAGGTGGGAAAGACCCCAATATTGAATCGGGTGATTTATTTGTTCAAAAGGCAAAACAAAACAACGTAAATATTACCTATTTCAGAATAGAAGGCATGGATCATTATATTAGGAAAAGACCTGATATTATCAATCAATCTTTGGAGTGGCTGGATAAAAAAGTTGATGAAAAATAGTTTCCCCTTATTTTTAAGCCTGATCTTTTCTGTCTTGGTATAAAGGTGTAACCTTGCCTCAAAACAAGTGGGGTAAGGTATGACTGTGGTGGCAGCAGAAAATCGTTTTCGTCAGCAATCTTTGCTGGCCATTTTAATTTCAAAAAATATTATTTCTGAAGATCAAGCAAAAATTGTTGAACTTGAAAGCAGAAAGCAAAATATTGGTATTCAAGAATCTTTGAAAAAACTGGGATTTTGTGCTGAAGGATTAATTCAAGATATATTGTCTGAACAGTCTGCAGCCCAGCAAATTAATTTAAATGATATCATCATTGATACCCTGCTTTTAAAAAATTTCCCTAAAAAAACAGCCCAGAAACACAAAATTATCCCTATTTCCCTGGAAGATGATACCTTAATTGCCGCATCTGTCGATCCTTCAAATATCTTAGCCCTAGATCAAATACGAATTGCTTTTCCAAAAGTGAAACATATCCAATGTAAAATAGCCAAAGAAACAGAATTATCCCAAGCAATTTGGAATTATTATGATCACGATTTTGACCTGACACAAATTCTTCAGGAAATTAATGAATCCCCCTTTAAGCCTGAAGATTTAAGTTATGACAACCCGGTTGTTCGTCTGGTTGATATATTATTATTTGATGCAATCAAAATGAAATCTTCTGACATTCATTTTGAACCTGAAGATCTTTATATACGTATTCGTTACCGTATAGATGGGGTTTTGAATCAAAAATTAACTTTGCATAAAAATTTTTGGCCTTCCCTGTTGGTACGTCTTAAATTAATGGCAAATTTGGACATTGCAGAATCAAGAAAACCCCAAAGTGGAAGATTTTCAAAGTATTTTTGCGACCGAGAAATTGATTTAAGAACATCGTGTCACCCCACCATTCATGGGGAAAATATTGTTATACGTATTTTAGACAAGCAAACATCATTGGTATCTTTAGAAGGCCTGGGCTTTATTCCAAGCCAAATTGAAACTTTAAAGAAAATTACACAAAAACCTGGGGGCATCAATATTATCACGGGGCCAACAGGGTCTGGTAAAACAACAACTTTGTACGCACTATTGAATTTTATAAGTTCTTTAGATGTTAATATAATGACGTTGGAACAACCTGTGGAATATAAACTTCCCTTAATTCGACAAACAGAAATCCCAGAAAATTCCTATATAAGTTATGCAGATGCAATCCGATCAATTTTAAGACAAGATCCTGATATTATTTATATTGGCGAAATTCGTGATGAAGAATCTGCACAAATGGCCATTCGTGCGGCCATGACAGGGCACCAGGTTTACACAACGTTGCATACCAATACTGCGTGGGGTGCCATTCAAAGACTGATGGATCTTGGTGTATCGAAGTCTGAATTGGAAGATAATATCAGAAGTATTATCGCCCAAAGACTGGTTCGCAAACTTTGTTCAAGCTGTAAGATAAAGAAAAATAATACCTATCATGCTGTTGGATGTTCTAAATGCTATGGAACAGGGTTTCAAGGACGTCTTCCTTTAACCGAAACCATTTTATTTACACACAATGATCAATTGGAAAAAAAATATAAATTAACTTATAATGAAGAAAATATTTTACAGAAAAAACAATTGGTTAACACCTTTTTTGAAAATTCAGAAATTTTATTGAAAAAAGGCTTAACAACCGTAAAAGAGGTTCAAAAAGTTATTGGAAGTATTTTGTAATGTCATTGATACGATATAAGGCCATAAAATCAGATGGCATGGTATATAGGGGATTAACAAATCTTAAGACCAGTACAGAAATACGATCTTACGTTAAAGACGAAGGGGGTAAACTAATTTCTTGGAAAGAGGAAAAACCCAAGAAATTTAAATATAATCTTAAACTGCAAGATTCCATTAATATGTTCACCCATTTGGCAACCATGGCCAAATTAAAAATCCCCTTAATTGAAAGTATTCACATGCTTGATCATGGAGCAAATAGTAAGGAATTGATAGAATTTTCAAAATCTTTATCATTCTGTATTAACCGTGGATCTTCATTTTCAGAGGCATTAATAAATAATTTTAAGAATGTTGATCCAATTATAATTTCAACAATCTCGGCTGCAGAAAAAAGTGGATCATTTGAAAAAGCTTTCAGAAATTTAATTGACTATTATACCTGGAGAAAATCCTATAAAATAAAAATACAGAATGCAATTCGATATCCTTTTCTGTGTTTTTTAGTTGTTTTATCCACCCTAATATTTTTAATGACCTTCCTGGTTCCAAAAATGAAACCCCTTATCTTAGAAAATAGTGAATATAATTTAAATTTTTCTACAAAAAGTATTTTTTACCTACATGATATTTTTTCTGGGGGCACTACACAGACTTATTTTACTTTTTTAGCATTTACAATATTTTCTTTTATAACATTACCTTACATATTAAAAAAAATACTGAAATTACAGTATGATATATTTTACAAAATTCCCTTTATAAAAAATATTTTTATCCTGATTTTTCAAGAAAATTTCTTAAAAATTTTATACTTACAATTAAAAGCGAACAAAAATCTTCAAGATGCATTGTTAGACGCCAAAGAAACATTGCCCAAGGGATACCCAAAAAAACAGGTAATAAAGATACTGGATGGATTGGATAAAGGTTATCCCTTAAGTCATATTTTTCAAAAAATTAAGTTTGATCCTGTTGTTAGCCAGTTAATTTATCTTGGAGAGGCCGCAGGATCATATGAAAAAGCTTTTGAAGATGCGTCTACTGTCTTAGCTGAAAAAACATCATTATTCTTTGAAAGGATTACAACTTACTTACAGCCCCTATTAATATTATTCATAAGCTTTATCTTGATCTGGATGGTATATGCGTTATTCTATCCTTTGTATGAAAATATAATAAGTATGAATATATGAAACAGGGTTTTATTTTTACAATTACAGATATGGGCTGCTTTATTACCTTCGTTAGGGGGGGCTGTATTGCAGCAGAGGACTTTTTCAAAAATCCCGACACCATTAATGACTCTGAGATACGAAACTTACTCATTAAATATTATAAAGCACCTGTGATTGTTTACTTAGATACCCTGAACCAAACTTTTTTTGAAGAAGAAATCCCGCCAACCAATATCATCAACAAAAATCGTATTATCAATCAGTTAAAACAAGAACATAAAACCCAAACAAATTCCGTTCTTTGTTACAAAAAAACAAAAGAAATTTACCAGTTTTCAACAGCACAGCTTAGTAATGATAATGCTTTGTGGCTTAATTACATAAATCACTTAGAAAACCCTTTAGATTCAGTCAGATCTTTGGCCATAGAAACACGCCATTTTCTTCGGAATGTAAAAGAAACTAGTCCAATCTTAATCATAACCCATTTCCATGAAAATATTGGACTGCGGCAATCTGTCTTTATTTCTAAACAATTTTCATTATCCCGGTTGATTACAATTAAATCTAAAGATATCAAAACAGCTGTTGCACATGAGACGAAAAACCTTGTTGATTACCTAAAACGCGAAGAACCCGAAATATCAGATAAAAATATTAACATCATAAGCATGGGGGATCGCCAATATTTTAAAGCCTTGGATCCCAGAATTCATTCCCACCTTGATGCGATAAATATTGCACAACTGTCCGGTGTTAAAAAAAGCGATGATGCCAATTCTTTTTTATCCTATTTTGTGCAAGTTTTATGTTCCAAACGACCTGAATCTGTTTTTAAATTTGATATTTGCAAGGAAAAGGAACAAGAAGAATTTTTACATATTCTATTGAATGCTTTGTCATTCGGTATTATCGGATTTGCCCTTATTTATTTATTGGGGTCCATATCTTCTTTTAGTAATTTTACAAATAACATTCCCCATTTAAAACAAGAAATTAAAAATTTAGAAGTAAAAAATTCAGAATTTACAAAACGTTATAAAACATCTTTTTCTAAAAGTTATCAAAACACCCTTGAAAAAATCCAAACGGAAGTTAATAAACAAACTAAAGAAATTAAAAATCCTTTAAATCAAATAAATATACTAAAAAAATATATGCCGATCCATTGGCATATTCAGAAAATTGAATGGGGGGTACAAAGCCCAAAATATCTGGAACATTCTTTATTAGATAAAGTGTTGAAACACAGAAACCAGCCTTATTTCGTAATGGATGTCTATTTAAAATTTAAAGGCCCTTATTATCAGGCAAACGATATGTTTTTGGCCTTATTGCAAACCCCCGAACTGCAACAGTTTCAATTAGAGTTTAAAGAAAAAAATAAAGGGCTGTATGTTTTGCGCCTTATTGAAAGGGAATCAAGATGAAACGTAGATTACAATTAAATCTGCTAAAACTTTTTGCAACCCTTGTTTTCTTTGGGTCCGTATTATTAATTACTAAAAAAAATTACCTTCCCATCAATACAGAAGTAACCGTACTGAAAGAAAAGAAAGATGAAATTGTTGAAGACATCAGAAAAAATAAAGAAATTCAGAAATTTCAAGAAATTACATTACCAAATTTTCAAAAAATTAAAAAATTAGGAATCTTTATAGAACCCACACGCACAGCATTCAAACACCAACTGCGTCATATTCTGGATGATTACAATATATCTGCCTCTGTTCGATTTTATGATATTTTCTATGATAAAATTTTCCCCGGATTTGACATCAGCTTTTCCCCTATCAATATAAATTTTTCTGTTTATGAGGAAGCTTCAGTCTATAAATTAATTCATGATATAAACCATCAAATATCTTATCTGGTAAGTCCTATTCAATTAAACATTCAGAAAGTTAAAGACAAATATATCGTTGATTATAAAATATTTTGGATCAAGGGGTTACCTTATGGTGAACTAGGTAATTTATCCTCTGTCGAATCCCCTTGGCATTTTTCTGAATCTTAGGGTGCTTATGTGCTAAGGCTTGCCGATAAAGATGCAGCGCAGATTCATAATGTCCAAGTTTATCATTTTTAATAGCCTGATTATAAAAACGAATCACATTTAGCTTTTTTTCTTTTTTTATTGGGGGGTACATTTCAACAATTGGCTGTTTTTTTTGATTAAGAATTTTTGGCGTATCTTCAATTTTTTCTTCTAAAGTCGAATAATTGGCTGTAGTTAAAGGAAAAGATTCTTTTTTATAATCCATTGATTTATCTTCATAATTTTCTGATGGGGCCAAATAATACCATAAACTTGAAACAAAAATTGTTGTAAGAACAATATGCCCCATCGGGACCAACCCTCTTAAAAAATTATAGGGCAAAGGTATAAAACCAGCTGAGCCTATAGCTTTATTTATATCAAAGGTTTTTTTGTGCCATTTTTTGGCTAGAGCGTTGGTATTTTGGTGTTTTCTTTGCGATAACATGATTCCCCTCCATAGGCAGATGCCAAAATATTTCTGGGCACCCATATAACTTGATCATCAAAATAATTTTCTTCTTTATTTGATTTCAAACGGCTTATAAATTTTCCCGTTCCATCCGCATTTATTTCTTCGTCTTTTCCATGCAAAACTTCTGTTTTTTTCTTAATATTTCCAGGACTTCCAACATATGCCCCATATCCATTTTTTCCATGGCTTACGATAACAACTGCAATAAAATCAATAATATCTTTATTTTTATTTTCTATTATTATTGGTACCCCATTTTCCTCTACGGATAACAGCCTACTTGTAGGGCTTTGTGTACAAAAATCCATCCGCCTTAATACTGCTTCAGGTCTTTTAGGAAAGGGTTGCATTGCATAGGTAAAATAATTTCCATAATCATCTTTTGCCATTGCTTCAGATATACCAAGGGTACGATAAGGAATAAGGCCCACTGTTAGATTTGATTCTTCCCCAAATTTATCTAAAAGGGCTTTAGGGTCTGCAGCATTTGGGAGACGCTTATTTAATAAGGCAAATTGGGCCAATACCTTTAACAAAGTTTCTTGTTTTTCCTTTGTGACTTTTGTTTTGTGGGAATCACTGAAATGATGAAAAACCGAAGTTGATAAAGTTGCAACGATTCCCATTATGACCAAGGCGATTGAGACCTCTATCAAAGAAAAACCTTTATTATTTCTTATATTTTGAAATAAGCAATACATGCTGCGCTTTCGGTTTTTATATTTAGATGGCCATCCTTTAAACAATCATCATAAGCCACATCTGCACCTGGCATAATGCGTACATCCCCAGATAAGGGATCCAGGGTATCCAACTGTTTTAGTAAAAGCATGGCTTGCTTTGGGGTTAAAAGGGCCCCGTCCCCGTTGGATTTATTTTTTTCACCTAAAACAAACCAAAGTCCCTGCATAGGCCTTGGGCCCGTTGGATCTTGGGCCACTGTAATACCCCCCCCCAATTTTGCCTTGGGAACCCCCTGTCCAAAACTTGCTGAACCAATATCTGGAACACCCCCTGGGCTTGACATAAGACCTGCCGCTGATAAATGTTGCCAAAAATTAACGGCTTCTGAACTGCGTCCGCCTAAGCCTTCCCCTTCAATGCGGCCATTACCATTCCCATCTGTTAAATCTGATCGAATTGTCTGACTTGCTTGATCATAATCACCAGGCAAAGCCCCGTATTGATCTTTAAATACATTAACAGCCATTCGATACTGATTAATGTTTTTGATAACTGTTTTTAAATGGGCACTTTCAATCAAAGCATACCCCTTAATTGTCCCAGCAACCAGAATTCCCATAACAATTAAGGCAACGGAAATTTCCATTAAACTGAACCCTTTTTGATCTTTTATCCATTTTTTCATAATGGCCTAGGGTCCCTTGTAAATTTTTTATAAACCCGCCTGTCTGCACCTGATATCGGATGATTTTTAATAATGGTTGCTTTGATGAAAATAACCAATTCTGTCACACTTTGTGCATCTCGCTTTGCCCTTGTTAAAAAGCTAAAGAAACGGGATTTTGTTCCAGGAACACCTGCGTCTACGCTTTCTGAGCCTTCCACCATAAGCCCCCCCAGTATTGCAACTTGGCCAGATTTAAGTTTCATCACAGAATCAATTTCACGCACTGCAACAACGGGAACTTCTGAATCAATTTGATTACTACCTGGACTTAAAGAATTATTAATAATTGCAATTGACGGATCTGATTTTGACCCAATTACACGGGAAATGGTTGGGCGCAGATTAATAACAATATCTTCATTATCTTGATCAATGGCTGGCTGTACAGCCATAACAAACCCAATGGGAATACTTTGAATTGTACTTCTTGAGGCAACAATAATACCACTATTGTTATTCGTATTTGTCGTATTGTTTAAATAATGCCGATCATATTCAACACTAAAAAATACATGGTTTTCTGCAACTTTTAACAAAGCCGTTTGGTTATTCATAACTGTTAGCCTGGGACTTGAAAGGGTGCGTGTTGTTCCAAAGGATTCCATTAAATTTAAAATGGAAGAAAAGTCTTTTCCATCAATTCCAATCGTTGCAATATTGCTGGTTACAGGGTTACTTATGATGGTTGGGGTTATCCTGGAAATCGCACCAAATCTTGCATTTGCTGCAAAATCACCTTTGGTAACTGATGACCAATCAATTCCACTTTTAAATTCTTCTTTTAAGGTAACTTCAACAACTTTTGCTTCTATTAAAATTTGACTATTTGTATTGCGACGCAATCGGTTGATAAATTTACCAACTTCTTTGTGTTGTTTTTGTGTTGCAAACACACTAATTAATCCAGATTGTTTGTTAAGTGTAAAATAAGGCCTTTTGTATACCTTTTTATTATTTTTTTCTGCCTTCTCTGGGTCTTCAGGGGCTGTTTCTTCCACTATTTGAACTTGCTCTGTTTCCACATGGTTACTTGAATGCAAAATGCTTTCTAGATTTAATTTAATTTCCTCCCAGAAATCATTTTCCCCCAAAGTATCCAATTTTGTGCTGGATCCATTGTTGGACGTCAGACCCTTATTTTGTTCTTTTGATAATAATTGTGTGTTTGTGGATACATTCATCTGACTTTTTCTTGAAACAGACAAGAACTGAATATCATAAGTTTCCAAATAAGCCGTGTCTTTTTCTACCTTTAACAGACCATTTTCGTATGTATACCTTAAATTCAAGATTTCACATAAATTTTCAATTGCATGGTATAAAGGCTGGCCTTTTGTTTTATAAATTAGGCTGCCTCTTACATTTTTAGAGATTAAGACATTTATATCTGCCTGGTCGGCTATTTTTTGGAATACCTTGGGAATACTGATGTCTTTGGTTATATTTAAAGTGACAATCTGTTGTAATTCTTCTGGAACCTCATCCTCTTCCTCTATTAATGGCGGGATTTCAGGCTCTATCATATCCGGCTCTGACGGGTCTACTAAAGTTTTGTAATCTTGTTGGGTTTTATTCATAGACGGGTCATGCTGTGTAAAATTTGTACACTGCACAAGATATAAAATGATGGCTAAGAAACCTGCTGTTTTAATTTTACTATTCATTATCCCACATCCATAAATACGCAAAAAAACTTAATTTGCAATCAATGGTTGAAAAATAAAGGGAAATGAAATGGCTTGAAAAATGTTCTATAAAATTGCATCTTATATGTTATGAAAATATCACCTTATTTCAAAAGTGCCTGGACAAGATTTTTATATGTTGTTGTCCCTATCATAATAATTTGGCTTTTAATCTGGATTGTTTAATGCATACACATGATCACTCTAAAAATATAATTGTTCAAAATCTTAGTGTTTACTATGGTCCAACAATTGCCCTTAATACCCTACAGGGGGAAATTGAACCTGGCAGTTTAACTGCTGTCGTTGGCCCAAATGGTGGTGGAAAAAGTACCTTTGTAAAGACTTTGGCAGGTATACTTAAGCCATCATCTGGCAAAATTGTTCACCAATGCCAAGATACATGTGACAGTGCATACCTTCCCCAATACACAGCCGTAGACCATGATTTCCCTGTTACAGTGCAGGAAGTCATTAGTATGGGTCTTTGGCATAAAACAGGGGCTTTTAAAGGCTTTTGCGAAGATGACAAAGATCTTATACACCAAGCCATATCCCAAGTGGGTCTGGAAGGCATGGAAAATCGCCTTATTAAAACCCTTTCTGGAGGCCAGTTCCAGCGCATGCTTTTTGCCAGAATTATCTTAGAGGATTCTTCTTTAATTATTTTAGACGAACCTTTTACAGCAATTGATGTTCATACTTCTGAAGCATTAATCAAACTTATCAAGGCTTGGCACAACCAAGGAAAAACAATTTTATTGGTTCTGCATGACTTACAGATGGCAAAAAAGCACTTTGAAAATACAATTATATTGGCCAGAGAATGTATTGCTTGGGGCAAAACAAAAGAAATTTTAACAGATGATAATATTTCCCTATCTTATCAAAATTTGTTGCGAGGTGTGGAATGATTTGGGATTGGTTAATTTCTCCATTTGAATATCAGTTTATGCGTAATGCTTTATTAAGTTGTGTAGCTTTAGGAATCGGGGCTGGCCCTGTGGGTGTTTTATTAGTCCTTAGACGTATGAGTTTAATGGGGGATGCCCTTTCCCATGCTGTCTTGCCAGGGGCTGCCCTTGGGTATATCGTTGCGGGACTTTCTTTGCCTGCCCTAAGTTTTGGGGGGTTCATTGCAGGGTTAATTGTTGCCTTATTGGCTGGAATTGTTTCCCGCCTTACCCATTTAAAGGAAGATGCAAGTTTTGCAGGATTCTTTTTGATATCCCTTGCCCTAGGGGTTTTAATTATTTCCCTGCGCAACAGTTCCATTGATTTAATGAATATCTTGTTTGGGTCTGCCTTGGCTGTTGATTATCCATCGTTGGTCTTAATTGCCTTTATTACAACTTTTACCCTGATAACCCTTGCTGTTATTTACCGCCCTTTGATTGTTGAATGTTTTGATCCAAACTTTTTCCGCCTGATTCATGGACATGGATCCTTGTATCATATTCTTTTTCTTGTCTTGGTTGTTATGAATTTAGTCGCTGGATTTCAATCCATGGGAACTTTATTATCCTTAGGAATCATGATGTTACCCGCAACTTCTGCCCGATTCTGGGCCGCCCATATATGGCCCATGTTTATTATTTCTGTTTTTATTGCTGTGGTATCTGGATATTTTGGACTTCTTGTTTCCTATCACCTTAACTTCCCCAGCGGGCCTTGTATTGTCTTGACGGCTGGGGCCATATACATTATATCTTTTCTGTTTGGATCAAATGGCAGCTTTTTAACCAACCTAAAAACAAGGTAATTAAATGAAAAAAATCTTTGCTCTTTTGCTTTCTATGATAATTATCCCTTATTTTGGATATGCCAAATGTGGCTGCAACAAAAAGTCTATAAAGGCTGTGGCAAGCTTCAGTATCTTAGGGGATATTGTTAAAAATATTGGACAAGATAAAGTAAACGTTAAATCGATCGTAGGACCCAATGGGGATGCCCATGTTTACGAACCCCGTCCAGATGATATTAAGCTGATTAGCGAGGCTGATATCGTCTTTATTAATGGTATGGGTTTTGAAGGATGGCTAAACCGTCTTATTAATTCTTCTGGGTTTAAGGGGCCTATCATAATATCCACAACCAACATCCATCCACGTCTTGTTTTTGAAGAAAAATTAATCGAAGATCCCCATGCATGGCACAGCATCAGTAATATTAAAATTTATATCTATAATATTACAAAAGCCTTAAAAGATCGTGATCCAGAAAATGCAGATTATTATGAAAATAATGCCCAGTCTTATATTGAAAAATTAAATGATCTGGATGCAGAAATTCGTGAAGCAGTTGATAAAATTCCTCCTCCGAAACGTAAAGTTATTACGGCACATGATGCGTTTGGGTATTTTGGAAATACTTATGGCATTCAATTCCTTGCCCCAATTGGTACAAGCACATGCTGTGAAGCCAAAGTCAAAGATATCATAAGCCTTATAAAACAAATCAAAGAGTCTGGGGTTAAAACGATTTTTGTGGAAAATATAACGAATCCAAGGGTTATTAAACAAATTGCCCGGGAAACTGGGGCAAAAATTGGGGGTGAATTATATTCAGATGCACTGTCTGAATCTGATGGCCCTGCTGCCTCTTATATTAATATGGTGCGCCATAATTTCAGTTTATTAATTGAATCCATGAATGAAATTTCATAGAAGAGACTTGTTACAGCACGATATTTTGGTATCATTAGGGCATGACACATATAACAGGCTGGCTTTTATTTCACGGGATTATTTTTTCAATCCTTGCATTTGACTTAGGGGTTTTAAATAAGAAAGCCCGCATTATTCCATTTAAAGAAGCCATAAGTTGGGTGGGTATCTGGTTTACCCTTGCCATGATTTTTAATGGCTATATTTATTTCACCCAAGGTATTCAAAAATCCACAGAATTTCTGACGATTTATGTTATCGAAGCCTCTCTTAGTATTGATAATATTTTTGTCTTTTTAATGTTTTTCAAACAATTCCAGGTTCCAGAAAAACTGCGACATCGCGTTTTATTTTGGGGGATTATTGGGGCCATTATTTTGCGCGGACTGTTTATTATTGCCGGCGTAGAGTTAATTAAAAACTTTGAATGGTTGAATTACGTATTTGGGCTGGTTTTAATGTATGGAAGCTATCGCATGTTGGTTTCAAAGCCCAACGATTCGGTGCCTAGTGGATGGATTAAAACAATTAAAAAATATATTCCAATGACAAAAGATTTCCATAAAGAACACTTTTTCATAAAAAAGAATAAAGTATGGATGGCAACACCCTTATTTTTATGCTTAATTGCCATTGAATTTTCAGATGTAATTTTTGCTTTTGATTCTATCCCAGCTGCATTGGCTATCAGCCAAGATAAATTTATTGTCTACACGGCAAATATATTTTCCATATTGGGGTTAAGGTCTTTATATTTTGCTGTTGCCCACTTTGTTTCAGCATTTGTATACTTAAAATATTCTTTAAGTGCCATACTACTTTTTGTAGGGATGAAAATTATGGTTTCTCCATTTTATGAAATTCCAGGATTTATCTCCCTAGCCATCATCATTACAATTGCGGCTTTGGGCTTTTTAAAAAAAGAGAGATAACTAAATTTTAACTATCTTTTAACAACAAAACAATTGGACCCAGCCTTTTTAATCTTGTCACATGTAGATTGTGCTTCAGATTTATGGGAAAAGTTACCTATATAAACACGGTGGTATGTCTTACCTTTGACTGATGCTTTCACAAAATCAGCAGTTAAATCTTTAATCAAAGACCCATGCTTTTTCTTTAAACGTTGCCATTGTGATTCAGCAGCAGATTGTGAATCCATAGAGGCTGCCTGGATACTATATTTACCGTGCTTTTGGGCTTTATGTGGCATAACTTTTTCTGGTTTATTATCCACCACATCATCATCTGAATAATGGTGAATATTTACAACATCAGATTCTATATTATAGGTTGCTGCATCATTGGCACGTTCCAGTGTTATCGTTTCTTTTGACTCTTTAGATGAAAGTTCAGAGGGGCTTTGAAATCTTGTTTCAACCATAGGCTTTTCTGCCTCGGGCTGTAATTGTTCATTTGATTTCTTTGTTTTATCACTGGAAATCAGTTCATATATCATCTTATCTTTATGCGGAGGTTGATATCCACCAGGGTTTTCTGGCCGGGTTTTAATGGGGCGTTGGTCTGCTGTAATATAGGGAATTTCTTCCCCATCCATATCGTCAGAAGGCAATAAAGAATGCCATAATACTGTTAAAATCACGACGGCCACAATGGCAAGAATAATAATCAAAATAGGCTTAGAAGACCACCAAGGATCATTATTTTCAGGGTCTGGAAGTTTTTGTTTGTGTTGCCATATTGGGTTGGTCATGTTCCTAAATCCTTTAAAATCTTATGGTATGCAGTGGGTATAAGCATACGTTCATTTGTTTTTTTTATATCTTTTGGATCTATTATTCTTAATAAAGATCCTTTAATTTTATGCGATCGCCACCAGTCATAAAAACTTTGAATAAACATTTCTGTGTTTTGGGAATTATTTTTTAAAACAATGTGGCGATATTCCCAATGTATTATATCTTTGATAATGGCAAGATCCTGTGGATTGGTCAAGTCAGGAGTTTTATCTAAGGCGTCTATAAATTGCTTCCCAAAAGCGGTTTTATAATACTTTAATAAGCTTTCATAGAAATTTATAAATTGGGTGGGCCAAAACTTTTTTGAAAATTCTTGATCAACAACTGCGTAAGGCCTTTGTAAAAAATCAATTAATTGAGAATTCCAGAATTGCTTTGTAAACGTGATATTCCAAAAACCATCAATATTTTGCATGTTTTTGATATTTGGATTTTTATCAAGTTTTTTACAAGGATTATAATTTGGAAAATAAAAGCTTAAATCCCCACTGTAATTAGGTGAAGTCCTTAAAATTTCAATTGAAGGTCCGATTAATTTTTGTAAGTATAAAAATGCATTCATTTTAGTATCATTGACTTGATAACCATTATATCTTAATTAGATAGTAAGAACTATGGCAAAGATAAAATGATACAGACAACAGATTTTAAAATTTCGGAAAGTGCGGCAAAGCGTATTGGATGTCTTATTGCCCAAGAAAAGGGGAATAAGAAGTATTTGCGTGTGGCCATTATCAGCGGTGGTTGTTCTGGAATGCAATATACATTCAACTTGGATCACACCTTAAATACAGAAGATACAATTATCGAAAAAAATGGAATAAAGGTTGTTGTTGATGATGTTTCCTTGGAAATTTTAAAAGGATCAGAATTGGATTACATTGAAGAAATGATCGGATCTTATTTCTCCATCAAAAACCTGAATGCGGCTTCGTCTTGTGGCTGCGGAAGCTCTTTTTCCATATGATTATTGCAACATGGAACATAAATTCAATACGATCCAGGATGGAGAATTTGTTAGAGTGGCTTCAATCCTTCAGCCCTGACGTTATTTTATTGCAAGAATTGAAATGCCAAAATGAACAGTTTCCCTCTGAACCAATTGAAGACCTAGGTTACAATATCGCTGTCCATGGCCAAAAAAGTTACAACGGTGTTGCCATTCTTTCTAAACACCCAATAGAAGATATTGTTCGTGAACTGCCTGGTGAAGACGAAAATGCCCCTGCAAGGTATATTGAGGCTGTCACAAACCAAATACGCGTTGCATCTGTTTATTGTCCAAATGGACAGGATTTAGGCACTGAAAAATTTGCATACAAAATGGATTTTTTTGATCGATTGTATGAACACATGGAAAGTCTTTTGAAATACGAAGAAAAAGTCGTTATTGGGGGGGATTACAATATTGCACCCACAGATGATGATGTTTATGACAAAGTAAAGTTTCGTAATCGATTGCTATCCAGCCCTGAAGAACGCCAGAAATACAGGGCCTTAATAAACCTTGGATATACAGATATTGTGCGTGCGATGAACCCTGCGGACAAAGTTGATAATACCACTTTATATACGTGGTGGGACTATCGCCAAGGGTCCTGGAGCCAAAATAATGGCCTACGTATTGATCACTTTCTTTTATCCCCACAAGCAGCAGATGTAGCAGATAAATGCGGCATTGATCGTGATCCACGTGGGAAAACAAAGCCTTCTGACCACACCCCAGTTTGGTGTTGCTTAAAATAAGTTAAGACCTTGCAAATTCAATATCAATTTTGTTTTTTTGAAATTCATCCAGGATTTTTCTGAATAGATTTGCTTTTACAATATCCATTTTGGGCGGTGTTGTCACAATATTTGCCCCAATTGAAATACCATTACCATCAAAGCGTTCAATACCAAGAACATCCATATCTTCGACTATAAGTTTGCTTAGATCTTTATCTTTAGAAATATCTTTTCCTATTTTTTTCAGTAAGTTCAGTGCATTATCAATATTTTTTAAATCTTTAACTTTAATGTGAAAGCTGATAGGGGCAATTTTCCAAGCAATATTCGCAATATTACCAACGCTGCCATAAGACATAATATGGTGAACACCATCAAAATCTTTCAGTGTCATGCTATCCAAAGTCATCTTTTTAACAATCCCTGTCACACTGTTAACAGAAACAAGGTCACCAATTGCAATGCGATCTTCCAGAATTAGAATAGATCCCTTAACAATGTCCTGTACAACATTTTGGGCAACAAACATAAGGACAGCAATAATACCTGCAAAGGTATAAAACACAAGTTTACCATCCAGTCCAAACAGAATAAGGGCAATAATTAATGCCGGAATCCAAATTAAGGTCGGCATTATAGATTTTAGAATGGCCAAAAATGAATAAAGTCGGTTATTTTTTCTTTGTTTTTTGTCTGCAGCAGGACGGGCATCTATAACACCACTTATAACCCGCTTAATAACATGACTTAAAGTGTATGCAAAAAAGATCAGTATGCTTGCAGTAATAAGGCGTGTCCCAACAAAGGCAAGAACAGATCCTATTTTTTGAAAATAGACATCCCAATGCCATATATAAGCAAGGGCTGTTAAGATTAAAAAGCCATAGAGGCCATAAAAAGCATATTTACATCCAGTATGCATATCAAGCTTTTTAAGAATGTGCTGAGGAACCAGTTTATCAACCGTTTCGGATGATAAATACCCAGCAACGACGTCAACAATAGGCAATGACAGCAAAGTGAAAAGGCCGATGTTAAAAGTTAAAAGACCTTGGTTAAATACATATGGAACAGATCCCATTTCACTTCCAAGCCATGTGAAGTAATTGGCAGAAATTGTCAGATAAACAATGTAAAACCAATATCCTTTAAATTTTTGAACAATTCCTATAAGTCCATTTTCAAATTTCTTTTCTTTTTTTATTTTGTAATTTAAGAATTGCTGCAGGCTTACCAAAAATAATATAAAATTCATAACATAGAAGTAATGAAGGCCTTTTATAAACAGTTGCAATAAGTCAGACTTTAAGTCAAAAAAGGATCCTGAAACTTGACCCCCAAAACCTGCCATGGTTGGAAACACCAATGCCAAAGATACCATGGTGAATAAAACAGCCACTTCAAGTAATAATAAATAAGAAACCCATAGTGTAATGAAGGGGGAAGCAACTTCTTTAAGTTTTTTCCAAAACATATTTCCTTTCAAACCCATGTCCAGCTTGTAACTTATAACACTAACGCGGTAAACAGGGATTCCCGTAGCAAGAACCCACGAAATGCCAACTGTTGCTGTTTCCAGTAAGGGAACAGAAGATAAAAATAATTTGGCTAACCCCCAGCAAGTAAGGAAAAATAAGATCCACGGAATAATATAGTAAGAAACTTTATCCCCAGTCGAAGCCCCATTAATTTTTGTTCCTTCAAAAAATAATATCCGGACTAATTTACGTCCATTATAAAAAACAAAAATGGCAAAACCGAAAATACCCAATATGATTGCAATGTGAATCGGTGCCATTTCAATGGTACCTACCTCGGGGTTGTTTTTCGGAATAAATTGATTCACCCATCTGAATGAATTGGCAATTGATTCATTTAAATTATTTGAAAACTTGCTTAGGTTTTGACTAACTTCTTGTGCTGAATCGTCTTTTAAAGCACTTGTTGGGTCAATAAAAGCATGGGAATTTACAGCCCACAGCCCCAATATGATTGCCAAGACAACAGATATTTTTTTCATAGCGGTCACTTAAATTATTTAATTTACTTTAACGTTATTTTTAAATTTAGAAAAGAAAATTAAACAGGACTTATTTTAAACGCTGAACAATCTCTTTTACAGGTTTTTTCATATACTTAGGCAGTGTAATATTAAATAAACCTAAGATGGTTGGGGCCATATAAGCCAATTCAATTTTTTTACGACTTTTTTCAGGGACAAGGTTTTTTCTGTAAAAAATTGCCATACCTTCTGGAATATGGTAGGCCGTGCCTTGGTCCCTTTTTTCAACTGATATACCTAGGCGGGTAAAAGTAAGTTCTTCTTTCTTCTTTCCATTCCCTCTATAAAACATCTCTCTCTTTATAAGACTTGCATTTGTTTGCAAGTTTATATTCAGCGTCAGACCCGATTTTTTAAAAGTAAAAATGGTTTTACCTTGTTCAGTTTTAAGGGCTTCAACTGCTTTTTTAAAGGCCGCTAAGTCACTAGATTTCTTAAAACTAAAAGAATAATCAGGGCTCATGGCTAAGTTATTTTTTATCGGCCCCCCATAATCAAGGGCTTTAAAAAATTTCTTTAGATCAGTTATGTGCAATTCCCCAAGAAATTCCCCCCGATCAATGGGCCCTTGTCCCATACTGGAGGCAATGATTAAGGTTGTTCCATCTTGGTCAGCGTAATTTTTTAATTTGGTTAACTGGTTTTCAGTTATTTTCATGGCTTTTATTACAGCTTGCGATTTAAAAGCATCGTCTTCGCCCTTCAGTGTGTAATCAAAATCTTTTGGAAATAAATATTTCCAATAACGATGCATCATTCCGGCTGCATGATTTGTAAAAAAAGTCGCATATTGCGGTTTGCGCTGCTTAAGTAGTTTATAAAAAAAGTCAAAGGCAACTGGAGATTGAAATATTGAGCGAATGGCTTTGAAGTTTTTATTCAGCTTTTCATTAACCAGCTGTTGTGCCAATGCGAATAAGGTGGAAACACGCACCCCTTTAAAAATCATAGAAATCAGGTTTTGGAGGTGCTGGGGCGATGCTTTAATTGCTTTTGCTTCTACGCCCCCATCTTGTTTTGTTTGCTCTAGATTAAACCTTTGAAATGCTTCAACTGACTTGGGGTGTGTTTGTGGTGTTTGGGCAAACGTATCAGGCACATAAAAAACATAAGCCCCTTTTTTGGGAACTGGCCAAGATTGAAGACTTCCAAATACACCAACCGGCAACTTGTAGTCAGATAAAAATTCCCACGTGGCTTTATAGGGCGTTTTTATTTCTTGATTAATAAAGCGGATATCATGGTCATCATTGTACACGCCACGGTGGAAACTGGGCCATGTTGTCCAAGGGTGTAACTCTCCGGAATCTTTTGTTAACGTTGTGTATTGCAAAGAATGATTAAGAATATTTGCAATGGTAGATTTTGGGTATCGTTTAGCAAAGTCATCAATGACACGCCAGGGAACTTCGTTCAACTCATATAATATAACGCGCATAATTCTCCTAGTAATTTGCGTACAAAATAGAATTTATTAATCAACTGTGCAACAAAAAACTACTCAGAAAGTTTCCTGGTTGCCCCAATACGACCAACAAAACTGGATGGCTTGCTTTTAATTTTATATTGATTGGGTAAATTCGTGGTATGAATTCCAATGTTATAGCTTGCTTCTGCACGAATTCGCCATACAGGATCCACAATAAATTCAACACCTAAACCAGGTTGAAATCCATAAGTATGGAAATTATGGTCAGCACTGGCATTAAAAGTCATGCGTTGATAAGTAAGTGCCAATCGTAGATATGGCATGATGGCTGCATCATGAATAGGACGCCCAATACGAGTAGCTATATCAAAATTAAATCCATGTGTAAGCTTACCACCATTTTTCGTAATTTTACCGCCATTATAGCCAATACCACCTTCAAAGCCAAGATAGGCCCGTTGCCATGCGCGGCCAATACCTGCAATTGCCCCAACATTATATGTTGTACCTGTAATTTTATAACGCGTATCAGGATCAGTATTCTTATCATCAACAGTGATGCTTGTATTTCCAATATCACCAATGACACCAAGATAAGTTCCCGTAAATGTTTGCAATTTTGCCATTGAAGTGAGTGACAAGCAAGAAAGTCCCGCCACAAAAAGTATATTATATTTATTTATCATAAAAAAACCTCCACACAGATATTAAAACCTTATCATATTTTTGTATTTAGACAAGAGATATACCTATTTTTCAGCAGATTCTTTTTTTGCTGCAAGAATGCTTAAAGGTATCAATGCCATATAGATAAATCCTATGAAAGTCAGGGTAAACCAAGTAAACATCACAAGACCAGCAAGCGTACTTAGTGAAAATAAAAATAGGGGAAGCACGTATTTCTTTGGCACATTGCCCCCCTTGAAAGAAAAGGTTGGGATCTTACTTACAGCAAGAAAGCCAATGGCTAACATCAATACAGCAGAAAAAACAGACGATAGATGATTGGGGGCTATTTGAAAATCAATGATCATAGGCAGCAAAACAAGCATTGCGGTTACCGGGGCAGAAGTTCCCATAAAAAATCGTGAAGACAATGGCTGACTTTCTTCAGGGGCGTCTATCAAAGTATTAAACCTTGCCAAGCGTAAAGCCATACACATGACATAAAACAGGCAAACAGCCCATCCAATACGACCCAGCTGATCAAGACCATATAAATACAAGACAACAGCGGGGGATACGCCAAAATTACAAAAATCTGCCAAAGAATCAAGTTCTGCCCCAAATTTAGAGGGGGAACCTAGAATACGGGCAACCCTTCCATCCATCCCATCCAAAAGACCTGCAAAGAAAATTGATAAAACAGCAATTTCCCAGCGTCCTTTTAATGAAAATTGTATGGCACTAAGGCCAATGCAGACCGCTGCCAAAGTAATAAGGTTTGGAATAAACCTTGCAAAAGAAAGGCTTTTAATCCTGTGTTGTTGTAAAGTCTTTTTCTTTTTATCTAACTTCGCCACTGCGTGCACCTTCTTTTGATTTAAGATCGGCAAGAATTGTTTCACCTGCGATGGTTGTCTGTCCTTCAATGACCATGGGATGCACACCCGTTGGTAAGAAAACATCAACACGACTCCCAAAGCGTATCAGTCCAAATCTTTGCCCTGCTTTTAAAGTTTGCCCTTCAGAAATATCACAGCGAATACGCCTTGCAACCAAGCCAGCAATTTGGATAAACCCAATTTTTGTTTTACTTGGGTGTTCTATCATAAAGCACTGGCGTTCATTATGAATGCTTGCTTTATCAAGAGAGGCATTAAAAAACTTACCTTTATGATAATGAATTTTCTTTATTGTACCATTAACAGGAATGCGATTCACATGAACATTAAAAACATTCATGAAGATACTTATGCGTGTTAATTTTGACTTTCCCAGACCCAATTCTTCGGGGGGGATAACTTCGGTTATTGGTAAGACAAGACCGTCTGCAGGTGAAATGACTAAATCAGAACCCGTAGGGGTAACACGGTCTGGGTTTCTAAAAAAGTAAAGGCACCACGCCGTTAATATAGAGCCCACAATACCGATGGAAATATGGATATGCCATAGTATTATTGTAACAATTGCAAAAATAATGCTAAAAATAATACCTTCTGGATGAATGGGGGGAATGATTTTTTTAAGCACGTTTATTTCCTTTTTATTTTAATGGTAGACAAAACTGTATAATCTTATTATTTTGTAATCTGCATACTAACCTGAATAGGATAAATAATGACACAAGTCAAGTCTGTTGCAGTATATTGCAGCGCTTCAGCGAACATAGATGAACACTTTTTTGAAAAAGGAAAAGTTCTTGCCAAAGATATTGCCAAACGCGGTATGCGCCTTGTTTATGGCGGCGGACACGTTGGATTAATGGGTGTTGTTGCTGATGAAGTAATGGCAAATGGCGGTGATGTTTTAGGGGTCACCACAAAGCATTTGGACCAGTATGAAGTTGGCCACACCGGTGTAACAGAGCTTAAAATTGCAGATGACATGCATGCCCGTAAAAACATGATGTTTGAAGAAGCAGATGGATTTATAATTATGCCAGGTGGTTTTGGTACTTTGGAAGAGTTATTTGAAGTTATCACTTGGAAGCAAATTGGCCTTCATGATAAACCCATTGTGATCGTCAACGTTGATGGTTTTTGGGATCCTTTAAAAGATTTGATGGATACAATCATAAAAAAGAAATTTGCATCAGCAACAGATGATGCCATTGTTTGTTTTGTGGATAAAGTTGGTGACGCTGTATCTACTTTGGTAGATGCCCCCCGAGTATCAATCAATCCATCAAAAAAATGGGTCAGAGAATAACTCAATTTTCCAACATCAGGCTTGACATATGTCGGCCGCATTGCTAAATGTAATCTAGCTTAGAAATTAAGGATTTAAAATGAAAGTTGCAAGCTCATTAAAAACATTGAAGAAAAGAGACAAAAACTGCCAAGTTATTCGCAGAAATGGTCGTGTGTATGTAATTAACAAAAAGAACCCACGGTTCAAAGCACGCCAAGGGTAATCCCCTTATCCCTTTTCTTAAGTTCAAGAGATATTTAAAAGGCTTACTAAAAATTAGTAAGTCTTTTTCTTTTGAAATCAAATACAGTTTTATCTACAGGAACATTGACCTGGATGTTTGAAAGGGACACTTGGATATGATTTCCTTGAAAATCATCCAAAGTCCATCCTTTTAAAAAAAGTGTTTTAGCATCAAATGCCAACCTTATAACAGATCCGTCCGGCAGTTCCATTTCAACGTTCACAGCATCCGTGTTCTTATATACATGGCGCACAGCACCAAAATCAATAAATCTAAGGTTATTTTTCAACAATAATATTGCAGGGGTTTGATCAATTTCCATGAAAGTGGGTTGATCAATATTTTCATCGTAATATATTAAATTTTTCCCATCTGCATAGATAGTATAAGGGGCATTATTGTATACAAACCTAAGTTTACCTGGTTTTTCAACATACAATTTCCCCTTTTCAATAGCGTTATCATTTGTAATTTGAACAAAGTCAGACTGCCAAGATTGGGTTGCATTTATCTTAGTTTCTATTTCTTCAATAGAATCAGCAATGCAGGGGGCGCATAAAAATGTTAGATATATTAATAAAATACGTATCATACCAAAGCTTTTATTCTTGAGAATTCATTAGGATTTCACGCTTACCTACATGGTTGGCTGAGCTTACAACGCCTTCTTTTTCCATGCGATCCATAATTCTGGCAGCACGGTTATACCCAATTTGTAAACACCTTTGGATATAGCTTGTAGAGGCTTTGCGCTCCTTAAGAATTAATGCCAATGCTTGATCATAAAGGGCATCTCCGGAATCTCCTTGATCTCCGCCTCCTAATAAAGCGCCAAATTCATTGTTTTCTTCAGAAATGACTGAGGTTTCATATTCGGGCTCACCCTGTAATTTCAAAAAGTGGACCACCCTTTCAACTTCATCATCTGCAACAAAAGGACCATGAACACGGGTGATTCGCCCACCTGGGGCCATATACAGCATATCCCCTTGGCCAAGAAGCTGTTCAGCCCCCTGTTCGCCCAAAATGGTGCGGCTGTCTATTTTAGAAGTCACACTAAAACTAACACGCGTTGGGAAGTTTGCCTTAATTGTTCCTGTAATCACATCAACCGAAGGCCTTTGTGTTGCCATAATAAGATGAATACCTGCTGCACGCGCCATTTGTGCCAGACGTTGGACTGTGGCCTCAATATCTTTTCCAGCCACCAGCATAAGATCTGCCATCTCATCAACAATAATAACAATGTAAGGCATACGTTCTAACGGTAACTCTTGATCTTCATAAATTGGCTGACCCGTTTCTGTATCAAATCCTGTTTGAACATTACGCGTTATTTTTTGACCCTTTTCCTTTGCTTCCATAATTTTTTTGTTATAGCCATCAATGTTGCGAACACCCAACTTAGACATGGATTGATAACGACTTTCCATTTCACGCACAGCCCATTTCAATGCCATTACAGCTTTATGTGGGTCTGTTACAACGGGGGTCAATAAATGGGGAATGCCATCATAAACCGAAAGTTCCAACATTTTTGGATCCACCATAATGAACTTACATTCATCGGGTGTCAGGTGATAAATTAGGGATAAAACCATGGTATTGATTGATACAGATTTACCTGAACCTGTTGTTCCTGCAACAAGTAAATGGGGCATTTTTGCGATGTCTGCAATAACGGGTTCCCCTCCAATATCCATTCCCAGTGCAATCGGCAACTTACACGAAGTTTTTACGTAAGACCCATCTTCAAGCATGGGGCGCATATAAACGGTTTGGCGTTTTGCATTAGGAAGTTCAATTCCAATTGCATTGTATCCCGGGATCACAGAAATACGTGCTGAAACGGCACTCATAGACCGGGCAATATCATCTGATAAACTGATTACACGTGAAGATTTTGTCCCAGGCGCAGGCTTGAATTCATACAAAGTAACCACAGGACCTGGCTTTATGCTGGTAATTTCGCCTTTCACACCAAAATCATCCAGGGTAGATTTCAGCATTTCACCACTTTCTTTTAAGGCCTGACTTTGACCAGCAAGCTTTTCATTAAAAGGGATTCCTTCTTGTAATAAATGTGTGGAAGGAAAAGTGTAATTTCCAATTTTTTGACCATAATCTGCCCGGGTTATTTTATGTACTGTTTCTTTTTTCTTTACAGGCTTTTTCATGGGAAGTTCCATGGTTTCCCTTGGCATATCATCTTCCATAAAACCAGTTTCTTGAGCAGTGACAGGGGTGATAAAAAAAGAATCTGTTTTATCTTTTTTCTGCAGCATCTTCGCCATTACTTTCACAGGATAAACAATGGCAGATTTAATAAATTTTCCCATAGTTTCCCATATTTTCATGGGAATGCCCCATGCAAAAAGTATAGAACTTAAACCCAAAAGAAAAAATATTATTACAATCGAAAAATCAGGAATACTAAAAGATTTGGTAAAATAAAGACTGTTTTGGTACAAGACTTTTCCAATAATACCTTCCGGTGTAATGGCTACCCAATTGTCAAATGGAAAGCTAAAAGGGGCAATGCTTGTACTTAGAAAAAAGCAACCCAACAAAAAAAGGGCAAATCGTGTTTTATAAAGCGTTATATGATGTCGAATCAGGATATGCAGACCCCAAATCAAAAAGGTAGGAATAATTAAATAACTGGCAACCCCGCCCCATTGAATTAAAATATCCGCAATATAGGCGCCTATCTGCCCCATTTTATTGCTTACCACATCATCGTTGATCGAATTAAAAGAGGGATCAGAAGGGTTATACGTGATCAAGATAAGAGCTGTAAGGGAAGATGCAGCAATAAAAGCAACACCCAAAAGCTCTATCACCCTCTTTTTAATAAAAAGGGTGAATCCAGAAGCAACAATATGATTTGAACTTGGTTTCATAAATCCTTAGGTACTTAACTATCCTTTGACATTCATATAATACATTTTTTATCAAAAGAATGCAAAAAATAGGTCACGCAAGAAATAATATTCCTCAGATCAGATTTATGCAAAATCATCAACTGTATAATTCAAAATCAGTAACCCTTCTTTTTTACTACTATTTCATGATGTATTTCTTCTGGTGTCATAACCGGAAAAGTTGTTGGATTAAATTCATACCCCTGTTCATTAACCCACTTCACATTTTCTTTTCTATAATATCGTTTTTCCACCAAGTTTTTGTATTCCATCACAAAGTTATCAGTAAGCATATAAAAAGGTTTTGGATAAGTAGATGAGCGTTTTGTACCTTCTGACTCAAACTGCCATGCACTTTCTTCTGCAACGAGTAATTTACGCAAGTCTTCTACATTCCATATACAGGCCTGTAAAGAAGTTCTATATTTTGCATCTTTATGGCGGATAATAACATCGTCAATTCCTTGGGCTGGTTTCTTTTCTGGATCCATGGATAGAGCAGCAGAATCTGGGGAAATTTCTACATATGCACCATCTGTATGTTCAAGTAATGTTAATAACTCTAGAAGCCTTGGTTCATTAACCTTTTTATGCAAGTAATAGTCATCTAAAATAATCATGACATATTTTGTTTTCACATTTTCCAATGCTTTCAACATATTGCGGGACCACGTTGTATCTGGTCCAATCTTTAATGATTGGACTCTTGGATGATTGAAATCTAGTTCATTTGTAAGCAACATTATAGGAATATATGCTTTTTCGTTAAGAAGAGAAGGCCAATATTTAAACAAAAAGTCATAATGAAGCCCCCACAATTCTGAATAACCATCAAAGCTAGAGGTTAGAATTGTGACTTCTCTAAATAATTTTGGATCCTGTTTTACAGGGTTCACTACTTTAGAAAAAATATTTAGGAGTTTTATTTGATTTTTTTCTACTGATAGATACCCCCCTCCAACAGCACATAAAATCACAAATATTAGAATTTTTACTTTTTTATTTGTTGTTTTAATCATTTTTTTCTCACATTATTTCAAAAAATAACTATACAAAACTAAATTAAAAATGCTAGAAAAAACATCTGTATCCATTAAAAATAATAAAAAAGAATAGATTATGAAGAAAATTCAACAGAACAAAAACCTGCCTTTGGTTTCCGTTTCTGTGATGTGTTACAACCAAAAAAATTTCTTAAAACCTTGTTTTGATGCTTTGTTGGCGCAGACCTATAAAAACATCCAGATCGTTGTTGGAGATGATGCATCATCTGATGGATCAAAAGAATTATTAAAAATTTATAAAAAAAAATATCCAAAAATATTCAAACTTGTGCTTAATAAAAAGAATTTAGGTATTACAGGAAATTCCCAATCTGTTTTGGAAAATTGTGATGGAAAATACATTGCGATTACTGCGGCAGATGATTTATTTATGCCTAAGAAAATTGAAAAACAAGTTAATCTTATGGAGGAAAATCTCGCAGCATCAATGTGTTATCATAATATTGAGGTTTTTGCTTCTAAAACCAATCAAAAATTATTTTTATTTAATGATAAAGAAAAAGGACTTTATCCCTATCAGGGGAACATTACAAAACAACTTTTTGAACGTCGTTGTTTTATAGGAGCCACTTCCGTCATGGTAAAAAAATCAGCTGTTATTAAAGATGGATTTGATAGCAGGATAAAGTATGAATCTGATTATCAAATGTTTATTGATGCTTCAACCAAAGGGGAAACACTTTATATTAATGAAGTTTTGGCCAGGTATAGACGTCATGATGACAATATTACAGAAAAAACTAAGTTCTATTACGATGACAGCCTTATTACTTATGATATTATGGAAGAGAAATACCCCAAGTATAAAAAATCTATTAATAAAGGGCGGGCATATTATTACTTAATAATAATATTTAAGTCACTTCAATCCCTACAAGCATGTGATCTTTTGAAATATACGGGGAAAATCCTGGGCCTTTTGATTTTCAAACCTTATACTATTCCTTTTTTATCGAAAACCATCTACAGGTCAATCAAGAAAAAACTAAGAACTTGTTCAGTATAAAGATGGCGAAGGGTGGTTATACAACCTTACGTTTTTTTAAATAGCCCTCAATACTCTCTGATACGTTTCTAAGCTTATTCGTATAAAAATGATCTGCCCCTGATATAATATCTAAGTCAATTTCTATACCGCGTTGGTCTGATAATCTTTTGGCAAGATCTTGTACAGACTTATGATCAACCACATCATCAGAATCCCCTTGTATCATTATGCCTGACACAGGGCACGGCGCCAAAAAATTAAAATCATACATATTTGCTGGGGGGGAAACAGAAATAAACCCCTGAAGTTCCGGACGGCGCATCAATAACTGCATACCAATCCAAGCCCCAAAAGAAAATCCTGCAATCCAAAAATCGGTTGAATTTGGATTTTGCGTTTGCAACCAATCCAGAATAGAAGCTGCATCAGATAGTTCACCTTCCCCATTATCAAAAGAACCTTCTGACTTACCAACACCCCTGAAATTAAAACGCATAACACTAAATCCAAGATTTCGAAAAGTTTGGTAAGCAACATAAGTTACTTTGTTATTCATGGTTCCGCCGTGAAGGGGGTGGGGATGTAAAATTAATGCAACCGGAGCATCTTCGATTTTACTTTTTTGGTAACGTCCTTCTAGACGCCCTTCTGGGCCGGGAATAATTACTTCTGCCATTCTTTCCTACTAATCCTATATGGTTTGTACATACCGTACTTGTTTCTACTTATAACTAATCTTGACTTGTGTAGTCGGAATTGTTATGTATTAATTAAGTTCGTTAAGCGGATTATATAAGGATTTTCTAAGGAACACAAGCATCATGAAACTAGGAACAAAAGGAAGATATGCCGTAATGGCTGTGGTGGACTTGGCAAAGTATGGGTCTGACAAGCCAATTTCTTTGTCTGAAATTTCAGAACGGCAAGAAATTTCTTTAAGTTATCTAGAACAATTGTTTGCAAAGTTACGTCGCGGAAACATAATTCATAGTTGTAGGGGCGCTACTGGGGGTTATACCCTAGCCCGAAAAATCAATGAAATTACAATTGCTGAAATTGTAAGTGCTGCTGAAGAACCTTTACGCCTTACACGTTGTAGCAAAGGAAGTACAAATGGCTGTATGGGAAACAATTCAAGATGTTTAACCCACCACTTATGGGAAGATTTAAGCGATCACATATATGATTTTTTGCAGGCAATCACTTTGCAAGATGTTTTAGATCGCAATATGAAAAAAGAAACTTTCCCATTTTTTTTAGAAAAGTCAAAAGAACTTGAGGGAAAAAAACAAATTAATGAATAAATTTAATTGCACATATTTGGATTACAATGCCACAGCACCTACCTTGCCTGCTGTCATTGACTGTATGCATGAATTAATGCTTGAGCCTTCAAATGCCTCGTCTATGCACCGATATGGACAATATGCAAAAAAATTAATGACCCGTAGTCGACAATCTTTGGCATCTTATGTTGATTGCCCCCCTGAGTATATTATATTCACAAGTGGCGGCACTGAATCTAACAACATGGTTTTAAAAGGATATGATTGGGATCATGTTATGATATCTTCAATTGAGCATGATTCTGTCTATAAAAGCCATGAAGCCCCAACCCTTGTCCCCGTAGATAAAAATGGCATTCTAGATTTAAAATCCTTAAAGTCCGAACTTGAAAAAGCAAAAGGGAAAATTCTTGTATCTATTATCTATGCCAATAATGAAACTGGGATTATTCAACCCATTCAGGAAATTGCAGATATCGTTCATCACTATGGTGGATTGCTGCATATTGATGCGGCCCAAGCTGTAGGGAAAATTGCTTTTTCATTTAAAGAAACAAAGGCCGATATGGCGACTTTGTGTTTTCATAAAATTGGCGGACCTTCTGGGGTAGGCGCCCTTGTTGTAAAAGAAACAGTTCCAATAAAAACCCTGTTAAATGGTGGGGGACAAGAAAGAAATCGCCGGTCAGGAACTGAAAATATTCCAGCCATTGTGGGAATTGAAGAAACATTAAATTCAACCTGTTTTGGCACCATGCATAAATTACAAAAAATGCATCAGAACTTAGAAGGTTCTATGGTTAGTTTTCTAAAAAATTATGGGGAAACGCCCTACATTTTTTCAAAAAATGTCCAACGTTTGCCAAATATTACAACTGTGGCTTTGCCAGGGCTTGAAAATGTAACCCAAGTCATTAACTTGGATCTTTCTGGTTATGCAGTAAGCATGGGATCAGCCTGTGCTTCGGGTAGGGTAAAAAAAATATCCAGGCCTTTGAAAAGTATTTGCCAAGATGATATTTTGGCACAGTCAAGTATCCGGGTAAGCACAGGTTGGAATACAAAAGAAGATGATTTGGAAAATTTTTTCACAGCATGGAAAAACTTATATCTTATGAACAAAGAAAAGGTAAAAAATGGTACAGCAGCTTAATACAAACAAACCAATTTATTTAGATTATCAATCGACAACCCCTTGTGATCCAAGGGTTGTGGAAAAAATGATGCCCTATTTCACTGAGGTATATGGGAACCCCCATTCCAGAAACCATAAATTTGGGTGGGATTCTGAAGATGCCGTAGAAAAAAGTCGTGTACAAGTGGCAAGTATTATTGGGGCTTCAGCCAAAGAAATTGTTTTTACAAGTGGGGCAACTGAATCCAATAACTTAGCTATTAAAGGAACCCTGGATTTTTATGGGAAAGCTAAAGACCATATTATTACGTGTACAACCGAACACAAATGTGTCTTGGATACCTGCCGTATATTGGAACAAAAAGGGTTTAAAGTTACCTATTTACCTGTTCAAAAGAATGGGCTGATCGACTTAAATAAATTGGAAGAAGCCATCACGGATAGAACCCTTCTTGTTTCAATCATGGCTGTTCATAATGAAATAGGCGTTATCCAACCCTTAAAAGAAATTGGGGCCCTTTGTCGCAAACGTGGGGTGTTTTTTCATACAGATGCAGCGCAGGCAGTTGGAAAAATTCCATTAAATGTGGATGAAATGAATATCGATTTGATGAGTATTTCTGGACATAAGTTATATGGTCCAAAAGGTATTGGTGCCTTGTATATTCGTCGCAAACCACGTGTACGTGTCCTGGCCCAAATTAATGGAGGGGGTCAAGAACGTGGTATGCGCTCTGGCACATTATCGCCTGCTTTATGTATTGGAATTGGATCTGCCTGTGAAATTGCACAGCAAGAAATGGATCAGGAAAATCAAAGACTTACGGAATTTAAAAACCATTTTTATAATAAGCTTATGGAAGCCCTTCCGCAAGTATACTTAAACGGAGATTTACAGCACCGCATTCCAGGAAATTTAAATTTAAGTTTTGCGCACGTAGAAGGCGAAGGCCTAATGATGGGGATTAAAGAATTGGCTGTTTCTTCAGGATCTGCTTGTACCTCAGCATCCCTTGAACCTTCCTATGTTCTTAAAGCTTTAGGTGTTGGAGAAGAATTGGCGCACACATCTCTAAGAATTGGTTTTGGACGCTTTACAACAAAAGAAGAAGTAGATTTTGCAGCAGATAAAATCATTAAAGCTGTGAATAAACTTAGGGAAATGAGTCCTTTATGGGAAATGGCACAAGCCGGAATTGATATTAATTCCATTCAATGGGCAGGACATTAAATAAAGAAAGAGGAAAAAATGGCATATAGTAATAAAGTAATTGATCATTATGAAAACCCAAGAAATGTAGGGTCATTCGATGATAAAGAGAAAAATATTGGAACTGGTTTAGTCGGCGCCCCCGCTTGCGGCGACGTCATGAAGTTGCAAATAAAAGTAGGCGACGATGGTCGGATTGAAGATGTGAAATTTAAAACATTTGGTTGTGGAACGGCGATTGCCTCCAGTTCTTTAACAACAGAAATGTTAAAAGGTATGACATTGGAAGAAGCCCAAGAAATCAAAAATACATCAATCGTTGAAGAATTGGCTTTGCCTCCTGTTAAAATCCATTGCTCTGTTTTGGCTGAAGATGCCATTAAAGCTGCTGTCAAGAACTATAAGGAAAAGAATGGCTAAGACCCCTTTAACCATTACAGAGGCTGCAGCCATACAAATTAAAGCCCTTTTAGACAAGCGTGGTAAACCATCCATGGGGATTCGTATTGGGATCCGTACACGTGGCTGTTCGGGACATTCATATACTCTAGAATACGCAGATGATCTGCAGCCTATGGATGAAGTGGTGGAACACAATGGGGTTAAAGTTATCATTGATCCAAAAGCCATATTATTCGTTCTAGGAACAGAAATGGATTTTGTTGAAGAAGATCTGGAATCTGGATTTAAATTTCAAAACCCAAATGAAAAAGGGCGCTGCGGATGCGGGGAATCTTTCCATGTATAAGTGTTGGAATTGCGAAACTGATTTACAAGATTTAATTATTTGTGAAAATTGTAAAACTGTACAACCCCTTTCACCCACGAATGCTTTTAAAGATTTGGGCCTAAATCCAGAATTTGACATTGATTTGGTCTTACTTTCAGAGCGTTATTTGGAACGCCAACGTCTGGTACATCCTGATAAATTTATTTCAAAAACAGCGGAAGAAAAATTATATGCCCAACAACATTCTTCACATATAAATCAGTGTTATCAGATACTTAGAGACAACATAAGTCGTGCCGAAGCCATTATAGAATATAATAATCAATCCCCTGACACTGATGAAACCACAATACAGGATCCCGTATTGTTACATGAAAGTATGGAGCATCGAGAAAAACTGATGGTGATGGAATCAAAAAATCAGGTGATCGATTTTAAAAAAGAAATTTTGGATTTAAACCATACGATTGAACAAGACCTTAAAAAAGCATTAGATACAGATAAAACGTTTAACCAAGCTAAAAGACTTGTTCTGCGCCTAAAGTATTTAAAAAAATTGCTGATTGAAGTTAACCAAAAAGAATTAGAATTTTCATGAGCCTTTTACAAATTCACGAACCTGGAAAAACGCCCCAACCCCATAAAAAACAAGCTATTGCAGTTGGTATTGATCTTGGAACCACAAATTCCGTTGTTGGATTAGCCAATGAAAAAGGTGTAACCATTTTTGAAATTGATGGATCCAAACTTGTGCCTTCAATTTTTGGTATTGATAAAGACAAAGTTATAGTTGGAAATCCAGCACTCTCTTTAAAAGAAAACCAGCCTGATAAAGTGGTAACGTCCATTAAACGGTTAATGAGTCTTAGTGCAAAAAATATTCCTCATTTCGGCCATGCAATTGAAAATAAAGACCAAGACGAAATGGCGTTAATTAAGCTTGAAAATAAAATTATGAACCCTGTTCAAATTTCGTCAGAAATTTTGAAATATTTAAAAAATAGGGTGTTTTTAGAAAATAATATACAGATAGATCAATGTGTTATAACCGTTCCTGCCTATTTCCCAGAATCTGCCCGTGTTGCAACAAAAGACGCTGCAAAGCTAGCAGGATTGGATGTTTTACGCTTGATAAGTGAACCAACGGCTGCAGCCCTTGCCTATAAACTTGATGAAAAGAAAGAAGGGCTTTATCTTGTTTATGACCTTGGAGGAGGCACTTTTGATATTACAGTCCTTAATATGTCAAAAGGCGTATTTCAAGTTATTGCAACAGGTGGAAATGCCAATATTGGTGGGGATGATATAGATTTTGAAATCGCAAATTATTTTTGTAAAACATATAATGACTTACCTTATTCTGAAAAAAAGAAATTATTATCCTTATCCAAAGAAGCCAAAGAATTTTTATCCCAAAATCCAAATAATTTGTGGAAAAACGGGCAATATAAGTTATCTTATGAAGACTTAGAAAAAATAAGTCAAAAAATTGTCAGTACAACAATTGGCATTATTAAAAACACCCTTGTTGATGCAAAAATTACTGAAAAATCAGATATTAATGAAGTTATACTTGTGGGAGGTTCCACCCGTCTTCCCAGTATAAGAAATGCTCTAAAATCCTATTTTTCCAAGGAACCTCTTTGCTCTATCAACCCAGACGAAGTTGTGGCCATGGGTGCTGCTATCCAAGCACGGGCTTTAACACATGGAAGCGATAAGTTGCTTTTGGATGTGACACCCCTTTCATTGGGGCTTGAAACCATGGGGGGAATGATTGAAAAAATTATCCCAAGAAATACAGCCATTCCCTGTTCAATTGCGCAAGAATTCACAACCTATCAAGAGGGTCAAAACGCCCTATCTGTACATGTTTTGCAAGGGGAAAGAGAAATGGTTGATCAGTGTCAATCCCTTGGTAAATTTATTCTACGGGGTATCCCCCCCATGCCTGCTGGAATGGCCAGAATTCTTGTAACATTTACTTTGGATGCCGATGGTCTTTTGTCAGTAACCGCACAAGAAAAAACAACAAAAATTCAGCAATCCATTCATATTAAGCCTTCCTATGGATTATCCCATGAACAGATGGCATCCATGCTAAAAGAGTCATATGAACACGCAGAAGAAGATGTGAAACAACGCCTACTGACAGAATGTGTTGTTGAGGCAAAGCAATTACTAAATGTCCTGACAACAGCATTACAGAATGATCGTGACTTATTGTCTGATAAAGAATTTAAAGAAATTAATGATTCAAAAATAAAGCTTACAAACCTTGTAAACCAAGCTTCTTTGAAAGACAGGGATACCATTATTCAATCAACAAAAGACCTTGAAAAATTAACCCAAGAATTTGCAGAACGCAGAATTAATAAAGCCTTAACAAAAGCCTTAAAAGGATCAAATTTATAAATCAATCCATAAAGGCTTTGATTAATTTCTTGGAATAAGGATCTTTGGCTTTATTAGTTTGAAGTTGTTTTTTTGTTATAATTTCAACAAGTTTACCCTTTTGTAATATGCCAATTTTATCACAAAGGAAAGAGACAACAGCCAAGTCATGACTTACCATGACATAAGTTAAATTTCTTTTCTTTTGAATATCTTTTAACAAATTCAGTACATCAACTTGAACTGTTACATCCAAGGCTGATGTTGGTTCATCTAAAAGTAAAATATCTGGATTGGTAATAAGTGCACGGGCCAAAGCCACACGTTGCCTTTGCCCACCTGATAATTGACTTGGAAAGCGAAACTGCATTTTGGGGTCCAACTCAACGTCTTCTAAAGCTTTATTTATTAAGTCATTCCTTATTCTTGTTTTTGAAAGCTTTAAGGGTTCAATCAATAAATCCCGGATTGTAAACTTTGGATGTAAAGATGTATAAGGGTCTTGAAAAACAAACTGAAATTTTTCTTGAATTAATGCAGTCCCTTTTGAAATAGGCACCATTCCAGCCAGAGCATTTAAAATTGTTGTTTTTCCTGAACCTGATTCCCCAACTAAACCAAAAGATACCCCTTTCTCAATTTCCAAAGAAACATTGTCCACAGCCAAAAAACTTTGCCCATTATCTTTAAAGTCAATTGTTAAATTTTGAATACTAATAATGCCTGACATTATTTTTCCCTTAAAAAGGTTGGTAATTTATCAACGTTTTGGTCGATTTTAGGAATGCTATTCATCAAAGCTTGTACATAAGGATGCTTTGAATGGCTAATTTCAGTAGCCTTTGAATGTTCCATAACTTCACCTTTATAAAGAACCAGGACGTCATCACAATACTTTTTAACAAGCGGAAGATCATGACTTATTAGGATTAGCTTCATTCCATATTGTTCTATTTTTTCCTCAAGAAGGTGTAAAATTTCATGCTTTATACAGGCATCCAAAGCAGATGTAGGCTCATCTGCAATTAATAATTTTGGCTGCATTGCAATCATCATTGCAATCATAATTCTTTGGCCCATACCTCCTGATATTTCATGGGGGTATAAATCTAAAACCCGTTCTGGTCTATCTACACGAACCTCTTCTAAAGAATGTAAAATCCGGTCTTTGGCATTATCAATATTTTTATTTAAAAAAACCTCTTGGATCTGTTCTCGAATTGTCATAACAGGGTTTAAAGATGCACGAGGATCTTGAGAAACCATTGATATTTCTTGATTTTTAATAAGTTCTTTTTGTTTACCAGTCTTCAAAAGATTATGGTTATCAAGATAAAGTTTATCTGCTGTTACTTTGCCGGTTGCAGGAATAAGTCCTAAAATAGACTTCATCAACATAGATTTTCCAGAACCAGATTCCCCAACAACACCCAGTTTTTTACACGTCATAGAAAAATTAATATCTTTAAGAACATGGGTTTCTTCCCAAACCCCTGAAAACCATAAATTTAAATTTTTTATTTCTATAAAATTTGTCATTCTTAATTGTTTGGGTCTAAAGTATCACGCAACCCATCGCCTATTAAATTCACAGCCAAGCATAACAAGAATATTGCCAACCCAGGAATCGTTGAAACCCACCAATGGGTGATTAAATAATCTTGCCCATTTGCAATCATATCCCCCCATTCAGGCGTTGGTGGGCGGACACCTAGCCCTATAAAACCAAGACCAGCAGCCATTAAAATAACACCTGCCATATCATGTGTTACGCGCACAATAATTGATGGCATGCACATGGGAAGTATTAATTTTCGTACAATATAAAAAGTAGATGCCCCTTGTAGTTTTGCCGATTTAACAAAATCTTTTTCACGAATTAAAGTTGCTTCTGATCTTGCAACACGGGCGTAAGCCGTCCAAAAAGTTAAAGAAATAGCCAAGGCTGCATTGTCCAGCCCTGGGCCCAAGGCTGCTGCAAAAGCCAGGGCTAAAATAAGCTTTGGTAAGGCTAGGAAAATATCTGTAAATCGCATTAACAATGTGTCAACTTTACCGCCCAGATATCCAGAAAAAGCGCCAATAAAAGCACCAATTGGGGCTGTTGTAAAAGATACTATGAATACGATCATCAAAGAAGTTCTTGCCCCATATAAAAGTCGGCTAAAAATATCACGCCCTAATTCATCTGTTCCCAACCAATGATCAGCAGACCAGCTCTGTAAACGGTTTCCTAGATTAACCTCTATCGGAGAATATGTTGTAAGGTAAGGGGCAAATAACGCGACCATAATAACAAATAATAAAAATAATAGTCCCCAAAAAGAAAGTGGATTAGATGAAAATTTTAGCCACAATCGGTAATAATTTCCAAATCTTGCCTGTTGTATTGTTTTGGGTGTTGATGATAATAACCATTCTTTATTCATCTATATTTCCCTTGTTTTTGCCCTTGGGTCAAGAAATTGGTTAGCAGCATCAATGATTGTATTAATACCTATAAAAATAATTCCTGTCAGTAAAGTGGCACCTAAAACTGCGTTCATATCAACATTAAGAAGGGAATTTACAAGATATGATCCAAGTCCTGGCCACGAAAAAATTGTTTCTGTTAAAACAGATCCTTCCAGCATTGACCCATAACTTATTCCTATAACTGATAATAAAGGGACACGAATATTTTTAAACATATGCCTCCAAACAATTTTACGTTCAGAAAGACCTTTTAACTGGGCCGTTGTCACATAAGGTTTATTGGATTCTTCCAGCATAAAAGACCGTGTCATCCTGGCAATGTAAGCCAGATTATAATAAGCCAATATTCCTGCAGGTATAATTAAATGGTGGAGGGTATCTGAAAAGGCTGAAAAATCCCCGTTGATTAGTGTATCAATTAATAAAAGCCCTGTCGTTTCATTATACCCTTGGTAAAAAACACTTAATCGTCCAGGGCCTGGAAATATCCCTAATTTAAGATAGAAAATTAATAAGAATATTAGGCCCAACCAAAAAACTGGAATAGAGTAGCCAAAGAGAGAAAGTACCCGTACCATTTTATCTTGCCATTTTCCTTGTCTTATAGCAGCGGTTACCCCCAAAGGAACACCTATTCCAACACCAATTATTAAGGAAAGCGTTGCCAGTTCTAAGGTTGCAGGGAATACTCGCAATAAATCATCTAGAACAGGCCGAGAAGTCAGAAAAGACGTTCCCAGGTCACCTTGGAAAAGGTTTTTTAAATAAATAATAAACTGTTCATATAAAGGAAGGTGCAATCCTAATTCTATACGCACTTTTTCATAAATTTCTGGGGAAGAAACATCACCAATAATGGCAAGAACTGGATCTATGGGAACTTTTCTGCCAATAAAAAAAGTAACAAAGGTAAGTCCAAGTAAGGTTATGGCACTGTGAGTCACAACCTTTAAAATTTGAACTGTTGCTTTTTTAGTCTTTGTAAGCATTATGATAATAAGCCAGATTCACTGCAGAAGAAAAAATAATGCCTTTTACATTTTTTTGATAAACATAAGTCTTTAAATTTTGGAAAAGGTTTATCAACGGGGATATGTAAAGTTCTTTTTGTAATTTATGGTACATTTTTCCACGTTTTATTGAATCCTGTTCCATCATGGCTTTTTCCGTCAATTTTGTTAATTCAGGTATATACCATGCAGAACGCCATGCAACTGTCTTTGATTTAGATTGATCAGAATTATCAGCATTCTTAGCAAAAGACATGGCATTCATATGAGGGTCAAAAAAGTCTGGAGACCAAGCACTATAAGCCATATCAAAATTGCGTTCGCGAATGCGGGTTAAAGTTTGTTTTTGATCCCCCATATCAATGTGTAGGCGAATATTTATTTTTGCCAAATCCGCCTGAAGTGCCTGGGCAAAGTCTTTATTACTTGTAACAAGATTTATATCAAAACCAGCCTGTAATCCTGCTTTTTTCATAAGATTTTTGGCTTTTTCAATATCAATTTTATAAACCCGATTTGTCAAAGCATAGGGGAACCCTTTTGGCAAAAAACTTTGTTGAACAATTACATCCCCTTTAAATAAGGTTTTCACAACAGTATCATAATCAATTGCATAACGGATTGCCTGTTGAATTTCAGGAATTTTTAGATATTTATTTTTTTGATTTAAGGAAAGATATCTTGTCACCATGACGGGAACTTGTGTTAATTCAACATTTTTTATTTGTTCTGCTTGTTCAGATTTAATCCCACAGATAATATCCAGATCCTTTTTTTCCAACATAATGCGTCCTGTTGACGAATCGTTTATATGACGAATTACCACCTTTTTAAGCTTTGGTGGTGTTTTCCAATGGTTTGGGTTTGCGTCAAGTGTTAAAGATTCAGATGCTTTCCATGATTTTAAAGAAAAGGGCCCTGACCCAGCATAATTTGTTTTAAGCCATTTATTTCCATAATCATTATTTTCAGTATGTTGTTGAACAATCTTACTATCTACAATAACCCCTACTGGTGCTGTCAAACAATTCAAAACCAGCGTTGGGGCATAGGCTCTATCCATTTTAAATTTTACAGTGTAATCACCCACTGCATAAATTTTACTATCAACATTTTCTGGAGTCATGCCAAATTGGGCAATAATTTCAGAAGGCTGTTTCATCAACTTAACTGCACGCTGCAAGGAATAAGCAACATCATTAGCTGTCAAAGAATTTCCTGAAGAAAATTTAATATTTTTTCTTATTTTAAATATTATTTCTTTTCCATCTTTAGAAATTTTCCATGATTCTGCAGTAAATGGTATAATATTTTCAGGATTATTATCGTCCCTAACAACCAAAGTATCATATGTATTTAAGATATATTCTGTGCTGGATACTTCATATACTTCTGCTGGGTCCAAAGAAATAAGATCATCTATTTCTCGGCCAACGACAAGTGTATCTTTTGGTGTGCTTTGTTCCCCACAGTGGGTTAAAAAGCAAACCATTAGCAAAAGAATTAATTTTTTCATTTTTATTCCTTATCTTTTAATGTTGGATCAATCGCAACAAAGATTTGGTGTCCATCCCGATATAGTTTTAATAAGATTGGTTTTTCAGGATTTTCTTTTAAGGCTTTAGTTAATTCTGTATCCAATTCTTTCATTTCAGTGACTGCTTTACCATTAACCTCCATAACGACATCGCCATCCATTATGGTGAATTTAGCACCCAAACCAGCTTCTTTTACATCAGCAATTAAGACGCCCACAATTTTTGGATCTGTTACTTCAAATCGTTGGCGGAATTGTGGTGTTAAGTTTGTGAAGGCAAATTCCAATTTATCATTGTAAACTGTATCTTCCCTCTGGATTTTAAGCTTGCGCACTTCTTTAAAATCTTCGTGGCTTTTGTATTCTTGAACAATTGTTTTAAGATCTTTTACCTTGCTATCACGAATAACCTTAATGATAATTTCTTTACCAATTTTAATATTGGAAACAACGCGTGGAAGATCATTAAAGCCTTTAATATCTTTGCCATCCACTTTCAAAATGATGTCTCCAATCAGTAGACCTGCATCCATTGCTGGCCCATCAATTGTAACACCTGTGACAATGGCCCCTTCTGCTTTATCTAGATTATAATATTTTGCAATTTCTTTGCTGATACTTTGAATTTGCACCCCAATCCAAGAACGACGCACTTTTCCGTGTTCAATAATATTATTGGTCACACGTTTTGCGATTTTGGAGGGAACAGCAAATCCCATTGATTCAGCCTTACCTAAAGGTGTTAAAATCGTTGATGTATTAATGCCAACAACCTCTCCCTTAACATTTGTCAAAGGACCTCCGGAATTTCCTGGATTTATGGCTGCCTCGGTTTGAATAAATCCTTCCACATGTACATTCTTTTTGCTGACACGAATCTTTGGTGTGGCCAAATCACGCGCAACATAAGATACAACACCCGTTGTTAACGTACCCCCGAACCCATGGGGATTTCCAAGTGCCATCACCCATTCACCAAGGCGCAGTTTTGTGGAATCCCCCCATTTAAGAGGTTTAATATCTTTATCTGTTTCTATTTTTAAAACAGCTGTATCCGTGTTCAAATCTTTCCCTACGATTTCAGCCTCAATAATGGTTTCGTCTGATAAAACAACCTTTACTTGAATAGCATCTTCAATATTATGGGCATTTGTCACAATGTAATAAGTATTGCCTTCCTTTTTAATAACAAAACCAGATCCAAAAGATCCAACACGACGTGGGGCATTAATTAAAGCTGTACCAAAAATATCTTTTTTTGAATCAAAAAATAGGTTTTCTGTTCGATCTGCCATGGCCCCTTCATCAGGGATTAAACTGACAGTGGCAATGTTTACAACTGAATCATTAATTTTGGAAGCAATATCCGAAAAACCGCCTTTATAAAAACTATTGGGAGAAATATTACTTACAGCATAGAACGAGTACGTTCCAAAACCACCCAAAATTAGGGCAGTCAAAAATATGACAACACGACTTCTCATTAATTTCCTCATGAATATTATTTACTGTTTTTAAAGGTATTCAAAAAATCCCCTGAATCAGGCGATAAAATATAACTGGTATTTTCTGATTTTAAAGATTTCTCATAGGCTTGTAATGATCGATAGAAATCAAAAAAACCTTTGTCTTTGGCATAGGCATCTGCATATATTTTTGCTGACTTCCCTTCCCCTTCACCACGAAAAATTTTGGATTCCTTGTCAGCATTTGCAAGAATAACCGCTTTTTCACGATTTGCATTGGCACGAATTTCTTCGGCTTTTTGCTGTCCTAGGGCCCGTTTTTTCTTGGCAATACGTTCGCGTTCTGATTCCATTCTTTTGAAAACAGCTTGGCTATTTTGTTCAGGTAAATCAACACGTCGTATACGAACATCAATAATTTCAATGCCCATGCTTTCAACCGATTTAGATACATCTTTTTGCACCCGTTCCATGATTTCATGACGCTGTTCTGAAAGCATTGTTTCAAAAGTTGTTTGCCCCAATATCCCACGCAAGGATGATGTAATCATGGCACTTAAGCGAATTTTTGCCTGCGTTTCATTTGTTAATCTTTGATAAAATTTCAAAGGATTACGTATAACATAACGTGTATAAGCATCCACAACTAAACGCCCCTTATCACTTGAAATAATT
>CAYGKW010000011.1:0-49428 GCA_964350815.1 uncultured Rhizobiaceae bacterium | reverse complement strand
TTCATCTGTACCTTTATAACATCTTACAACGTTATCTGGTACAGCCCCTTACTTTATATAAAAATCTCTGCAATTATTTTTATCAACCAATCCACTTCTTGTTTTTGAATAACAAGAGGTGGTGTTAAACGGATTGATTGTTTGTGAGTGTCTTTTGATAAGATGCCTATTTTCAATAGTTTTTTACAAACCTCAGATCCTGTTCCAAAGTCAGGATGAATATCAATCGCCGTCATTAATCCTTTGCCTCTAATTTCCGTAATGTGTTTGGAATTTAAAGATTTCAATCCTTCGCGCAATTGGGTCCCGCGCGCAATGGCATTATCCAACAAACCTTCTGTTTCCAAAACCTCAAGCGCAGAAAGACCAACAGCACAGCCCAATGGGTTCCCTCCATATGTGCTCCCGTGATCCCCTGGTTCAAATGAATCCATAATGTGCTTACAACCCATAACAGCCGAAACCGGCATAAAACCACCTGAAAGCGCCTTGCCTATCATCAACAGATCAGGTTTGGCATTTTCATATTCATAGGCAAACATTTTCCCTGTGCGCCCCAAGCCAGTTTGGATTTCATCTAACATTAATAAGATATTGTGCTTTGTACAAATTTCCCTAATTTCTGATAGGTATCCTTCTGGTGGCACATAAACCCCAGCCTCGCCTTGAATGGGTTCAACTAAAAATCCAATCGTATTTTTTGTGATTGCCTTTTCCAGTGCCTTGGCATCCCCAAAAGGAATTTCTTTAAACCCAGGTGTTAATGGCCCAAAATGTTTTTTATATCCCGGGTTGGATGAAAAACTAATGACAGTTGTTGTCCGCCCGTGAAAGTTATTTGTGGCAACAATAATTTCGCCTTTATCATCTGGTACATTATTATGGCAATAAGCCCATTTGCGCGCCAACTTGATGGCCGTTTCAACAGCCTCAGCCCCAGAATTCATCATGATGCCTTTATCCAACCCAGATAAATTACATAGCTTTTTTAATAAGGGCGCCATCAAAGTTGTATGAACAGCGCGAGATGTTAGGGTTAATTTTTTGGCTTGATTTGAAATCGTTTCTACTATTTTTGGATGACAATGGCCTTGATTCACAGCGGAATAGGATGCAATACAATCCAGATATTTATTACCTTCCACATCCCATACCCAGCACCCTTCCCCCCGTTCAATCACAACAGGTAAAGGTTCATAATTGGCTGCAGCATATCTATTATCTAAAGCAATAAAATCTTTGTTTTTCATTTAGTTAACTTTCGCCCGAATAAAAATGTGATTAAATCAACTGCCAATTTTGCAGTCTTGTTTTCATGATCCAGCGCAGGATTCACTTCATATATATCCAACGATCCAACACATCCTGTCTGATGCAAAGCTTCAAATAATTGCCGGGCATCACGATAAGTCAATCCACCCGGTTCTGGTGTTCCTGTTCCTGGAGCGAGGGTATCATCCATGGCATCTACGTCGAAACTAACATGAATATGGGTATTCTTTTGTCTTAAAGGTTCAATAAATTCCTTTATTGCTTTTGCCATACCTTGTTGATCAATGTACCCCATATCGCAAACTTTAAGGCGGCTTTCCGTTAATCGGGACTTTTCATTTTTATCGACAGAACGAATACCGACTTGGGTAATATCATATTGATTTAATAAAGGGGTTTTATCCCCAAGATCTGTCAGATCACTTGGCCCCTCACCCGTCAAAACAGCGACTGGCATACCATGTAAATTTCCCGATGGGGACGAAGTCCCTGTGTTGTAATCAGCATGGGCATCAATCCAGACTACATGCAAATTTTTATTCACCATTTGACAGTAATGATAGGCCCCCGCAATTGACCCAATGGCTAAGGAATGATCACCACCCAATATAATTGGAAAGGCATCTTTACTTAAAGATTCATGGACTTTTTTCTTAAGGGCCTGACACCATTCAGATACTTCTGATAAATGACGATAGCCATTTTTAACTGGTTGCCAATCTGTTTCAGGGCCGTGAATATCCCCTAAATCTTTAACTTGGCAATCAAGGTTCTCAATCTGTTTTTTAAGGCCTGCAACACGCAGAGCATTTGGGCCCATGCTACAGCCTTGCCTGCTTGCCCCGTAATCTGATGGTGCACCAATTAAATGGATGTTTTTCATTATTGCTCCCTTATTAAATATATTTTAAGGGGAAATGGAAAGATATTCAAGAAAGCGTTAAACAACCTTATAAATATAAACAGAGCTTGACTTAGACCAAGTCATGGAAAGCACAATATTGTCGACAAGTTTTAATTTTCGACTTTTCTTGAATTTTTTTAGGGTGGCAATTTTTGTACCCTTATTCAAATTTTCTATTTTATTTTGTAGAGTGTGCAGCATTTTGGGGGTATAGCATGTACTACAAATATATACCAAAGTTGCATCCGAAAAATCTGCCTTTAATATATCTTCCTTTAAAAATTCCAAAGATCTTTGAGGGTCAATTAAACCCTTTTCAGAAAGCCTTCTTTTGGCCTTAAGTGCTTGAAGGTGACGTTGTACTGATAACTCAATACCAACTGATTTTTTAATGGGGCTTGTTATATAAAACTGTAAGGGAACTTTTCCATTTCCACTTCCCAAATCATAAAAAACATCTTGGTCCGAAACTTTGAAGTACTTAATAAGATGATGAACGGCCGGGGGTAAAATTTCACCATAAGTTGGGGCACCCCCCGCTTTGGCTACTGCCTCCCGATCCTTTTTTGTTGATTTAAATGCATTTAAATCATTATAAATTTCATCAATTAATTTATTGGCAGCTGCGTTATATGTATGTTTTTGCTGGTTTGCAGAGGTGGTTGTTACTAAAATCAACAAAGATAAAACAATAATAAAACGCACGATTTAATTTTTCCCCATCAAAGTCATTAGCTCACGCCATTCACGCGGACTCATATTCGAATCTTCTTGCTGAACATTTTCCCCATCCAACAAACGCCTAACAACGTCCAGGCCTGATTTTGATAAACTTGCACCATTCATACGATAATCTTCGAAAGCTTCTGCCGCAATCGGAACCCATTTTTTTACCAAATCCAGGATTGCATCTGCATAAACCCTAATTTCATACTGTGCATGTGGATCCGCCCTCAAAGACAAGAAGTGAAATAAATTATGAAGATCTACCTTCCAATACCACTGCGTATAAAAACTAACCGGTAAATTGATTCTTGCTAATTCACGGGTAAGACCTTTTTTATTTTCATTAAAACTCTCTCCCAATTCATTTTCATTCAGCATTTCCTCATAAGAGGCATAGGCTTCTTCGGGTAATCGTTTCAAAAGATCCAGCGCGCGCGCAGCTTCTTCCCCTTCAAGAACCCCTGCGCGCCCTTGTTTATTAATATCTGACTGACCCGCCAAATTTTCAGGCGCGGGTACATAAAATTCTTTATCTAAAATAGAGTACCGTGCAGAATATTCATTCACATTGGCTGTTCGGTGACGAATCCATTGGCGTGCCACAAACATGGGTAGCTTTACGTGCATTTTAATTTCACACATTTCAAAAGGGGTACTGTGACGGTGACGCATCAAGTAACGTATTAACCCTTTGTCTTGACTGATTTTTTTTGTTCCTTTCCCATAAGAAACGCGGGCTGCCTGAACGATGGATGCATCATCGCCCATATAATCAATGACACGAACAAACCCATGATCCAAAACGGGTTGAATTTTGTAAAGTTCTTCCTCAAGCGCGGGAACAGTTGCCCTTTGTGTTTGATAACTTTCAGCCTTAAGGTCTTTAATTTCCTGCTGGTGATTTATTTTTTCTTTTGGTTGTTCAGACATTGATTTTCTCTGGGTTTATAATTGAATCTGTATAGATCTTAGTTTTTTTTGAATAATATTTCCACCGTTTTTTGGAAAGCTATTGAATTATATTTTAATAAATACTATGGTTTGCCTATGATTAACATATTAATTAATAAATTTCATGAACTTGAAAATATTTGCGGTCCCTATCAATACCTATTGAATCTTGCAATTATTCTTGCCTATAGTTTTGTACTTTTCTTTATTGGTAAAACTCTGGTTTCTCCAAGCTTAAAGAAAATTTTATCTAACAGATCCAATAAATGGATTGCGGGCTTACGTAAAACCCCCATTCAAAAAGTTATTCCGCATTTGGTGCTGGCCGCCATTAACTTAATTATTTTAAAGCATTGGGTTGAAGGTACAAAACTTCAGTTTGTTTATGTTTTCTTTAAAGCCTATTTAACCATAGGCATTACGTATCTGTTTTATTGTTTCTTGGGTGCGACAGAAAGATTCCTTGGGTCTTTAGAGGCGACTAAAAAGGCGCCTGTTCGCGGGTATTTCCAACTTGCTTCTTTGTTTGTCTTCATCATTGGGATAATCCTGGCCATTTGCCAAATCATGCATATCTCCCCTGTGACTTTCCTTGGGGGAATTGGTGCAGCAACAGCCGTTATTTTGCTGATTTTCCGCGATACACTTTTATCTTTCGTTTCTGGTATTCAGATTTCAGTTAATAATCTAATTCAAAAAGGGGACTGGATTCAGTTAGATAGCCACAAGATCAATGGTGTTGTCGAAGAATTAAGCCTAAACGTTGTGACTGTTAAAAACTTTGATGAAACAATTACAACTTTGCCCACTTATAAACTTTTGGAACAAGGGTTTATAAACTGGCGCAATGTCTTTTCTGCAGAAGCCCGTCGGATGCTAAAGAATTTTTATATTGACCAATATTCCATTCGCGATTTAACGAAAAAAGAAATTGATGAATTAAAAAACGATCCAAAAATTGGCCCCATGTTTAGTATGAAGAAAAGCTTCACAGATGTGAATTCCCAGTTATTTCGTCGATACCTTCAGTGGTATGTGGATAACCACCCAGAAATCCGATCTGATAAAACCATGTTGATTTGTTATCAAAACCCTGATGTTTATGGTATGCCTTTGCAGATTTATATTTATTCAAAAACAACTTCTTGGGTTGAATTTGAAGATATTCAGTCTGAAATCATGGAACATCTTGTTACCATGATTCCAAAGTTTCATTTACGTATTAACCAACGGAAATAACTTATATATTTTCTAAAACCTCTTTAAATATTTTTTAAGAAAGGCCAAGTTGTGAAAAAGAGAAAAATTATTTTTATTGCTGTCTTAACTGTAATTGGGGCAATTTCTATAAAGAACCTTACAAAAAGCCATTTAAAAAAGATAAATACAAAAGAAAATAGATTTACCGAACTAAAAAACTTAGAGACAGATGCCCTTACTTTGGTTGTGAATAAATTAAAGACTTATTCAGTTTATGATGACAAGGGCATAATTTCCCTTAAACGCCTAGGAAGGGATAATGATGGAGGCTATGTAGTTCCTGAAAAGGCATTAACAGAGGCAGATGTTTTATTTGGCTATGGAATTGCTGATGATATTTCTTTTGAAGAAAACTTTTCTGATATATACAACAAACCATCTTATGGCTTTGATTGTGGAACAAAGCATATGTCTACAAGTAATAAAAAATGCAAATTTATTTCACAATGTATTGGAACCGATGGCTTTCTTTATAAAGGACAAGAAAGTAGTGAAGCAATAAAATCATTCAGTGAACAAATCAAAGAATTAAATGTAGAAAAAAATAATATATTTGTAAAAATAGATATTGAAGGAGCAGAATATGAAGCTATAGATTCTGTATTAAAACATTCTGATAATGTTACTGGTATTGCCATAGAGGTACATTTTACACAATCGCCCCAGATATTAAAATTGCTAGAACTATTAGAAAAATTAAATAAAAACTTTAAGTTAGTTCACATTCATGCAAATAATTCTGGTGGCAAAGATTTCACAGCACCTAACTTAGAGGGAACTCTTCCGAGAGTTTTAGAATTAAGTTATATCAATAATAATTTAATAAACAGGTATGAGGTTGCTATAGACCAAAATTTTCCTAAAGAAATTGATATGATAAATGTGCCAAGCTTGGAAGATTATAGGTTTAAAATTAAAACCTAAAGTTGTGTATGCTTGACCACTTTGAGACAATTTCTTGATCTTTTTCTTTAGAAAATAACACCTGTCCTATCTTCTTAGGGGTATCCAATAATAATTGAATTGCATGATTGTGCGCATAAAAAATAGGGTCTAAGTATTTCATTTCAGTTGGCTCTGACAATGTAAAATTTAAGGGTTTTTTATTTCCCAAAATATCTTTTTTGGAAAAATGTTTCCCCCATTCATCATAGGTTCCCATATTTGCTTTATAAACACCCTTAAAATCTTTTTTATCAAAATATTTTGATACAATATCTTTTTCCCCTGTTGCGGTTACTGCCAAGAAAGTACTTTGCAGTTCACTTTTTATTTTCTGGTGTTCTTCTATATTAAAAGCCTTCAATCCATGGTTTCTTGCCTGTTCTATTTTTATTTTATCTGTTTCTATAACAGTTATGTCTTTTGTATATTTTGATAATGCCTTAACAATTCCTTGTCCTACTTTGCCGTATCCAAAAACCATAAAAGCCTTATTTTCTATACCCAATAATTGGTTTTTTATAGCACGCAAAAAACCGTCTCCTGTACCATACAGATTTTCTATTTCTTTTAATTGTGTTTTATCAATATCTATATAGTTAAATTTCTTGTGTTTAATGTTTTCTAAATTTGAAGATTTTGTTAGTTCAATAAAACCAAATTTTGGATCAATATTATCAATTAAAGAAGCGCCACAATCTAATACTATATCATATTGATATTTCTGTATTTCTTCTGGTTTTATATATATGTTTTGTTGAGAATAATAATCAATTACCTGGCTGTCGGTATTTAGGTCTTTTGTTGCTGTTACTTTTAAATTTGCACCAGAAACTAACAAAGGTTCCAATTTGCAAATTGTTGCTTTGGTTAGGTGTAAGTTACTTAAAATACTTAGCCCTTTAAAGGGTTTTGTTTTATTATATTCACCACATTGCTTTTTAAGAAAATATGTATTTTTTTCAGGAAAATAGTTCCAACAGTCTATTTTTTGTTTCATCTTTAATCTCCGTAATCATAGCGGAGGTAAAGATATATACTTTAGAAGAAAAATAATGTCCGTATTATTGACGGTCAGTAAACCTGGGAATAGTACTTTTCAATAATTTCTGTTTTGTATTTGCATCCAAGTTTTATTTTGGTTCTTTCGATATACGTTTCAACAGTTCTGGGGGATAGGTTAATCAAGGATGCTATTTGTTTAACGGTATACCCCCGTGTCCAGAAATTTAATGTTCTTATTTCTTGGGGGCTTAATTTATTTGGATCTTTTTTTATGTGTTTTAGTAAATTACGGTCTTTTATCGATAAAAATTTGGGGGCCCTATCCATTAAATGGTTAATAGTAGTTGATTCAAAAAAATCATAAAATTTTATGATTCGTTCTTTTTCATTTAAATATTTTTCATTAATCTTAAGATTTTTTTCATCAGCACCAAAATTTAAAATATCTACATAATTCTTTTTTTGCCTGATATAACATAATCCATGGTTTTGATTAAAATAGTTCTTCGCTGGGTTGATTACTTTCCAAAAAACTTCATCATTTTTATCCCAGTAATCCCAAAGCCTAAATTCCGGATGTCCATTTAGAACTTTATTAAATTCCCCTAGCTTATAAAACTCGTGTTTCTTATAAAATTGAAACCAGTCTGGCATCGTAGAAAGGTATATTTTTGTCCCATCTAGATAAAATCTACGTACACTAAATGCATTAATATTAAGCATGTCAAAAAAGGGTTGTCCTTTTTCTTTCATTTCCTGTGATATAGTCAGATATTCTTCCATACCGTTTATTTAAGGCATTTTTTTTAAATTTTCCAGGTTTTCTTGTTTTTAAAATAAACTGCATATATTTAATGCAGCTAAAAAAGATCTACAGTTCTATTCAAGGTATATCTTCGTAGTCATTATTACGACTTCTTTTATTTTGTATTTTCTAATTTTTGGGCCATATAACAAACTAGACGCACTACGTTTTGATATGCTAGGTACACTTAATGATTTTAAAATCGATTTCCTGGCCCCTTATGATAAGATACTTTTACAAAAAAAATTAAACGAAAGCCCTACTGACTGGGTTTTGAAACAAATTAATTCTGATTTCAAACATATCAATCGCTTGTCTGAAAAAAAATTGATGATTATTTTTTAAAGTTAGGGATGCCGGAAATTCAGAAAAAAGGCCTTATTAAAGTCACAATAACCCCTGATGGACAAATAAAAACATCCCCTGGTAATATGAAAAAATATGAAAGAAGAAGACGTTCTTTCATTGAATCCCTAAAAATATTAACTATGAAGACTAAACTTCCCTCCTTATCTTTTGTTGTTTGTATAAATGACTTTATTGGCCCATACTTATTTTTTGACATCCCTATTTTTGCCTTTTCAAAAGACATTACAAAAAAGAATAGAAAAAGTATCATTTTAATACCAGATGCCAATAATATTGCCAGGTGGAAGCACTCTATTAAAAGTATTTATTATGCAAATAAGGCTTATACGTGGGAACAAAAAGACAATCATATTTTTTGGCGTGGGCAAGTGAAAGGAGATATCAGAAATAAAATCATAGAACTTGCTGAAGAACATAATTTTATTACTGCCAAACATGCCTCAAAAAGTGAAGAAGGATATGTTATACCTGAACTGCAAATTAAGCATAACTATTTGTTATCTTTGGATAGTTATGGCCCAAGCGTGACTGGATTTTTATGGAAGTTAGCTTCTAATTCACTGGCTGTTAAACAAGATTCAAATTACATTCAATGGTATTATAATGCCTTAAAACCTTGGGTACACTATGTTCCTGTGAATGCAGACTTAAGTAATATTAAAGAAATTTTCAAACGAATGCTTAGGCAAGATGCAAAAATGAAAAGTATTGCTGAAAGGTCCAATAAATTTGTTTACGAAAACCTTAAATATGAAAATATGTTAGTCTATCTTAATTTAGTTTTAAAGACTTACTTGATAAAGTGTTATATGCCCGGGGGCAAACCAGGGTAGAACTTGTGTATAAAAAAAGGTAAAGAAAATTACTTTCCTTACCTCTTAAAAACACCCTTATAGTTTTATTGCTAAAAAATTTTTAGCTAATTAATTCTCTTGCTTCTTCTATTGCCTGTTCTCTTGTTTTTCCTTTTCTAAGAGATATTGCTACAGACTGCATAGCATCCCCAAAAAAATATTGATCTTCTGTCACTTCCATAGCTATTTCAGCTGCTTCTTCCATTTTTTCAATTCCTCTTGGAACCATCTCAAAAATAGGGCTAAAAGCACTGGTAAATTCTTTATCATCTTTTACACGAATATGGGTAGAAATCCTTCTCAATAATTGAAAAAATCTGGATACATCCTCTTGGGGAACTTTCCCCACCCAATATATATAATCTCTATTTCCTGTTATTATTCCATCTAACCTTTCAATATAGATATCTTCAGAGCTTGAAGCTTCGGCCGCACAAGATGTGTTTGCATTACCTAGTAAGGCTATTAAAGCCATTCCCATTATTTCTTTTTTTATATTCATTTTTATTTCTTTTTAATGTTATCTAAATTATGATAACCCAAAAAAAAATCTTGGGAAATAAAAAATTTCTTAGAGGATACCATTTCAAAGTTTTTTAGAAATAAACTAGCTTATGATCAGTATCAACCTAAGGCTTTTTTAACAAAGCCTTGTTCTTATTTTTCCCTTTAAATTTAAAGCAAAAGAGCCTATATTAACAGTGATGGGTAACCATCTATGACGATAAACGAATAACGTAATAAGCGTTACGGACCCGGGGGCGGTACCCGGCGCCTCCACCATTTGTGAAAATGTTTAAATTAATAATGTCATTTTAATTTAGATGTTTAGGAGGTCTGTTGCACGATGAAATTTTTGTGCAGGATTTTAGGAAAAGCGCGGTTTGTGAAGCGCAGCGTACTTAGACGTACGTGAGCATTGCAAACAAGATTTTCTCTGCGAAGCCAATTAAATTAATTGGCGTAAATCTGCCAAAAAGTGCGTCTTTCAATGACCTTATATATGGGGGCGAACCAGGATCGACGTGCGTGGTAAAGGTTATTTCTTCGTTCGGTATTGTACCACCGTTATCGGGCTGTATTATAATTGCAAAACGCAATAATACTCGTCGTGGTGCTAACCAAAATAGGTTAGTTGCCAACAGCGTCCGTCGCGCAAGCAACGGAAGCCGTCGGGTTTCAAACGCTGCTTAGTAAATCAAGCAGTGGCGGTCTGAGGGGCACCGGGCAACAGAAGCCCCTCGCTAATTTCAAAGTGAAAGAGGTTGTTTTGGACTATTTGAATTACGATAAAATGATGGATCGCGCCATGCTAAATGTTGCACGTGAAACCATAGAACAAATCAGTAAACATGGATTAAAATCTAATCACCATTTCTTTATTACTTTTGTAACCAACCACCCTGGTGTTCAAGTTCCTGATTATTTAAAAGAACAATACCCAGAAGAAATAACAATTGTCATCCAACACCAGTATGAAAATTTATTGGTATCAAGAGATGCTTTCAGTATTGATTTGTTTTTTGAAGACCAAGAAGAAACCGTTAAAGTTCCTTTTTCATCTTTAATAAGTATTGAAGATCCTTCTGTAAACTGGGGTTTAGACTTTAATCCAGATACAGATTTTTCCAAAGTTGATGTCCCTTCAAGTGATGTAGATCACACACCTCAGCTAGAAAAAGAAGAAAGAGGAACCGTAATTTCTTTAGATAACTTTAGAAAAAAAGATAAATAACCGCTTTGACAGTTCACACTGAAAACCTTTCTGAAAAATCAACGAAACACTTATTGCTTCGCCTATGGCGTCAATACATTCGCCCCTATAAGGGCCATTTATTTTTATCTTTATTGTGCATGGGACTTGGTGCGGCCTCAACCGCAGGTCTTGCAAAGCAAATGGAACCGATTATTGATGATGTTTTTAAATCTGAAAATATCGAAGCCTTAAGATACGTATCATTTGTTGTCTTTGGCCTTTTTATGGTCAAAGGGTTTTCTGCATATGGTGAATCTATTTTCATGAATTTTATTGGCCAACGGATCATTGCAAACCTTCAACAAGATTTATTCCGGTGCCTTTTAAGATCTGATTTGTCTTTCTTTCACCATACATCAACGGGTACTTTGATTTCACGCTGTACCAATGATGTGAACTTAATGCGCAATGTTGTTTCCAATACAATCACCAGTTTTGGGAAAGATTTATTTACCGTTATTTGTTTGATGCTTGTCATGTTTTATCAAGACTGGTTTTTATCTTGCATTGCTTTCTTTGTATTTCCGGTTGCCATCCTTCCCATTGTTAAGATTGGAAAACGCATGCGCAAAGTTTCTACGTCTACGCAGAAAGAAACAGGGTCTTACATGACTTTGTTAAACGAAATTTTTCAAGGGGCGCGTTTAGTAAAAGCCTATGGGATGGAAAAATATGAAAATAATCGGGCCAAAAAAGTAATTGAAGAAATCTTTCGCTTAAATATTAAATCCAACCGTATTAAATCAATGTCTTCGCCAATCATGGAAACTTTGGGCGGGATGGCCATTGTGGTTGTAATTTCATATGGTGGGTTACAGGTTATAAACGGTAATAATTCTGCTGGGGCATTCTTTTCTTTTATTTCTGCTTTATTATTGGCTTATGAACCCATGAAAAATTTAGCAAAGTTAAATGCAAACCTTCAAGAAGGGCTTGCGGCAACCACCCGTGTTTTTAGTGTTATTGATGCAAAACCCAATATTACCGATCATAAATTTGCAAAAGAAATTCAACTAAAACAAGGGGATATTGAATTTAAGAAGGTTAACTTTTCTTATACCCCTGACAAGAAAATCCTTAAAGATATTGATTTTAAGATTCCTGCAGGTAAAACCATTGCTTTGGTTGGCCCAAGCGGTTCTGGAAAATCCACTTTATTAAACTTAATCCCACGTTTTTATGAAGCCCAAAATGGCCAGATCCTTTTTGATAATCAAGAAATTAAAGAAATTACAATTGATTCTTTGCGTCAAAAAATTGCACTTGTTAGCCAAGAAATCATGTTGTTTGATGATACAATTATGGGGAATATACTATACGGCAATCCCAAGGCATCAAAAGAAGATATTTTTAAAGCTGCAAAGGCAGCCGCGGCGCATGATTTTATTCTAAAACTTCCTGAAGGATATGAAACACGTATTGGGGAAAGTGGTATTCGTCTTTCCGGCGGCCAACGTCAGCGTATTTCCATTGCACGTGCCATGTTAAAAAATGCACCCATTCTTTTGTTGGATGAGGCAACTTCTTCCCTGGATACAGAATCAGAACGCCAAGTTCAAAAGGCGTTAGAAAAATTAATGGTGGGACGTACCTGTATTGTTATTGCGCATCGTTTATCAACTGTAAAAGATGCAGATAAAATTTATGTTCTGGATCAAGGAGAGATCGCAGAGCAAGGTTCCCATACTGATTTATTAAAGAAAAAGGGAATTTATTCACAACTTTGTAAATGGCAACTGATTGATGATAAAGAAAATTTTAAAAAGTAACGCAGGTATTTCTTTTGTTGCCTATATTGCCGCATCATATATCCGTTTTGTTTGGCTAACTTCCCGTTGGAAATATGTTAACTACGAAAGCCCAGAATCCCTTATAAACCAAAACAAACCCTTTATTGTTGCTTTTTTTCATGGGCGTCTTTTGATGCTTCCTTTTTGTTGGCGTGTCATTCAAAAAAAACATGATAAACCCTTCTATATGTTAATTTCTGCCCATAAAGATGGTCGCCTTATAAGCAAAACAGTTGAATTTTTAGGAATCAAAAATATTGCAGGGTCAACCAATAGGGGAGGTAAAGAAGCCCTAGTGAAGATTATAAAATTCATAAAAAGAGGCGAAGTTATTGGGTTTACCCCAGATGGCCCCCGTGGACCCGGTGAAAGTGTAAGTGATGGAACAATCCGAACAGCCCAAATGGCAGGCGTGCCGATTTTACCCGTGACTTTTTCCACTTCACGGCATAAAATGTTAAAGACTTGGGACAAGTTTTTTATTGCTTTTCCCTTTAGTAAAGGCGTCTTTTCTTGGGGTCACCCCATTGATGTTTCTGATAGGAAAATCCCATTAGAACAGTACAAAAAAAACTTACAAAATGCAATGAAAGAACTAAATAAAAATGCTGATAAACTAAACCAGGGTGAATTATGATCCGGTTTTTGTACTATGCCTTGATGTTTCTTTTATACCCCATTCTTTACCTTTGGATTCGCTTGCGTGTTTTTTTAAAAAAAGAAAACCCAGATCGGGTACATGAACGTTTTGGACGCACAAGACTTTCAAGACCCATAGGGCCAATATTTTGGTTTCATGGGGCCAGCAATGGCGAATGTCTAAGCTTTATATCTTTGCTTAAATATCTGCAAGGAAAATATCCCGATGTCCATTTTCTTGTGACTTCGGGTACTTTGACTTCTTCAAAATTATTAGAAAAAATGCTTCCAACCCGTGCATTTCACCAGTTCTTGCCCCTTGATAACCCTGTATGTGTTCAGCGTTTTTTAAACCATTGGAATCCCTCAGCTGTTTTTATGACAGAATCCGATATTTGGCCTAATCTTATTTTTGAAACATCAAAAAAGGAAATCCCGATTACACTTTTAAATGGGCGACTTTCAGAAAAAAGTTTGAAACATTGGAACCTGTTACCAGGATTTATCAATAAACTTCTTGGCAAATTTAATATTATATTTTCTGCATCCGAAAAACATCAAAAAAACTTTGAAAGTTTAGGACTTAAGAATGTTATCCATGCAGGAAATTTAAAATTTTCTGGGCGGCCATTAATGGTTAATGAATCCCATTTAAAATCACTAAAATCCCAAATTAATAGTCGCCCTACATGGGTTGCAGCATGTACGCACCCAGGTGAAGAAGAAGTTTTAATTAACGTTCACAATGAATTAAAACAACACATTCCAGGCATCTTAACAATTATTGTTCCAAGACATCCCAATAGGGCTAAAGGATTGGAAAATCTTTGGAATAAAAATGGTTTAAAATATGGTAGTCGATCTTTAGAAAATAAGATAACGGAAAAGATAGAACTTTATGTATTTGACACAACTGGTGAGTTAGGCTTGGTTTATAGCCTTTCAGACATTGCCTTTATTGGGGGGTCTCTTGTTCCCAATATAGGGGGGCATAACCCAATTGAAGGGGCACAACTGGATTCCTGTATTTTAACAGGGCCTTACATTTCCGGTAATATTAGTATTTTTGATCTATTTTCAGAAAAAGAGGCGTGTTTTATTGTTCAAACCCCTCAAGAATTATCTAAAACCTTATTACAATTGTTTACAAATGATAGTTTAAGAAAGAAATATGTTGATAATGCCAAGAAATTAACGTTAAATCAGCGCAATGTTCTTGAAGTTATTATTAAAAAATTAGAACAGAATGGAGTTGTTCATGCTAAAAACACCCAGATTTTGGTTCAAGAAAGATAGTGTTCTTGCACTGGTTCTTTCCCCAATATCTAAGCTATATAAATATTCGGGTCATTTGATTCAAAAAAAAGCAAAACCTGTTTCTGTTAAAACCCCATTAATTTGTATTGGAAATGCCACCCTGGGAGGTGGAGGGAAAACACCAACAGCAATTGCCGTTGGGAAGATCTTAGATGAATTAAATTTAAAATATGGTTTTCTTACACGTGGATACAAAGGGGAAACAAAAGGGCCTTTTCGTGTAAACGCACTTTATCACACAGCAAAGCAAATGGGTGATGAATCCTTAATCCTTGGAAAAACAGCAATAACATATGTTGCCAAAGACAGGGTTAAAGGGGCACAAAAAATGGATCAGCTTGGTCTTAATACTGTTATCTTAGATGATGGTTACCAAAACCCCAAACTGAAAAAAGATATTTCCCTTCTTGTTGTGAATGGCATAATTGGCTTTGGAAATGAAGCCATTTTCCCGTCAGGACCTTTAAGGGAAACAATAGAGGATGCGGTAAAAAAAGCAGATGCCGTTATTATTATTGGTGATGTATCTGAACAAGTTTCCCGTTTTATAAAAACGGTTACTGTCCCTGTTTTTTTTGCAACTGTTCAATCTTTTTTTCCAAAAGAAATTGATAAAACAACTAAGCTTTTGGCGTTTTGTGGGCTTGCCTTTCCAAAAAAGTTTTTTAATTCTTTAGAAGACCAGGGTTTTAATATTTTGAAAAAAATTCCTTTCTCTGATCATCATTTATATACGGAACGGGATATTTCTGATTTACGTGAAAAAGCACGTTCTTTGGGGGCAAAGCTTATTACAACTGAAAAAGATTATGTTCGCCTTTCCAAGACTCAAAAAAAATATGTTACTTATGTTCCTATTGAACTATGTTGGAAAGATAAGAAAGAAGTTAAAGCCTTTTTAAATAAAAAAATAAAGCTATGTCAGGAAAAAATATCATAAATAAATGGATTATAAGTTTTTTTGGATTTCTTCCTGTCCTTGTTTTGTATGGGATAGCAAAAATTCTTCCCATTGATTGGTCTTCTTGTCTTTTTGGATATATTGCAAAAAAAATTGGGCCCAAATTAAAAGTATCCAAACGGGGATTTGATAATATAAAAAATGCTTTTCCCGATAAAAAAGATTCTGAAATTAATTTACTGGTTAAACAAACATGGGAAAACCTTGGACGCATTGCTGGCGAATTCCCACATGTACAGAAAATTGCAAATGACCCAAACCGTCTTGAAGTTGTTAATTTAGAATATATGCGTTCTTCAAAAAATTCGGATAGTCCTTATTTAATGCTTGCAGGTCACCTTGGAAACTGGGAAATCCCCCATTACGTTGTGCTGAAAGAGGGTATTGAAATTGGTTTGATTTCAAGACCCCCTAATAATATATGGACAAAAAAATTCTTTGAATTTGTTCGTGGAAATGAAAAAGTTCCGATTTTTTACAAAAGTGTCGAAGGGTCACGACAAGTTATTAAGTTTTTATCAAAAGGCGGTAAGCTGGGTGTTCTTTTTGACCAACGACTTTCTGATGGGACCCCCCTTCCCCTTTTTGGACGCCCTGCCCTAACAGCCACTGGGCCTGCAAAATTGGCCAAACGCTTTAATGGGAAAATCATTCCAGTTCAAGTTGCGCGGGTTGAAAACAAAAGCAAATTTAAAGTTACCTTTTACCCCCCATTGGATATGAATAAAACACCTGAGGACCTTATGATTTCCATGAACAAGTATTTAGAAACCTGGATCCGTGAAAACCCATCACAATGGCTTTGGTTTCATAAGCGTTGGAAAATATAACCTTTTTTTTCTTTATTTTAAAGTATACTTTAAATATGGGGGTAAAAAATGGCAAAAAATATTTTTTTCTTTATTTCTTTGTTAATATCCAAGAATTGTATTGCAGCAGCTAGCGGAGAAGCTGCATTAGTCTCTAGACCCTACAGGAATTAAGACCTACCTCCCCTTCCTCTGATAAGGAAGAAGTTGATATATTACTTAGAATTCTTTCTTCTTTAAAAAATGATGAAGAACGCCAAGAAGTTTCTTTTAATTTAGTTGACATTATTTCTTACAGAAAATCTTATGAATTGATACCTATCCTTTTAGAGTTAGAAAAGGTTTCTCCAGGTAGAATTCTGGCCATTACAAGAGATTTAAAAAAATTATATTTAAAAAATTTTACCCACGAAGAATTAGAACATATTATCAAGGTTTTGGTAAATTATGAAAATGATAGTAATAGAAAAAATTTAGTTAGTTTATTAAGTTTTTTAATAACACCTGGTATGTCTAAAGAACAAATTCTAGAAATTTTAACATCTTTAATTTCTATTAGATCTTATGAAGAGGCTAATGAACGTTACAATAGACTGCAGGCTATACTGACTGCTGGGGAAGATTTGTTCACAGATAATGTAGAAGCAAAAGTACGTCAAATATTACTAGTACTAAATACTCCTTCCGATATTCCTGTTCCTAATATTGTTGTCAGAGACGGAGAAATCCTTGATGCCCCTGCTATTGATGACCCAGAGGGCGTTTATTCTGAAACAAGAACATTGAAAGAAATCTACGATGCCGTTAAAATAAATACAGCTGTCAGGGCAACTATTCATCGTATAGAAACAAACCCAGAAGTTATTTTTACAGATAATGCAGAAAATCTTATGGAAGAAATAGACTTTCTTATTAATAGAGGTGGTATTAGTGAAAGAGAAAAAATAAGATTGGAAGCTGCTAAGCGCGGCATACTTATTATTTTGGGAACTCTTCCTGGGCATCCATCTTCCTCTATTGAAGATTATAGAATAAGCCATATTGAGGGTATTCCAAATATTATGGTCTTGTTTTCTATTGCAAAGTATTTATCTGAAAAACCCACAGTACAAAGTTTTGTTACTTCTTGGCTTGCTGAAAATATAGATTTATGGCCTCGTATAAAAGCATTATATGTTCCCCATTTTTCTCATATTAACCACAGTGACGTTGGGCTTGCCTTAGGTTCTGATGCGGGGCATGGAAATACGTTTGTAAATTATATTGCTAGAGCTATTAAGTCTCCTGATTCCCATGGTATGGTACTCAGCGGACGCCAAATTTTGGCAGAAGCGCGCTTATTAAAACCTCCAACAAACGCCTTTATTGAAAAAAGAAGTGAAGCTCTGAATAATTTAATTGAAGCTCTTTTTATGACTGCCCGTGGACATAATAGCATGGGAAGATTGTTCGTAGAAGAGGAAGGTTCTGACCGCCCTGCTTGTGCATATGGGGCGCAAGCCCAGCTTCTAAAAGCAATTGCTTTGTATTCAGGTAGTGAAAGACTTTTTGAGGGAGTTTCCCTTGAAGCTTGCGCATAATTATAATATTTTATAGCTTAATTAAGGAAAATTATATGAAAAAAACCTTCTACCTAACCAACCTACTTGTTATTTTCTTTTTTATTGCTTCTTGTTCTTCTGTTTCAGAAGAGCCTTTGTTTGATACAAAAGGGAACCTGGTTAACAAAGGCTTGGAAAAGCTTTTAAAAATAACGGGGCAAAGCCATGATGGCACTCTGGACTCCATTATTTCTGAAACCCAAAATAAAGAAACAGGCTGGATTAGATCTGGTGAACGATGGGATAAACAAAAGGAACGTTTTACCCCTGAACACCTTCAAGAAATTGTGACTTTTTCAAAGAAATTAGGGTACTTAGAAGAAAAAGTTCCCTCCAAAAAGCAATATGATCGTGCCCTTGTTTTAGGTGCCGCAAGCGTTCGTATTAAATCTCGTTTAAATTACTTAATCGATTTATGGAAGCGTGGAATTCGTTTTGATAAAATTGTTATGTTAGGCAGTACACGCACCCTTGATACTCCGGAATCTGATGCTTTATTAAAACCTATTGTTATAGAAAAGGGTTATGAAGCAAATGAAAAAGGGTTGATGGAGTATATCTATAATCATGAAGTTAATATTCCTGAAGGTATGAAATCAGTGCCTGTTATTTGGGTTAAGGCTGAAGGAAAATGTGGGAAGCGGGCCAATACTAACGACACCATTGAAGAGTGGTTAAAACAAGATATAGACCTTTCAAAGGGTATGGCTGTTTTATCAATATCCAATCAACCCCATGCTTCCTATCAAGGGGCCGTTATAGATACCTATCTTGTTAAATATAAAAAGGGGTTTAATTTAACATCAGATATCGTTGGTGAAAAAAGTTCTTTGGGGGATAAGGAAACCTTAGATAATCAAGAGGTATCTATCTTGTTAGATGCGGCTGCAAGGCATTTATATTCTTTGAAAAAATTATATATGGCCCGAAATATTTCTGGATAAACTTATTCATAAAGGGGCTTATAAGTCTGGGGATAAAAATTGGAACCTATTTATCCCCAGTTTGTTGTTTGTTTCATATACTTTTTACCAACATGGGATAATTAAACTATCATTTTTGTTGGTTGTTGGGAAAACTCTCTTTCCCTAAGGTGATTAAGGGTTTTATTCTTTCTTAATTGTTGATAACTTACTTAATAACAGTTGGATAATTTTTATCCACATTACTAACAGCATCTATAATAAATATAAAATAATATGAATATATTAATTAATAAAAGTAAAGGTCTTCCTAGGCCCCTCTGGTTTATGCGTCAAGCAGGAAGGTACCTTCCTGAATATAGATCTTTACGCTTACAATCCGGTGGTTTTTTGGAAATGTGTTTAACCCCTGACATTGCAAGTGAAATAACACTTCAACCTTTAAAAAGGTTTCCAGAAATAGACGCAGCTATTTTATTTGCAGATATTTTAATAGTTCCTTATGGTTTGGGGACTTCCCTTGATTTTATTGAAAAGGTGGGTCCTGTTTTACCCCCAGTAGATTTAAACACCCCACCATTGTATGACAAAAACGGTTTTAGTGAAAAAATAAGTCCAATTTTAAAGACAGTAAAAAAAGTTAAATCCCAATTAAAGGATAAAACACTTATCGGCTTTGCGGGTGCGCCATGGACTGTTGCAGCATATATGCTTCAGGGTCAGGGCGGCAAAGAGATGGCAGCTGCAAAAGCACTTGCCTATAGTAACTTAGAGGGCATGGATCGATTAATAAAAACACTTACAGAATCCACAAGCCAGTATTTGATTGATCAAATAGGGGCAGGGGTTGATATGATCCAGATTTTTGAATCATGGGCCGGTATCTTACCAGAGCCATTCTTTGAAAGATGGTGTGTGGCTCCTACTCTGGAAATCATGAAGACAGTAAGAAAAAAACACCCAGACACCCCGATTTTTATTTTCCCCCGGGGGGCAAGTGCTTATTATGGTAAATATTTTCAACAAGATATAGTCCCTGATGGAATCAGCATAGATACACAAGTAGATATTCAGCAAGTGCTTAAAGTTATACCCAAAGAAACCGTTATACAGGGTGGTATGGATCCGCAATTATTAAGGGCGGGTGGGGATCCCATGCGACAAGAAGCCAATCGCATTTTAGAGGAAACAAAAAACCGTAAATATATTTTCAATTTAGGACATGGAATGACACCAGATATACCTGTAGAGCATGTTCAAGAGCTTATTGATTTTGTAAAAGGATGGAGTCTATGAAAAAAACGGCTGTTGTTTTATTCAACCTGGGAGGGCCGGATGGTTTAAAGGCAATTGAACCCTTTTTATTTAATTTGTTTAATGACCCAGCCATCATTGGTTTACCAAACCTATTAAGATGGTTGGTTGCAAAATTAATTTCCAAAAAAAGACTTAAAGAGGCAACAGAAATTTACCAATACCTTGAGGGAAAGTCCCCAATATTAGAACAAACTGAGTTGCAAAGAAAAGCACTGGAAAAAGTATTAAATACAGAAAAAACAAATAATTATAGGGTTTTTATAGCCATGAGGTATTGGAATCCAAGGGCCAAAAAAACCATACAAGATGTGAAAAAATATAACCCAGATAATGTGGTATTGCTGCCTTTGTACCCACAATATTCAACAACTACATCCGCCTCTTCTTTAAAAGAATGGCAGGAACAGTTAGGAAGCCTCTACCCCATAAAGGCCATATGTTGTTATCCACAAATTGATGGTTTTACCAAACCAATTGCTGAAGAAACTGTTCGGGCTATTGAAAAAGCAAAAAAATATGGGACACCCCGGGTTTTGTTTACTGCCCATGGTTTACCAAAGAAAATAATAGAAAAAGGGGATCCCTATAAATACCAGGTAGGTAAAACAATAAAAGCAATAAAGGCACACATAGGTACAGACCTTGATTATGAATCTGTTTCTTGTTACCAAAGCCGCGTTGGCCCATTGGAGTGGATTAAACCTTATACGGATGAAGAGATAAAAAAATCCGGCCAAGAGGGCATCCCCCTTGTTGTTGTTCCAATTGCCTTTGTTTCTGAGCATTCTGAAACCTTAGTAGAGCTTGATATAGAATACAAAGAGTTAGCAGAAAAATCTGGTGTTCCTTTTTACACAAGGGTTTCAACGGTACAAGACAACCCCGTATTCATTGAGGGATTGAAGGCTCTGGTGAAAAATGAAGTGAGGCCTTGTGAGGGGTGTCCGGAAAATAATAAGTGTTGCTTTAAAAACACACTTGAACAAACTAAAATTTTTTCCACCTTGACCAAAAGGTAAATACGGCTTAAATTTTTTATATCATAAACTAAACTCATAATTAATGGCTACTTTCCTACAAAACGCATATTTATGGATTAAAGCATTCCACATTATTTCTGTCATCAGCTGGATGGCCGCAATGTTGTATTTGCCCAGATTATATGTATACCATTGCGAGGCAACAGTAGGATCTGAGTTATCTGAAAAATTAAAAATTATGGAATATAGGTTGTTAAAATACATTATGACCCCTGCCATGCTGGCAACATATTTAACAGGTTTGGGGTTGCTTTTTACACCAGGTTTGATTATATGGAGTGAGGGATGGATTTATGCCAAACTTTTTCTTGTTTTATTATTAACGGCAACCCACGGATTATTTGCAAAATATCGAATAGATTTCCAAAACGATCAAAACAAAAACACCCAAAAATTTTACAGAATATTAAATGAAGTACCAACAGTTTTAATGATAGGCATTGTCATATTAGTAATAACCAAGCCATTTTAATTTTTCAAACAAAAAGGACACAAGAATGAATTTACAAGAGCTTAAGACTATGGCCCCAGCGGCTTTGTTGAAAAAAGCAGAAGAGCTTAAAATAGAAAATGCAAGCACCTTAAGAAAACAAGATCAAATTTTTGGTATTTTAAAAAAGCTGGTTGATAACTCGGTTGAGATATATGGAGAGGGCGTAGTAGAGGTTTTGCAAGATGGTTTTGCTTTTTTAAGGTCTCCACAATCAAACTACCTTCCAGGTCCAGATGATATATACGTTTCCCCAAGCCAAGTTCGTAAGTTTGCCCTAAGAACAGGTGATGTTGTTGAGGGTCAAATCCGCGCTCCACGTGAAGGAGAGCGTTATTTTGCTTTGTTGAAGGTGAACAAAATAAACTTTGATGCCCCAGAAAAAGTTAAGCATCGTATTAACTTTGATAATCTTACTCCTTTATTCCCCCAAGAACAATTAAAGCTTGAGTGTCCTAATGGAAAAGCTAAAGATAATACTTTACGTGTTATAGATTTGGTTGCGCCCTTAGGAAAGGGACAGAGGGGGCTTATTGTTGCGCCACCCCGTACGGGTAAAACAGTTATGTTGCAAAACCTTGCAGATGCGATTATTCGCAATAACCCAGAGGTTTATCTTATAGTTTTGCTTATAGATGAACGTCCAGAAGAGGTCACAGATATGGCGCGTTCCGTAAAGGGTGAGGTAATAAGTTCAACATTTGATGAACCAGCAAATCGTCATATCCAAGTGGCGGAAATAGTTATTGAAAAAGCAAAAAGGTTGACCGAGCAAAAGCGCGATGTTGTTATCCTTTTGGATTCGATCACACGTCTTGCGCGTGCTTATAACACTGTTATTCCTTCATCAGGAAAGGTTCTTACAGGTGGGGTTGATGCCCATGCCCTACAAAGACCAAAAAGGTTTTTTGGCGCAGCACGTAACGTTGAAGAAGGTGGCTCTTTAACCATTCTTGCGACAGCCCTTGTTGATACAGGGTCCAGAATGGACGAGGTTATTTTTGAAGAATTTAAAGGAACAGGTAACTCTGAAATTATATTAGACCGCAGATTGGCTGATAAACGTGTTTTCCCAGCAATTGATATTACCCGTTCAGGAACACGTAAGGAAGAAATTCTTGTTGGAAAAGAGATTCTTCAAAAGATGTGGGTGTTAAGGCGTATTTTAAACCCAATGGGTATTATTGAAGCCATGGAATTTCTTAATTCAAAGATGCAAGAAACAAAAACAAACGACGATTTTTTCCATATGATGAACTCATAAAATTAAACCTAAGGGCTATAGGTATTGTGCTGTCTTTTTTAATCCCCTTGTTTTTGGAAAAAATCACGTTAAATCAAAGAGTTATGAGTTAAATATTTTATAATTAGAGGCTGGGTATCTTTGGAAGAAAAAAAATTGACTTTAAATGATTTCAACGTTTCACGTGAAACGCAAAATGAACTTGAAGAATATGTTCGCAGGCTTTTAGAGTATAATAAAACCCATAACCTTATAGGGTCAAAAGAAGTTGATAAGGTATGGGATCGACATATAATAGATAGTTTACAACTTACCACCCTTCTTCCACTAAATAAGAAAATAGTTGATGTCGGTACGGGTGCAGGTTTACCCGGAATGGTTTTGTCTATACTTGGTTTTGATGTTACACTAATAGAATCCAATACAAAAAAAGTAACTTTCCTTAAAAGTGTTTCACGTGAAACGGGAAAAATAATCCATGACCGTTGTGAGAATATAAAAAAGAAATTTGACGTAATTACTGCCAGGGCTGTAACAAATTTAAAAGATTTAATAGCATTAACACTTCACCTTTCCAAAAAAAGTAGTGTTTTTATTTTTCCAAAAGGAAAAAACTGGAAAAAAGAATTGCTTGAAGCCGAAAAAAAATATAAGTTTGATGTAGAAATAAAAAAAAGTTTAACATCTTACGAATCAAGAATTCTTATATTAAAAAACATTAAATGCAAAAAATAATATCTATAGCAAATCAAAAAGGCGGGGTTGGAAAAACAACAACGACTGTAAATCTGGCAACGGCCCTTGCTGCAATTAATAAAAAAGTCTTAATCATAGATTCAGACCCCCAAGGAAATGCTAGCACAGGTCTTGGTTTTACAAATAAAAACCGTGAAGATAATTTATATGATCTTTTGATTGGGAATTCATCAGCAAAAGACTGTGTAAAGTCAACAAAGATACCAAACTTAAGTATCCTTGTATCAACCCCAGACCTTGCAGCTGCAGAAATGGATCTGGTAAATTTACCTGACAGGAATTTTCGTCTTAAAAATAGCTTAAAAAATATAGACGGATTTGATTATGTGATTATTGACTGTCCACCAACCTTAGGTGTCTTAACAGTCAATGCCATGACTGCAAGTAACAGCCTTTTAATCCCCATGCAATGTGAGTTTTATGCCCTTGAAGGCCTAAGTCAACTAATGAAGACTTTTAATTTGGTAAAAACAAACTTAAATAGAGGTATCGAAATTCAAGGCATTGTTATGACAATGTATGACAAGCGGAATTCTTTAAGTATGCTGGTTGAAAAAGATGTTCGACAATATTTTAAAGAAAAAGTTTATACAACACGCATTCCAAGGAACGTAAGAATTTCAGAAGCCCCGTCCCACGGGCTTCCTGTCATGTTGTATGATGTGAATTGTAAAGGGTCACAAGCATATTTAAGTCTTGCAAAAGAATTTATCAATCAAGAAAGAGGTAGAAATGTCTAAAAGAAAAGCTTTGGGATATGGCCTTTCCGGTTTAATCGGAGAAGAAAAAATTACTGAAAAATCAATAGGTAATGAAAAAAATCAACAGGAAATATATGTAACAGACATAGTTCCAAGCCCTTATCAACCAAGGAAGACGTTCCAAGAAGATGAAATTAATGAATTATCTGAATCCATAAAGAAAAGTGGTGTATTACAACCAATTCTTGTGCGCCCAATGAATGATGGACGTTATGAGTTAATAGCAGGAGAGCGTCGCTGGCGTGCGTCGAAAAAAATTGGTCTAAATAAAATCCCGGCAATTATAAAAGAGTTACAAGATCAGGAAGTAATGGTAATTGCTTTAATTGAAAATATCCAAAGAGAAGACCTGTCTTCAATCGAAGAAGCAGAAGCATTACAGAAATTAATTGAAAAAACAGGAAAGACCAAAGAAGAACTTGCAAAAGTTATCTCAAAAAGCAGAAGTTACGTATCAAACTGTTTGCGTTTATTGACGCTTCCACAAAATGTAAGAGGATTGATAAGATCTGGAAAATTAAGTTCTGGTCATGCAAGGGCTCTTGTGGGGTTAGAACAGGCATTTGAAGCAGCAAAACTGGCAATTGAAAAAAATATGAGTGTTCGCCAATTGGAAAACCTTGTACGTAATATGAAAAAAACACCAACACAAGATGGTGAAAATACAAAAAAAGCTGTATCTGATATAAATTCAGATTATGAAGGTGAAGTTCAAGCCATAGAAAATTCATTGTCTACTGCATTAGGAATGCAAGTAAATTTAACTTTATCAGGCAAAAATAACATACTATCTGTTCAATTTAAGGAAATGTCTGACTTAGATGTTTTAATGGAAAAACTTACAAAATAAGTTTGTTAACAAATTACAAAAAAATAGAATTTTCAATTTTATTAATTTCAGTTTATTGCAGGAAATGCTTGTAATCAGCGGATTGTAGTAGATTTATAGAAAAAAATTAATTTTATAAAATGTGGATATAATTGTGGATAAAAAATATTTTAAAAAGCGTGAAATTGTTCTAGATACAGAAACAACAGGGCTTGATCCAATAAATGGGCACCGGCTAACTGAAATAGGATGTATTGAATTAATCAATCACATGCCTACAGGAAAAAGATACCAGCAATATATAAACCCAGAACGGGATGTCCCAATTCAAGCACAAGAAATAACAGGATTAACGCAAGATTTTTTAAAGGATTACCCTGTCTTTTCTAAAGTAGCCAGTGATTTTATTGAATTCATAGGGGATGACCCGTTAGTAATTCATAATGCCAAGTTTGACCTCAAGTTTCTTAACTACGAACTTCAGCAACTTAATTTACCGGTTCTAATTAACAAACCAATTATTGATACTTTACAAATTGCCAGAGAAAAATTTCCAGGATCTCCTGCTTCATTGGATGCTTTATGCAAAAGATTTAAAATTGATAATACGGACCGCACACTGCACGGTGCGTTGATAGACTGTGATTTGCTTGCAAAAGTATATCTTGAGCTATGTGGGGGTGCCCAAGCTGCCTTAATCGATATATCCTTCAAGAAAGAAAAGACAGATTTTTCTGAGCTTAATTATAAAGACAAAAAATTAAAACAGCCTAGAAAATTTGAAATATCTGAAAAGGAAATTCAAGAACATCAAGACTTTATACAAAAATATATAAAAAACTAACCTAGTCTAAGGGATGCTTTTTCATTAAGTACATCAGCAAAAACAAGGCAGGTAGTGCTGCAATACTTGCAAAGATAAAAAAGTGTACCCATCCAAAATGATCAGCCAGCCAGCCAGATGACGTTTGAACAAAAACACGCGTCACAGCCATTAATGAAGAAAATAACGCATACTGGGTGCCTGAAAAAGAGATATTACAAAGTCTAGAAAGATAGGCAACAAAGGCACTTGTCATAATACCGCTTGATATATTTTCTGAAATAACGGTCATATAAAGGACAGGAATAGAATGACCCTTAATAGCAAGCAGAACAAAGAAGCCGTTGGAAATAATATGGATAAATCCAGCCAAAAGCATAGTTTTCATTATGCCGATTCTAAACCCAATTGATCCCCCAACTAAACCACCAAGAACAACCATCCATATACCGAATGTCTTTGTCGCTGTTCCAACTTCTGTGCCAGTAAAACCAAGCTCACGATAAAATACTGTGGCCATTTGACCAATGATGTTATCTCCAAAACGATAAAAAACAATAAAAGTTAAAATAAGAAGCCAGCCAGGACGTTTAATAAAATCAAGAAAAGGGTCAATAATAGAATGTTTAATCCAGTTTAGACCATTTTTTTCACTTAAATCCATACGCTTTGAGGAAACGGGTTCTTTACATATTAAAGTAGTCACAATCCCAACAGACATGAAACAAGCCATAATCAGGTAAACAATTTCCCAAGAAAAAAGATCTGACAAGCCTAAGGCAACACCTCCAGCGATGATCATGCCCATTCGATATCCAAATACTTCGACCCCCCCACCTGCTGTAAACTCTTCTTTTTTTAGGGCTTCGATACGATATGCATCAATGACAATATCCTGGGAAGCAGACCAAAAACTTACCATTAATGCAAATATGGCTGTCATTTTCAGATCATTTGCAGGATCACTATGTCCCATTAAAATAATACTGCCAGCAAGCATCAATTGAATGAATAGCAACCAACCACGGCGACGTCCAAGCCTACCAAATAAAGGAAGGGTTGTTCTATCTAAAATAGGGGCCCATAAAGGTTTAAATGTATATGGAACACCAACCAGTGCAAAAAGCCCAATGCTTTTTTTATCAATCCCAACAGAGGATAACCACCATGATAATGTGGATAAGGTTAATAAAAGGGGAAGGCCGCTTGAAAAACCAAATAGAAAAATGGTTATTAATCGGGGCTTAAAGTACATTTTTATGGCATCAGTCATTATTAATCCTATCAAAAATATCTATCAAGGCTAGTCATATTTTTACAAAAAGTCTACCTTCTATATAAACTTGTTTTGCTCCCTTTATAAATAATTTTGCAATTTGGGCATAATTTTTTAAATTCAGTTAGGTCTTTTTTATGAACCAATATATGAGCAGGGGTGTCTTCTGGGACATTATTCCAATTTATAAACCATCCAGTTCCATACCTTGTTTTGGACCCAAACCATAAATCCTTACTGTCACTGTTAATAATGGGAAGGCGCTTGTCATAATAAAATAAAGCAGACGAAATAAGTTCAAAGCGTTTATATAAATAAAGATTTGAATTTTCTGAATTATTTTCTAAGTATTCAATGGTTTTTCGTTCCGTGATATCAGATTCAACAGATTTTACATAAATAGATCCACCCAATAGAATAAGAGCAGAAATAATGGATCCAATTTTTACAATGATTTCAGATTTTTCATGATGTTGTATATAGTTGGCTATTAATATTGCTGTTGGCGGCATTCCAAGAACCATATAATAATTGGCCTTTGCGCGGGATAAAGTGAAAAAAGTTAAAAGAACCAAAAACCAGATCCATAGAAATACATTTAATTCTTTGTTTTTTCTGATTTTATGTCCTTTTAACAACCAAGGGACAATAAATGTCCAGGGAATAAAATAAGCAGGAACTCGAATCAAATAATAATAAAAGGGGCCAGTATAATAATCTCTTGGAATGCGCATATCCAAAAACCTTAGGACATGTTCATTGATAAAATAAAACCAGGCGAATTCACCTAAACGAAAACTTGCAAGAATATGCCAGGGCGTAGCTATTGAGAAAAACAGTAAAATTGCAGGCATGTCAAATACCTTTGGCACCCACTTAAGATTTCTATATTTATAGGTAAAAAAGATCAGAAAAATCAAACCGATAAGAACAATTGAAAGGAACCCTTTTGTCAGTAAAGCAAGGGCTGCAAAGCAATAACCAAGACGTAACCAATTTTTATTTTTTTCCAGATCCCAAAGAAAAATGCATAAAACAGAAAAAGTAAAAAAGGCCGTAAGAAGAACATCAAAAAACACCATTCTGGAAAAAATGATATATCCAAGGCTGGACCCAAGAATGGTGGATGATAGGAATCCCAATTTATTTAATCGAATTCGATTTGAAAAAAGGTAAATTGAAATACAGGTAATCATCCCAAATGTTGTTGGAATTAACCGAGCAACAAGAACAGATTTACCAAAAAAAGAATAAAGGCATGCAATAAGCCAGTAAAGCATGGGAGGTTTTTCAATATAAGGAACACCATTTAAAAAAGGTATAACAAAATCATTGCGCTCTAACATCTCCCAAGCTATCTGCGCATATAGACCTTCATTATTATTCAATAGCCCATAGGATGTCAGGCCGAAATAAAAATTCCATAACAGTAAAATAGATAAAAAAATTGTGTTTTTAGATAGCCGCATTTTGTATAAAAATTTCCAACTTTTTATAAGCAATATTAATAAGTTTTAGTTTCTCTTCCGCCTTTTTTGACCCTGCATTCATGTCCGGGTGATGTTCCTTTGCTTTTAATTTATATGCTTTTTTTAAATCCTGGATAGATATAGGGTAATCAACATCCATAACTTTTATAGATTCTTGAATTTCCTTAGGAAGACCTGCCGTTTTTTGTTTGGAGCGAAGACCTTGATAACTGGGAACAAAATCTAAAGGGTCATGAAACTGTTCTGTCGAATGCTTTTTTAAACGACTTATTGGCCACATGGGGCGACGCCAATATGTATCAGCAATAATTTCACGTTCAATTTCATCAGCTGTAAGGCCTTTTAAATAGTCCCATTTCTTATTGTAATCAATAATATGATTGTCGCAAAACCAAAGATAATCATATATATTACCCCTAGATTTAGGGGCACGATTAGGGGCACTACAAGAACACCCTTCCCAATCACATATTTTTTTTGATGCCTTGGGTTTGTTTTCTTGTGAAAAATAATTCTTAAAATAATGTCGTTTTGCCATATTCTATAAGTATATTATTCTTTAATATAAGTGAAGGTTAAAAAATGGGACCGATTGAAAAACAAATAAAAGAAAAACTGATGCAAGCATTAAATCCTGAAGAGTTACAGATTATCAATGAATCAGAAAAGCATGCCCACCATAAAGAAAACCCAGGCGGGAATGAAACCCATTTTCATATACATGTAAAATGTTCGCAGTTTAATGGGTTATCAACCATGCAAAAGCATAAGCTGATTTATAAAGTTTTAGAGGATGAAATCCCAAAAATACATGCCCTATCTTTAAATTTGAAAAATACAAAATAAAAATAAATAAAAAATAGAGGGTATTGAAATAATCACACAATGATCACAAATTATTTCAGTGTTCTACATTGTGCTTGACAAAAAATGCGCAACGTGTGATCACGTAACAATATATGTTTAACTAATAATAAGGATAATAAATGTCTAAAACTAGTGGTAGTACAGGCCAAATGGTGGAATTTACGGGTTTTCGTAAAATCTTTTGGCCAGTTCAAAGCTTTGAGGTAAAGAAAGTTTTACCGATGGCTTTCATGATGTTCTGTGTATTGTTTAACTACACAATTCTTCGTGATGCAAAAGATGGTCTGGTTGTAACAGCACCAGGTTCAGGGGCTGAAACAATCAGTTTCTTGAAATTATACGGAACCCTTCCTTTTGCAATCGTCTTGATGACAGTCTATTCAAAATTGGCAACTGTTTTTTCCAAGCCAAAACTATTTTACACAATGATGGGTGTGTTTATCACGTTCTTTACCGTATTTGGTTTTGTATTATTCCCAATGAAGGAAGCTATTCATGCGTCTCCTGAAACATTGGCTGCTTGGACAGAGGCTATGCCACGCTTGAAATGGTTCTTGCCGTTGATTGCGAACTGGACATACTCCTTATTCTATATTTTCTCGGAACTTTGGGGAACAGTTGGTTTGTCCGTTCTTTTCTGGCAATTTGCGAACGACATTACAAAGGTAACAGAAGCAAAGCGTTTCTATCCATTATTTGGTTTGATTGGTAACGTTGGTCTACTTGGATCAGGGTACATGTTGTATGCTGTGACAAATGCTTACGAACATCTACCAGCAGCAGAACGTTGGGATATCAGTTTGAAATGGATTATTCTGGCCCTTCTTGTTTGTTTTGCAGTTATCATGGTTATCTATCGTTGGATTCGCGCCAATGTTATGACTGATCCACGTTTGTATGACCCAGGTCAAAGTGCTGGGGCAAAAAAGAAAAAGAAAGCAAAACTTGGTTTCATGGAAAGCTTAAAAGTTGTTTTCTCTTCCAAATACCTTGCTTACCTTGCTGTATTGGTTTTGGCATACGGAATCACTATTAACTTGGTTGAAGTAACGTGGAAATCACAAATGAAACTTCAGTTCCCAACGGCGGCTGAATATGTGAAAATTATGGGAATCTTTTCCATGACAACAGGGGCAGCAACAATCGTTTTGATGATTGTTGGGGCAAACATCCTGCGTCGTTTTGGTTGGTTCACAGGGGCGATCATTACACCAGCAATCATGTTGATTACAGGATCTGCTTTCTTTGGATTTATCGTATTCCGTGATTCAGCAGCCGGTGTATTGGCAGCCTTGAACATGACACCAGTCTTTATGGCGGTGATCATTGGTTGGTCCCAAAACGTTATGACAAAAGGTGCTAAATACTCTCTATTCGACCCAACAAAAGAAATGGCTTATATTCCATTACCTGATGATCTAAGAACACAAGGTAAGGCAGCTGTTGATGGTGTTGGTGGACGTCTAGGTAAATCTGGTGGTGGTATCATCCAGCAAGTTCTATTGATAGGAATTGCTGGTGCAACCCAGATTTCAATTGCACCTTACATTGCAGTCATCTTAATCATCGCTGTGTTGGCTTGGTTATTCTCAGTTGTTGGACTGAACAAAGAATTCCAAAAGATTTCACACGAAGAAGATACTGTGAAAAAATAGCATCACGTTATTTATAGACATGAAAGCGGCCTATTTATAGGCCGCTTTTTTAATGTTTTATTGATTATAAAGCTATTTAAACTTCTGAATAATATTAGAATCACATAAAATTTGGTTATAGGTATAACCAAAGGTTGGGATTTTGTTTTGACAGCAAAATTCCAATTCTTTTTCAACGCCGTAGGATTTTTCCCACCCATCAAGTATAAGAACGATCATGGATTTTGCTTTTCCAAGATAAGTAAAGTCATAAGGCAATATCAAAGTCTGGCGTTCTTCAAGTGTCCAATCTTTTACAGTTTCCAGCATGGCATGGTTATGTACAATAGGGGAAAATACATGCACCCCATTTTTGATGAAATAGGATGTTATATGACAGCATTTTTCGAATCGGTCCTGCTTTTGCTGATCTGTTCCATTATATGGATTGGCCAAATAATAAAGATCTTTCATTATTTATGTTTCCTTAAGTTAAATATTAAGGCCATTAAACCCAGTGCCATTAAAAAATATGCGGGTATCATCAGATTTTGGGTAATGTCATATAAATATGTCATCAGAATGGGGGCAGTCCCACCAAGCAAAGCAGTTCCCAAGTTAAAGCTGAAGGAAATTCCAGTATAACGTACTTTAGTCGGAAAAAGTTTTTGCAAGTAGGCATGTTGACTGCCTGACACAGCAGAAAATATTAAGGCAAACATGGCTTGGGCCAGCAAAATCAAACGCAAATCTTTTGATTGAAGGCCTAAGAAAATAGTTGGTGCCAAAAATATAACACTTAGACACATTATTTTAATGAATGTGTGTGGTTTCATTTTATCAAATAAATGTCCCATGATTGGTGTGAAAATAATATAAACAGCCAATGAAAATGAATTCAGTAACATGGCGTGACTTATTTCCATACCAATAAATCTTGATAAATAAACATTCATAAATCCAACAAGTAAGTAAGCAATTGCCCCATCCAATGCCCCAATGCTAAATCCTGATCTAAACTGTGGAAAATAATCCTTAAGTATTTTAAGCAAAGGAATGGAAGGTTTTTTTTCGGATTTGATTTCCAAAAATTCCGGGGATTCTTCTAACTTTCTTCTTAAATAAAAGCCTAATAAACTGATTAATGCCCCAATAAAAAAGGGAATTCTGAATCCATATTCAGGGAAATAGTTTGTGGAAACCAAGGCCCCTAAAAGCATTGCAAAGATGGCTCCAACGCCTCCCGCAACAGCTAGCAAAGATCCAACAAATCCAGGATGATTTTCTTGAACATGTTCAAGGGCAAAAATGGCTGCCCCATTGAATTCCCCTCCAGTACTTAGACCCTGAAGCAATCTAGACACCACAATTACGATAGGGGCCAAAATACCTATGATTTCGTAGGTGGGCAGTAAAGCGGTTATTAAAGTTGGGATTCCCATTAATAAAATAGAAAGACTTAAGGCTTGGCGCCGTCCGTATGTATCGCCAATGTATCCAAACAATAATCCACCTAAAGGACGCATTATAAAACCTGCAGCAAAAGCCCCAAAGGCAGCAAGCAAGGACAGCATTTCATTTTCAGCAGGAAAAAAATGCGTGGCAATGGCACTGGCAAAAATACCATATAAGGTGAAATCATAGAATTCTAGGGAAGTTCCAAGAAAACTGATAAAGATAATTTTTTTAAAAGATTTTAGTGACTTAAACATAATAACAACTCCAAAAAAATAAAAATAAACAAATTAAGGTAATAAGAAAGGCAAGCAGCCTATCGCCACCAATAAAAGAAAGCAGGAGTTGTTTTAAATTTGTTATTCATATTTTACTTATAAAACCTATCAATTCAAAAATCAAGCATGTACTTTATTTCATCATAAAAACCAGTTATACTTTGATTAATTAACAAAAGGGGCATGTATGGCTGTAAATGATACACAACGATATGGATTTAAGAAATTCTTGCCAGCCGTGGCAATTCAATTTTGTTTAGCGTTTTCCTTTATTATACTACAAGACTTAAAAGTGGCCATTGCCCTTCAGCATGGGGGTCAAAAGCTTTTAGAAACAGTTAGAATGTGGTCGGGAATTCCTGCATCCATGATTCTTATTTGCCTTTATATTGGGGTGTCTAATCGTTATGAACGCCACAAGCATTTTGGAATTTTCATTCTCCCTATTCTTTTCTATTTTGTAATGTATGGGTTTTATTTTTATACACATCCTGAATCATTGCATATCAACACAGAACGTATGATTACCCTTCAAAGCACATATCCAGGGTTCAATAAATTGATTTTAATGTATGGATATTGGTCAACATCTTTGTTTTATATCCTCTCTGATATTTGGGCAGGTTTTATTGTTGGGGTTTTATTCTGGCAATATATGAATGATACAACAACGGTTCGGCAAGCAAAGTTATTTTATCCAGCACTTGGCCTTTCAGTTTCTTTTGGGATGTTTATAAGTAAGGTTGTGACTTTAGCCATCCAACAGTCGACAACACATCAATCAAATATAATACAGTTGCTTGTTGGTTTTGTTGCATTAGGCGGCATACTGGCTGTTGGGATACATTACTTAATTTGTAAAAACGTTATTTCAAAAGATAAAACACCGGCAAGTGTTCAAAACGTAAAATTGAACATGACTACTTTCAAAAGCTTCGGCCATATTTTTACATCAAAGTATATTGGGTTAATTGCGTTAAGTGTTTTTTCATTTGGGGCAATTTTAAAATTAATTATCATTTTGCATGAAACATATTCTTTTAAAATGCAGCAATTGGGGAAAATGACACCAGAAACTTATGTTGCTTTACTGAATAAAATTACAGTAATATCAACAAGTTTTGGGTTTTTATTTAGTGTTGGTGCCATGGTATTAAGCATTTACCTTCTTAAAAAACATGGCTGGTTCAAGGCAGCCCTTGTTACCCCAATCTTAACCATATTCGTTGCTATTTTCTTAATGTATGTCAGCTATGATGAATCATTAAGCAAAGAATTTTCACCCGTTTCATACGGAATCGTATTTGTATTGATGATGATGGTAAAGCAAGTGAAATTCTTCTTCTTTAAACCTATTAAAGAAATGGCTTATATTCCTTTAAAGCAAGAAATAAAAGTAAAGGGTAAGGCCTTTGTTGATTTATTCATAGAACGCTTTGCTTTTGTTTTCGGAACAATGGTTTTTGCGGTTTCAAGTATGTTTTCCCCAGTGTCTTATAATATTGAATCAATAATTTTTAAAGTTTCTTTGCTTATTATTATTTTAAGTTTATTATATCTTGTAGCAATTTGGGCCTTGGCCCCAAAATTTGAAGCTGCAGAAATTCAAGAAAAATAACCAAGTTTCTTAAGTTCGATAAAAAAGGATTAAGATGGCAAAGCTATACTTTTATTATTCTGCTATGAATGCAGGTAAAACTACAACCTTACTACAATCTGAATATAACTATAGGGAACGGGGTATGAAAGCATTACTTTTTACCCCCCTTATTGATGATAGATACGAATCTGGAACCATTACATCACGAATTGGATTAAAGGCTAAGGCGAAGTCTTTTGATAAGACATTTAATTTTTATAAATATGTGGAAGACCAATTAAAAACACAAGAAAACTTGAAATGTGTTTTGGTAGATGAAGCCCAGTTTTTATCAAAAGAACAAGTTTTTCAACTAAGTGATGTTGCGGATTTTCTAAAACTTCCAGTGTTAACCTATGGTTTGCGATCTGACTTTCTTGGTGAGCCTTTTGAAGGCAGTAAATACTTGTTAACAGTTGCTGAAGAATTGAATGAAATTAAAACCATATGCCATTGCGGGCGAAAGGCAACTATGAATGCCCGAGTTGATCAAGAGGGAAATATTCTTCGACATGGCGAACAAGTGGAAATTGGGGGTAATGAAAAATATATTTCTTTATGTCATCGTCATTTTAAACAAGGCATAACAGAAACAAGAAAAAATTAAAATATGAAGAATTTTGGAACAGCTGCCTATACACAACAAGCAAAGATAAATGTTGTAAAATACCTTATTCCACATTTATGGCCAAAAAATAACTGGGCTTTGCGGTTTCGTCTGATTTTATCTGTCCTATGCGTATTGGCAGGAAAAGTAATCGCGGTTTGGGTGCCTTTCTTTTATAAAAAAGCCGTTGATGTTTTTGATTCTGCAGACACACAAGTTATTGCTGTACCTGTATTTTTCCTTGTGGCCTATGGGTTTTCCAGGGGGCTTTCGACAGGACTTATTGAATTAAAAGAAGCCATATTTTCAAAAGTGGAACAACGGGCCGTACGAAGTGTGGCCTTAACCGTTTTTAAGCACCTTCATAGTTTAAGCATGCGCTTTCATATGGATCGCCAGACAGGAAGTGTTACAAGATCTTTGGAACGTGGAACGAAGGCAATTGAAACTTTTTTCAGATTTTCTACCTTTAATATTATTCCTACATTTATTGAAATTTTCTTAGTTTTAGGGACAGTTTTCTATTTCTATAGCTGGTATTTCACAATTTTAATTGGTGCCGGTCTTTTTACCTATATTTACTTTACTTTAAAAATAACCCACTGGCGTGCACAGTTTGTTCGTAAAATGAATGAAGAAGATAACACAAGTAATAATAAGGCCATCGAAAGTTTAATTAATTTTGAAACAGTTAAGTATTTTGGAAATGAAGATCATGAATATGAACGCTATGATAAAGCCCAAAAATCATATGAAGATGCAGCTGTTCGCAATAAATTTGGCTTAGCCCTTTTAAATTCAGGTCAAGCAATTATCATTTCAATTACATTGGTTACAGCTTTGCTGGCATGCGGTTATCAGGTGTATGATGGAAAAATGACTTTAGGAGATTTAGTCCTAATTAATACTTACCTAATTCAATTATTTGCCCCCCTATTCATTTTTGGGTTTGCTTACCGTGAAGTTAAAAGGTCTTTGGTTGAAATGGAGCATATGTTTGGATTATTGAATGAACCAATAGATATTCAAGATAAAGAAAATGCAAAAGATATAGAAATAAAAAAAGGAAAAATAGTATTTAAAGATGTTGTATTTTCCTATAACCCGGAAAGGGAAATTTTGCATGGCATAAGTTTTGAAGTACCAGCAGGTAAAAAAGTTGCAATTGTAGGATCAAGTGGATCTGGTAAATCAACAATTTCAAGATTATTATATCGCTTTTATGATGTAGGTGAGGGGACTGTAAAAATTGATGATACAGATATACGTGATGTGACCCAAAAAAGTATACGTAAATCAATTGCAGTTGTTCCCCAAGACATGGTTTTGTTCAATGAAAGTATATTTTATAATATTCAATATGGACGTCCAGATGCATCAGAAGAAGATGTCTATAAAGCAGCAAAATATGCCCATTTAACAGAATTTATTGAATCTCTTCCCTTAAAATTTGATACAGTTGTAGGCGAACGCGGTCTTAAACTTTCTGGCGGAGAAAAACAGCGTGTTGCCATCGCGCGGGCATTATTGAAACAGCCAAAAATATTTTTATTTGATGAAGCCACTTCATCTTTAGATACAAAAACAGAAAAAGAAATTCAAGAAAACTTAAACCAAGTTTCAAAAAATCATACGACCTTGGTTATTGCCCACCGGCTTTCCACGATTATAGATGCAGATGAAATTATTGTTTTGGAAAAAGGCCATATTGTGGAAAGGGGTACCCACAAAGTTCTTCTTAAAAAGAAGGGCCCCTATTACAATATGTGGAAAAGGCAAAGTGATAATGAATAAAATAGTAGAGGATAATCTTTAATTCTGATCCCAGCTTAAAATTTTAATATAGCCCCGGCGCGTACTAATAACGTTTTGGGTTTTCTGGAAATGGGCTTTTTGGCATTTTGATTATCAAACCCCATACTATATTCAATTTCAGACCTGATTAAAAACCAATTTTCAACAAATGCATCCACCCCGACGCTGGGAACAGCCATCCAGGAAGAAAATCTGTCATCAGGAAGTGCTTTTTTATGACTGTACACATCACGGCGAATACCTAGTTTTAAATAGGGCAAAAAGTTATCTTGAATCACATGCCCAATACGCACACCGGCAGAAAGCCCAAAGAATTTAGTAAGACGTTTTCCATCTTTTTTCTTGGCAGATTGGTCTGAATCAATACCTGCCTCAATACCATAATAGATATCATTACTTACAAAACCATTGCCTCCAAAAAAATTAAAATAAGGGGTTTTTGCCCGGTAAGTTTGGTTATCAATTTTAACTTTTGTATAACTGTAGGCAAGACCAATTCCTGTATATCCTCCGTTAAAATTTCTTTCAGCAAGACTTTTTGTAGAGGCTATAAGAAGCACAATAAGGCATATGTATTTTTGCATTTTAAAAATTTTCTACTATATCAAGATCGTTAAATTTCATTGATAATTAATTATGTTATAATATATTACCATAAAATCAGATTTAAAAAAGAGGACATTGTGGCAAACCCATATGATATATTAGGGATCACCCAAACGGCAACACAGGAAGATATTAAACTTGCCTATCGTCAAATGGCAAAAAAATATCATCCAGATCTTAATAATCAAGATCCAGAAAAAATACAATTTTTTCAAAAGGTTAATATTGCATATGAACTGCTTTCTGATGAACAATTGCGTCAAAAATATGATGATGGATTAATAGACGCATTCGGTAAAGAAATTCAAAAAAAATATAAGTACCAGGATCAAGAAAATTCTTCTTTTGATGCCAATGCTTTTTTTGAGGCGATAAGAAGGGAACTTGCAAAACGCAAGGCAGAAAAAAATAAGGCCTCACAAACCCCTAAGGATCATAATTTTACTTTAAAATTAACGTTTTTTGAGGCTGCAAAAGGGTGTCAAAAATCCTTGAATATTAACGGTATTAAAGAAACATTTTCCATCATGCCGGGTGTAATAAACAACCAAGTTTTGTCTTTTAATATGCAAGAAACAGAAAATAAAAGTACTGAAAAAGTTAATATTAAAATATTAGTGGCAGATCATGAAGTTTTCTCAAGGGAAGGAAATAATATTATTTTAAATTTTCCCATTACAATAAAAGAAGCCATATCAGGTGGGGTTTTGGATATTCCAACGATTTATGATGTCTTTCCCATTCGTATAAGCCCAAATATGAAATCAGGAAGCTTATTAAAACTAAAAGGGAAGGGAATCCTAGATACAAAAACACACCAAACAGGGGATCAACTAACCTATATTCATATCGCATTACCAGAACAAATTATCCCAGAATTTAAAACGGCAATAGAAGCATTAGAAGATCAATACCCATATAATCCAAGAAAAAGTATTTTTAAGAAAAAGTGAAATAAAAAAATTTACTTGAAAAATTATTTGTGGCTGAATATTATGCAGCTAGTTGATTGTCAAAAGGAGGCTTAAAAATGAATAACCAAAATGACAAAAACAAACTTACTAACTATAAACCATCAGATAAAGAACCGTTTATGAATCCTAAACAGTTGGAATATTTTAAATATAAAATTTTGCAATGGAAAGGTGATATTATAGATGGGTCTTCAGAAACGCTTAATCACTTAAGGGATGGCAATAGTGTTAAGGAAGCAGATCTAAATGATCAAGCCACAAATGAAACAGATCGTTCACTTGAATTAAGAACGCGGGACAGAGAGCGTAAATTATTATCTAAGTTAGATGATGCTTTGGAACGTATTAATAATGGGACATATGGCTATTGTGAAGAAACTGGGGAACCTATTTCCCTTAAAAGACTTGAAGCACGTCCAATAGCCACATTAAGCATCGAGGCACAAGAACGTCATGAGAAAGATGAACGTACACACCGTGACGATGATGTAAGGTCATAGACATTTTCAAAAATTAAGAAACTATAAGGGGTTTTATCTTGAAGAAAAAGGTAAAACCCTTTATTTTTTAATATGTGAACAAAAAAACTATTCATATAATTATTGGCGCAACGGCTTCGGGAAAATCAACCTATGCATTAGACTATGCTGATAAATATTCTGCAGAAATTATTAATGCAGATAGCATGCAAATCTATAAAGAATTTCCCATTTTATCGGCCCAACCTACAAAAGAAGATCAATCTAAGATTTCCCATCACTTGTATGGGTTTATTGACGTTCAGCATGAATTCAATGTTAATAAGTGGCTGGAAACAGCATCAGAAAAAATAAAGGATTGTTGGAATAGGCAAATGACCCCAGTTCTTGTAGGAGGAACAGGATTTTATATTCAAGCAATATTAGAAGGGCTAAGCCCCATTCCAAATATTCCCAATGTGGAAAGAAAAAATATCAAAGAGAGACTGGAAAATGAGGGTATACAAAATTTATATGCTGAATTAAAGGGGAAAGATCCCAGTCTTTATGAAATTTTAAAACCCAATGATATTCAACGAATTTGCCGTGCATTAGAAGTTTTTGAAGTCACAGGAAAACCTTTAAGTTATTGGCAATCTATACCCAAGAAAAAAACTATAGAGGCTGATTTTAAAATCATAGAAATAAGAAAAGATCGTAAAGAATTATATAAGAATATAAACGATCGTGTTTTGAATATGATCCAGAATGGCGCCATTGATGAAGTTAAAAATGTATACAGAATGTATCCAGAAACTGTATATCCCGGTCAAAAAATCTTAGGGTATAAAGAAATCTGCAATTACCTTCAGGGGGGTTGGACCTTAGATCAATCAATCGAAAAATTACAACAACATACCCGAAATTATGCAAAGCGTCAGATGACTTGGTTTCGCCATCAAGTTACCCCTGATATTGTTGTATAATACCTATCAATCATTGTATTTTAAAAGAATTCACTTTAAGATAATCATATAATTCTGCATGGAGAAAATATGAAAAATATAGATAGCTATAACACCAAGTCTACATTAAAAATTTCTAACACACCTTACACATTTTTTAGTCTGAATAAGTTAGCAGAAAATTTTCCTGAGATTAAAAAATTACCAAAATCTATGAAGATTTTATTGGAAAATATTTTAAGACACGAAGATGGTAAAGCAGTTACAAAATCCCATATTGATTCCTTAGTAAGCTGGGCAAAAAAAAGAAAAGGTAGAGATGAAATTTTATATTCCCCTGCACGTGTTTTAATGCAAGACATGACAGGGGTCCCTGCCATTGCTGATATGGCCGCCATGCGTGATGCCCTAAAAAAACAAAAAAAAGATCCAAACCTTATTAACCCCATTAAACCAGTTGATCTGGTTATTGACCATTCCGTTATGGTTGATAGTTTTGGAACAAAAGAATCCTATAAAATAAATACGGAACTTGATTTTAAACGCAACGGAGAACGTTATAAGTTTCTACATTGGGGGCAAAAATCTTTTAAAAATTTTAAAGTTGTTCCCCCGGGTGTTGGTATTTGTCACCAAGTCAATTTAGAGTATTTAGGCAAAGTGGTATGGGTGGATGATAATAATGTTTTATACCCAGATACCTTAGTTGGCATGGATAGCCACACCCCAATGATTAATGGTCTTTCTGTTTTGGGATGGGGTGTTGGCGGTATTGAAGCTGAAGCTGTAATGCTAGGTCAACCCATTTCTATGATTTTACCAGATGTTATTGGGTTTAAACTTACGGGCCAATTAAAAGAAGGAGTTACCGCCACTGATCTTGTCTTAACCATTTGCAAAATGTTACGTGACAAAGGGGTTGTTGGAAAATTTGTTGAGTTTTATGGCGATGGTTTATCAGAACTAAGTCTTGCAGACCGTGCAACAATTGGGAACATGTCCCCTGAATTTGGGACTACTGTCAGTTTTTTCCCAACAGACCAGGAAACGTTGGATTATCTTTCATTAACAGGGCGTTCAAAAGATCACATTACAATTGTTGAAAACTATACAAAAGAACAAGGGTTATGGCGCAATGATGGGGATGAAGATCCTGTTTTCACAGAAAGTATAGAATTGGATATTTCTTCAATTACCCCCTGTATTTCAGGCCCCAAACGTCCCCATGATAGGATTGCTTTAGAAAACGCAGGGGAATCTTTTAAAGAAAGAAATAATCATCAGAATTTAGACGAAGAATTTAAAGTTAAAGGTAAGGACTACGCAATAAAAAATGGGTCTGTAACCATTGCAGCCATCACAAGTTGTACCAATACTTCTAACCCCTCTGTTATGTTGGGGGCTGGTCTGGTCGCCAAAAAAGCAAATGAAAAAGGGTTAAAAGTTAAGCCTTGGGTCAAAACATCTTTGGCGCCAGGATCAAAAGTTGTATCAGATTATTTGAACCAATCTGGACTACAGAAAGACTTGGATGATCTTGGCTTTAATACAGTGGCTTATGGATGTACTACATGTATTGGAAATTCAGGCCCTTTAGTTAAAGAAATATCTGATTGTATTAAAGAAAATGATCTTACAGTAACATCTGTATTGTCTGGAAATAGAAACTTTGAAGGACGTATTAATCCAGACATTAAAGAAAATTTTTTGGGATCGCCGCTATTGGTTGTGGCCTATGCTTTGGCAGGAACGATGAATATCAATTTACAAAAAAATCCTTTGGGACAGGATCAAGATGGCAAAGATGTCTTTTTAAAAGATATTTGGCCAACCAGCCAAGAAATAAAAGAAATTGTTAAAGATTCTGTTAAGCCCGAAATGTATAAGAAACGTTATGACAATGTTTTTAAAGGAACGGCAGACTGGGAAAGTTATGAAGACAAAGCCACAGATATTTACCCGTGGTCCAGTGACAGTACATATATAAAATGTCCGCCTTATTTTGAAAAATTTGAAAAAGAATTAATACCTTTGCAAGATATTAAAGAAGCACGCCCGCTTGCAATATATAATGATACAATTACAACTGACCATATTTCTCCGGCTGGGGTAATAACGCCAGATAGTCATGCGGGGGAATATTTGCAAGAACAAGGGGTAAGCCCATCAGATTTTAATTCTTTTGGGTCAAGGCGTGGTAATCACGAAGTTATGTTGCGTGGTGGGTTTGCAAATATCCGAATACAAAACCAAATGGTTCCTAAAAAACCAGGAGGGTACACAAAATTCATGCCATCATGTAAAGAAATGTTTATGCTGGATGCAGCAGAAAAGTATGCTGAGAAAAATACGCCGCTACTTATTTTTGCAGGTAAAGAATATGGAACTGGATCATCCCGAGATTGGGCAGCAAAAGCGACTTTGTTATTGGGTGTAAAGGCAGTAATTGCAGAAAGTTTTGAACGCATCCATAGAACAAACTTGATCGGTATGGGAATATTACCTTTGGAATTTGAAGGGGGTATTACATGCGAAAGCCTTGGACTAGAAGGCAATGAAAAATTTGATATTCTAGGGATCGAAGACGAATCTTTCACCCAAAAATGCGAATTAAAATTATGCATTAAGCGGGCTTCTGGAAGTAAGGAAACCGTGATGTTAAAAAGCCGCATTGATACAGAAGTTGAAATGGATTATTATAAGAATGGTGGTATTTTGCCTTATGTTCTTAGGGGATACTTATAAGCTTAATTTAAGATACCTTTAAAAAAATTTCTTTAAATTTCAAACTGTAACTTTTGAAGGTGTTTTCCATTTTTACGAAGCCAGTTTTTGTGGTCTTTATAATCAGGGCATAAGGATTCAACCAGATCCCAGAATCTTTGACTGTGATTCATTTCTTTTAAATGGCAAACTTCGTGCACACATAAATAATTGGCAACTTCTTCAGGGGCAAAAGCCACGCGCCAACTGTATGACAAGGTGCCGGTACTGGAACAACTTCCCCACCTTGTTTTGGAATCACGAACAGAAATTTTTGAAAATCTTTTATTAATTATTTCTGCGTAACCATTCGATTTTTCTGAAAAGTATAAATGTGCTTTTTGTTTTATCCATTTTTCAACACAAGCATTGATATCAGTATTTTTCCCCCCAAGTTCTAAAATACCCCCATTTTCCCACAGTCCATTTTTCTTCATTGGAGCCAATTCAATTTTGTAAGTGTGGTCAAAAATTTTAAAAGATTTTGAAAGATCAATAATATAATTATTTTTTGACCGAACCAATTGCTTGATAATCCATGGATGGCATTCTTCTATGAATTTCTCCAAAGTTTTTTTTCGGTAAAGCACAGGTGTTGTTACTTTTAATATTTCATTAACTTCATCATACCGCATACGAAAAGATTTAGATCGTTGATGTGGCTTTACCAAAATTGGGACTTGCTTTTTATTAAAAGAAAATGAATAGTTCATAAAAGTAATATACAAAATTTTTCGTTGAATACCAAATATACGTCATAAACATAAAGTATTTTTTGTGAAGGAATAAAATTGTGAAAATAAAAAAGGGTTTTTTTTCTTAAATTTTTTTGCCTTTAATATTGCAGATGCAAAGTCCAACAAGTACATAGAAGGATATATACAATCTACAATCGATAGCTATTTTCCAGAAATAACAACAGATTTATCTTTTAACCATAATACTAAATCTTTAAAAGTTGTTATTTACAGTGACGTCCGTGTTGAAGAAGAGATAAATTTATTAAAAAATAGATTAGAAAGTTTAAAATACGTATATCAACCCCAGATTACAGTAAAGCCCATTTCTGCACGTCGCAAAAAAATAGAGGGAATGAACAAAACCTCTTTGAATGAAATCTTGCCAAATGGGGCTTTGTTTCCAGCGCCTATTGCTGATCCTAAATGGCCAGCATTTTCGGCAGCTTACCAGTACCATAATAACAATATATATGGACGCAGTATTTTTGGTTTGTCTTTTGGGGAAAACCTTGGAATATTTAGGCACCAAGATGATGGAAAAGCTTGGGAAATTGGATTACAGGCGGGGTTATTTGGCGCCTTAGATATGGGATCGCGGCCAACAAGGTTGATTAATTCAGACTATATGGTTGGTATTAATTATACATACCTTTATAAAGATTGGAGCAATTTTTTCTCATTCTATCACCTAAGTTCACATGTTGGGGATGAATACCTTATCAGTAACCCTGCAATAAACCGTATTAATCTAAGTTATGAGTCATTAAACTGGGTGACGTCTATTCAATTAGGACCATTCCGCCCATACATTGAATTGGATTATATGGTGCATAAAGACCCAAGCAATATAAAACCTTTTTCTATCAGCGGAGGTATAGATTACCAAGGTGATGAAACTTTTATTTTTAACACAGCACGTTTTATCGCAGGCGCCCATGTCCATAGTTGGCAAGAAAATAATTATAAAACGACTTTCAACTTAAGAGGCGGCATTCAATTTGAAAACCCTGTATGGTATGGTCGAACCTTAAAGTTTTTAGTGGATTATTCACATGGGCCATCACGTCAGGGACAGTTTTATGTGCATACCCAAGACTACATAGGGTTGATGATGGTTGTGTCAGTTTAGTTTCTTAGGCCCAGATGATCATAAACTGGAAATCCACGTAGGCGATTGGCAAAGCCGACATCAAAGCAAAAAGAAAAATCCATGGCTAGATACCTAGTTCTTCCTTTAAGGGATTTATATACCCTATAGACAAGTCCAAAAAAGCCCCGTATATTCTTAAGAATACGAGGTTCCGATGACAATAAGTTCTGAAACAGATTCAAGCGACAATAGTAATGAAAATAATTACTATCCTATTTCTATAAATTCCTACGATTTAACAGAGGTTTAGAATGTCTAAGCTAGCGCAAGCTGGTGGGTTAACAAAATATAAGCCAGGCAGCTTAAAAGAACTTATCAGTATTTCCTTTCCCATGATTATTACAGCATTATCAACAAATTTAATGTTATTTTTGGATCGTATTATTGTGGGCCGTTATTCCCTTGAGGCTATGAATGCTGTCGCAGCCGCAGGAACAGCATCTTTCACTTTTGCTTTTGGTGCTTTTGGCATTGCTGCCATTTCCGAAGTCTTCGTTGGCCAGGCCAATGGGGCAAAAAAATATAAAGATATCGGCTCGCCCGTTTGGCAAATGATTTGGTTTAGTGGATTTTCTGGCATTCTATTTATTGTTATTACTTTCTTTTTTGCAGATAATATTTTGGCAAACCCTTTCCATTCTGAGGGCATGGGTTATTTTAAAATTCTTATGTATACAGCATTTCTTATTCCTTTGCATGGGGCACTTGCAGGTTTTTTTGTTGGGCGTGGGAAAGTTTATTTAGTAACTTTTGCGGTTATCATCGGTAACGTTACTAATTTAATATTAGATATTATATTCGTTTTTGGTGTTGATGGATGGGTGCCAAGTATGGGAGCAACAGGGGCTGGAATTGCAACAGCTATCGGAGAATTTATCCAGGTTATTATTATTTTTTCAGTTTTTCTTGCCCCTAAATACAGACAAAAATTTGCAACATGGAACTACAAACTTGATAAGAAAATATTTAAAGATTGCTTTCGAATTGGGGCCCCAAATTCAATTTCCCACACTTTGGAATTAACCGCCTGGTATGTGATTTTTATCTTCATGGGTTGGCTTAGCAAAGATTATGTGACTGTTCTGCAAATTGGCCAAACGCTGTTTATTTTTCTGGCTTTTATGGCAGATGGTTTACAGCGTGGTGTTATGGCCTTGTGTTCCAATGCCATTGGTGAAAAACAATATGTAAGGGTTGATAAAGTATTTATTGCAGCTTTTAAATTTCACTTAATTATAACAGGATTCTTTGCCATATTTTTGTTGTTCATGCCACAGCTGGTTATCCAGGGGTTTTTATCTGAAGGCGGGGTTAGTGTCATAAATCAGATAACCATTAAAGAAATTGAAACTGCTTTAGGATGGGTGTGGGTTTATCTTCTTTTAGACGGTTTAGTTTGGATTATTGCCGGGGTGTTAACATCTGCGGGAGATACAAAATTTGTTATGATGGTTAGTGCTGCTGGTGCATGGCTATTTGCAGTATTGCCTGTTTATATCTTTATTGTTCTTTTGAAATATGAACCGCATGTTGTTTGGCAAATGACAGCCTTTTATGGATTTATGAATTTGATTTTCTTTTACCTTCGTTACCGCAGCGGAAAGTGGAAAGAAATAAAGATTAGATCGGCCTAGATGCCCAAATAAATATCGTATATGATAAATTAATTAGTTAAGGGAATGATTATGAAAAAAATCAAAGTTGGTATTTTATTCGGGGGTCAGTCAGCCGAACACGAAGTATCTTTGCAGTCGGCAAAGAATGTTGTTGAATCCATTGACCGTGAAAAATTTGATCTTGTTTTAATTGCAATTGATAAAACTGGTCGCTGGCATTTGAATCAAGAATCAGAATTTTTATTAAACACCAATAACCCAAAATTGATAAAATTAAATAAGGCTGCTTCAGAAACAATCGCATTACAACCTGGCACCCATTCTGAACGTTTTATACGGACAGAAGAAATCGACAAAGGTATTAAGGACTTAGATGTCATCTTTCCCATCTTGCATGGACCACTGGGGGAAGATGGAACTGTCCAAGGGTTGATGCGTTTAATGGATATTGCTTTTGTTGGGCCAAATGTTTTGGGGTCAGCCGTCGGCATGGATAAAGATGTCACAAAAAGATTGGCCCTTACTGCAGGTATCGAAGTTGCGCCTTTTGCCACATTCCATAAACATGAAATAACTCCAGAACTGATTTCAGAAGTTGGACAAAAACTTGGATACCCCTTGTTCGTAAAGCCGGCAAACATGGGATCATCTGTAGGGATATCCAAAGCATCCAATGAAAAAGAACTGCAACAAGCTGTTAAGTTAGCTGTAAAATTTGACCGTAAGATTATTGTTGAAAAAGGCATTATTGGGCGTGAAATCGAAGTTGCTGTCCTTGGAAATGAAGATCCAAAAGCATCCATTCCTGGGGAAATTATCCCACAAGATGGCTTTTATTCCTATGAGGCAAAATACGTTGATGAAAAAGGGGCAAAGTTAGAAGCCCCCGTAAAATTACCTGAAGATAAAACTAAAGAAGTACAGGCTCTGGCTGTTGAAATATTCAGGGTATTAGAATGCGAAGGAATGGCCCGGGTGGACTTTTTCTTGCAAGATGATGGTCAGTTCATTTTTAATGAAATCAATACAATTCCAGGCTTTACAAACATCAGTATGTACCCACGTCTTTGGGGGTTAAGTGGCGTTTCTTATAAAGAATTAATTACTAAATTAATTGAACTGGCGCTGGACCGACATAAACAAATCAAAAGCCTTAAAACCGATTACGATTTTTAAGGTTATTTAAATACCCCTTGAAAAAATAAAGGTGCTTGTTATATTTTCTTCTATACATCAAAAGGAGAGAACGATGAAAAAACTATTAATACTACTTTTTACAATAATATCTATAACTGGGTGTAATATAATTTATGCTGCTGGCGGTGAGGCTGATTATGATGATAATGCTTTTGGAGCAAGCGTGAGAAGTCATCTAAGAACTGTTCCACAGTTAATAGATATTTATAGTAAATATGATGCGCTTAATTCTATGATTCCTGCTCGTGCGGATGGATTTGATGAGTCAACTTTGGTAGGCGTTTCTGTTGATGCAGATCGATTCATTCCTGCCTATCGTGCCTTGCATGATTTATTAAAAGGTAGAAAATTTAGTGATGTTTTGAAAGATGCTGATATTACCTTTCCAAGATCTATAACATCAGATTTAAAAGCTGGTGATGGCAGCCCATTTCCTTTTGATTCTTATACTGGAAATCCAGGAAAACCAAGTGAAAAAGGAATATCAAACATTATTTTGTATAATCATGCTCCAGAAATTCAAGATGGGCTTAATAGAATCGTCTTTATTCTAGCCAAACTTGACTTCTGGGATAAACGTCCAGAAGAAAGGAAAAAATTCAGAGAGTTGACAAGAGATTTTTCTGGTCCAGGTTATGAATCTTTAGATTTTAAATAATCCTTACTTAAGATAATTATGAAAAGGCCCCTTTCTAGGGGCTTTTTTTATTTTCGGTCAAAGGCGATCACAGAGCGGCGATTTTCACGCCAAGTTTTCGGATTGTTGCCTTGTTCATCTGGTTGGTGATGACTAAAGCCAGCAGCATAAAGATGATCTGCACTGATACCCTTGGAAATAAAGTATTGAACAATACTAATGGCCCGGGCAGATGATAAAATCCAATTAGAAGAATAAGGCTTTTTGCGTTTTAATTTGCGTTGGTCGGCATGCCCTTCAACTTTGATAATCCAAGGTGTATTGTCAGGTAACTGTGCGGCCACTTGTTTAATTGTGGTGGCAATTTTCTTTAATTTTTCTTTTGCTGATTTCGTTAAAGTGGTTGAAGCACTGTGGAAGAAAACTTCGTCCTTAAAGATAAATTTACCGTCTTCAAGCATGATATCAGAATTATCGCCAATGGCCTGACGAAGCGTTTCAAAAAAAGCATTGGCCTTTCTAAGTTCATTCAATTCATTTTGCATGTCTGATGGAACCTGTTGAACCACCATCGTATCATTTTTAGAACGTGACCCTTCCATTTCTTTGTGCATGTCTTGCATTTCAACAGTCATCAACCTTAATTCTTCTTCCAAACGCACATTTCTGTGACGTTCTTTTTCTAACTGATTCATTAATACTTTCATTTTTGGAAGGTTGGTTGCCTGACCCGTCAAGGCACCATCAAGAAAAATACGATCCACAACAAGAATGGATAACAGCAACAATATGACAATCAATACACCAGCCAAAAAATTAACTGGAATGTTCTTAAGACTTAAATTTTGTTTTGTTTGTGTTTTTGCCAATTTTAAAGCCCTGTTCTTATTTGAATTTCATTTCTTAATCATATCATAACTAAAAATACGGGTCTAGTAGGGATGAATTCACCCAAAAATTCCTAAACGTACGGTTGTAAAGATCATCTTAGAACCCCCCATGGTTCAATAAGCCCCTAAAGGAAAACAAGGGAGGAAATTAACGGGAAATTGCATGCGTTTTTTGCATAATTCAATTAATTCAGCAATTTCAATTAGTTAATATTAGTTTTTAGCCAT
>CAYGKW010000010.1:0-50603 GCA_964350815.1 uncultured Rhizobiaceae bacterium | reverse complement strand
CAATTAAAACAATGGGTTAAACGCTATTTAAATTAGTTATCTGGTACAGCCCCTTCATTAATACTGCCACTATTTTTATATGTACTTTTATGGTCAAAATTATGTTCAACTTTGCATCTAAATCTTGGGGAGGCTGAAAGATTTGGACGGACATAGTTTTTAAGCCAGCTAAAAAAACCAAGAAGTTCTTTAATGTTTATTTCAAGGCTTCCCATTCCTATTTTTTCATCTGGCACTTTATCAAAATTATTAATAATTCTAAAAATTGGATGACAAGGCTTATCTCCGTCTCTTGAAACGAGCCTAGGAATAAGATCACGATTAAGCCCTGCAACAAAGCCTTCTTTTATCGCACCCGTATATATATTGATTATAACCTGAACTTTTGCGCCAGATTTTGTCAAAGCTTTTGCTTCGCCTAACTCACGTTTATCCCACTCGGATAGACGACCATTGAAACTTGCCACGCGCCAGTGTTTTGAAAAAGCTTCAGCAACTTCACTCATCACTGCTGCCTTTGCGTCACAGGAAAAACTAGAAAAAATTATAAATAGTCCATACCATAGACCCAGTGGTCTAATATTCTTTAAACACATCTCTTACCTCTTATAGTTTATTTAATCTTTGTCTTTTTCATTTTCTGGAGTAGCCAGACTTGATAGACTTCGGGGATTTTTATCGATTGGCTCAAGATCTTCAATATCTTGTTTGGAAGGAACGGCCCCAAGTTCTTTGAATTTACGGGCTGTTACCATCACCCTGCGTTCAACTGTCCCTACAGCCTGATTATATGAATCCACTGCATTCCCAAGGTGTTTACCCAGTTTTTGGAAATGACCGCCCAAATCCGCAACACGTTTGTGAAGTTCTTTACCCAATTCACTGATATCCTTAGCGTTGGCCGCCAATTGTTCCTGGCGCCATCCATAAGAAACAGCCCGCAATAAGGCAATTAACGTTGTGGGTGTGGCCAAAATAACTTTTTGATCTGCCCCTAATTCAATCAATTCTGGATCTTGTTCCAAGGCTGCACTAAAGAATGTTTCGCCAGGTAAAAACAAAACAACAAATTCAGGTGATGGACTAAAGTTATTCCAGTAAGCTTTAGCGCCCAATGCCATAATATGCTGGCGAACTTGCCGGGCATGAGCTTTTAACTTTAATGTTTTTGTTGCGACATCCTTGGCCTCTAAGGCCTCTAAATATGCAGCCAGAGGAGCCTTAGCATCCACAATAATATTCTTGTTTCCAGGAAGGCGTACAATCATATCTGGCCTTAAACGCCCGTCTTCTGTGTTTTCTGAGGTTTGCTCTGTGAAATCACAGTGTGATACCATTCCGGCCATTTCAACAACGCGTTTTAATTGCATTTCACCCCAGCGTCCACGCACCGTTGGTGCCCGTAAGGCATTCACCAAATTATGGGTTTCAGATCGTAATTCTTTTTGTGTTTGAATTAAATTTCCCACTTGTTCTTTCAAGTTTTCATAGGCACCCACGCGTGTTTTTTCCAACTCATTAATTTTTTTATCAACAGACCCAAGGGCATCCTTAACTGGGTTCATCAAATCATTAATGGCTTTTTGACGAGATGCTAAATCCGTCTTGGCCCCCTCTTGAAACTTTTCTAAGGTAGACTTAGCCAAGTCCAGAAATGCCTTATTATTATTTTGCAAAGCTTCTGATGATAAAGATCGAAAGGCATGACGCAAGTTTTCTTCAGCTTCTTTCAAAGTTTGAAGTTTTTCCTGCATGTTTTGGCGTTCTTTTTCCAAAGTTGTTTCCAGACCAACATTTCTATTTTGAACGTCCATCAAGCGATTTTGCAAATCAACAATCTTGGATTCAAGTTCAGGAACACGTCGGGCTTTTTCTTCTGCAATAATTCGCGCCTGAAGTTCTTCTGAATTACCTACAGAAGGGGATTTGCGACGCAAAGACACAAATAAAGCTGTCGCAGAAATTAAAGATACAGAAAAGATGGCAATTATTTCAAAGGTCATTTTTTTAATTCTAAATGTTGACTACAATTTAAATTCATATAATTCTATCAGTTAACAAAATTAACATACATTGAATTTTTTAGTTAGGCAAACCTATGACACAAAATCTTTTCCAAGCAAGTTTCGGCATTTTATTTTTTATTGTCTTTTGTTGGATTATCAGTGAAAACCGAAAAAGTGTTCATTCTTTCCAGGTTATTATTGGTTTAATGGTTCAGTTTGCTTTTGCTGCAGTTATTATGCATGTTCCCTTCGTACAAAAAGCTTTTGGCTTAGTTGCCAAAGGGGTTATGGCTCTTAAAGATGCGACGATGGAAGGGACCAAATTTGTATTTGGGTTTATTGGAGGCGCTGACTTACCTTTTGAATCAACAGGAAATACTTTTGTTTTTGCCTTCCAAGCCTTGCCGATGATTATTGTGGTAAGTGCGTTATCAATGTTATTATTCCACTGGCGTATTTTACCTTTGATGGTAAAGGGTATTTCTTGGTTAATGCGCAAATCAATGGGTATTGGAGGCGGTCTTGGCGTATGTAGTGCAGCCCAAGTCTTCTTAGGTCAAACGGAGGCCCCTTTGCTTGTACGTCCTTATTTGAAGGAAATGAGCCGCAGTGAAATATTTTCCATCATGTGCATGGGGTTTGCGACCACTTCAGCAACCATCATGGGGTTATATGCCTTGGTTCTTGAACAAACTGTTCCCAATTCTATGGTCCATATTTTAACTGCATCTATTATCAGCGTACCTGCAGCTTTAACTTTATCTCGCATTGTTGTACCAAATACCGAAGATCACACATCAGGTAAACTACATTCCCCTTATGAATTTTCAGGCTCTATGGATGCCATTTCCCGAGGAACAACAGATGGAATTCGTCTGTTTATCAATGTTTTGGCCATGCTGATTGTTTTTGTAGCCCTGGTTACTTTAGTCAACATGATACTTGGAAACCTTCCCAATTTTAATAATGAACCAATCACTCTTCAACGCATGCTTGGGGCTGTTATGGCGCCTGTAACCTGGTTAATGGGGGTCCCTTGGGAAGATGCTATGTCAGCAGGGTCCTTACTTGGTATTAAAACCATTTTAAACGAATTCTATGCCTTTACAGAGCTTGCAAAAATAACAGATACAGAAATGTCTGTTCACAGCCGCATTATCATGACATACGCCTTATGTGGGTTTGCTAACATCAGCAGTGTCGGTATCATGATTGGTGGATTCGGCAGCATTGTTCCAGAACAACGAAATGAAATTATTTCCTTAAGCTTTAAAGCTTTGGTCGTTGGAACACTTTCTTCCTGCCTAAGCGGTACAGTTGTTGGTATTTTATGGTGGTTCGGATAGAACAATTATTCAAACTTAAATCAGATTACAAGCCAGCTGGTGATCAACCCCAAGCCATAAAACAACTTGTCACAGGACTTGAAGAAGACCAAAGAAATCAAGTCTTACTTGGGGTGACGGGGTCGGGTAAAACCTTTACGATGGCCCATACCATTAATGAAATGCAGTGCCCTGCCCTGATTATGGCACCAAATAAAACTTTGGCGGCACAGTTGTTTTCCGAAATGAAAGAATTCTTTCCTGATAATGCAGTTGAATATTTCGTATCCTATTATGATTATTATCAGCCAGAAGCTTACGTGCCCCGTCGCGACTTATTTATTGAAAAAGAAGCCAGTATAAATGAACAATTGGATCGTATGCGTCACTCTGCCACACGATCTTTGTTTGAACGTAAAGACACGATTATCGTTGCCAGTGTTTCCTGTATTTATGGTATTGGGTCGGCAGAAGTCTACAGCAGCATGGCCCTGCCTTTAAAGAAGGGTGAGTCTATCAGCCGGCAAAGCCTGTTGAAAAAGTTAGTGGAGTTACAATACACCCGTAATGATATGGATTTTCAGCGGGGAACATTTCGCGTGCGCGGTGATCTGGTTGAAATATTTCCATCCCACAGCGATAGCCTTGCCTGGCGTTTGGATATGTTTGACGAAGATATTGAAGGTATTTATGAAATTGACCCTTTAACAGGAAAAAAATCAACAGAACTGGAAAGTGTAACAATTTATCCTAACAGTCACTATGTCACACCACGCCCCAGCCTGAATCAGGCCATTAAAAAAATTAAAGTTGACCTTCAATCACGTATTAAAGAATTTGAATCACAAAATAAATTGCTGGAAGCCCAACGTATACGTGAACGTGTTTCTTTTGATCTTGAAATGATGGAAGCCACAGGCAGTTGTGCTGGTATTGAGAATTATTCAAGATACTTAACAGGCAGAAGCCCTGGGGCACCGCCTCCTACCCTATTTGAATATCTCCCTAAAGATAGCCTTTTGTTTGTGGATGAAAGCCATATCGGCGTTCCCCAATTACACGGTATGTATAAGGGGGATCGTGCCCGAAAAATCAATTTGGCTGACTTTGGATTTCGCTTGCCAGCCTGTAAGGATAACCGCCCGTTGAAATTTGAAGAGTGGGATGAACTACGCCCCAAAACTATCTTTGTTTCTGCCACCCCCAATGACTGGGAACTGGAACAAACCCACGGTGAATTTGCTGAACAAGTTGTGCGCCCTACAGGGCTTTTGGATCCAGTTTGCATTGTGCGACCAACAGAGACCCAAGTAGATGATTTGATTGCAGAATGCGTTGAAAGTTCCAAAAAGAATGAACGCGTTCTTGTTACCACTTTAACAAAAAAGATGGCTGAAGCATTGACAGAGTATATGTCTGAGGCAGGTCTGAAAGTTCGTTATGTGCACTCTGACATTGATACAATTGAACGTATTGAAATTATCCGCGACTTACGCCTTGGTAATTTCGAAGTTTTAATTGGAATCAACCTTTTACGCGAAGGTCTGGACATTCCAGAATGTGGACTGGTGGCCATTTTGGACGCAGACAAAGAAGGATATTTAAGATCAAAAACATCCTTAATTCAAACCATTGGACGCGCAGCACGTAACGTTGATGGACGTGCCATTTTGTATGCTGACACTATGACAAAGTCTATGTCTGCAGCGATCGAAGAAACCCATCGTCGACGTGAAAGACAGCAAAAATATAATGCAGCAAATGGCATTACACCCGAAGGAATTAAGAAAAATATAAATAATATTTTGGCCAGTGTTTTTGAAAAAGATCACGTCACGATTGATATTAAAGAAGCCCGAAACCTATCCAAAAAAGAACTTCAAAAAGAAATTAAAAAACTATCGAAAGAAATGCATGACGCAGCCAGCAATCTGGAATTTGAAGAAGCAGCAAAACTGCGGGACCGTATTAAAAAATTAGAGAATGATGAATTATTAAAGGCTTAGCCCCCCTTTTAATATTGAATATTTGTCATTTTTCACATATTCTTTGATCCTATTTATTTTTCACATAAGGAAAAAAATGAAACTTCCAGATCCCAATGGTTTAACAGGAAAATTGTTAATTGCAGCACCCAAATTACAAAGCGATGTTTTTTCCCAGTCTGTAATTTATATGGTGGGGCATGACAAATTTGGGGCTGTTGGGATTGTAATTAATCAACTTGCCCCGAATGTAAATATTGATGATTTATATGAAGATTTTCATATTTCTAAACCTGATGCACTAACAAAATATCCTATTCATTTTGGGGGGCCCGTTGATGTAAACATGGGGCTTGTCATTCATTCCCCAACAGACGCAATAAAAAAGGCTGTTCGCGTCGGGGATTCCATTTGCATAAGCGCTTGTCATGATTTTCTTAGCCAAGCATCTATGGATAAAAAACCCTCTGATATGTTGATTACATTAGGCTATGCAAGTTGGACAGGTGGTCAACTAGAGGCAGAGATGATGGAAAGCGACTGGCTTACAGTTGATGCAAGCCCTGATATTATTTTTGAACCTGAAAATGATAAAAAATGGAGTCAAACTTTATCTAGGCTCAAAATTGACAAAACCATCCACAGCCACCAAGTTGGGTTGGCTTAAATAAAAAAGTTAAGATTACTTTGCTAAATCTTATTTAAAATTTAGCATAAGCTTTATCAAATTTTCTTTTATATCATCCATAAAAGGCAGCAGATAAAAGGGCTTTGGTATACGGGTTTTGGGGCGCATCAAAAATGTCTTTCGTTGCGCCTTGCTCAACAATAAGACCCTCTTTCATAACCATAACACGATGACTGATTGTTCGAACCACTCGAAGGTCATGACTGATAAAAATAAAAGATGTGCGATAATGGCTTTGTAATTTTTTCAAAATTCCTAGAATATGGGATTGAACTGTCAGATCCAATGCTGATGTAGGCTCATCCAAAATAATAAGGCGCGGCTTCAAAATCAAAGCGCGGGCAATCGCTACTCGTTGTCGTTCGCCGCCTGATAATTTATCCGGATAACGATCTAAGTAATTTTCGGATAATTGTACATCTTTCAAAGCACGTTTTATACGACGCAATTGATCTTCTTTGGTTGGGGATAGGTTATGAATACGAAGCCCTTCGCCGACAATTTCTTTGACAGTTAGGCGTGGATTTAAAGATCCATAGGGATCTTGGAAAACAATCTGAATATCTTTGCGGTACGGCACCAAATCTTTTTGTCGCAACGTATTAAGATCAACATCTTTATAAAGGATCTTGCCTGTACAATCCACAAGTCGCATTAAGGAGAAGGCCAGTGTTGATTTACCTGATCCACTTTCCCCAACGATGCCAAGGGTTTCACCTTGTTTAAGTTCCAAATCTGCATTTTTTACAGCTGCATATAAATAAGGGGCCTGCCATATTCCTTTACGTTTTTTTTTATAATCCACAGAAATATTTTGGGCTTGAATAACTTCAAGATCTTTCATAATCGTTTTAGGGTTTGCCTGCCCTTCTGGAATGGAATTTATTAATTTTTTTGTATAATCATTCTTTGGGGATTTAAATATGTTACTAACACTCCCTTGCTCAACCACTTTTCCTTTGCGCATTACAACCACATCTTTGGCTATAGAGCGCACCAAGTGTAAGTCATGACTGATAAGAATCAATGTCATTCCAAATTTTTCCTGTAAGGATTTTAACAAATCAAATATCTGGGACTGGATCGTCACATCCAATGCTGTAGTAGGCTCATCCGCAATTAATAAATCTGGCTTATTGGCAATTGCCATGGCAATCATTACCCGTTGACGTTCACCACCAGATAATTCATGTGGATAAGATTTCTTTTTTTCTTCTGGATTTTTTAATTTGACCAGGTCTAAAAGTTCTATAATTTCCCCAGGCCTTTTATCTCTGTGAATTTCAATTACTTCCTTGATATGGCTTTCAACAGTTTTTGTGGGGTTTAAGGATGTCATGGGTTCTTGAAAGATCATACTAATCCGATTCCCACGTAATTTCCGCAAGTTCGCCCCTGGGGTTCTTAAAACATCTTCTCCGTTATAGATAATTTCCCCACTTGGATGATAAGCTTCTGGATATTGCAAAAGTCTTAATATTGACAAAGCCGTTAAAGATTTACCCGCCCCACTTTCACCTACAATAGCAAGATTTCGTCCTTTTTCGACATCAAAACTAACATTATCAACAACTAACTTGGGGGATTGTTGCTTAAAGCCTATACTTAAATTCTTAACAGAAAGAAGTTTGGTCATAGTAAATCAATATCTCCTTTCTTTGGGTTTAAGGCATCGCGAACGCCCTCTCCAATAAATACAAGAATGCTTAGTAAAATTGAAATACTTAGAAAACCTGAAATCCCAATCCAGGGGGCATAAAGATTGCTTTTTCCCTGGTTTAATATTTCCCCTAAAGAAGGGGATCCTGGCGGCAAACCGAAGCCTAAAAAGTCCAAAGTAGCCAATAAGGATATGGACGTTGTCAATACAAATGGAATCACCGTCAACGGCATAGAAATAACGTTTGGCAAAATGTGTCGCCACATAATAGCAACGTTACTGACACCCATGGCCTTTGCCGCCCGGACATAATCATAATTTTTTGCACGCAAAAATTCGGCGCGCACAACGGGTACGATCATCATCCATTTAAAAAAGGAAAACATCAACAACAGCCACCAAAAATTGGGGGTGACAAAACTGCTAAGGATAATCATTAAAAATATAATAGGCAGGCCAGACCATATTTCCATAAAACGTTGGAATAATAAGTCAACTTTGCCGCCAAAATATCCCTGAATAGCACCTGCGACCACACCTATAATCAAGCTGATGCCTGTTAATAATAACCCAAAAACCAAGGCAAAACGAATACTGTACAAAAGTCGTGCCAAAAGATCACGCCCTTGATCATCGGTACCCAGCCAATTTTCTGATGATGGGGGGGCTGGGGCTGGTCGGTCTAATTTAAAATTAATAGTGTCATAACTATAGCGAATAATTGGCCATACCATCCACCCATCTTTATTTATGATATCAACAATGTATTGATCTTTATAATTGGTTTCAGTTTCAAAGTCACCATCAAAAGTCGTTTCAGCATAGCTTTTAAAAATAGGGAAATAATAAGATCCCTTATATTGAACAAGTAGTGGTTTATCATTTGCAATAAGTTCACTGAACATCGTAACCACTAATAAAGTCATAAAAATCCACAAAGAATACCAACTCCGCCGATTTCTTCTGAATTTTTCAAAACGCTGTTGGGAAATGGGACTAAACATTAATCCTGCCCCTTATTTAAATTAATTCGGGGATCAATAACCATATACAATAAATCCCCAATTAAATGCATAATTAAGGAAATCAATGTATATATAAACAAAACCCCAAACATCACTGGATAATCGCGACTTAAAGAAGCTTCAAAGCCCATAAGCCCCAGCCCATCCAAAGAAAATATAATTTCTATTAATAGGTTGCTTGAAAAGAAAATGGTGCAAAAAGCACTAGGCAATTTGGAAATCAAGGGTAAAACAGCATTGCGGAAAACATGCTTTCTTAAAACTTGTCTGCTTCCAAGCCCTATAGACCTGGCTGTTATGACATACTGTTTATGAATTTCTTCAACAAATGAGTTTTTACAAAGCATTGTCAGACTGGCAAATCCTCCAAGGATAATGGCTGTCAAGGGTAAGACTAAATGATGAAAATAATCTAAAAATTTCTGGCCAAAACTTAGGCATTCCCATTCATCAGACGTAAGGCCTCGCAGCGGAAAAATATGCAAAAACGATCCACCCGCAAATAATATGATTAACATCAACCCAATTAAGAAACTTGGGATCGCATAAAGGAAAACCATAAACAAACTGGTCCCAATATCAAACCTGCTGCCGTCTTTAACAGCTTTTCTCATACCTAAAGGGATGGCAATAAGATAAATCAATAAGATCGACCAAAACCCTAAAGAAATTGAAACAGGCAATTTTTCCATAATCAACGTGCTGACTTTTTTATCGCGGAAGTAACTTTTACCAAGATCAAATGTTGCATAGTTTTTTACCAACAATAAGAATCTTTTCCAGGCGGGTTGGTCAAAACCATACTGTTTTTCCAATTGTTTAATAAATTCTGGAGGTAGCCCTCGTCCACCCTCGTAACTTAGTTCTTGGGAAGAACGCTGCATATCCCCTTGGGTATCTGCAGCATCAGAAACAGTGTCAAAAGCACCACGTGCTTTGGCAACCATGAATTCTACAGGCCCTCCAGGCGAAATCTGTATGATCAAAAAATTAATCAAAATTACGCCGAACAGTGTGGGAATAATTAATCCCAGTCTTTTTAGAATGTACTGTAGCATGTATTCTTACTCTTTTGACCACCATGCATCGATACTGTAGCCATTTTCATCACTGTCAATATACCCAAATTTATCTCGGTAGGCTACATAGATTTCATTTCGGTACCACGCAGGAATATAATAATATTCCTGACTGACAATTCGATCCAGCAAAGAGGCATATAATTTAATATCATCCATATTTTCTGCTTGGTTGATTTTTTGTACCAGAAGATTAATGTGCTTATTATCCACCCCGGATAAATTATAACTTCCTTCAATATGTGATGCTTTACTACCCCATATATTTTTTAATGACTTGCCAGGAATATACGTCAAGGGCATGAAGAATAGTATTAAATCATAATCAAAACGATGCAGTCTTGATTCAAACTGTGCAGGATCAACTGTTTTAATAGAGGCATTAATCCCCATTTTTTGCAAATTTTTTCTATAGTTTTCAAAAATACGTGCCATACTTGCTGCTGGTAATAGTATTTCAAGAGAAAAAGTCCCATATTTTTCATGACTTAAAATGCCATTTTTCAGCACCCATCCTGCTTCTGCTAGCAACCGAATGGCATGATCCATATTTTTTCTTGTTAATCCATTGGGGCTATTCTGATTTGCCTCATCCCTAAAATTGTCATAAATTTCTGGAGATTTCACACCCATTTTTTCTAAAATTGCTTTTTCTTTTGCCGATAAATTCCCTGTAAAATTATAGTCTTTATTGTTAAATATTCCCTTACTGCGCTTATATCGGTTATTAAAAAGAACTTTGTTTATCCATTCAAAATTAAACAAAAGATTTAAGGCCTTGCGAACTTTTGGATCTGAAAGCTGCGGCCTACGTGTATTTAAGAAAAAAGCATTCAAGCCATGGGGTACAGGTTTATTAAATTCTTTTGTTATAATACCCTTTCCTGTACAAAAGTTATGTTTATACTTATTTTCCCATCTTGATACTTTCATTTCTACATTGTAATCAACTTCTCCACGTATTAGACCATCCACAATCGCATCATAGTTATAATAATGAACAAACTTAATTTTATCAAAATTGTATAAACCTTTTGTAATTGCGATATCCCCCCCCCACCATCCTGGAATTCTTTCATAAATTATATACTTACCATTTTTAAAATCTTTTATTTTATAAGGCCCTGAAACTACTGGGACGGTCATGTCAGCTTTATCGAAAGGAATTTTACTGTAATATTTTTTTGATACAATTGGCATTTTGGATAAAGAAAACGGGGTGCTTTTATCTAAATTTTCTAGATTAAAACGAATTTTACGCTGGTTTATTTTTTCAACAGAGGCAACATTTTCATAAGCTATGGCATATGATGGCTTCCCATGCATTTTTAACATTTTATAAGAAAACTCCACATCATCAGCAGTTATTAATGAATCATCGCTAAAATACGCATTTTCACGCAAAGTAAAGGTAACGGATAACCCATCTTTTGATATTTCAATATCTTCTGCAATGTAGGGGTATGCCACCATTTGATCATCTAAGGGACTTTTCATTAGACTTGCATAGGTATATTCAAGGCCGCTTGCCTCTACACCATTTAAAATAAATGGGTTGAAAGAGCTATATGTACTGTGCTTTGCAGGAAGTTTGATTGTCCCTTTCTTAGGAGCTGTTGGGTTTACATAGGAAGTGTGGGTAAAGTTTTTTTGATGTTTTGGCGGGATCAACCCTCGCATACTGACATAGTACTTTGCATGCACATTTATAGAATAAAGGATAACAACAAATAGAACAAAAATTTTATTGAATGGCTAACTCCTTAATATTAGATGGATTCTGGATTATCACTTAAAGTTCTTAAGTACGCAATTAAATTGGCACGATCTTTTATTTTTTTCAAGCCAATAAATGACATTTTAGTCCCCGGCATAAATTTTCTGGGGTTTTCCAAATATTGGTCTAGATGTTCAAATGTCCATTTTTCCTGCATTTTCTGTGCAGCTTTGGAATATAAAAAGCCTTTTTTAGAGGCCCCTATTGCCCCAACAACTCCCCAAAGATTTGGCCCAATACGATTCGGGCCATCCTTATCAAGGCTATGGCATTGAACACATTTTTTAACGACCCCTTTGCCTTTTTCTACATCTGCATGAGGAAGAAGCGTCATAATATCTTGCTTTTCCTTTGGCTTATCCTCTTGTTGATTCGTCGTTTGATCCGCCACCTCTACAACATAAACATTTTTTTCCAAATACTTAGGTTGCATGAAATGCCCTGAAACAAGGCTGACTATCAGCCCTAACAGTAAGGCAATTAAAATTGCTGCAAAAATCTTATTCTTATTTAAGTCGTTATTCATTTGTGTTTAAATAGCTGTGTTTGATATTATTAGTATACACATTAAGCAAAAAATAACCAGTACAGGATTAAAAAAATGAACCCAGTTATTGTTATTCCTGCAAGAATGGCAGCGACACGATTTCCAGGAAAGCCTTTGGCAGATATTCACGGAAAACCCATGATTCAACATGTAATTGAACGTGCCCTGGATGCAAGATTGGGGGATGTGATTGTTGCCGCAGGCGATCAAGTTATTGTCGAGGCTATACAACACCTTGATTGTAAAACAATACTAACAGATCCAGATCTTCCTTCTGGAAGTGATCGGATTTTTGCAGCCCTACAAAAAGCCGACCCTAAAAACTCTTATACTCATATTTTAAATCTTCAAGGTGATCTTCCCCACCTAGACCCAAGTTTATTAAAAACTCTTTTGGATCTGTTAAATTCTTCAGATTTTGATATTTCAACTTTATGTTATGAAATAAAAGATGATAAAGAATTAGACGATCCAAGTTGCGTAAAAGTTGCAATGACTGAAGATCAAAAAAGTACACACAGGGCCTTATATTTCAGTAGATCCTGCATACCATATGGAGACGGACCCAAATACCACCATATTGGTCTGTACGGATATTTAAGGGATTCCTTAGAGAGGTTTGTAAATCTGCCGCAATCTGGCTTAGAAAAACGAGAAAAACTTGAGCAATTAAGGGCCCTTGAAAACGGAATGAAAATTGGCATCAAATGTGTCAACAGCAACCCTTTTGGAATAGATACCAAAGAAGATCTGAAAAAATTAAAATCCATTTTATAAAACGGATATATGAAAAAAGTTTGCGTTATATATTGGGATCAATTATCAGATTCCCTTAGTAGTATAAAAAAGATTAATAAATCTGATTTTCTGTTTTTTGCTGAAGTCAAAGAATTGACATCTAACGTCCCCCATCACAAGAAAAAACTTATTTTTCTTCTTTCTGCCATGCGTCACTTTGCCGATGAAAAAAAGGAACAGGGCTTTAATGTTCACTATATAAAATTTGATGACCCCAACAACACCCACTCCATTCAGTCCGAGGTCAAAAGGTTTTTGAAAAAAAACAAAGTAGAAGAAATAATTGTTACAGAACCCAGTGAATATGACAGTTTAGAAGATGTTAAAACATGGCAAAAAAACTTAAATATAAAAACAACCATTCTTTCTGACGACCGTTTTATTGCTTCAAAAGAAGAATTTAAAGCATGGGCTGAAAATAAAAAATCTTTAATTATGGAGTATTTTTACCGCGAAATGCGCCGAAAAACTTCTTTATTAATGAGTAATGATAAACCTGAAAAAGATCAGTGGAACTTCGATAAAGAAAACCGTAAGTCTTTAAAAAAGGATTTAGAAATTCCTGGGCCCAAACAGTTTTCCCCTAATTCAGTAACTAAAGACGTTATAAAGCTTGTTGAAAATAACTTCAACAAACATTTTGGCGACACCAATCCATTTTGGTTTGCTGTAACAAAAGATCAAGCTGAAAAAGCTTTTGATCACTTTTGCCTTAATGCCCTTCCCTATTTTGGCGATTACCAAGATGCCATGCAGGAAAATGAACCTTTTCTTTTTCATTCAATCATAGCCTTATATATTAATGTAGGTTTACTGGATCCTTTATATGTCTGCAAGCAAGTTGAAAAAGAATATAAGGCAAAACGAATTCAAATTAATGCAGCAGAAGGATTTATCCGCCAAATTATAGGGTGGCGTGAATACATACGTGGGGTGTATTGGCTTAAAATGCCGAACTACAGAGATTCAAATTTTTTAAATACTAAAAGAAAACTGCCTGAATTTTATTGGACTGCTAAAACTGATATGAACTGTATTCAGCAAGTTGTATCAATGACTAAGGCAGAGGCCTATTCCCATCACATTCAACGATTGATGATAACAGGGAACTTTGCGTTATTGGCAGGTTTGAATGCACAAGAAGTTCATAAATGGTATCTGGCTGTTTATGCAGATGCGTACGAATGGGTTGAAATCCCCAATACCATTGGTATGGCGCTTTTTGCAGACGGTGGTGTTTTGGGGACAAAGCCGTATATTGCCAGCGGTGCCTATGTTAATCGCATGTCAAGTTTTTGCAAGTCTTGTAAATATAATGTTAAAGAAAAATTAACGGATGACGCGTGTCCTTTTAATTATCTGTATTGGAATTTCTTAGATCGTCATGAAGATAAGTTTAAAAACAATCGCCGAATGGCTTTGGCCTATAAAAATCTGAATCGTTTATCTGAAAAAGATAGAAAAGAAATTAATGCAAAAGCTGAAAAGTTTTTAAAAGATTTAAGCTGATAAAATACGTTCTAGGATATGAATATCTTCGTTAAGATCAGGATCTGATATTTTTAATTCTTCAATTTTTTTGCACGCATGCATTACTGTCGAATGGTCGCGCCCCCCAAATTCTTCGCCAATGGCTGCCCATGATTTGCTTGTAAAGTTTTTACACATATACATGGCAACTTGGCGAGGACGCGCAACACTTCGAAGTCTTTTTGATGACTTCATATCACTTATTCGCGTATTAAAGTGTTCTGCAACTTGGCGCTGTATTTCATCAACAGTCAAAAGACGTTCATTGGCACGTAAAAGATCTTTCAAGGCCTCTCTCGTTGCTTCAAGCGTAATTGGCCCACCAATTAACATGGCCCGGGCACGAATTTTATTCAAAGCCCCTTCCAGTTCACGCACATTAGAAGTTATTTTATGCGCAAGGAATTCGATGACATCATTCGGAATATCAATATCAATTCTTTCAGCTTTTGCTTGAAGAATACCAAGGCGCAATTCATAAGTTGTGGGATGAATATCAACAACAAGTCCCCACCCAAAGCGTGACCGCATGCGTTCTTGGATGCCGGTCAAATCTGATGGTGATTTATCTGCAGATAGAATAATTTGTTTTTTCTGATCAATCAGGGCATTGAATGTATGAAAAAATTCTTCTTGGGTTGAATCTTTACCACTCATGAACTGGATATCATCAACCATTAGAACATCAACATTTCTGAACATATCCCTAAAATCAATCATGGTTTTGTGACGCAATGAACGGATATAGTAATCCATAAATTGTTCAGCTGACAGGTAAATAACCCTTCGTTTCTTAGGCATGTTGTGTAACTGCCATGCAATTGCATGCATAAGGTGTGTTTTACCCAAACCAACCCCCCCGTACAAGAACAAAGGGCTGAAATTTACTTTTTCATATTCTGCAACACGCAAGGCCGCTGCATAGGCCAATTCATTTGGCTTGCCAACTACAAAATTATCAAATGTAAATCTGGGGTCCAAACCATCCGTATTACCCGGCAATGTTTCCAAGGAAACTTTAGAACCAAATTTTGAAGCTGGTTGCGTTGTCTGATCTTCCTCTTTATCCTGATTTTGATCTTTCTCTTTAACAATAATATCAATGGCTTGAATATCTTTACAAACGTCTTGCCACAAAGATTTTATTCCATCTAAATATTTAGATTTTATTAAATCCCGGATAAAGGCTGTGGGCACGGATAGGATAATTTTTGCGCCGGTATCTTGTTCAAATTCAAGAAAACGCAGCCATCCACGATAGGCATGATCCCCGAATACGTCTTGTAATCGTGATGATATGTCAATCCAAAGCTGTTCTTTATTTGTTGTTGTTTTCATAATGAATTTCTAGAAGATTATGTGACAATCTAACCTATTTTTTAGATACCTTAAAGCAAAAAAATCCCCTTTTGGGACAACAATTTGATAATTATGGATTTATTTTTTCCACTTTTTATTTTTTCCCAAAACAATAAGGTACGCCGAAGCCGAAATAATCATAACGCCCCCTAAAACAGTTGAAAAACCGGGAACCTCAGAAAAAAACAAAAGTCCTGCAAAAATATTGATGGGAAACCTGATGTATTTAAACGATGCTATAAACGAAGCTTCGGCGATTGTATAGGCCTGAATAAGGCAAAGTTGTGATAATGCAAATAAGACACCAATAATGCACAGTGTTTTAATTTCCAGGAATGTTAAACCTACCCAGTTAATAACTGTGCTGGGAACACTGAATAAGGTCATGAAAAATAATAGATAAAATAAAGTTGTCTTTGATGGATCATTCTTGGCCAATCTTTTTATAGTCAAGGATGACGCAGAAAAAGCAACCGCCGAAGCCAAAGGAAACATTGTATAAACAGTAAACAGTTCACCAGTCGGATTTATCATTACAACGGCCCCAACAAAACCAATAAGCAAGCACCACAATATAGGTTTTCTAAAAGGTTCTTGAAAAAACAGCCACCCGCCCAAAGCTGTAATTAAAGCACTTGTCATAGATAACCCTGACGCTGTTGCAATGGGGATATGACGTAAGGCCATTACCCACATAATATTACCCAATAACCCCATAAGCCCTTTAAAGGCATGCCACTGGATAATTTTTGTTTTATAGAGACCACTTATTTTATTTAAATTTAAAAACAATAGGATTATTAATCCAACCCCGCTTTTAAAAAAAACAACTTGGGATGTTGTAATATTTTCTGGCAGTGCATGTGTAATAGAATTACTTAATGCTGTTAGTATGGCTACTAAAACAACCATTAAAGCGCCATATATATTGGGTCTAGATTGTAGGCGTTTCATCTGTTTCGTCAAGGTTGGTTAATATTTTTTTCTGGCGATCATTTAAAATTGATGCGCCGATAATAATGATAACAACAAAAGAAATCATTAGGGTTGCCAAAGCATTCACTTGCGGGGTTAACCCAAATCGAATACTTGAAAATATAACCATCGGTAAGGTTGAAGATTCCGGTCCTGACACAAAACTTGCCACCACAACATCATCAAAAGAAAGAACAAAAGATAAAAGCCATCCTGAAATGATGGATGGGTATATTAAGGGTAAGGTTATTACAAAAAAAGCCTTGATGGGATGGGCCCCTAAATCTTGAGCAGCCTCAAGAAACAAAGGATCAATGTTTGATAAACGCGTTGTTACAATGGCAGTCACATATGCAATGGAAATGGTTGCATGCGCAATTGTAATGGTTTGAATACCCCCTTTTGGCCAACCAAAAAGCTTTTCAAGGTTTACAAACAATAATAATAAAGCCAAACCGATAATTACTTCGGGTATAAGCATCGGTGCTGCAACCAGTGTGTTAAAAAATGTCTTAGATTTAAACCTATTAAATTTAACAATTACCAGTGATGCCAAAACACCAATGATAACGGCCAAAGTCGCAGATAATGTTGCAACTTTCAAACTGACCCATGCAGCAGAAAGCAAAGTTTCATTTTGCCATAATGCCTTATACCACTTTGTTGAAAAACCACCCCAAATCGTTACTTGTCGTGACGCATTAAAAGAATAAAAGATTAAAGTTATTAAGGGGATATATAAAAAAGCATATCCAAAAATTAATACTGAATAACTGAATTTATGTTTTTGCATTACCTTAGTGCCCTTTTCTGTAAAGCAATAATGGGGACGATAAATGCCAACAACATGATGACTGCGATGGCTGATGCCACTGGCCAATCACGGTTAGAAAAGAATTCAATCCATATTAACTTCCCAAGCATCAAAGTTTTATTGCCCCCCAATAATTCTGGAATAACAAATTCACCCATGGCCGGAATAAATACCATGACACATCCTGAAAGAATGCCTGCTTTTGTTAAAGGCAAGGTAATTCTTAAAAAGGTTTTAACAGGACGGGCCCCCAAGTCTGCTGCGGCTTCCAGCAACTGAACATCAAACTTAGCCAATGCTGAAAACAACGGTAAGATCATAAAAGGAAGATAGCAATATACTATCCCTATCAAGGTTCCAAAATTTGAATTAAGAAATAAGATAGGTTTTGAAATGATACCCCAATTTATAAGAAAATTATTAAGTATACCTTTGGGGCTTAAAATTCCAACCCAAGCATAAACTCTTAATAAAAAGGATGTCCAAAAAGGTAAAATCACCAAAAGTAAGAAGTGGGTTTGACGACGTTCTTCCTGGCGCGCAATGTAATATGCCATAGGATATCCCAAAAGCAAGCATATACAAGTTGCTGAACCTGCAATCATAACTGAACTGATAAAACTGTAACGGTAAATTGCATCTGTAAAAAGCAGAGTGTAGTTTTCTAAAGTTAACCGTAATTGAACAACTTGGTCATCTAACAAAGTTAATATCGATGCATAGGGCGGCATCCCTGCATAGGGTTCAGAAAAACTTATCTTAAATATATTTAAAAATGGAAAAAGAACAAAAAGTAACAGCCAGGCAAGAGGTATAAAAATTACCAGCCTTTTTCCCCATAGCATCCAATCTGTTTTATTCTTAAAGATCATATTTAACCTGTCAGCGTGACAACATTATCAGGATCCCATGAAATATAAACTTCATCTTCCCATGTTATTTCTGGTGTTGCCAACCTTGTTAAGTTTGGAAGCATTGCTTCCACAATAATTTCAGTCCCTTCAAGTTCAACAAGATATATTGAGACATCCCCCAAATAGGCAATATCTTCGACAATTCCTTTTGCATAATTGTATTGTCCTGTTGGTTTTTTCTTTGATATGTGGATTTTTTCCGGCCTTATGGCAATAGATATATTGGCCCCACATGCAGCACTGGCTGAATGGTTAATATAGATATCTGTTTTCATATCATCTGGGCGTACAATTGTATGATTTGGGGCCTCTTCAAGGACAACACCTGTAAAGATATTCATGGTCCCAATAAAGTCAGCCACATAAACACTGTTTGGAAATTCATATATTTCGTTAGGAGTTCCAACTTGACGCACTTTGCCTTCTTCCATGATCCCCATACGTGATGACATGGTCATGGCTTCTTCTTGATCATGCGTTACCATGATAAATGTTAACCCCAATTCTTCTTGAATGTTAACCAATTCAAACTGGGTGTGTTCCCGCAATTTACGATCCAGTGCCGCCAAAGGTTCATCCAATAAAACAATTTTTGGCTTTTTAATAAGACAACGGGCCAAAGCACATCTTTGTCTTTGCCCCCCAGAAAGCTGTTGTGGCTTTCTTGCCGCATACTTTTCCATCTGAACAAGCTTCAAAGCTTTGTTCACACGATCCTTTATTTCTGATTTTGCAACACCTTCTTGAATCAAACCAAATGCCACATTTTGTTCCACTGTCATATGCGGAAACAAAGCATAAGATTGAAACATCATATTAACCGGACGTTCGTGTGCCGGCACATGTGTCATGTCAATACCATCGATTAATATTTTGCCTTCATCGGGTTCTTCAAGACCAGCAAGCATTCTTAATAAAGTTGTTTTTCCACAACCGGAAGGACCAAGTAAAGAGAAAAATTCCCCCTTATAAATGTCTAAAGAAATTTGCTTTACGACAGCAGCCCCGTCAAAATGCTTTGATACGTTTTGTATTTCAACATATGGCTTGGCATCTGCTTTTTGCCATGCTTCCAATTTTTTTAAGTTGATCTTTGGTCGTTTTACCATCTTTTTCCTGAGTTAAAGTCAATATCTAGATAGAGGTCTACACTATTTAAGGGTCAATGGCAATGGAGGAGACCACGCAGGATCAGACGCATCCAAAGGCGTTTTTAAGATACGTTCATTGCGCCCTGTAATGTCAATAACAACAAGTTCAGCACGATCTTGCTTGCCATCTTTATGCGATTTTCCTTGTCGCCAAAACATAATTGTTCGCCCATTGGGCGCCCAAGTTGGCCCTTCAACCATATAGCCAGAAGAAACAAGACGTTCATCTGTCCCGTCTGGATTCATCACCCCAATATAAAAAAGGCCTTTTTCCATTTTATTAAAGGCAATCAAGTCCCCACGCGGTGACCATACTGGCGTTGCATAAACCCCGCTTCCATAACTGATTCTTTTAATGTTGCTTCCATTTGCATCCATTGTATAAAGCTGTTTTCTGCCACTGCGGTCCGAATTAAAGGCAATTTTTTTCCCATCCGGAGAATAGCAAGGTGATGTATCAACGAAACGCCCCTTTGTTAAGCGCTTCACCCGTTTTGTTTCTAAATTCATCACATATATCGATGAACTTCCTTCAAAAGCCTGACTCATGATTACACTTTTTCCATCAGATGAAAAACGTGGGGCATAAGTTAAACCTGGAAATTGCCCAACCAATTTTTGTGTTCCTGTTTCTAAATCCAATGTAAAAACCTTAGGAATTTTATTTTCATAAGTCATATAAGTAACTGTTTGCATCAGCGGTGAAAAACGTGGGGTAATAACTGATTTTTCTCCATCCGTCAGGAATTTATGCCCTGCCCCATCTTGATCCATAATGGCAAGTTTACGCTTACGTTTTAGTTGGTTCCCCGATTCAGAAACATAAACGATGCGTGTGTCAAAATACCCTTGTTCCCCTGTAATACGTTTATAAATGGCATCTGCAACCAGGTGTGCGGTGCGGCGCCAATATTTTTTATTTGTTTTAAAGGCAGAATGTGTCATGGGTTGCGATGCATACACATCCCATAAGCGGAACCCTGTTGAAATTTTGCCCCCTTCAATAACTTTGATTCGACCATTTACCAATGCATTTGCCTTGATTAACCGCCAATCCTGAAAACGCGGCGTCATGTCAAAATCAACTTTTTCTTGGATATAACTGGACTTAGGAATAATTTCAAAAAGCCCTGTGCTTTTTAAGTCATTTTTAATGACTTCAACCATTTTTCTGGCCAGTTTTTTTTCTTCCTTTGTTTCCCCTTCAAATTCAAGGATGGCAATTGGAAGTGGTTTTGCATGCCCCTGGTTTACTTCAAGTTTAAGCTCTGCATTTGACTTAAAGCCGATAAGACATAGTATTAAAATTAATAGGCGCACTACATAACCTCCTTCGGGTTAAAGGTAATTGTAAAGTTTTTCCATTCTTCGTATTTACCCTTTGGTAATTTCAAAGGCGTACAGTCTGGCGAAAACAAGGCACGACGTGCACTTTCCGCAACTGTTCTAAAAAAGCTGTCACTAAGCATCAAGGCTTTGCTTTTAATTTCAGCCTCTTCCACTGTTAAGTTTTCGTTCATTGTGACATCAATTTCCACAACCATTTCTTCTATGTTACGCGCCCCTGCCGGAATATTCCAACATTTTTGTATTTGCTGACGCAATGCATCAAGTTCTGAAATTGTCAACTTATCTGATATATGGTCTGACTTAAATGCCTTTTCCTGCCCTTTTTCCGGTTGATCTTTGCGTAATTCTTGAACCGCACGAAGGACAGATGTAAAGTCATCATTCTTTTCTTTTTTGTCTTTTTCTTCTGTGACTTCTTTACTGTCTTTTTTTGGCTTTAAATCTGTTTCTTCTTTTTTTTCAGCTTTTGATTCTTGTTTTTTTGATTTAACTGGGTCAATTTCAATTTTTTCAATAACGTCTTTTTGTTTTAAAGATTCCTTGGGTAATGGAACAGATTCTGGTTTAGTTTTTTCATGCATTTTTTCTGCCTCATTTTTTACCGGAGGGGACGGAACTTCTTCTTTCTTTGTCCGTGTATGAATGATTTTCTTTGTAGGCGCCGCTTTTGGCAGTTCTCTCTCTTTTTTCGGAGGTGACTGTGTCAATTGATCAATCGTTACAATTTCAATCGGGACAATGGGTGGCGGCTCCAATGACATTGACCGCATAAAAGGTAAATTCACAAAAAGCATAGCCAGAATAGAAAGGTGAATTGCAGCTGAAAATATATAAGCCTTTGAATCTTTCATAAATGCTTATGACCTTTTGTTTGCCCCTGGCATATTGGCAACTAATGCCACTTTTGTATACCCTGCTTGGTTAATACGGCCCATAATTTTCATAATGGAACCGTAATTCAGCTTATGATCCCCGCGAATATAGATACGGGCTTGCTTGTTACGCTTTGTAACAGCAACCAGTCTTGGAATCAGACGATTTTCTGTGACCTTTGTTTCTTGCACATATAAAGATCCATCTGCCTTAATAGAAATAACCATCGGTTCCAGTTTATCATTCAAAGCTGCGGCTTTTGTTTCTGGCAAATCAACCGGAACACCCACTGTAAGCAAGGGGGCTGTTACCATAAAAACAATCAACAAAACCAACATTACGTCCACAAATGGCGTGACATTGATTTCACTTATGGGTTCATAACTGCGCTTGAATTTTTTACGTGGTTGAAGGCTTGCTCCCATTATTTACCTCCGTGTAACTTCCTAGACATGATGGTCCCAATTTCACCTGCCAGATTTTCAAGACGCATGGCGTACCGCGTGATGCGCGCAGAAATTTTGTTATAAGCAATAACTGCAGGAATGGCCGCAACCAAACCTAAGGCTGTGGCAAATAAGGCCTCCGCAATACCAGGGGCAACAACAGCCAAACTTGTGTTATTTGATGCCGCAATGGATTGGAAACTGTGCATGATTCCCCAGACTGTTCCTAATAAACCAACAAAGGGGGCTGATGACCCAACGGTCGCCAAAAACCCTGTGTAACGTTCAATATCTGCCAGTTCTTGACGTAACGAAGCATCCATAACACGTTCTACACGTTGTAATAATCCAGCTTTCATTCCTTCACCAATTGATGATTTTGAAGGAACTTCTGTCCATTCATGCATGGCCCCAATAAATAAACGAGACATCGGGTCATTTGGTTTAATTCCTTTTGCAACCTCGTCTAAAGGTTGCCCTGACCAGAAGCCTTTTTCAAAAGAATCTGCCAGTTTATTTAAGGTGTTTAATTCACGATATTTTGCAAAAATAATTGTCCAACTCCAGAACGAAGCGCCCAAAAGCAACAACATTATAAACTGAACAAAAATATCTGCGTGAAGAAATAACCCCCACAAAGAAATGTCTTGGGATGCAATATTAATCGTATTTGCAACGACTTGTCCTGAACTTGTATCTACCATCTGGTCCCTCTTGTCATTATTAAAATTGTTATAATGTTATCACAAGAAGCAACTGGATTCATTTACTTTTTCCATCTTAACTTCATTTTTAAACACATCCGGGCTTGTTAAATGCAATGGTATATTTGCAGTATTTTTTAGGAAAACTGAAATTGGTTACGCGCAACAACAACAAACTGACTTTTCTGTAAAGCCAGTTAAGTTATTTGTGTCACAGGGGCAGTCCTCAATGCCGATACTTTTTCAGTAACAAGTGTAATAACAGTGTAACAAGATTAAATCAACTGGCTTAAGTCTGAGAAAAACCCAATCTTGAAACAGTCTGTTTCGTGCAAAAGTGTTTACCAGGAATTAAATAAAATTAATGGGAAATTGTATGCGATTTACGCATATCAAGATTAATTCAGTATTTTCTGTGGGTTAATTGCGGATTATAGGTTTTTTTGTATTGTTTTGAAGCTATTTATCTTTGTGAGCCATGCGTTGAGATACATTTTTTTATATGCTTTTTTGAATTTTCTTTAATTTTTTGCCTAATTCTTAGGCAATTTTTTAACCACTGGGCGCTAAACAAAATACCCTAGTAAACCCATTATGCATACCTTGATCTAGGTGTCCAGATTTGCGGCAAATTTAACGGGAAATGAAAGTACCATTCTGAATTAGCCTGTCTTGGACTTCGACCCAGGTTCCAGAAATCACAGACAAGCACAATGTTTATGGTTTATCCTTTTATGGATCCCCCGGCATGTCGCGCCGAAGCTTGAAAAGCATAAGGGGATCAAGCCGTGGGATGACAACAGAGAAAGCGTGACTTGCAGACTGTCTATAGATCACCGCGCACCCTACGGACACTCGCAATGACGGAAGGGATGACAAAAAAGTATGGATCGCTGAGCACCCAGCGATGACGAAAAAAAGGAGGCCTTACTTACTATTCTGTCTGTGAATTTGTGAACCTTTGCGCAGAACAATGTAGGAAATTCCTATTAATGATGCCTGCTCTTTGGTAAATACCCAATACCGTTTTCTATTATAATATCAGGAAACCAGCCCCTCATAATACTTTCGACCTCTGCGCTTATACCCAATGAAGACAAGACGATAGGATGCACAACAATGAAGTTTTGGCTTTTTAATGAAGGGGTTGCTTTCCTTCTTCTATGACTTCGAGGTGTAACATGGGGAAGCGCCACGGTCACTGATCCTTCCTTGCTCCCTCTTAACTGTCTTTGTCGACTACGTGTGCGGCCAGTTATTCCTGGTAAAATAGTCTCGACTGCAGCTGCTTCTAGTGGAGGAAGGTGTGTTGCGCCCCCAGCCTTTGCTGCTTCTTCAGCATTAATATCATCTGACGCCGCCTTTACGCCACCTGGTATTCCCGAGCCTAAAAATTCTCCTGATCCTGTATCATCGCGTTGGGCACCTGCCTCTTCAGGATATGGAACCCTTTTTTTACGGGTTTTTGACGGTCTATCGTCCGGATCACCCCCTGCGGCATAAGAAAATGCTGGGGCCAATAATATTGACAAACATAGGAATAATAATTTCATTGAAGTCTCTCTTTAAATATCTCTCTATGTTTTATGTATAGGGGGTTTTTCAATGAAAACAAGTAAAAAATTAAAGTTAGAAAATTAAAAACAGGGACAAACAAGCATCCATCAGAAAATAAAACTACTCTTTATATTGATTGTATTTATGTGCATCAACTGAAATTTTTAAAGGCTTTTTGGATACTGCCTCAGCCTTTTGTCCTTTTTTTCCTGTTTGGTATTTTTTCACTATCTCCCCCTCAACTACTATTTCATCAAAATAGATTGGCTCTTCTTTTAATCTACGAAGGTCTACCCTTTCTAAAAATTCTTGTCTTACCACAGGATTTCCATTCCGCAGTAATGAAATATGGGGATTTTCTGGCAACACACCATTGGGAAGGGGCGAACTTGGGGCAACCTTCGCCACTGCAAAGTTTTGAAAATCCCTATCAAGACCAGTAACAAAGAATTCTTTACCACATATGTGGTCATATATAGTTAATAATCTTTTTTCAATTCTTGACGGATCATTGTACATATTTCCTTGATAAACCGTTGTTTTTGGCAAAGTCATATGCAAATCTTCTTGCCCTAACATTTTTTGCTTTATTGGTGTTTCTGCATTTTTACCATACAGTTGAAAGTTGTCTGGGTAACACGATTTTATCCACTTTGAACTTTTAGGTGTTACCATTGCTTTTGTGTAAAGCTGTTGCGTTTCCTGCATAGAAAAGGCATACGGCGTCATTAATAGAATGATAATTAATAATATTTTTTTCATAAACTTTGCTCTTTGATTGATTAATTGTGGATTTAATTTAGGTATTTATAGATTACATTAAAATAAGAATTTTTTAACTATTTCAACTGGAACAAGGATTTTGGATTATCCAGGTATTACAAAGGGGAAAATCCCCCTTGTAATAAATCTATTAAAGTCCGATTTTAATACGGTCGATTAACTGTTTAACTGTTGGAATAAACCCATTTTGATAAAAGGGGTCTTGTGAAAATTTATATGCTGCATGGCCTGCAAACATAAGGTTTTGATTAATATCCCCGTTATGGGCAATATCCATCAATGACTTTTGAATACAAAATGATCGTGGATCTGCCTTACGACCCGTTGTTCCAGCTTCGTTTTGGGCCCAGTTACTGAATAAACAGGCACTTAGACAACCCATGCAATCCCGTTGATCTTTTAAAATCTGGGATGATTCTTTAGGTGTCACAAAGACAAGGGTTGAATCAGGGGTTTTCATAGCCTCAGTATAACCTTGCATCATCCATTCTGTTGCATGGTTATAATCTTTCGGTGCTAGATAAATTAACCTTTTGCGCGGCCCAAATGGGAAAGCCTTCGTATGTTCCCCAACAATTTCTGTGGCAAAGGCAACTTGACGTTCAGAACGGGATTGCAAATCTTTCAAAAAATCATTACGCACCGCAGATGAATAAAATCCAGTTGGGCTGAAGCGATTCAAATAAACATCGCCCTCTTTTAGGGTAAATAGTTTTTGTTTCCACGCATCAGAAATCGGGCTTTCTTTTGTCAACAAAGGACGTGTACCAAATTGAAAGGCAATCGGTCCCAATTCTTTGTTATCAATCCAATCTTCCCAATCTTTAAGGTGCCAAACGCCTCCAGCCATAATAATTGGCACATGGTTTAAACCGGCTTCGTTCATGACTTCGCGAATTAGACGCACACGATTATATGGATCTTCAGGCTTGTTCGGATCTTCGGCACGGCTGATACCATTGTGGCCACCTGCCCGCCAAGGATCTTCGTATACAACCCCACCAAGCCATTCACTGAATTTATGATAACTGCGCTTCCACAATGCTTTAAAGGCGCGTGCAGAAGAAACAATTGGGTAGTAATGAATTTTGTATTCTGATGCAATTTGTGCAACTTTATACGGCATCCCTGCCCCACAAGTTACGCCATTGACAATACCTTTAGTTTTTTCAAGAATGCCGTAAAGAATGGGTTCAACTGCCCCCATTTCCCATAAAACATTCATATTCAACATGCCGTTGGGTGCCATATCGCGGGCGATTTTCGCCTGATCAATTCCCCCTTTAACAGCAAAATCAATCAATTCATGATGGCGTTCACGGCGGGTTTTACCATGATAGATAATGGGAATTAAATTGCCGTCTTTATCATAAGCGTCAGCATTAACGGCTGAAAAAGTTCCAATGCCCCCGCAAGCGGACCAGGCACCAGAACTTTGACCATTAGAAACGGAAATGCCCTTCCCCCCTTCAACAAGAGGAAGGACCTCTTTTCCAGCAATTTTTATCGCATTAAGCGTTTTCACAAAGACCCTCTATTCTTCTGAATCTGATTTTTTATTATCTTTATCAGATGCTGGTTTTTCAATCAATGCCTTGCGGCTTAATTTTACTTTTCCACGATCAAGTCCAAGAACTTTTACTTTTACTTTGTCACCAACATTCAAAACGTCTGTTACTTTTTCAACACGTCTGTGATCAAGTTCACTGATGTGCAACAATCCAGTTGTATTCAAGAAATCAACAAAAGCACCAAAATCTGCGATTTTAGAAACGACGCCATCATATGTTGCTCCAACTTCAGGCTCTGCGATGATGTTATTAATTGCAGCAACAGCAGCCCCTGTTTTTTGGCTATCTGAACCATAAACACGCACACTTCCGTCGTCTTCAATATTAATTTTTACATCATGCGTTTCACACAATTCACGGATAACTTTACCGCCAGTTCCAATAACTTCGCGAATTTTATCCACTGGAACAGTCATGTTTTCAATGCGTGGCGCATTATCATTTACTTCATCCCTGGAACCTTTGATTGCTTTTGCCATTTCTTTCAAAATATGCAAACGCCCTTCTTTTGCTTGTTCCAAAGCTGTTTTCATGATGGCTTTGTCAACACTTGTGATTTTAAGATCCATCTGCAACGCAGTAATCCCATCTTTGTCACCAGCCACTTTAAAGTCCATATCACCAAGATGATCTTCGTCACCCATGATGTCAGAAAGAACAATGAAATCGTCCCCTTCTTTAATCAAGCCCATGGCAATTCCGGAAATGGAACTTTCCAAAGGCACACCTGCATCCATCATAGACAAGGATGTTCCACACACTGTTGCCATGGAAGAAGATCCATTGGATTCAGTTATTTCGGAAACTGTACGAATTGTGTATGGGAAATCTTCTGCTTTTGGTAATTTTTGAACAACAGAACGCCAAGCCAATTTACCATGACCAATTTCACGACGCCCAGCACTGCCCATACGGCCAACTTCACCAACTGAATAGGGTGGGAAGTTATAGTGCAGCATAAAGCGTGATCGGTATTCCCCTTCAAGTTGGTCCATGAATTGTTCATCATCCCCAGTTCCCAAAGTTGTTACCACCAAGGCTTGGGTTTCACCACGTGTGAACAAAGCACTTCCGTGTGTTTGGCCTAAAATACCAACTTCACATTCAATTTGGCGTACTTGGTCTGGCGCACGCCCATCAATTCTTTTCTTTGTTTTCAAAAGATCTTTACGAACGATATCGCTTTCAAGTTTTTTGAACGCGCGTCCAAACATTGCATTTGAAAAAATTTCATCTTCCTGATCAAAAGTCGCCAAAGCTGTTTCTTTTGCCTGGGAAATTTTTTCAGAACGTTCTTGTTTCACAGTCAAGGCATAGGCTGCACGTAAATCTTTTTCGACAGCTTTTGCAATTTTATCTTTGTAAGAATTTAATTCATCACTGCGGTCTTCAAGATCCCATGGTTCTTTTGCACATTTTTCTGCAAGCCCAATGATGGCCTTGATCACAGGTTGCATTTGTTCGTGACCAAACATAACGGCATCTAACATGATATCTTCAGGAAGCCCAACAGCTTGGGATTCAACCATCAAGACACCTTTTTGCGTTCCAGCAACCATTAAGTTTAAATCTGAATCAGTTAAACTGTCATAGGTTGGGTTCAATACAAATTCATTGTCAACATATCCAACGCGAGACGCAGCAATCGGCCCCATAAATGGAACGCCAGAAATTGTCAAAGCGGCAGATGCCCCAATCATGGCTGCAATTTCAGGATCATCATCACTGTCATGACTGACAACTGTACAAACAACTTGTGTTTCATTGCGGAAATCATCTGGGAACAAAGGACGAATTGGACGGTCAATTAATCTTGATGCCAAAGTTTCACGTTCAGAGGGACGCCCTTCGCGCTTTAAAAATCCACCTGGGATACGCCCTGCGGCATAGGCTTTTTCTTGGTATAAAACTGTTAATGGAAAGAAATCCACATCTGGATTTGCTTTTTTTGCAGCTGTTGCAACAGCAAGAACTTGTGTGTTGCCAAAGGTAACCATAACGGCCCCATCTGCTTGGCGGGCAATTTTTCCTGTTTCTAGAACAAGCTTTTTACCACCCCAAGTTAATTCTTCTTTATGTATATTAAACATGTAATTCCTTTTATAAGTGTGGCCAGGGGTAAACCCTGACCATGTATTCTTTTGTTATTAACGACGTAATCCAAGTTTACCGATCAAGTCTTTGTAACGGTCAACAGATTTGTCTTTAAGGTAGTCAAGCAAACGACGACGTTGCCCAACCATTTTGATCAACCCATGACGTGAGTGAAAGTCTTTATGATTTTCTTTCATATGATCACTTAAGTTTAAGATGCGTGTTGTTAAAATCGCAACTTGTACTTCAGGGGAACCTGTATCCCCATCTTTTATGCCATAAGTTTTAATAAGCTCTGCTTTTTTTTCTGGTGTTATCGACATCATAATCTCCTTTTTTTACAAATTAAATACGCGTTTTGGAAGCAATTGATTATCTTTGACATACGCCATTGCAATCAATTTTTCCCCGTGCATACAGGCAACCATTGCCCCTTCTTGTTGAAATTCTGACGGCGCTGTGGGGGAGATCCCCATTCCACGCTTTAGTTTCACTGTTTCTTCTTCAGTAATCAGAATAGCCGGGATGTCGTCCAGCACAAGTTCAACAGAAGATATACACTCTTTTAACGCAGAATGCGTGGCCTTTTCAAGTAAATAATCTAAGGTTTTTGCATTCTGAATTAAAAATGGGCCAACTTTCGTTCGCCTTAAGACTTTTATATAAGCATAAGTTTCCAATTTTAAAGCCATATCTTGGGCCAGCGTGCGCACATATGTGCCTTTTCCGCAAGTGACTTCAAATTTTGCATGATTTTTATCAATAATTTCAATCAGTTGAAGATCATGAATGGTTACTTGTCGAGGTTTCATCACAACTTCTTCCCCTGCCCTGACACGGTCACAGGCACGCTTTCCATCAATCTTAAGGGCAGAATAGACGGGGGGGATTTGTTCAATCGTTCCCATAAAATCAGGTAATATTTTTTGAATATCTTCTTGGGCAGGCAAGTGATCAGATTCATGCGTAAAGGCACCATCTAAATCCCCTGTATCTGTTTGCTTTCCCCAACAGGCTGTAAATTCATAAGTCTTCACACCATCCATGGCATAGGGTATTAATTTTGTGGCCTCGCCCACTGCGACAGGCAAAATCCCTGTGGCAAAAGGATCAAGCGTCCCCCCATGGCCAAGCTTATGCTTTCTGGGTAGAAATTTTTTGAATTTATACAAAGCCTTAGATGATGTAATGCCCGCAGGTTTATCTAAAATTATCCAGCCGTCCAATTTAGATCCTATTGATTCAAGGCTTTAGTTAAAGAGTCATACTGATCAAAAGACGTGTCAATCTGAAACCGAAGTTCTGGCGTATATTTTGTGCGAAGGTTTTTACCAAGTTCATAACGCAAACGATTGGATTCGTTTTTCAAAGCAATCAAAAGTTCTTTGTGTTGATCAACGCCCCCTAAAGGCATAACGAATACCGTGGCATTCTTTAAGTCTGGTGAGGCACGCACTTCGGAAATGGTTAAAGAAAGGCCCATTAAATTTGGATCATAAAAACCCTGCGTCTGGATAATTTTTGCAAGCACCCGACGGATTTCTTCCCCAACTTTTAAGCATCTTTGACTAATGTTTTCAGCCATAACATAACCCTTTCTGTAAGACTTATATGGGTTGGAAGTCCTGTTTTTTCAAGAGACCTTTTAAAACCCACATCATCAACTTTTTCCAAATACGATTTAAGGTGCATGGCAGCCTTTCTTAAATCTTGATCATCGGAATTCAATGCTGATTTCCATGAAGTTGGTTTGTCATCCCCCAATGCATCCAGACTTTTTCTAAACTTAAATGCAGCACGATGCAAACCATTGGACCAACGATGAATTTTCAGCAGGGTCAGATTAGCAGATGATGCGCCTTCATTAAAGTATTGTTTTATCAAAGCTTTCTCCATTAACAGGGGAAGGTCAAAAAATTCAGCAAAAGCGCCCAGGTCATCAAAAATATTTCCAATGGTAACCTCTGCCCAATCAATTAAATGCGGTAGATTTTCTTGATCCAACATAATATTTTCTGGTCGAATATCATTGTGAACCACTTGCCTTGCTTGTTCCTGTCCACATTTTAACGCCTGCAAGATCTCATTCACTTTACCTATATTTGGCAAAATAATCGAACGTTCCTTAATTTCTTTTAAACGTCGCAAAGCCCGGGCGCCCATGCAATAACTGGGGAAAGCCTTTTTATTAAGCGTTTTTAGATATTCATGGGATTGCCTTAACTTATTAACAAAATTTTTAAATAAGACAGGGTTTTTTAGGTCACTGCGGGATGGATGGCGGCCTTGAATAAAGTCCGTTATAAAAGATTTATTGTCTTTTGCCTGTATAATAAGATTGGGGCCCTGCCAAATATCAGCCATGGCCTGGGTGATTTTAATTTTTTCATGATTCAGATCATTCCCCCTGCGCTTTAAAAAACGAACAAAATAAGTGTGCGTATTATCTTCCAGCACAGAAATTTTAAAGACCTGATCAATAGATTCTCCACCTAAGGGAATAACTTTTTGAATATGGCCATGGGGATGGACTTTGTGAAAAGCCTTGTAAAAAGATGATTGTGTCTGGGGCTTGATTTTATACGCATCAAAGGGCCCTGCAAACAGCACCTGAGGCAACAACAATAACGCAAAAATAAAGTGATAAATCATAAGTTTTTTAAATTTAGATTTAGATTACCTTAGTTACAGATCCCGGATCAAGCCCATGACAATAATTATATCTTGAGGGGGTGAATAATTTGAATATATAAAGTAAAGTGTAAGTATGGGAAATATTGAGATGAAAAAAGTTATATACACTGGATTACTATACCTGGCATGCGACCAAAGTTATGCGGCGGCGGCTGGGCCTACACATCCAGATGGTACATTTATTGATGCAACAGAGGCAGGACTATTAAAATCCCCAGTAAAACCCGTTCCAAAGCCAAGTGGTAGAAGAACTGGTACAAGCCGTGTTGCTCCAATGCCACCGTTGGACGGCCTGGGTTCAGGAAGCCTTTCTACTGTAGCAACAAGAACAGGATCAATATCAATGACTACTACGCTTTCCACAAAAAGGCGTGCAAGAGGTTTTTCATATGCCTCTGCAGAAACCGCATCAGCAGCAGGTCCTAAAGCTGCATGGACAGCAGTAGATATAAAAATGGCCAATGACAAAGCCGTGGCTAAGGCTATGGAAGGGATAACAGCTTCTAAAGCTGTATGGACAGCAGTAGATATAAAAACGGCCAATGACGAAGACGTAGCTAAGGCTATGGAAGGGTTAGTACAAGAAGGAAGTAGGTCAGGTGCCGCAAAAGCTCAAAGACGTCTATTTTCCGGAACCCCCGGTGGAAGAACAAAGGCTGTATCTGAAGATGATTAATTAATACTCTTTATTTCAACGCCCCGCACTTGATGCGGGATACAAAGCTGGGCACACTTCACAAATTCAGCGTGTCATTCTGAATTTAATTTCCCCCTACATTTTTCAAGCTTCGGTGCAACAGGCAGAATCCAAAAGTTAGAAGCAATCAAGGTGTATGGGATGGACAAGGGTATGGATTCCGGATCAAGCCCGGAATGACAATGAGGATGGGGCTGTGGTGTGGATCGCCGCGCACCGTGCCGGTGCTTGCGATGACGGTAGTAGAGGGAAAAACCGTGGGATGCAATAGTCCTGGGGCAGCAATGGGAATAGATAAAGCCCCGGATGACAATATAAGAGTTACAGTAAAACTAACGAAAGGACTTTATAAAGTTCTTTCGATTTGTTTTTCTTCTGAACATTCAATGATATCGCCTTCGCGTAAATCATTATAATTTTCAAAAGCCATACCACATTCAAAGTTATTTTTGACTTCTTTAACTTCGTCCTTCATGCGTTTTAAGGATTTTAGTTTTCCTTCATGAATAACAACATCATCGCGTAAAATACGAACTTTGGCACCACGTTTAACAACACCTTCTTGTACATAACACCCAGCAATCGTTCCAACACTGGATATTTTGAATACTTTGCGGACTTCGGCGCGGCCAATAAATTCATCTTGAATAGTTGGGGCCAAAAGCCCACTCATCAGCGCTTTGACATCATTAATCACATCATAAATGATGGAATAATAACGAACTTCGATTTTTTCTTTAGAGGCAAAATCACGTGCCTGGTTATTTGCACGTACGTTAAACCCAACAACCAAAGCATTTGATGCATTTGCCAAAGACATATCTGTTTCGTTAAGACCACCCACGCCCATATGAAGAACTTTAACTTTAACTTCATCCGTTGATAGTTTTTCCAAACTTGCAACAATTGCTTCGGCGGAACCTTGCACGTCTGCTTTGATAACAACAGGCAATTCACTGTGCTTGTCACTTCCAGAAAACAATTGTTCCATACGGCTTTGGTTGCGTAATAAGTTTTCTTTTTCACGTTTTCTGCGGCTGCGATATTCAGTGATTTCGCGGGCCTTGGCTTCATCCTCAACAACTGTGAAGATATCACCCGCATGCGGCGTGCCATCAAACCCAACAATTTCAACTGGAACTGAAGGCCCAGCAGAATCCAGGACACTCCCATGATCACTTATTAAAGTTCTCACACGGCCAAATTCTGTTCCAGCGACGAAAATTTCACCCTTACGAAGTGTCCCACGCTGAATCAAAGTTGTGGCAACAGGGCCACGTCCTTTTTCAAGCCTGGCTTCAATAATCACACCACTTGCAATAGCATCAGGGTTCGCCTTTAATTCCAAAAATTCGGCTTGTAATAAAATGGCTTCTTCAAGTTTATCCAAGTTCATTCTTTGCTTTGCAGAAACTTCCACACAGATAATATCCCCACCCATTTCTTCAGGAACAAGTTCATGGTTAAGAAGTTCATTTCGCGCCTTTTGCGCATCTGCTTCTGGTTTATCAATTTTGTTAATCGCCACAATAATTGGAACTTTTGCGGCTTTTGCGTGGTTAATGGCTTCAATTGTTTGTTCTTTGATGCCATCGTCTGCCGCAATAACCAAGACAACAATATCTGTAACATTCGCCCCGCGTGCACGCATTTCCGTAAAGGCAGCGTGGCCAGGTGTATCAATAAAAGTAATTTTGTCCCCAGATTTCATTGTGACTTGATAGGCCCCAATGTGTTGCGTAATGCCGCCAGCTTCGCCAGCAACAACATCTGTTGCCCTTAGGGCGTCAAGCAAGGAGGTTTTGCCGTGGTCAACGTGCCCCATAACTGTTACTACAGGCGCGCGCGTTAGCAAATCTTTTTCATCATCATGGGTTTCAAGCAAAACATCTTCGACATCAGCTTCAGAAATACGTTTAACTTTGTGGCCCAATTCTTCGGCGACTAATTGTGCTGTATCCGTATCAATTGATTGTGTTGCTGTTGCCATAATCCCGTTTTTCATCAGTAATTTAACAACTGAGCTTACTTGTTCTGCCATACGTTGGGCAAGTTCTTGAACTGTAATAACATCTGGAATAACAACTTCGCGGGAAATTTTCTCACGGGGGGAAAATTGTTCCTGCATTTTCTTTTTTTCTTTTTCGCGGGCACGACGAATTGCAGACAAACTGCGTCCACGTTCCCTTTCACCTTCACCACTTAGGGCCTGGGTAACGGTTATTTTTCCGGAACGACGCCCTTCATCACGGCGGGCAGGATTCAATTTTTTCACTTCTGGTTTTGCAGCCCGTTCATCATCAACTGATGTTTTTAGGGTAGCTTTCAACGCATGTTTTGTAACCGGTTTAACATCATCTGGGCTTAAAGTTGGGTCAACAATAGTTTCCTCTGGCTTGGATTCTTTTTTAACAACTGTCTTTTTTTGTGCTTCTTCTTTAAGTTTTGCCTTTTCTTCTTGCTTACGACGAAATTCTTCTTCTAAAGCATCTGCACGGCGGCGTTCTTCTTGCTGTAAACGTTTAAGTTCTTCCGTTCGCTTTTGGGATTCTTGATGCAAAACTTGTTTCTTTTGCATAAATTTTGAAGCCCTTGCAACGGCATCTATGCGTGCCTGACGTTCTGCATCCGATAAAGTTGGTTTTGCTTTTACAGGTTCTGGGCGTGGTGTTCTTTTAACTTCTTTATTTTCAGAAACAACCGGTTTTTTAGGCGGTGTAAATTCTGTTGAACGCATTTGCGGCGTGGCATCCGAAGCTTTTGAAGCAACCCGATTACGGCGTTTAACTTCGACAACGACAGTACGCCCACCGCCAGATCTTGGTTCACGATCCGTTGATGTTTTATTAAGCTCAAGCTTTTTGGTAAGCTTTAAGGGCTTTTTTTCTGTGTTGTTGTCTTTATTTTCTGACATTACCGCATATATCCTTTATTTATTTTCGTCGTCGAACCAATGTTCCCGAGCCGACATAATTATTTCATTCGCATGGTCCAAAGAAATTTTGTCTGCCCCTAGGATATCTTGTAGTTCATCTCCAGCTAAATCTGCTAAGTCATCAAGGGTTTTAACATCATTTTCAACCAATGTCACTATCATATCAGTTGGAAGCTGGTCAAAATCAATTAAATCATCCGTGGCACCAAGTTTTTTGCACTTGTCGATGCTTTCCTTCATTTTATTTTTCAGGTAATCCATGGCACGGGTTTTCAGTTCTTTTGCAATATCTTCATCAAATCCTTCAATTTCAACAAATTCATCAATTTCAGTATCAGCAATTTCTTCGATTGACGTAAATCCTTCAGTAACCAACAAGTGCGCAATCACGTCATCCACATCCAATGCTTCTAAGAACGTTTCTGCACGGGCTTTGTATTCTTCTGAACGACGTTGTTCCTCTTGTTCTACAGTTAAAATACTGATGTCCATTTTCGCAAGCAGGGAAGCCAAACGCACATTTTGTCCGCGGCGCCCAATTGCCAAACTTTGTTGATCTTCTGGAACAACAACATCTACTTTGTTTTTATCTTCATCAATTACAACTTTTGTAATTTCAGCTGGTGCCAAAGCATTAATGATAAAAGTTCCGCGATCTTCTGTCCAAGGAACGATATCAACTTTTTCACCTTGAAGTTCGTTCACAACGGCTTGCACACGACTTCCACGCATCCCAACACAGGCCCCAATTGGGTCAATACTTGGATCATTTGCACGTACTGCGATTTTGGCACGACTGCCCGGATCACGTGCAACGGAAATAATATCAATCACACCTTCTGAAATTTCTGGCACTTCCTGCATAAAAAGCTGGGCCATAAAATTTGGATGCGCACGGGATAAAAAGACTTGTGGTCCGCGTGTTTCTTGACGCACGTCCATAATGTAGGTACGAATACGATCGCCTGGGCGGAAATTTTCACGGGGGATACATTCATCACGATGTAACAAAGCTTCGCAACGACCAATATCTACAACATAGTTTCCATATTCATTACGACGGATTGTGCCACTTATAACTTCGCCTACGCGGTCTTTGTATTCATTGTACTGTTGAACACGTTCAGCAGAACGCACACGTTGGGAAATAATTTGGCGCGCTGTATTGGCTGCAATTCTTCCAAATTCAACAGGGGGAAGGATATCAACAACAAATGTTCCAACTTCAGCTTCGGCATCAATTTCTTTTGCTTCGGCTAGGGTTATTTGTTGTGTAACGTTTTCAACACCTTCTTCGTCTTCAACAATTTCACGATACAGTCCTAAGGTAACCTCGCCTGACTTGCGGTCAATTTTTGCACGAATATCGTTTTCCATGCCATATTTTGACTTTCCAACTTTTTGAATAGCCTCTTCCATGGCGATAACAACTTCGTCCATATCAATGCCTTTTTCACGAGCCACAGCATCCGCAATTTGTAAAAGTTCACGATTTACCATTTTGTATCCTTATTTGCTAGACCTGGATAATAATAAAGGCGGACACTTATCGTCCACCCCCAATACATAAAACAGGTTTTTAAATTTCTATGACTTCATTATAGTCATTTTAGCCCAACCTTCAAGCAAGAAAATTATTTTCTTATCAATCTTAAGAAACGGCTGATTCTACCGTCTTTATTTGCTTTTTCTTGAAAGCGTGTTGTTGTCCATAAATCTGGCTTTTTCAACCATTCTTGTTCTGTCTTACTTAAAACTTCAAAATTCTCATGATTTTGAATATGTTCTTGCATCCATTCAAAATAATCATCGTGGTCAGTTGCCAAAAGCAATTTTCCATCTTGTTTCATCTTAATCGATAGAATCCCCAAGTTTGATTTGTTAACCAGACGCCTTTTGTTGTGGCGCTTTTTAGGCCAAGGATCTGGGAACAAGATAAATACGTTTGCAAAAGTATGGTCTGGCAACGATCTTAAAAGCACCATAACATCATCTGGGAAAATAAGAACATTCTTCAAAGATTGTTGTTCTATCTTTTGCAACAATGCCGCAATACCATTTACAAAGGGCTCACATCCAATGAATAATTCATTCGGATGATTTTCAGCCTGCAACGCCAAGTGTTCCCCTGCCCCAAAACCAACTTCTAAATTAATATGGTCAAATCCTTTTGCATGATCTTGCAAAGGAAAATCTTTATCTTCTTCCAGCTTGATTTCAACTTTTGGCAGCAATTCTGCCATAAGGCGATGCTTGTTGTGGCGCATTTTTCGCCCATATTTTCGACCGTAATGTTTATTCATGCTGCTTAAGATAAAGGTTTTTTAAAGTTTTTCAAGCGTTCAAGGAACCCACCCAGAAAAAAGATAAGACATAGATAAAATAAAAAAGTATGCCCCCATTCAGAATAAAGGGTTCTGGATTTTAACGCGCCGGGCAATTCAACATCTATTGACCCCTGGGTCATTAAGTCAATTTTGCCTTTTACCTGACCAAACGCATCTATAACACCGGTAATACCCGTATTGGCCACACGCACAATAGGCATTCCATTTTCAATGGCCCGCATGCGCGACATTTCAAAATGTTGGTATGGGCCTAGGCTATTTAAATACCAACCATCATTTGTTAAGTTAAGAAGCCACTGCCCACCTTCAGATGATTCTGCCACTTCGTCTGAGAAAATGACTTCGTAACAAACCAAAGGTTTAATAGGCGGCAACTGGGGTAGATGTAGAATATTGCGATCATCTCCAAATGAAAAATCCATCATTCCGTGGGTCAGTTTGCGTACATTCAAAAATGGGGCATATTGATTAATTACTTTACGAAGGGGAATATATTCCCCAAATGGAACCAAATGGCTTTTGTCATAAACATCAATCATTATTCCTGAATTATTATAAACGCCAATACTATTCCATATTTTTTTATTACCGCCATACCTGGTTATTCCAGATATTAAAATCGTATTGTCTGAAACAATACTTTCAATAATTTGGTTCCTTTCCCCTAAGCTTGCAGGATATGGCCAAGCAGATTCCGGCCAAATAATTGCTTGCACATCTTTTTTCCCTTTACTTAAGTCGCGCAAAGTCTTGATATTATCTTGTGCTTTGTTAGGGTTCCATTTTATGGATTGTGATATGTTTGGTTGAACAAGCCTTAGCCAAATGCCTGTACCTTTAACATCTTCAACACTTTGAAGCCTTGTCACCCCATAAACAAAAACACCTAAATAAAAAACAATAATGCCGAATATAACGCGTCGTCTGTAATAATCTGGTGTTGGCGTCATAAGTTTTAGGTATATGGCCCCTACACCCAGAAAGGTTAAAAAGGTTAATCCAGGAACCCCCATAACAGCGGCAAATTGGGATATGATTGGGTTGGTGGACCATATGTATCCAACGGATGCCCAAGGAAAGCCTGTAAACAAAGTGTTTTTTAAAAATTCTGCCAATAACCAAATTAAAGCAAAGCGGATAACTTTAGATATGCCATAGCTTTTTGCCCAACCAAATATCCAAGTTAATATCACATGGTAAAATGAAAAAATAATAGGAATCCCTAGAATTGCAAAGGGGGCAACCCAATAGAATGCATCCCAATCCACATGAAGGGCAAAGACAATCCAGTGCAAAGCCATGACATAATAACCAAAACTAAAACCCCACATCATTAAATAAGGATGTTTTTGAAAGTTTGGGCGATCTGAAATAATCAGCAAAGGGGCAGCCCCTGCAAAAAAGAACCCAACAAACCCCCAGTGCAAAGGTATCGTTGAACACCCTGCAATCATTCCTAAAAGCAAACACAGAAAAAAAACTTTCCAATAATGGATTTGATCAAACGTTCTGATGCTTAGAAGTTTTTTAATAAGATTCTGCATGACCAATATTGGTGACATTATCATGATGCAGTCTATCAAGGTTATGGATACACACTTTTAAAACCCGGCGGGCATCTGCATCAATAACTTCAAAATCCAAGCCTGATGGGTGTTTCACAACTTCCCCCCTGGAAGGCAAATACCCAGCCGTTAAAATAACAAGGCCTGCAATTGTATCAGGATCCCCTTCTTGGTTTTTATTCATTAAAATTTTTCCAAATTGGGCTTCAAGCTTATCCAGTTCATAACGCCCATCAACCGTAACCTTATGATTTTTTTGCTGGTAATCAAAAAACAAGCTTTCCCCTGTTTCAATTTGATTATCCAATTGGCCAACAACTTCTTCGACAATATCTTGTATTGTCACAACCCCATCGATACCGCCGAATTCATCAACAACAAAGGCCAAATGCTGTTTGTCATTTTTAAATTTCACAACCAAATCTAAACAGCGAATGGAGGGAGAAACAAACATAGGCTTTTCAATTTTCTTTTTTAGACTGTTTGTCTTATTACTGTGCAAAACGGGTAAAAGATCTTTTATGTGAACAACACCCAACATATTATCCAATGTCTTGTGACAAACAGGGTACCTTGTATGAGGATTGTTGTTGATTTGTTTTAAAATATCTTTTGTATCCCCGGATAGGTCTAGCCATAAAATATCAGAACGATCCACCATAATATCACGAACCTGCATATTATTAAGGCGAACCGTACTTTTAATAATTGCTTGCTTTTGCGTTGACATTTCCGCCTGACGTGCCCGCAATTCAGGAGAAGCCGCAATATCTGCCATCTTTCCTTTTTTCAAAACAGACAATGCATCTTTGATGCGTCTTAAATAATGTAACATTATTCTTTTTCCGTATATGGATTATCAATTTTCAATAAAGATAATATTTTTATTTCTTGGGCTTCCATTTCTTCTGCTTCAGTTTTTTCCATGTGGTCATAACCGATAAGATGTAAAAAACCATGAACAATTAAATGTGTTGTGTGATTTGCAAACGTTTTATCTTGTTTTAATGCCTCAGATTTAATCGTATCGTATGAAAGTACAATATCACCCAACAAGACCTGCCTATCTTTTATTTCTAATGATAACGCTTCGTTTGGAAAAGATAAAACATTTGTTGGTTTTTCTTTCCCTCTATAATCATGATTCAGTTTTTGAATTTCATCATCGTTTGTTAAACAAACAGATAGTTCGAAATTATCACATTTTTCAACATCTGATATTTTAGAAACTATATTTTCAATTAATAAATCATCAATACATTTATTCCATCTATTATCAAGTATTTGGGTATCTATTGTTATATTATTTTTTGGCATATGCTTTGATAATTTTTCCAATAATTGGGTGGCGCACAACATCTCGCTCATCAAATTCAATAAATTTTATGGAGTCGATATTTTTCAAACGTTTTTGCGCATCAATAAGACCAGACGTCTGTTCTGGATGCAAGTCAATTTGGGTGGCATCCCCTGTAATAACCATTTTTGACCCTTCACCAATTCTGGTTAGAAACATTTTCATTTGCATGGCTGATGTATTCTGGGCTTCATCCAAAATCACAAACGCATTTGCCAATGTACGCCCCCGCATAAATGCCAAAGGCGCAATTTCAATATCCCCACTATCTAATAGTTTTTCAATTCGGGATTCATGCGACATATCATGTAATGCATCGTAAATGGGGCGCAAATATGGATCCACTTTTTCTTTCATATCCCCTGGTAAAAAGCCCAGCTTTTCACCCGCTTCAATTGCAGGTCTTGTCAAAACCAAACGCTGAACTTCGCCAGACATAAGCATGGAAACCCCCATAGCAACAGCCAAATAAGTTTTCCCTGTCCCTGCAGGCCCAACACCAAAGACCATATCGTTGTCTTTCATGGCTTGGATAAAATTTGCTTGTTGTTTTGATCTTGGATGAATTTCCCGGTCACTGGCTTTTAATTGAATTTTGGTGTTGTAAAGATCCTTGTTTTTTGAATCTTTTGAGGTGTCGTTTTGTTTTTTCAAACGAACAATTCCTTCGAATTCCCCTTTTTCAATATCAACGCCGTCTTCAAGCTTGTGATAAAGGTCTTCGATGGTTTCTTGGGCTTTTTTAACTTTTGTGGCTGAACCTGTGATGGAAAGAATATTGCCAATAAGATGAATGCCAACACCCAGTTGCTTTTCTAAATATTTAAGATGGGAATTTTGCTCCCCGACCAATCGCGCCAAAAGTTGATTATCATCAAATTCTAACGATAATTCTGTTTGTTTTTTCTTCATTAGCCTCTGTTTATTTTAATAGTCCCTTAAGGCTATTGGATCCAGCTTCGGTTACTTCGATATCCAATAACATCCCTATTATATCACGGGGGCATATCACATGTACAGATTGCATATAGGCACTTTTTCCAAGATATTGATTTTCTTCCTTGCCGTATCGTTCAAATAAAACAGGAATGGTTTTACCAACCAAACTTTGGTTAAAAGCAATCTGTTGTTGGTTTAATAATCCTTGTAAGGCCTGCAGGCGTTCATCTTTCACAGATTCAGGGACTTGCATTTCAATGGCTGCAGCAGGGGTGCCTGGGCGTGGACTGTATTTAAAACTATAAGCTTGGGCATAATTGACTTTACGCACCATTTCCATGGTTGCTTCAAAATCACGATCATTTTCACCAGGGAATCCAACAATAAAATCTGAACAAAAGGCAATATCAGGGCGGGCCTTGCGTAAATCATCAATGATTTCGAAATACCGCTCAGCCGTGTGTTTGCGATTCATTTGTTTTAAAATTGAATCTGACCCTGATTGAACAGGCAAGTGCAAAAACGGCATTAATTTTTCACAGTCCCCATGGGCACGAATTAATTCATCATCCACATCACGTGGGTGGGATGTCATATAACGAATACGTTTTAAACCATCCAGTTCTGCCAGTTCAAGGCACAAAGCCCCAAGGCCCCATTCACCTGATCCGTTAGCACCTTCACCATGATAGGCATTGACGTTTTGTCCCAATAAAGTAATTTCTTGGATCCCTTCATCCACATATTTTTTGGCTTCTGCCACAACTTCGGACACAGGCCTGGAAAATTCTGCCCCACGGGTATAAGGGACACAACAAAATGTACAAAATTTATCACACCCTTCCTGAATCGTTAGAAAAGCAGAAATTCGATTGTTTGATTTTGGTGCAGGAATATGATCAAACTTTGATTCCACTGGAAAATCTGTTTCCACAATGCGTTCTTGTTTGATGCCTTCTTCAACCTTTTTCTTTTTGGCACGTTTTGCCCGTTCAATCATTTCAGGTAAACGGTGATAGGTTTGTGGCCCCAAAACAATATCAACATACGGGGCACGGCGAATAATTTCAGGACCCTCGGCTTGACCAACACATCCAGCAACGGCCAGAATCATATCCTTACCTTGGGATTCCCGTGCCTGTTTCATAGGCTTGTACCGACCCAACGCATGAAATACTTTTTCTGAAGCACGTTCACGAATATGGCACGTGTTTAAAATCACCATATCTGCATCATCTGGTGCATCGCATAATTGGTATCCATGTGGCGCCAAAGTATCTGCCATACGATCGGAATCGTACACATTCATTTGGCAACCATAGGTTTTAATAAATAAATTCTTTTTTGTCATTTTTCTTCAAGGTTTAATAAAGATATCGTACCTGAAGTGCCATATTTCAACGAAAATGTAAAGGGATTATCCCCCCAGCTTATTCATCAGATCAATTATTGTTTTGCGTTCTTGAGGTATTAAGGGGGAAAAGTAATCCTGATCAACCCCTTCAACCGCTGAAACCGCTTGGCTGATTGAGTCATGCCCCGCGGCTGTTAGCTGTATACATTTGGCCCGCGTATCTGTTTTATCCTCGGTCCTTATTACCAAGCCTTTCGTAACCAAATCTTTTAAGGCATTGGATACCGTCATTTTGTCCAATTTTGATAGATTTATGATTTGAACTTGATTGGGATTTTTTCCAGATTCTTCATGAAATTTGATCAAAGCCATTATCACAAACTGGGAATGGGATATGCCCAAGGGCTGCAAAGCTGATTTGATCTTACGCTGCCATGTTGTCATCGTTTGCCACAATAAAAATCCGGGGCTTTCTTTTGGGGTTTTAAATCCAAATACTGATTTTTTGGTCATGATTGTTTCCTTGCCAAGTTAACCAGCCCTTCCAGTTGTTGTGGCATATTCTTAACAATATTTTCTGCAACGATTTTACGCCAGATAAAAGACAAGGGCCCCTTAACTGTCATTGTGGTTTTTAAGATTAAACCATCTATACCTTCTTTAATTTCATGACGCCCATACATCTTTGCCCCCGGGAAACTTGTACAATCTGTAAATGATTTTTCTGGAATAACTTCAATCAGTTGAATTTTCACTTTTGGTCCCCCTTTGGGTTTCAAGAAGAAATGATTTCCTTTTTCAAAAAATCCTTGCATTTCACAAGAAATAATATCTGGGTCCCACTTTGGCCAATTATTCACATCCGTCCACAACCGCCAAATATCTTGGCCAGCCACTTTTTTATATTTTTTATCATACGATTGTTGCCACATAACACACCTCTTTATTGTAAATATATATACTATATTAATATAATATTATTTTATCCAATTCAACTATTTTTTTATTTTTTATAAATTGACGATTTGTCATTTTTTGTGGATGGTAATCATCAGAGGCTATATGTACATATGTATAAAACCACAGGCTGTTTTGGTAAAGGCATTGTCAGTAAGATTATTAACCATTTCCTTTAAGTTCACATCATATGAATGACAATATTTAGACCAGTAATGAACTAAAGCAACGGACAATATCAGTAGAAACTTGGCGTTATCATAAAAGGAAACTCTAGCCTTATTAAGTGATTGATTTTCTTTTAAAAACATTATTTTATATTTTTCTTTAACAAAGTTACATCTGAAATAATTTCATAAAACTTCTAGAGGTTATCCATTTGTCCTGTCAGTAGAATAAATGCATTTTTATGGTTGTTTTTATAACTTTTAGGATTTGCAATGCCACTACCCCCATTTTCATCTCTTGGAAATTATTGATAAATGGTCCTTTCAAAATTTTTATCTAAAAGCCATCCTAATATTCTTAAGACAACAAAAAAATATTAAAATTTATTTTATTTTTCTATTAAGTATATTTATCGTCTTTATGTTGCATTATATTCAAGTTATTGAACCTTTGCCTAAAATGATATAAGGGTTAAGGTATATTGTAAAGAATCAAAGCGACTTGATGGGTAAAACAACAAAAATTATATTTATGGGAACACCGGATTTTGCAGGGCCGGCCTTAAAGTCATTAATCGAAAATGGCTATGATGTTGTATGCGTATATTCCCAACCCCCTCGTCCGGCAGGTCGGGGGTACAAGATTGTAAAGTCCCCTGTTCATCAACTTGCAGACCTAAATGATATTAAGGTGCGCACGCCAACCACTTTAAAGACCCAGGAAGAACAAAAGGCGTTTGCTGATCTTGATGCCGATGTTGCGGTGGTGGCTGCCTATGGTTTATTACTGCCGAAAGAAATTCTTGAAGGCACAAAACAAGGGTGTATCAATATTCACAGTTCTTTGTTGCCGCGCTGGCGTGGCGCTGCGCCCATTCATCGGGCGATCGAGGCTGGCGACACCCAAACAGGTGTGTGTATAATGCAAATGGATGAAGGGCTGGATACCGGACCCGTTATTCATAAACAAGCCATTCCTTTAAATCCTGGTACAACAGGGCAGGAACTGCATGATGAATTGGCGGATCTTGGCGCCAAGTTATTGCTTGAGTGTCTACCAGATTATTTGGGTGATAAAATTACCCCAGCGCCCCAACCTGTTACAGGGGTTACTTATGCCAAGAAATTAAAGAAATCAGAAGGGTTACTGGATTGGACCCAGCCAGCCAATGTATTGCTTCGTAAACTGTGGGCCTTTACACCTTGGCCTGGGGTGTGGTTTGAATATGAAGGTAAACGCTTTAAAGTCATCCATGCACAAGTCAGTTCAGAAAATTGTGCTGCCCCCCCTGGACAAGTTATCGATAACACCTTAGGTGTATCTTGTGGGTCTGGGATTTTTAAACCAACTGTGATTCAAAAAGAAGGATCACGCCCCCTTCCCCTTGATGAATTTTTACGCGGAAACACTATTCCCAAAGGCACACAGCTTTAATGCAACGATATAAATTTACAGTTGAATATAATGGAACACCTTACGTTGGGTGGCAGCGCCAAAATAATGGCTTGGCTGTGCAGCAATGTATTGAGGAAGCCATCTATAAATTCTGCCAAACAAAAGTATCTTTATGTGTTGCTGGGCGCACAGATGCGGGTGTGCATGCCTTGGGCCAAGCCTTCCATGTTGACCTGCCCGTTGATTTGCGTGCAGATAAAATCCGAAAAGCCATTAATTATTATTTAGAAAATGAACTGGTCAGTATTGTTGATGGCGAAAAAGTGGATGAAAGTTTCCATGCCCGATTTTCAGCGACCAAACGGCATTATATGTATCGTATCATCAATCGCCCGGCGAAACTGGCCGTTGAAAAAAATCTTGCCTGGCATGTACCCCTTAAATTAGACACAGATGCCATGATAAAAGGGGCAAAGCATTTATTGGGCACCCATGATTTTTCAACGTTTCGGGCAAGTCATTGTCAGGCCAATTCCCCAGTTCGGACATTGGATAGAATTGAAATTATCAAAGATGGGGTGGATATTCGAATTTATGTAGAGGCCTTATCTTTTCTACATCATCAAGTCCGTAATATCGTTGGAACATTATATGCCGTTGGGCTTGGAAAGTGGACTCCCGATGATGTTAAAACAGCTCTGGAGGCCAAGGATCGTTGCAAGGGGGGGCAAACATCGCCGCCAGAAGGACTTTATTTAACAAAGGTTGTGTATGGAAATCGCCAATACTAAGAAAAATGTCAATTTACTCCCTATTTTAATGATGTTGGTGGTGACGCTTCAGATTGCATCAACAGACATCTATGCCCCCAACTTTGTTCGAATGGCCGCTTTTTATAAAAGCAGCATTGTTGATATTGAATGGACGATGAACTTTAATTTCTTGGGCCTTGTTTTGTCTTGTCTATTTTTTGGCCCTTACTCAGATGTGGTTGGGCGCCGAAAGGCCTTACTTGTGGGATTTGGTATTTTTACCCTGGCCAGTATTTATGCCTGTATTGCAAATACAATTCATGGCCTATGGCTTGCACGTTTCATCCAAGGAGTTGGGGGCGGATGTGCGGTGCCAGTTGCCTTGGCCACCTTCAGGGATTTATTTGATAATAAAAGATACGTCCAGTGGGTGACTTTGATGGGGTTGGTATTATCTATTGCCCCTGCTTTTGCCCCAACCATTGGGGCCTATGTCGCAGATATTTTAAGTTGGCATTATAACTTTGGTTTAATTGCAGTCTTAGGCATTGTTTTGTTTTTTACAATTTTATTACGTGTTCCAGAAACGCATTTACGGACAAAAAATGCAAACTTTAAAGCCATTATTCAAGATTATAAATTACTTTTATCCACCCGTGAATTTATGATGTATTCCCTTATTTCAGCCTGCACTTTAGGGGGCTTATTTGTTTTTATTGTAACGTCCCCATTCGTCTATCTTGAATTAACCAGTTTTACAGATAAAGAATTTGGGTACATCATTGCATTGGGTGTTGTTGGCTTTGTTATTGGGGGAATCTTAAATCGTCATTTAATTATGCGCTATAGCAGTTATAAAATTCTTAGGGCTGGCCTTATTATTCTTTTAATTGGCGGTACGTTACTTTTAACTGAAGCCTACAAAATGCCCCCGTCAGGCTGGAATATCCGAATTTTCAGTTTATTTTATACCTTTGGGATGGCTTTTGTTTTTTCAAATGCTGGGGTGTATGCCATGAATGTTTTCCCCAAAAAGACAGGGGCATCGGCATCGATGTTTAATTTTTTGGAACTGGGTGGATCTTTTATTTTCAGTGCTGTTGCAACCTACAGCCATGATGGAACAGCCTGGCCTTTGTGTTTCTTTACGTTTTTAGGTGCCGCTTTTGCTGTGCTTTGTTTCATTCTAAGCCCCCGTCAAGACAGCTAATTAAATCTTTACTTATTAAGTGTATTTGGCATAATGAAGCCCGTTATAAGGATAAAAAATGACAAAAAACTTTTACATCACAACACCCATTTATTACGTAAATGATGCCCCCCATATTGGACATGCCTATACAACCATTGCTTGTGATGTGATTGCCCGCTTTATGAAACTAGATGGGTATGATGTAAAGTTTTTAACCGGCACCGATGAACATGGTCAAAAGGTTGAACAATCTGCTGCAAAAATGGGGATCGACCCCCAAACCTTTACAGACCAAGTTTCCCAAAAATTCCGAGACTTGGCAGATGATTTAAACTGCTCCCATAATGACTTTATCCGCACGACCGAAGATCGTCATAAAAAGGCAGCGCAAGAATTATGGAAACGTTTAGAAGCCAATGGTCAAATCTATTTAGGCCATTATGATGGTTGGTATGCTGTACGGGACGAGGCGTTTTATGCCGAATCCGAATTGGTGGATGGCAAAGCCCCCACAGGCGCGCCGGTTGAATGGGTGGAAGAACCCAGTTATTTTTTCAAATTATCAGAATGGCAAGAACCCCTTTTAAAATTCTATGAAGAAAATCCAGATTTTATTGTCCCATCTGGGCGCCGTAATGAAGTCATCAGTTTTGTCAAAGGCGGCCTGAAAGATTTATCCGTTTCCCGCACAACTTTTAAATGGGGTGTGCCTGTCCCTGGAAACCCTGATCATATTATGTATGTGTGGTTGGATGCCTTAACAAACTATATGACAGCAGTTGGGTTTCCTGATGAAAACTGTGATGAATATAAAAAATATTGGCCTGCAGACATTCATGTGGTGGGTAAAGATATTTTAAGATTTCATGCTGTTTATTGGCCTGCCTTCTTGTTGGCCGCAGGCCTTACGCCGCCCAAAAAGATTTATGCCCATGGATGGTGGACAAACGAAGGGCAGAAAATTTCAAAATCTTTGGGCAATGCAATTAATCCATATGATTTAATCAATGAATATGGCTTAGATCAAATGCGTTATTTCATGGTGCGCGAGGTTCCTTTTGGTAATGATGGTAATTTCAGCCACACTTCCATGATAAATCGCATCAACAGTGAACTGGCAAATGATCTTGGAAACTTGGCCCAACGATCCCTTTCCATGGTTTTCAAAAATTGTGATGGCAAAATTCCTGAATCAGGCGCCCTTCAAAAAGATGATCTAGCTTTGATAAATGCCGCCAAAGCTGTTTTACCAAAATTACGTACCTTAGTTGGAAAAGATCAAGCCTTGCATAAAGCTTGTGAAGAAATTTGGTATATTGTCGGTGCCGCCAATAAATATGTGGATGACCAAGCCCCTTGGGGATTAAAGAAAACAGATCCCAAGCGCATGGAAACAGTTTTGTATACTTTGGCAGAGGTCATTCGTATTTTGGCCTTGTACGTTCAACCGATTATGCCAGTTTCTGCTGGGAAGTTATTAGATCAGTTAAAGATCCCTGAATCTGAACGAACATTTGCAGCCTTGGATAAAGCGGTTGTGGAAAACACCCCCCTTGACAAACCTGAACCCATATTCCCAAGATATGTAAAAGAGGAAAAATAATGTTAGTCGATAGCCATTGCCATTTAAATTATGATGATTTTAAAGAAGACTTTGATGCTGTCCTTGATCGGGCCAAACAAATGGATGTGGGCACGATGCTAACAATTTCCACAAAACTTTCGGATGCCCAAAACATTATCAAAATCGCCGAAAGTCATGACAACATTTTTTGCACGATTGGGGTACATCCCCATGATGTGGAAAAAGAAGGCGTTACCAGTGTTGAAGATTTGGTTTCATTAACAAAACACCCAAAAGTTGTTGGTATTGGGGAAACCGGTCTGGATTATTATTATGAACACAGCCCGAAAGAAGCACAAAAAGAAAGTTTCCGGAATCATATTCGTGCGGCAGCCCAAACAAATTTGCCCTTGATCATTCACAGCCGGTCAGCTGAAGATGATATTTTACAAATTTTAAAAGAAGAAAAAGTATCAGATTGCACACATCCCGGTGTTATCCATTGCTTTAGTGGGACAAAAGAATTTGCCCAAGAAACACTGGCTTTGAATTTTTATATTTCTATTTCAGGCATTATTACGTTTAAAAAAGCCGAAGAATTACGCGATATTGTGGAACATACTGTTCCCATGGAACGTTTATTGGTTGAAACAGATTCGCCTTATTTAGCGCCCATCCCACATCGGGGAAAACGCAATGAACCATCTTTTGTTGTGCATACGGCAGAAAAGGTTGCAGAACTTAAACAATGTTCTTTAACTGATTTAGCAACGATAACAACTGATAATTTCTTTACTCTATTTTCTAAAGCATCGAGGCCTGCATGAAAGTCACCATCCTAGGATGCGGCACATCTGGAGGCGCCCCGTTTATTAACGGATTTTGGGGGGAATGCAACCCAGAAAACCCAAAAAACGCACGCACAAGGGCGTCAATTTGCCTGCAACATAACGATAAAACAATTGTGATTGATTGCTCCCCTGACCTGCGTTATCAAATCCTGCGTGAGGGAATTAAAGACATTCATGCTGTTTTGTTAACACATGCCCATGCTGACCATTGCCATGGTTTGAATGACTTGTGTTTGATGAGTCGTTTTAAGAAAAAAGAAATTCCATTGTACGGCGACAAAACAACTTTGGATCAAGTGCAAGCAGCCTTTGGGTATGCCTTTCCCCAAGAAGGAAATGAAGAATTCTATAAACCTTTTGTCACAGCCAATATTATTAATGAATCCCCATTTGAATTAGAAGGGCTTACCATCGATCATTTTGAACAAGATCACGGATTCAGCAAAAGCCGCACGTATCGTATTGGCAAGTTTGCATATTCCACAGACGTTAAAAAGTTAACTAAAGAGCAATTAGACAGTTTAAAAGGACTGGATGTATGGGTCGTTGATTGCCTGCGGGAAGACCCCCACGCAACGCACAGTCACTTGGCACAAACATTGGAATGGATTGATTATGTTAAACCCAAGCGCGCCATCTTAACGCATATGAGCATCGAGTTGGATTATGACGCACTGATGAAAAACACCCCCGATCATATAGAGCCTGCTTATGATGGCATGGTGTTTGATGTAGATTACTAACCTTTATAATACGGCCCAAATAATATTTTTGGGGCTGTACCAGATAACGTTGTAAGATGTTATAAAGGTACAGATGAAAAA
>CAYGKW010000009.1:0-50766 GCA_964350815.1 uncultured Rhizobiaceae bacterium | reverse complement strand
CTTTTTCATCTGTACCTTTATAACATCTTACAACGTTATCTGGTACAGCCCCTATTTTTTTTTTTACTTCGGCTATTTCGATTTTGCGTTTGTTAATTTGAAGGCCAACTTCACCCTTAAGAATTTTTAAAGCGTCATCTCCAAAAACTTCTTTTCGCCACCCTTTAAGGACTGAAATATCCTTTTTCCCGGCGCACAACATCTTTAAATCTTCAGTTGTGGCAACCAGGCGTTCAGCCACTTTATTTTGATTGGCTTTGACTTTAAGAAGTAACTTCATGATTTCAAGGCAATCTTTTGAAAACCTGATTGGTTTTGGGATATCCACCTTGGTTACTTGGATGTTTGGCTTATAGCTTTCTTTTAACGTTTTCTTGGCAAATTTGATAAAGGCATCTTTTGCCTTATGATTTACATTAACTTGGTCAATATAATCAATTTGTTCCAGGGACAGGGTTGCAACCTTTGCAACGACATCATCCCTGATTATAAATTGGCGGGGCATATCCAATTTAATTGCTTGTTTTTCCCGCCATTTCGCTATTTGTTGAACAACATACATAAACTGGTTAGGAACAGGCTGGCGTACTTTGATCTTTTGCCAAATTGAATCAATATCAACCTGGTAAGTTGCTATATCCGTTAATGTATTCATTTCTTCTTTGATCCAAGATCCTCTGTTTTTAGCGTCCTTTAAAAGTTTTTCATAAATTTTCTTTAAATGGGTCACATCAGATAGGGCATATTTAATTTGCTTTTCACTTAAAGGACGTTGCGTCCAATCAGAAAATCTTGAACTTTTATCAAGACGCTTGCCAAGCATTGTGCGGACCAGTGTTTCATATCCAGCACAATCCCCATATCCACAGACCATTGCTGATACCTGTGTATCAAAAAGGGGGGAAGGAACTTTCCCAAAAAGATTATAGAAAATTTCTAAATCTTGCCGACAAGCATGGAAGACTTTTGTAATATTTTCATTAAAAAGAATTTCTTTAAAAGGGTCCAAGCAAAGGTTTTCGGGTAACGGGTCAATAACAGCAAGATGGCCTTTTTCATCAAGGCATTGAATTAAACATAATTTTGGATAATAAGTATTTTCCCGGATAAACTCAGTATCCAAGCAGATAAAAGAACTTTTTTTAACTTTTTTACAATATTCCACTAGAGAATTTTGAGAAGTTATATATATATGTGTAGAGGAACATTTTTTATTCATTACATTATTTATATAATGAATCCTCAGTAAAAATCAATTTGTATAGTAAACTGACTTAACGCTGGCCCATTGTTATCGTACTCGTCGCCTATTTATAGGCGTCCTTGCTTATGCCTTGCGCCAACATTAATTGGATCTACTGTACGTTTTTGCTTGAAGAACTTTAAGGAAATAAGGTATACATAATACGTTAAAGAAAAGGAATTATAATGGCACGTGTCACAGTCGAAGATTGTATGAAAAAAATATCTAATAGGTTTGAATTGGTAAACCTATCCGTTCAGCGTGTAAAAGAAATCATAAAAGGGGCCCCCTTAAGTGTTGATCGCGATAATGATAAAAACCCAGTTGTTTCTTTGCGTGAAATTGCCCAAGGGCAAATTGACCCAGACCGTCTAAGGGAATCTGCGATTCGCAGTTACCAAAAAGTAAGCGATATGGATGAAGAAGACGAAGACATCCGGGATATGTTGGAAGAAACAGCATGGCTTCAAAGGGATGAAGATAAAGCTGTTGCTTCAGAAGAAATTGCTGAAGATGGCCTTACTGTAACTGACGAAGCCCCAGAAGGTACTGTCGAATAAAACTAGTTCTAATGAAAAGAGCAGGATAAGGGGTTTGAAAAAGCTCTACAACTGCTCTTTTTTTATTTATACTAAATAATTATGAAAAGAGATGTCACAGGACTGATCATGAAAGTAAAGAAGTATGCGCCAAATGCGGATACTTCAATTTTACAGCGCGCCTATGAATTTGCTGACCAGCATCACATAGATCAAAAACGTGCGTCTGGCGATCCCTATATTTCCCACCCAGTTGCGGTTGCTAACATGCTGGCAGACCTTAAGTTAGATATCCCCTCTATTGCGACAGGCTTATTGCACGATACAGTTGAAGATACAAGTGCAACTTTGGAAGATCTTCAAAATGAATTTGGTGAAGAAATTTCCTATCTTGTAAATGGGGTGACCAAATTATCCCGTATTGAATTACAATCCAAAGATAATAAACAAGCAGAGAATTTTCGAAAACTTGTGCTTGCGATGGCACAAGACATTCGTGTGTTATTAATTAAGCTGATTGATCGTTTGCATAATATGCGCACCTTGCATTATCTACCTTCAGCTGACAGCCGCAAGCGTATTGCCCTTGAAACCATTGAGATATATGCCCCCCTGGCAGAACGCATTGGTATGTTTACTGTACAAGAACAACTTCAAGATCTTTCTTTTGCAGAATTAAATCCAGAAGCCTACCAAACAATTATGCAACGGGTGGCAGACTTTCACGAAAAAGGCCAGGATATAGTTCAAAAAGTTATACAAGGACTTCAAGGAACGCTTAAAGAAGGGGATATTCAATGTGATGTAAGGGGGCGTGAAAAGAAGCCCTATTCAATCTGGCGGAAGATGCAAAATAAGAATGTTAACTTTGAACAGCTTTCTGACCTTTTTGGGTTTCGCATTATTACGTCCTCAGTTGCGGACTGTTACCAGGCTTTGGGTTTGATTCACAGTTCCTATCTTGTTTTACCACAAAGATTCAAAGATTATATTTCAACCCCAAAACCCAATCATTACCAGTCCTTGCACACAACTGTTATTGGCCCTAAGGGTATTCGTTTGGAAATACAAATTCGAACCACTGCAATGCAAGAAATTGCTGACCGTGGGTTGGCTGCGCACTGGCAATATAAACAAGATGTTGATTCAAAAGATGGAAAACGTTTTGGGTGGCTTCGCAGTTTATTGGAAATTCTGGACCAGGCATCTGGGGCTGAAGAATTTATGGAACATACAAAACTTGAGATGTTCCAAGATCAGGTTTTCTGTTTTACCCCAAAAGGGGACGTTGTAAATTTACCAAATGGTGCGACATCAATAGATTTTGCCTATGCTGTTCACTCGGATGTTGGGAACAGTTGTAAGGGGGCAAAGATTAATGGACGTTTAATGCCATTACGGACGGAACTTAAAAGTGGTGACCAGGTTGAAATTATAACCAGTAAAAACCAACAACCCTCGCCAACTTGGGAACAATTTGTGGTTACAGGGAAGGCACAAGCCAACATACGCCGTTTTATTCGTGGTCAGCAAAAAGAACAATTTGCTCGCTTGGGACGTTCAATATATACATCTGAATTAACATCAGAACAGCGCAAAGTTATCGAAATTCATATGGAATCTTTGTATAAAGCCCACGGAATCAATAATGAAACAGAGTTCTTTTCCTGCATAGGGGACGGCAAAATTACCATGAGGGAACTTAAGAATAAGTTCTTTGGTGAGCCAGGATCAGAAGATGATATTAAACTATCAAAGCCAAAGTCTTCTTCTAAAAAATCTGTTGAAATTAGAGGTTTGGTTCCTGGTATGGCCATCCATTACGCAGGCTGCTGCCACCCTTTGCCGGGGGATCGCATCATAGGCATCATTACAACAGGTAAGGGTGTCACAATTCATACGGCTGACTGTGAAACATTATACAAATATGAAGAAGAGCCCCACCGTTGGCTGGATGTTTCATGGAGTGAGACGGGTGAAAACCAATTTAAAGGCCGAATTTTTGTGATGTTAGAAAATAAATCAGGAAGCCTTGGTTCCATTACAACCCTGATTGGCAAAAGTGGTGCAAACATTACAAACCTAAAGGTATTACGCCGCCATAATGATTGTTTTGACTTATTAATAGATGTGGATGTCACGAATAAAGATAAGTTATTCGAAGTTATTGCTTTGTTGCGTACAAACTCAATTGTTCACTCAGTTGAAAGGCACTAGATGATCTTAGGTATCGGAACAGACATGGTTAACATTCAGCGTATTGAATCCATCCTAGAAAGCGATACAGCCAAGCGATTTCAAGAAAAATATTTTCATCCCACAGAAATTGAGAAAGCCAATAAATTTACATCAATAAAAGATAAAGCCTGTTCCTTTGCCAAGCGCTTTGCTGCAAAGGAAGCCTTTGTCAAAGCCCTTGGAACAGGTGTGCGCAAGGGGGTTAAATTAAACGATATATATGTTGTGAATAATGATATGGGATGCCCATTTATTCAATTTTCACCAACAGTTAAAAAATTAATTGAAAAGAAAACGTCAAATAAAGTAAAGATTGATTTAAGTCTAAGTGATGAGTATCCTATGGCCGTGGCTTTTGTCATTATATCCATACAAAATTAAGAAAGGTATAAGAATGTTCTTTAAGAAAAAAGATAAAAAGAAGGAAAAAAAGCATCCGATAAAGGAATTTTTTGCCAGCCTAACATTTGCTTTGGTGATTGCTGGGTTTATCCGTACTTTTACTTTTGAACCTTATGCCATTCCATCTGGTTCCATGTTTCCAACCATGTTAATTGGGGATTACCTGTATATTTCAAAAGCAGCCTATGGATACAGTAAATATTCTTTCCCTTTCATATACCCTGATTTTATTAAAGGCCGTTTTATGGCAGACATGCCAGAACGTGGGGATGTTGTAGTGATGAAAGTTCCAGGCAATGAAGATGTTAATTATATTAAACGGTTGATTGGGATGCCTGGCGACCGTATTCAAGTTAAAAAGGGAATTTTGTACATTAATGGTGAAGCAGCCCCGCAAGAACGTATTGAAGATTATAAAGAAAGAATGCCATCTGGTCGGACAAAAGAAACCCCACAATTTATTGAAACTTTGCCAAATGGTAAACGCCATCTGATTTTGCGTGAAGCAACAGACGGGCAACAAAACGCCGATAATACACCAGAATATAAAGTGCCCGAAGACCATTTCTTTATGATGGGGGATAATCGAAACGGGTCTCGCGATAGCCGGGCAGATTTGGGATATGTACCCTATGATCATCTTCTGGGCCCTGCAAAGTTTACTTTCTTTTCAATTGAAAATTCTGTATGGGATCTTATCAAAGTTCATAAGTGGCCTGAAATTATCCGGTTTGATCGTATTTTTTCAGGGATTGATTATGAAGTAAACCGGATTGATAAAAAGAATGCCCGAACTTAATCAACACAGTATTCGAAAATTATTTAACGATACCCAACTTCTTGAATTGGCTTTAACGCATCCAAGTGCAAATAAAGACAGTGTTGAAAATTATGAACGCCTGGAATTTCTTGGGGATCGTGTTTTGGCGCTGGCTGTCAGTGACTTGCTTTATAAAAATTACCCATCTGATCCTGAAGGGGTGATGGCAAAAAAACTTTCTTTTCTTGTGCGCAAAGAAGCTTTGTACAAAGTGGCAAAAAAATTGGACTTAGGGCCTGTTTTAATTATGTCAGTTAATGAAGAATCAAATGGGGGACGGTCGAATAAGTCAGCTTTGGCAAATGCGTGCGAGGCCTTATTAGGTGCCATTTACCTTGAAAAAGGATTCGATGCATCCTGTCAATTTATCGAAGAAAATTGGCAAGAACTTATTGAAAAATCTGAAACAAAAAGTTTGATTGACGCCAAATCAGAATTGCAAGAATGGGCACAAGGCCTTGGATATTCAATTCCAACTTATGAAATGCTTGGGACATGTGGTCCCCAACACAGCCTGAACTTTGAAATGAAAGTCAGCGTTAATGGATATTCTGAAACAGGTAAAGGGAATTCAAAAAGAACGGCAGAAAAGGCAGCAGCTAAAAAATTATTACAAAAGTTAAAGGGTGATCAATGACACAAAAATTTGGCGTTATTGCCTTGATTGGGGCCCCAAATGCAGGAAAATCAACTTTGCTAAATCAGATTATGGGGACAAAAGTTTCCATTGTGTGTCACAAAGTTCAAACCACACGGTGCCGCATTGCGGGCATTTTTACAGAAGATGATAGCCAAGTTGTCTTGCTGGATACCCCAGGTATTTTCAAGGCATCCACCCGGTTTGAACGGGCAATGGTTGCTGCCGCTTGGGAAGCAGCCTTTGAAGCAGACGAAGTTATTTTTATTGTTGATGCATCAAGACCGATTGAAAAAACAGATGCCATTCATATTTTGCGCAAATTGCAAAAAGCAGAAAAGAAATTTATTCTTGTGCTTAATAAAATTGATAAAGTGAAAAAAGAGGCCTTATTACCCCTGATCACCCAACTGAATGAAACAGGTTTGGTTAAGCAAGCCTTTATGGTTTCAGCCTTAAAAAATAGTTATGTTGATGATTTGGTAAAACATATTAAATCAGAAATCCCTCAAGGGGCATGGTTGTATCCCGAAGACCAGCTGGCCAATATTTCAGAGCGATTGCTGGCTGCTGAAATCACACGTGAACAAGTTTTTCACCAGGTTCATGAAGAATTACCTTATTTAAGTGCTGTGCAAACAGAGTTGTGGGAAGGTTTTGATAATGGCGACGTTAAGATTGTTCAAATTATTTATGTGGCACGCCAGGCACATAAAGGCATCATCTTGGGCAACCAGGGACAAAAAGTTAAAATGATCAGTGAACGTGCCAGAAAAGAATTGGAAAAGATTTTGGATCGCAAAGTGCATTTATATCTGCATGTTAAAGTTGACGAAAAATGGCAAGACAAGCCAGAACATTACCAAGATCTGGGTTTGAACTTCGGATAAAAAAAACAATAATGGCAACGTGGCAAGATAATGGAATTGTGTTGGGGGTGCGTCCTTTTGGCGAAGGCAAGGGGGTGGTTCACCTTTTGACCCAAAACAATGGGCACTGTACAGGGGTGGCCCGCAGTCTTAAATCAAAAAGCATGCGGTTAACGGTTTCTCCAGGGTCGATGGTCCAGGCAACATGGCGGGCCCGTTTGGATGAACATCTTGGGACTTTTTCTTTGGAGCTTCTTCAAAGTTCCTTGGGGTACATTGTTGAATCACAAACCAAAATGTTGGCATTATCAGCGTTGACAGGCTTTATTATGAAAGTTTTGCCAGAACGGCACCCTTACGAAGTTTTCTTTCAACGTTTCGTAAAATTCATAGAATCCATGCGGCACGAAAATTGGCCAGCTGAATATATCAAGCTTGAAATTTTATTGTTACAAGAACTTGGATTTGCCTTAAAACTTGATCAATGTTGCGTTACTGGATCAACAGAAGATTTAAATTATGTATCCCCTAAGACAGGGCGTGCCGTTGCCGAAGGGCCAGCAAAACCCTACAAAGAAAAACTTTTGTCCTTGCCCCAGTTCTTGATAAAAGATCAAGAAGCTGATAAAAATCAAATAATGGAAGGGTTTCAGTTAACGGAATACTTTATGAAAATTCATTATTTTGAACCTAAGTATAAAGAGTTCTTTACTACGCGGGAACGCTTAGTTAATCTAATATAGCAAATACACTTAACGCTGGCACAGCGTTATTGCGCTCCTAACCTACAGTTGTAGGCGTCGTCGCTGATGCCTAGTGCCATCATTAATTGTTTTAGCTATAAAAAGTTAGCCGATTTAATGCCATTACAGTATTAACATACCCAAGCATTAACTTGGATAACAATTAAAATATGGTATATTACTAAATAAAATGACAGATCAAAAGACCAACATAAAACCAGTCTCTTTTAAAGAAGCGTTAAGTGAACGTTATCTTTCCTATGCCCTGTCGACAATTATGTCCAGATCTTTACCCGACGTGCGCGATGGTTTGAAACCAGTGCACCGTCGTATTTTATTTGCAATGCGCCAATTGAAATTGGATCCGAAAGGCAGCCCCAAAAAATCTGCACGTATTATTGGGGATGTCATTGGTAAATTTCACCCGCATGGTGAATTGGCTGTTTATAATACATTGGTGCGCTTGGCCCAAGACTTTACGATTCGTTACCCTTTAATTCATGGCCAAGGAAACTTTGGGAATATTGACGGGGATAATGCGGCGGCCATGCGTTATACCGAAGCCAAATTAACAGCAGTTGCAGAATCTATGATGGTGGGATTGGAAGAAGAATCTGTTCCAATGAAAACCACCTATGATGGAGAATTCCAAGAACCCATCGTTATGCCGTCAGCCTTTCCAAATTTGCTGGCCAATGGGTCAGAAGGAATTGCGGTTGGGATGGCCACCAGTATCCCCCCCCATAATGCAGATGAGTTGTGTGAGGCCTTATTACAAATTTTACGTAAGCCAAGTTGCAGTATCGAAGAATTGGCCGAAAGTGTTAAGGGGCCAGATTTCCCAACGGGCGGAATTATTGTTGAAAGTCCTGCATCCATTTTACAATCCTATAAAACGGGTAGGGGCAGTTTTCGCATACGTGCCAAATATGAAGTCGAAGAAATTAAAGGCGGACAATACCAAATCATTGTTACTGAAATCCCGTATCAAGTTCCCAAAAGCCGCTTGGTTGAAAGACTGGCTGATTTGGTTCTTTCCAAAAAGCTTCCGATTTTGGCAGACATACAAGATGAATCAACTGAAGATGTCCGCATTGTACTGGTTCCCAAAAGCCGTAATGTAAAGCCCGAAGTTTTAATGCATGCGTTGTTCAAGCAAACTGATCTTGAAACCCGTATTTCTTTGAATATGAATGTTGTGGATGGAAATAATATTCCACGTGTCATGAATTTGAAAGAAGTGTTGCAGGCATTTTTAGATCACCGCATGGTTGTGCTGAAAAATCGTAGTCGTCATCGCCTTGATAAAATCAACCATCGCTTAGAAGTTTTGGCGGGCTATCTGATTGCTTATTTAAATTTGGACGAAGTTATTCGTATTATTCGCGAAGAAGATGATGCCAAAAAAATCATGATGGCAAAATGGAAGTTAACTGAAATCCAAGTTGATGCCGTTTTAAATATGCGTTTACGGTCTTTACGCAAGCTTGAAGAAATTGAAATCAAACAAGAACACGAAGCCTTAAGTGCTGAAAAAGCAGAATTGGAAGCCTTGTTAAAAGATGACAAACTGTGTGCACAAAAAATTAAAAGTGAAATAAAACAAATCCAAAAGATATTTGGCAAAGAAACGGATATTGGGGCACGTCGCACACAATTTGAAGTGGCAAAAGAAATGGCAGACATGCCACTTGAAGCCATGATTGAAAAAGAACCCATCACAATTATCCTGTCACAAAAAGGGTGGATTCGTGCTGTTAAAGGGCACCAAGACGACCAAGATTATAAGTTCAAAGAAGGGGATGCCTTATTCAAAATTCTTAAGGCGGAAACAACAGATCAAATCTTATTTTATGCAGATAATGGTCGTTTCTATACGATCTTAGGGGATAAAATTCCACGTGGTCGCGGATTTGGTGAACCCTTAAGATTATTGATTGATCTTGAAAATGAAAGTAATGTGTTAACAATTATTCCAGCTAAATCAGATAGCCAGCGCCAGTTATTGGTTGCGGCAGATGATGGCCGTGGTTTTATGGTTAATGAAAAAGATGTCTTTGCCCAGACTAAAAACGGAAAACAAATTTTGAATGTCAAAGCCCCTGCGAAAGCCAAAGCAGTTGTCTCTGCAGTTGGGGATCATGTTGCAATGGTGGGTGAAAACCGTCGCTTGCTTGTTATTCCTGTATCAGAAATTCCAACAATGACCCGCGGTCGTGGTGTTATGTTACAAAAATATCGTGGGGGTGGATTATCTGATTTAAAAGTCTTTACACTTGAAGAAGGCTTGTCTTGGCAAAATGGAAAAAAACAATATACGTTGGATAACGTACACGAATGGATTGGTAAACGCGCCAGTGCCGGACGTTTTGCCCCATCGGGATTCCCAAGATCAAATAAATTTTCTTAAGTTTGTTATTGTCACCCAGAACTTGATTAAAGGTAGTATTATTATATAGTTAAAGTAGAAAAAGGATTCACCACGTGTTTGATTTTTTTAAACTGCTGACATTATTAATTGAAGGGTTGTATGCGCCAATCCCCCCCGAGGTTATTGATAGCCGTGATCCGGCATTGGCCTTTCAAACAATGGTTAAAGATTATGGGATTGATTTAAAACCCAAGATTTATGATCCTAAACTTGAAGAAGATAAACCAAAAAATCGGGTAATTACATCATCAAAAGCACCAGAGGTGAATTATGCGATCAAAGCAGATAAATTTTCTGATGACCACCTAAAGGGAGAATCGCGAGAAATTGATATTAATCGTTTGACACAAACTGTTGGTGGTGTCTTTAACCCTTCACAATAAAAATATTATGAAAAATTTATTTATTATTAATCTGACATATACCGTTGATCTGGATACTATTTTGGAAAACCGCCCGGATCATGTGGCTTTTTTACAGCGTCATTATGATGCTGGAATCTTTATTGCCTCGGGCCCTAAGGTTCCAAGGGAAGGGGGTATAATTCTGGCCCAAGCAGATAGCAAAGACCAAGTCATAGAAATTGCCAACCAAGATCCCTTTGTTACCCGCAGCTTGGCCACTTACGAAATCACAGAATTTGTGCCCAATATGACGGCAGAGGGGTTTATAGTTAATGCATGATTATTCAATGCGTTTAGTCATCACTTTAAGTTGTATCAGCTGGTTTCTCTGGTTTATTTTAACAAATAATGCATCTGCAACTAACTTGATGCACACTACTTTCTTCTTGATCCTCATACCGCTTAATGAACGACTGGTGGCGTGCGCTACCTCTGAAATCTTCAAAAGGATCATCATCTTCAAAAGCCATTTTTTCTATGATTATAGGAAGGTCACTATCCATAAAGTTATTAAGATCATCAGTTCCAATTAATTGGTGGCCCGCATCTGGTTCTGCTATAAATAGAGAACGCGGATTTCTTTCAAGGTAATTTTTAATAAACATTCCCTCAGAAAAAAACGGTGTTTGTATATCTTTCATCCCATGCATAGCAATTGTGGGAATTTTTTTTGGGTTTGGATCTTCGAATTTAACCCTGGCATGACGCCCTGTTGAAATTCCCTCTCCTCTATTTTTAGGGAGGTAGCGCCCGGATTGCATGACAAGACCAATAATATTAAGCCCCTCCCCATAAAATCGATCAGTGTCAGGTTCTTGACCTTGGGCAATGGATAGAACCGTATGGGCATCAAAGCTTGCACCATGCAAAACAAAGCCCGTTGCGATCCCAGATTCTTGTAACGCCTTCAAAACAGTAACAACGTCCCACATGTGAAAATCGTTCCATTGACCATCACTATCTTCCATGGTTTGAATGTCTTCAAGTGGTCGACCATGTCGTGCTCTGTAATTAATAAATAAGCTGCCAATGCCTTTCTGGGCCATTTTAATATGTTCTCCCGATAGATTTGAAATATCATCTGGAGCAACAATAGGGCCTCCGCTAAGATTTAAAATGTAGGGTCTTCCTTCATGTGTTTGTTCCTTTAGTAATGGCGGAATATTCATAAAGAAGTGTACTTCTTTGCTATCGTGTATTGATGGAAGGCAATGAGAAATAACCTGAGGGAAGTAAATATTTCTGGGGATTTCAGGCTTATGAAGAACTTGGGTAATATTACCAGATTTAATATCAATTTCTGCAATGATTGCTGGAAAGCGCGGGTTTCCAATTTCAGCAATCACCCGAGATTCTTTTATGTTCATAATTTCAAGGATATTGGGGTTTTGTAAAATAGGTTCTGTTTTAATTTCATCTTTATCATAACTGACACTCCTAATTTCCCATTCAATTTTTTCTCTTCGACGTTTCTTTATGCCAACAACCTTACCATCATATGAAGGTACATAGTCCAAGACAAATTGAGAATCAGAGTTATAGACGGTACGCCATGATGTGCTTGCTGGTGGATCACCCATTCTAAAAAAATTAAGTTTATCTCCAGATAAATTGTTAATACAAAAGATGCCGTGGGGGGTTTTTTCATAGTTTCTATAGTATAAAGGGCCTCCCCCCCAATATGAAATTGTGGTTATTTTAAGCCTAGATTCAGGGTCAGAAATATATAAATAAGGGTCCAGACAAATTTTATAATCAGTATATATAACAGTGTCAGTTTCCTCATTAACATCGTAAATAATATGGTAGGGACTTATTTGACAACCTTCTTCAGGATGACGCTCACTTAAGTTATATAAAGGAATCCTTTTGCTTTTATCTTCGCCTATTGGGTGTTTGAAAACCCAGTTGTTTTCATCTTCTTGATCTATATAGTATAAGCTAGTACCATCTGGACTAAAAGATTCCTTAGTGTAAAAAACTTGACCGTCAAACCATCTTTTCATCTCTCCTGTTTTAAAATCTAATATGTAGTTTATATACTGGTCCCCTTTTTCTAGCACCTGTAAAAGGAAACAGGGTTTACTCTTAGAAAAACCACCACAACTTATACTCCCCCTTATAGGAAAAGTATAAACAGAAGTTTCTTTCTCATCCATAAGCAGTTTTATAGTGCAAAGCATCTCACTTGAGTCTAACTGAATTTTGATTATATCTGCCATACCGTCCCAGTCTACATAAAAATAAGATTTTATTAGATTTTCTGCGGCGTATGCCCTGGTGTTTAGTGTAGATGGTTCAACTTCATCAATTTCTATGGGTTCACCTAAGAAAGAAAAGGAGGTTTTTCCTGTGATTCTGACATCAGTTGCAGCAATTAATTCTTTTTAAATGAATCGTTGACTTCCTCAATGCTTAGGCCTTCAGGGATGATGCCAGCTGCAGCATTGCAAGATTGGATATAGGTGTTTATTATAAAAATAGCAATAAATTGTAGGGCTTTCATCTCTCTCTCTCTCCTTAAAAATCATATTACAATGTAAGTATCAGGTTCATAGACTTCAACAGTATGGGCGAAACTTTATCACAAGCTTGTTGACCCCCTTGTACGAATAAGGCAAAATACAAATAAGGCAGATGGCTGGGTAATTGCTTGGTCTTTAGATCAAGAGGAAAGTCCGGACTCTACAAAAACAAGGTGCTGGGTAATGCCCAGCGGGGGCGACCCTAGGGAAAGTGCCACAGAAAATATACCGCCCGTAAGGGTAAGGGTGAAATGGTGTGGTAAAAGCACACCGCGCTTTTGGTAACAAAAGTGGCAGGGTAAACCCCACCTAGAGCAAGACCAAATAGGAATGGCATATGATTGGTTTTTGGATCGTCATTCGGGTAGGTCGCACGAGGTATTTGGTAACAAATATCCTAGATGAATAATTACCGCCAGCAATGGAACAAAATCCGGCTTATAAGCCGTCTGCCTTATAACAATAGAAAATACCGGGGATACATGGCAAAACGACTATTATTTTTATCCATTTTATTTATGAATTGTTCTTTAACCAGCAACGCCGGTTGGCTTGATTTTATGGGCAAGGCCGTTTCTTCCGTTGCTCAGTCAGCCGGTACAGCCGTTGTGGGTGGTGCGAAATGTAACATGATGAAAAGCCAAGGAATGATGAATTCACCCCAGTATTATGAAGAATGTGTGATGACGGGCCTTGCACCTCCTCCGATGGGAATGATGGGCGGTGGCATGGGTGGCGGTATGCCTTTGCCTTATGGTGTCATGCCTTCAGTTGGAGGGGGGGCTGGTGCATCAGATTCAACCCTTAACGATCAATGGTCAGATGATCCTTTAGCTGGGGCAGGAAGTCAATTTGCGAACCCGATGATGGGTGGTGGAATGAACCCGATGATGGGCGGCGGCATGATGGGTGGCGGCATGATGGGTCAACCAGGGTATGCCCCACAACAGCCAACAAGTTTTTCAGGAATGCTTGGGCGTTCCCTTGCCAGTAATTTAATGGGGGGTAATCGTGGGGGATATGGTGCACAGCCGGGATATGGTGCTCAACCAGGATATGGTGCGCAGCCGGGATATGGCGGACGCCCGTACTAAAAACCATAAAATTTCCAAAAAAAAGCAAAAAAAGGCTAAAATTCGCTATTTTCCTACGAAAAATGCGATTTCAGCCATTGACTATTCTAGATAATTCGTTCTAACATGCATGAAACCTAGTGTTTAACTATAAAATAAAGGAAAAAACTATGAATAAAAATGAATTGATCGCAGAAGTTGCATCACGTTCCGGACTAGCAAAAAACTCAGCTGCCCAAGCAGTTGACAGTGTTTTTGACACAATTTCAGATGCTTTGCAAAAAGGTCACGAAGTTCGCTTGGTTGGATTTGGTACTTTCTTAACTGCCCACCGTAAGGCAACTGAAGGTCGTAACCCACGCACAGGTGAACCAATCAAGATTCCCGAAGCACGCGTACCAAAGTTCCGTGCTGGTAAAGGATTGAAAGACCAAGTTTCCTAATATAGCTACGCTGTGCCCTTTGGATGGGTTTTGCGTCAAACCTTGCTGAAAGTGCTTACGTACATATAAGTACGCTCCGCTTTTTCAGCTTCGGTTTTTCTAAAAACCTTCTCAAAAATCACACCGTAAGCATACTTTAGGATGTAAGCTTAAAAACCCAGGATATTTCCTGGGTTTTTTTAATAAACCATCTTTTAAGATAAAAAAAAGTGATTATATGGTTGATAGCAGATAGGGTTTCTGCTATATACCAAATGTGGCTTGGGCGATTAGCTCAGCGGTAGAGCATCTCGTTTACACCGAGAGGGTCGGCGGTTCAATCCCGTCATCGCCCACCATCCACAAAAAAATAAATTTAGGTCTTGCATCAAAGTAAAACTAAAGATATTTTTTAACCACCCCTTTTCAAAGGGGGCGTAGCTCAGTTGGTTAGAGCGCCGGCCTGTCACGCCGGAGGTCGCGGGTTCGAGTCCCGTCGCTCCCGCCATTATTTTAAATTTCCATCATTTAGTCTTGAAAAAAAAGTTTTTAACCTTATTTAAAAAATAATATTTTTTTATTTTTAAAGGTTTGAGATGAACAAGATAAAATTATTTTTTGCAGCAGGATTTATTCTGTTTGCATTTGAAAGTATGGCAGCAGAAGATTTTGTTGCGGTAGCCGATGAAGATTGGCCAGGCGTAGTAAGAAATAGAATTCAAACAGAAATTGGATTGTTTCATTCTGAGGTTGCAGCAGCAGAAGCAGATGCCGATCAAGTTATTGATATAAGAAAAGCAGTTCAACATGCCGTTGAAGATTTTGGGGTTGTTTATGGTATTTTTATGGCTTTCCAGCATAATCACATGGGAACACATCATATAATAAGAGTCTTAAGGCCAATAGCTTAGTTTTCAAATAACTTAGTTGATAGAGGGTATCATTTTCTGATACCCTTTTTTTTGTAGGTTAATTAAGGATATGAGAAAAATATGATATCGAAAATAGTTATCGCATTTTGTGCATTTATTATTTATTCTTCAAACTCTTTTTCAGCGGCTTCTGCCCACCAAGAAGGGGAATATATTTGTGAACTTCCAACATATGGCCGTGCAAGGGTTGCCCAAAGACCATTTATAAAAGAACTTCAAGAGGCTATTGATGCAATGGAAACTGAATCTCAGGTATGGATTCCTGCGCTTGCCATAGAAGATGCTGCAAATGATGAAAATCCATCTCCTTTTTCCCATGAAGATCCAGTTGTGGGTTCAGAATCTAGAACTATTACAATTAATGGGGTGTTATATCATTTGACAGTTAATACAAAATATACTGTGCAATACCCGGCTTATGTCGCAGAAATGCCTATGGATGATTACCTTGATCAAATAGTGTTTAATGCCCCAGAATCAACTTATAAAGCATACAGGGTTTTAGAGGGAGAAGAACACAACCCTCCATCAGAAGAAATTCTTTGATAATAATAAAATAATTTTAGAAAGAGTAAAAAAATGAAATTAATAATATTTGTTTTAAGTTTATTGATTCTAAGTTCAAAAGGTTACGCCGCAGAAGAGGTTATAGATCCCACAGTGCCAAGACACCCTGTTGAAGTTCAATGGATCTATACCCCCGAAGAAGTTAAGGGAAAAGTTGCAGAGTGTAGGGCATCTTTAGTTGCTCATTTGATAGCAGCAGAAGATCCTGATCATAGGGATCATGGGATTGGGTCTATTTCTTCTTTTAGTAGGGCAGACGTGATTGATGGAGACCCCTATCAAATAAAGGTTTTGGTTATGTGTAATAATGCTGATAGGCCGGCATCTTATTCAGGCTATAATCTTTTACCAACTCCAGAAAATGCGGAATTTTTATATATTGGTATTATTTATAGGCTTGAACCTGATATCCCCGAAATTCCTGCTGCTGCAGAATAATTTAATAAAGCGGATTGACATAAAGGGCCTTCGAACTTAAATATAAGAAGGTCCTTGCTTTTTACCTGGGATTCAGGTATCAAGGGTTAAGAATTTTGAATAGTAATTAGAGGAAATTATGGCTGTTCCAAAGAAAAAGACATCGACATCGAAACGTAATATGCGTCGTTCACATCACGCGCTTAAAGTTCCAGGTTATGTGGAATGCGAAAACTGTGGTGAATTAAGGCGTTCACACCATGTTTGTGGGTCCTGTGGCTTTTATAACGAGCGTGAGCTTGTTGCAAAAAAACCAGAAATAGAGGATGAAGCTGACGAAACGTCAGCAGAATAAATATCATGGCGCATAGCCAAGCAATTAAAATAGCAATTGATGCAATGGGGGGCGATCACGCCCCTGATATGGTTATTGAAGGGGCTTCTCGGGCCCTTGAAATGCATCAAGATATAGAATTTATATTGTTTGGCGATCAGGCCAAGATTAAACCCCTTCTTAAAAAATACCCCAACTTAGAAAACAAATATGAACTGGTTCATACAGATGACTATGTTCGTAATGAAGACAAACCAACTGTTGCCTTACGTAACCGTAACTCCAGTATGCGCTTGGCTGTTGACGCAGTGCGCGACAAAAGGGCAGATTGTGTTGTATCTGCAGGAAATACAGGGGCTTATATGGCCATGGCCAAAGTCTTCTTAAAAACCACAGAAGGCGTATCCAGGCCTGCAATTGCGGGAACATTCCCAACGAAAAAAGGAACCTCAGTCGTTATGGACTTGGGGGCCAATGTTTCTTGCGACGTTGATAATCTGGTAGAATTTGCCGTTATGGGTAAAATTTATGCCCGTGAAGTCAGTGGTGTCGACAACCCAACAGTTGGCTTATTAAACGTTGGGGAAGAAGAAATGAAGGGGAACGCCAATGTACAAGGGGCGGCCCAAATTTTAAGACGTGCCCAAAAAACAATAAATTTTCATGGGTTTGTTGAAGGCGATGATCTTTTCAAAGGAACGACAGACGTCATTATTACGGATGGGTTCACAGGAAACGCGGCTTTGAAATCGGCTGAAGGATTTGCCCGATTTATGACAGATCTTTTAAAAGAGGCCTTTAAAGAAAGCTGGTTAACAAAGCTTGGATATCTTTTGCTTAGGAAACCAATGGAAGATGTTAAACAACGCTTGAACCCAAAAGTTCACAACGGTGCAATCTTGATTGGCCTTGGCGGCATTGCAATCAAAAGTCATGGCGGGGCAGACGGCGAAGGATTTTCTTATGCCATTGATGTTGCCCGTAATATGGTATCGCATAACCTAAATAAACAAATCACAGAAACTTTACAGCAATTGCACGAAGAAATTGCTGACTTCGAAGAATAATTAATTCCTACTTCTCAAATTTTTTCATCCACTATTCCACTTCATTGCCCTTCCGGATCAAGGGTCATTAGAAGATATATGCCGTCATCACGAGTACCCGCAGGGTACGAGGTGATACATTGAACGGTAAAAGATGGATTACCGCGCATCCTTTGGATGCTTGCGATGGCGGAAGAAGTCACACATTTTTCAACAGTTTGCTTTCAGACTTCAAAACGATTTGCTATAGTAATCAAAAATCAGGAGACATCATAAATGCAACGCGCACGAATCATTGCGACCGGGTCTTATTTACCCGAAAAAGTATTGACCAACCATGACTTGTCAAAGTTTATGGATACGACGCATGAATGGATTCATTCCCGTACAGGTATCAATGAACGTCATGTTGCAGCTGAAAATGAAAACACCTCTGACTTGGCGACAAGGGCATGTGAAAATGCATTGGAATCTGCGGGGGTAAATGCTTCTGATATGGATTTTATTATTTGTGCAACAACCACACCGGATCAAGTTTTTCCGTCCACAGCATCAATGATTCAGCGTAACTTGAAAATGAAAGGCTTTGCCTTTGATTTACAGGCGGTCTGCAGTGGATTTGTTTTTGCTTTGAATGTTGCCAAAAATTTTATTGAAACAGGCCAGGCCAAACGTGGTTTGGTTGTTGGGGCAGAAACCATGACCAAGCTTTTGGATTGGGATGATCGATCCACAGCCGTATTGTTCGGTGATGGGGCAGGGGCTGTGGTTCTTGAATCCACCCAAGGCAATGGGACGCTGGATGATTTTGGTGTGTTGGAAAGTATTATAAAGGCAGATGGGTCTTGCCACGATGTGTTGTATATGACAGGGGGGCCTGGATCCACAGGGGATATGGGTAAAATTTCCATGAATGGTCAAGAACTTTTCCGCCACGCTGTTGAAAAACTGGGCAATGTAATCATTGAATTGTTTGATAAATCAGGTGTAAAAAAAGAACAAATTGATTGGTTTGTTCCGCATCAAGCCAATGCCCGTATTATAAAACCAGCTGCTAAGAAGTTGGGATTGGAAGATAAAACTGTTTTGACGGTGGACCAGCATGCCAACACATCGGCGGCGTCCATTCCGTTGGCTTTGGATGTGGCTGTGAAAGATGGCCGTATCAAAAAAGGTGATTTGGTCTTAATCGATGCCCTGGGTGCAGGCCTTCATTGGGGCGCTGCCTTAATTCGCTGGTAATACTTTCTTGGAATTAACGCAAAGTTTCAATATTAATCCCCCAAAAGCAATTGATTTTTTTTTCTTAAGGGTTTAATCTAAACTAACAAATAAATAAATTAATAAGTTTTTTGGGGGTATCATGACGGGAAAAACCGTTACGCGTGCAGAAATTGCAGAATCTTTGCGCAAAAAATGTGATCTAAAGCGGGAAGATGCCTTTCACGCAATTGAAATTATCCTTCAAGATATGGTATCTTTGCTTAAAAAAGACGAAGAAATCAAAATTCCCCTATTTGGTGTATTCTATACACGTCATAAATCAAAGCGTATTGGCCGTAATCCCAAAACAATGGAAGAGGCCATTATAAAACCACGCCGTGTTGTTGGGTTTCGGGTGTCCCGCCTTTTGAAAACGCGCGTTGATGACGCCTGCAAAAAGAAAAAATAACCTTTCATTTTTATACTAAAAAAGCAGTCCTAATACATAGAACTGCCTTTTCTTCGGTTATATTTATTATTTAATTTTTTTATAGACGTTCGTTGCCAACATGGCCTGGAACAAAGATGCCAATATTTCAACGTAGGGGGATTTTACAAAAATGTATAATCCGACAAGAACCCCGTGAAACAAGGCAACAAGAAAGAAAGTTTTATACCAAATTTCCCCTGTCGCACGCCATGATTCTTTTATTCCAAGGGTTCCCTTTTTTATGATCAAAGGAAAAACAAGAAACAAACGACTTAAGGCAAATAAAATAAAGGCAATGGAAAGCATCACAAGACCCAAAACTGTTGAAGAACTGGCGTCTTCAGATAGTTGTGCCGTTATAATTGCAGGTAAGGAAATAAATAAAACCAGCATTGCATATAAAAACACAGTGTAAACTAAGAAATGGGTTTCGGCCTTACGCCATCTAAATCCATAGAAAGGGGTTTGGTTGATTTTACCATCCATAGTGTATTCTGTGATATGGGTAAGTAAAACACACAAAATAGGCACGACTATAATGGATGCAGGTCCCTTTAAGAAAATGCCCGCAACAACCAATGCTGCAAGAACGGGCCATAAATGTTGCACCAGATAAACAGATGATTTTACAAGTTGGAATGCGGTGTCTTTTAAGACAACTACAGGGTTAAAAGTTTTCATTTATATCCTCCCGATTATGAAATTATAAATATATTCTATAATTGAATTGAAAGAATGTAAATAAGCCTGTTGTATATCTGGATATACTTGTCGATGTTTATTTTAATTTATTTGGGAAAAGCACTTAGAATATAATTAATATCGACGCGATTTGATAAAACCCATTTTTTGGAAAATGGCCGATATACCATGCCTTGCATATGATCTATTTCAAAATCACAATTTTCTAAGAACTTTGCAAGTTCAGCAGGTTTAACAAACTTTTGCCAATCGTGGGTTCCTTTGGGCACCCATTTTAATATATATTCCCCCAGGCCAATGGCCCCTATATAAGAAAGGGAGGTGCGGTTTAATGTCGATAAAATAAGAATCCCATTTTTCTTTACAAGTTTCGCACAAGAATTGATATAGGCTTGAATGTCTGCAACGTGTTCCACAACTTCTAAAGAAATAACCACATCAAATTTCTTTTTGGCACTTAAATCTTGGGGGGTTCCGATTTCATAATCAATTTTAAGGCCTTGGGCTTTTGCATGATTTTCGGCAACTTCAATATTTTTATCGCCTGCATCAACGCCTGCAACTGATGCCCCCAGTCTTGCTAAAGGCTCTGTTAAAAGTCCCCCACCACATCCGGCATCTAAAATTGTTAGGCCTTTTAGGGGTTGTGATTCCTTTGGGTTTTTTCCAAACTGATTACATAAAGCATCCTTGATAAATTGGATTCGACAAGGGTTCATATGGTGCAAGGGTTTGAAAATACCATCAGGCTTCCACCACTGGTCAGCGTGGCGGTTAAATTGTTCAATTTCATGTTGATCTACGGTGTTTGTTTTCATAAACCTAATTTAACAGAAAATTAATTTTTGCATAGCATGGCATATACTTTTTTCTTTGAATAATCAAAAAATATGCTAAATTATCTTAACGAATTCCACAAAATTTAAGAGGATTTATGACAGTCACTTTAAATACCCTTTGGAAAAAGGGCACAGATTTTCTTGGCACAAAATATGCAATTTTGGGCGGGGCGATGACATGGGTTTCCGACCATAACTTGGTTGCGGCAATTTCAAATGCAGGCGGATTTGGGGTGATCGCATGTGGTGCCATGACAACGGATCTGTTAAGGCAAGAAATTCAAAAAACAAAACAGCTTACAAAAAAGCCATTTGGGGTGAATTTAATTACGATGCATCCAGATTTGGCTGACTTGGCACAGGTATGTATTGATGAAAAAATTTCCCACGTAGTGTTGGCTGGGGGATTACCCTCTTCAAACACAATTAAAACTTTAAAAGATCAAGGAATTAAGGTGATTTGTTTTTCACCGGCCATTGTTCTTGCGAAAAAACTTATTAAAAGTGGTGCAGACGCACTGGTAATTGAAGGTATGGAAGCAGGGGGGCACATTGGCCCTGTTTCAACAACAGTACTTGCCCAAGAAATTTTACCAGAAGTATCAGACCAAGTTCCTGTTTTTATTGCAGGGGGTATTGGGCGTGGTGAAGCCATCGTATCCTATATAGAAATGGGGGCAGCCGGATGCCAACTTGGAACACGTTTTGTGTGTGCAACAGAATGTCGTGCCCACCCAAAATTTAAGCAAGCCTTTATCCGTGCGCAGGCAAGGGATGCGATTACGTCTCCACAGCTTGATCCCAGATTTCCTGTTATTCCCGTGCGCGGGCTTTCAAACAAGGGGGTTTCCTTATTTTTGGACCACCAAAGAAAAGTAATTGATCGGTTCAATAGTGGTGAAATTGATCAAAAAGAAGGTCAATTGGAAATTGAACATTTCTGGGCAGGATCTTTGCGCCGTGCCGTTATTGAAGGGGATGTTGAAACAGGATCTTTAATGGCGGGGCAAAGTGTGGGCATGGTGAAAAAAGAACAGCCAGTTCATGAAATTATTGAAGAATTGGTTCAACAGGCCAACGATGCACTTAATAAAAGATAGGTATAGACTGGCTCTTGCCTTTGGTTTAGATGTTTGGTACATTTAAAATAAAATAACGGGGAATTAAATGACGCCTACTGATAAAAATAAATCAAAATCAAAAACTTCAGCGTCTAAAAAAATAGCAGACAAGAAAGCAATTTCACGTCCCATAGGGCAGGTTTTAAAAAAAGCCCGCTTGGAAAAAGGGATTCGGTTAACGCAAATTGTCCAACAACTTAATATCAGCCAATCCTATATTCAAGCAATTGAAGAAGGTAAAATTAACGAACTGCCCAAAGAACAAACCTACACCATTGGGTTTGTAAAATCATATGCCCAAGCCGTAGATCTGGATTGTCAAGAAACTGTTGAAAAATTCAAACAAGAATTCTATGCAGAGTCAGAGCAGTATGATTTGTCTGAAGATGAAGCAGAAATTGAAGAACAAGAATCAATTATTCATAACCCATCCCCAAATTCAAAAATATTGTGGGGATCATTGGGGGTTGCAGCCTTGGCAATTGGCATTTGGTATTTTGCGTCCAAAAGTTCTTTATCAGATTCAGATAAAGAAGCCGAATCAGTTATGGAAGAGGCAACTGAGGATACTGAAAAACTTGTTGAGGCAGCAAAGCAATTGCCCATAGATTATCCGGTGGCACAGCAAGTTGCAACAGGGCTTGTTAAGGAGGATGTTTCCTACACAAATAATAAGGCAGCAGCTGAAAAGGCGGGCAAAAAATCAGATTCAGAAATGGAAGACGCAACCTTTGTATATGAAGATAACCAAGAAAATGAGGTTATAGCCACGCCGGAAGATTCAGATTCAGTCATGGTTATATCAGAAGAACCTGCAGATAATAAATCAGATTCTGATATGGATTCGGAATCAAAAGGATTTGTTTCAGACCCATCTAAGCTTCCGATTTTAATTACGGTGACAGAAGACACCTGGATTGAAATCAAAGACCCAGAAAATGAAGATCTGTACCTAAGTAAAGTCATTGCCCCGGGTTACATTTACCAAGTCCCTAAAAAAGGTTTGGTTCTTTCTACGGGAAATGCGGGGGCAACACTTATTACAGTGGGCAGTAATTCTTTGCCAAGTATTGGAAAAGATGGTCAGGTATTAAAAGATGTTTATCTGGGTGTTGTGGAACTTAAAGAAAAATATATAAAAAATGATTAAAGTTTTCATTACTATATTTCTTTTATCCTATGCTGGTTTTTCAAGTGCATCCCCAATATCTGACCTTAATCAAAAAATTATCGCACAATATGGCGAAGCCCTTGATGATGCGCAAAGGCAAAAAACTGCTGGATTGTTAAGGTCTGCTGCAGCAAAAACAAAGGCAGATAAGGCACAAAAAAACACAAAAACCATTGTGGGAAATGTTTCAAATAAATTGGATCAAGCAGATCGTTTGATTAAAGAAATGGAAACAGAAATTCAAAAGGCAGAAGTATCATGAAACAAATCTTCTTCAGTCTATGTTTTTTAGTAATCTCTTTGAATGCCACAGCGGAACATGGCCCGAAGCCTTCTTTGTCCCCAACCCAAGAAGTTGTTTGTTTTAAAGAATATGTTCAGCCCTACCAAGAAAAGATAGGTGAGTTTGTTGCTGAAAATACGGCATTGGAAAAAGAAAATAAAAAACTTAAGGCAACTATTAAAAACCTAAAAAACAGTCTTCAAGACCTTAAAAAAGTAACCCAAGAAATTCGTTCTGATATTAATTAATATTCATTATATGTATGAAAAAACCCCGCAACTTGCGGGGTTTTTTGTTAACCGTAAAGAAACATCTATTCTTTATCTTCAGCTTCTGCTTTGGTTGTGCCTTCTGCTGCTGCACCTTCTGCCTCAGCTGCTTCCTCTTCAGCTTCATCACCAAGTTTTAAGGCCTTTAGTTTTTCAGATAACTGAGTCAATGCATCTTCACCCTCTTCATCAAGATGACCACGGGCAGCATCAACATACCCTTTGACGGCTTGGGACAAAAGTGCTGCCATGTTTTTGTATGTTGCGGCAGATCTTCCAGTTTGGTTAGCCAGTATTTCAATCATTGCAGGGGTATCTTCTGGATTAATACATTCTGCAAGTTCAGAGGCTTCTCCTGCAGTTACTTTTGCTTTTACCTCATCTGTAGCCTTTGTAATATCATCCATTGTTCTCATCACAAGTTGTCTAAAACCAGTCTTTGGATCCTGAATTGCACCTGCTTCAGCATCTGCCGCGGCATTTGCTTGTGAATTTGCCAGCATAAGTGTGGCACAGAGTAATATTAATTTTTTCATTATGGTCCTCCTTTAAATGAATACCTTCAGACTACAGAAATAATATCTGCTGTAAAAATTAAAAATCTATAATTTCCCACTTGTTTTGATCTCCATTAGGGCACACAGGATTTCCCAAGATATTGAACAAAAGGGGGAAATAAAGAAACACAATCTTGTTCTTAGGGGGAATTATACTTATCCTTATTTTAGGTAATAAGAGGTTAAAGGGAAAGTCTCAACACATCTTCCCAAATTTTATACAATAAATCTAAAATTATGCATTTTATTTTTACAATACTTTTAATTTTTTCGTTTCAATGCAGTGCCGCAGCATCTGAAGAAGGCAAACGTCCCGTAAAAAGAACTGTAAAGACTAATCCGGATGCCTGCACGGAAAAAGAGGAAGAAAAATATAAAACGCCACCCTTTGATGTTGCTGAATTATGGTCAGATCTAGGCTATTATAAATCAATGGGGCATTCTGTTGAAGATATAGAAGATGCGATGGATGTAAAAGATTACCATACAGCGTTATGGCTTTTAAAAGCTTTGGCCCAGTTTGTTCAGGATTGTAATGAAGAAGAAGGTGAATTTCCATACGGAGTTGATCTGGATGCAGAAGAATATGACGACGCATAAATTAAATAAAAAAGAGGGGAAAATGAAAAAATATTTAATAATATTAATGACTGTTTTCTCAGTACACGTACAGGCGGCAGCACAAGAAAGTGGGCCAGAAGACACACGCAGTCCTGCTGCGGTACGGGCAGGGGTATCTTCGCTTGATTGGTCAATTTGCGTCAGTTGTGGTATGGATGGCGAAATTAATGATTTGTTAGATATAGATCCAGCAACGGCATTGGCAAGAATCGAAGAAGCAAAACAAAGAATACAAGAAAGCACCCCAAATTCCTGAAGCCCAAAGCAACGCCTTTCAGTCCATAGAATTGAAATTTTTATCTTTTAACCTATATACATAGTATAGGATAAGGAGATATCTGTATGAGAAAAATATTATTTTTTATTGGTTTTGCCTGTGTGGTTGCTGAAAATTCTTTGGCTGCCGCTGGTGGATTTGAAGCCGGTGAAGTGGTGGCCGCAAGTAAACTTGTTGCGACAGCTGCAGAAAAAGATGTGCAAGAAGCCAAAGGAATGCTGGTGGAGCTGAATACTGCAATTACAAAACTTCAAATAGAAGAATCAGGAAGTTTTAATCCCCGCATTTTAGAAATTGCTGAAAAGGCGCGCATATGGCGTGGTGTCGAAGCTTCAAATGAACAATTATGGCGTGCTGCACACAGGATATCATCTAAGGTGATAACGTATGCTGCAAATGCAGCAGCTTACCTCCCAGAAGATCAACATGATCTTATTCGACAAATAGGATCAGTCCTAGGGACGCCTGAAGATAGAGGACCTGCAGATTTGGATCAAGATCAATTAATGGCTTCTATAAGAAAGGATTCAGCTGAAGAAAGTAAAGAAGACGCCTAGAAATAAGAAAACCCCCGTGAACACTACGGGGGTTTTTGTAACTTTTATTAAAATATATTAGTTTTATTTTTTCATACGCTTTTTATCTTTAAGGTACCCTTTCAGGTCTAGCTTACCATCAAGTCCCCCTAAGCCTTCGATTGCGGTATTCATAATCTTCTTCGCCCCTTTTCTGTAGGCTTCTGTTTTAGGAACCAGATATTCTTCACGTTGTTCTGTAAAGTTCTTTGCAATGTGTTCATTTCCACGTTGCGTGCGTTCCAGCTTGGCTGTTAACTTTTTGATATCCGCAGCAAGTTTTTTCATGCCTTCTTCATTGTCAACATTGGCAACCTTGGCTTTAAGATCTGCAACTTCTTTTTCCATGGCATCTTGCTTTTTCTTTGCAGCTTCTGCCATTTTCATTGCTTTTTGCTCTTCTGCCTTTAAGGCATTTTGGCTTTCATTATCTTGCGCTTCTAATTGAGATTGAAGGTTTGACATCATGTTTACATTAGCTTCGGCTGTATAAGATAAAGCTAAACTTGCAATTGCTGTTGTTAGTAATAATTTTTTCATTTATGCCTCCCTTTATGCTTTTACAATATTTGTTAAAGCATCAATTGCTTTTGAAACAAGTGTTACACGCTTATTGTGTTTATCAGTAATCATCTTATTAAGTTTTCTTTCACTTGCTAATCTTTCCTGATTCGCGTTGTATGCAGATTTAACACTATTACTAAGTTGGTTAATAGCTTCAGTTAATTCTACTTTCTTTGCAAGACGTGTATCTTCTAAAAGCTTGTTGACAGAGGCAATATTTTTATTAAGTTTTTCCTCTGTACTTGCTGCTTTCTTCACAACTTCAGCGGTCTTTTCTTTTGCAGCTTCAAGTTCTTTATTTTCTTCAGCTTCTAAAGCGGCCATCTGATCCATCATTTGTTGCATCAATTCAGCACGCGTTAAAGCATGGGATGTTGACGGTACAGCAAATGCCAATCCCATTGCGATTAAAAGGGCTTTTTTTGAAATCATTTTATTCCTCCACTATGAATTTATTACAATAATGCTAGCATGGAAAATATGGCTGCGCAAGAAAATGTGATGCCCCGTAAAAATTACGTGTAGAAATCTTATAAAGAATTTGTTAAATATATTTTTCTTTATTATTAAATAACCGGAGGGATAGATGAAGAAAATATTAATGATATTAATAGTAACTGTTATGGCAGGAAATGTTTTTGCAGCTACAGCAGGCGGTAGTGGCGGTGGTGATGATCCAGATAAAGGAAGGGATGACAAGCGGAGGGTTTGTAATCCACAACCTTTAATAAAAAGAAGTAATGCTGTTGTGCCAGAGAACCCAGATCCCGCAACGCAAGAAACAGTTTTGTTAGGCGGAAGTCAAGCAACTGAGTCAGAAAGTCCAGCGATGGAAGAGACGGGAACAGCTGAAACAGTTGAAGATTAAGTAATCAAAATACTTTAATAAAATTCAGATATAAATAAAGCCCCGCTTAAGCGGGGCTTTAAAGTAGTAACAGCAAGTATCAAATTATGCTGTTGTTTTTCCTGTTTCTTAAGCGTCTTCTTCTTGAGAAGTCGGAGCATCTTCAGCTTCAGCGTCTTCTTCAGCTTCAGCGTCTTCTTCAGCGTCTTCTTCTTGAGTAGTTGAAGCACCTGCATCTTCAGCAGCGGCTGCCCCTTCAGCTTTTTCTTCTTCATCAGCTTCTTTAGCCGCTGGAGCGGATGCAGCACCTTCTTTGGCAGCTGGAGCAGCATCTGCAGTTTTTTCGACCTCTTCTTCAGCTTCAGCTTCTTCACTAGCTGGGGCAGACGCAGCAGCATCGCCTTCGCCTTCTTCAGCAGCATCATCAGCAACTGGAGCAGATGCAGCAGCTTCAGAAGCATCTTCTTCAGCTTCAGCTTCTTCAGCGGCATCATCAGCAACTGGAGCAGATGCAGCAGCTTCAGAAGCATCTTCTTCAGCTTCAGCTTCTTCAGCAGCATCTTCAGCAACTGGGGCAGCAGCAGCTCCACCTTCTTCTTCTTCTTCAGCTTCAGCTTCTTCAGCAACTGGGGCAGCAGCCGCCGCACCTTCCCTTTCATCAACTTCAGCAGCCTCTGCTGGAACTGATGGAACGCGTGTTAGAGTTGGCCCAACACCTGTGGCACCGTCAACATCATGTTGCGCAGCATTTACGTGCATTGCAGTAGTGGATAAAAGTAGGGATAATAATATTTTTTTCATGTTTTTTCCTCTGTTATATTTTTTTAAACTTCAAATAGCATAGAAGGAAAAAAAGAAAAATGAAATCAAAAATTAGACTTTTTAAATAATTGCAATAAAAATGCGAATTTCAGAGGGGAAAGCAAAGCCTCCTTGATGGTTATTGCATGCTTTTCAAGTTTTCATCCCGGGCTTGATCCTCTTACGCTTTTCAAGCTTTGGCAAGACAGGCCACGAGGTCCAGAATAACATTATGGGGATAGAGCTTTATTCCAAATCAATTTTTTTAGGGTCAGTCACCACCAGTTTATCGCCACTGACAGAAATCTTAATTTTATCTCCATCCTTAAGTTGCCCTTCCAAAAGAAGGGAGGCAAGGGGGTTCTGTAAGTATGTTTGAATGGATCGTTTCAAAGGACGCGCCCCATAAACAGGATCATACCCGCGGTTGGCCAACATTTCCTTGGCTTTATCATCCAAGGTAATTCCAATTTTACGATCCTTCAAAATCTTTTGTAGGCGGCGTAACTGAATATCCACAATGGCTGTCATGTCTTTGCGTTGTAAACGTCCAAACAACAACGTTTCATCCAAGCGATTTAAAAATTCTGGGCGGAATGCGGCTTGTACATGTGTCATCACATCATCACGCACAGATTCAGGGGATTCGCCTTCTTTCAAATTCGCCAATACATCACTACCCAGATTGGATGTCAAAATGATTAACGTGTTGTTAAAGTTCACGGTTTTTCCATGGCTGTCGGTCAAACGCCCATCATCCAATACTTGTAACAGAATATTGAAGACATCCGGATGTGCCTTTTCAATCTCATCAAATAAGACAACTTGGTAGGGACGTCGGCGTACGGCTTCAGTCAAAACGCCCCCTTCTTCATAGCCAACATAACCAGGAGGCGCCCCAACCAAACGGGAAACTGCATGCTTTTCCATATATTCGGACATGTCGATGCGCAGAACCGCATTGTCATCATTGAACAAAAATTCAGCCAAGGCTTTGGCCAATTCAGTTTTTCCAACCCCCGTGGGCCCCAAAAATAGGAACGATCCCATGGGTTTATTTGGGTCTTGTAATCCCGCACGCGAACGACGTACAGCATTACTGACAGCCACAACAGCTTGGTCTTGGCTGATCACACGCTTATGCAATTCGTCTTCCATGCGCAATAATTTTTCCCGTTCGCCTTCCAACATTTTATCAACAGGAATACCTGTCCATTTTGAAACGACACTTGCCACATGTTGATCTTTGACCTCTTCATTCATCATATGGGATTCAGAGTTTTTGGAAGCTTGTGCCAGTTTCTCTTCCAATTCAGGTAACACGCTGTATTTCAATTCCCCAGCTTTGGTAAAGTTTCCATCTCGTTGGGCAATTTCTAAATCACTGCGGGCCTTATCCAGTTTTTCTTTGATATCACGGGACGTGGCCATTTTTTGTTTTTCACCCAGCCATTTTGACGCCATATCTCCGGCTTTGGATTCCAGGCCATTTAATTCTGTTTCCAGTTTTTCCAACCGATCTTTTGACCCTTGATCTTTTTCTTTTTTTAAGGCTTCGCGTTCAATTTTAAGTTGTAAAATACGACGATCCAATTCATCCAAGGCCTCAGGTTTTGAATCCACTTCCATGCGTAAACGGCTGGCGGCTTCGTCCATTAAATCGATGGCTTTATCAGGCAAAAACCGATCAGAAATATACCGATTGGATAGGGTGGCCGCACTGACCAAGGCCCCATCTGTAATGCGCACACCATGGTGCAGTTCGTATTTTTCTTTTAACCCACGCAGGATTGAAACCGTTTCTTCAACCGATGGTTCATCAATGAATACAGGTTGGAAACGACGGGCGAGGGCGGCATCTTTTTCAATATATTGACGGTATTCATCCAATGTTGTGGCCCCAACGCAATGCAATTCACCGCGTGCCAAGGCCGGCTTTAACATGTTCGATGCATCCATGGCTCCATCAGTTTTCCCAGCCCCAATCAAGGTATGTAATTCATCAATAAACAAGATTACATTTCCATCACTGGTGACTTCTTGTAAGACGGCTTTTAAACGTTCTTCAAATTCACCACGGTATTTGGCACCGGCAATTAACGCCCCCATATCCAAGGACATTAATTTACGATCTCGCAAACTTTCTGGGACATCTTTGTTGACAATACGTAAGGCCAATCCTTCGGCAATGGCGGTTTTCCCAACGCCAGGCTCCCCAATTAAAACAGGGTTGTTTTTGGTACGGCGGGAAAGCACTTGAATGGCCCGGCGGATTTCTTCGTCACGGCCAATCACGGGGTCCAGTTTACCTTCGCGGGCAATGGCCGTTAAATCTTTGGCATATTTTTTCAAAGCGTCGAAATTATCTTCGGCACTGGCAGAGTGGGCCTGACGCCCTTTGCGCATTTCTTGAATAGCTTGGCTCAGGCTTGATGGGGTAAGGCCTGCATCCTTTAATGCCTTGCCGGCGGGGTCTGTGGATTCCATTGCAAAGGCCAGCAAGACATATTCAACGGTTACAAAAGAATCACCGGCTTTTGTGGCGGCTTTTTCAGCAGAATCTAAGACACGGCCAAATTCAGGAGTCGTATAGACTTGACCAGACCCGGCACCTTCAACTTTTGGAAGACTGTTCAGGTATGTTTCCAAACTTTGTTGGGCATTTGCATAGGTTCCACCGGCAGCTTGGATCAATGAATTTCCAAGGCCTTCTTTATCATCCAAAATGACTTTCAAAAGGTGGGCAGGGGTTAATCGTTGATGATTCCGATTTTGCGCAGCTGTCTGTGCTGCTTGAATAAAGCCCTTTACACGATCTGTTAATTTTTCTGCGTTCATTTTACCCTCTTCACTTCAATAGTTTACTATATCTTATCTTGCTTTGTCATCCCTTCCAGTTGTCGTCCCAGATCCTGGATCGGAGTCCAGGACAGGCTTGACCTGTCTTCGCCCTGCGGGCTTCGCCAAGGCACGGTGCGGGATCCAGTAAAAACTTCTATAGCAACCGACATTGTATCCAGCCAAATCAGCCCTGGACCCCGTGTCAAGCACGGGGCGACGAATAAAAGAAGCATTCTTCCTATAATTTAGCACTCTATGAGGTAGAGTGCCAGAATTTTTTTACAAACAGGAATGAAAGGCTTAAAAATAAAGGGGTGAGGTATGATTTTTCTTAATCCCGTAAAATCCAGCCGCCGCCCAGGACGCGGGAATCTTCATAGAATACACACGCTTGACCTGCGGAGATTCCATATTCAGGGGTTTCTAAAACGACTTTGGCTTTGTTGTCGTCTGCCGCATAAACTGTGGCAGGCAAGGGGGTTTGGGACGATCGGATTTTCACAGTGCATTTATATCCATTCGTGCCAAGATCTTTCGTGCCCAGCCAGTTTAGTTCATTGATAAAAAATGTATCTTTGCCCAGGGAACTGCGTGGGCCAACAATTACTTTGTGGCCACGTGGATCAATCTTAATCACATACAAAGGTTCATCAGATCCGCCGATATTCAATCCTTTGCGCTGGCCAATTGTATAATTAATAATCCCATCATGACGGCCCAAAACAGCACCATTCACATGCACGATATCCCCAGCTTCCAAGGCACCAGGGCGCAGTTTTTCAACAATACGGGCATAATTTCCATCGGGCACAAAACAGATATCTTGGCTGTCAGGTTTATTGGCCACTTCCAGACCAAAACGTTCGGCGTGTTGGCGCGTTTCTTCTTTGGACAGGCCGCCCAAAGGAAAGCGCAAATAATCCACTTGGTCTTGCGTGGTGGCAAACAGGAAATAACTTTGGTCTTTGTTTGGATCAATTCCAGTATGCAATTCAGCCTTATCATCGCCGTTCTTGCGCTGTATATAATGGCCCGTTGCCAAGGCATCGGCATTTAATTCTTTTGCTGTATTTAAAAGATCTTTAAATTTCACATTTTGGTTACAACGAATACACGGCACAGGCGTTTCTCCGCGCATATAACTGTCAGCAAAATCATCAATTACCCCTTGTTTGAAAACAGATTCATAATCCAAAACATAATGCGGGAAGCCCATTTTTTGGGCAACTTGCGCGGCATCATAAATATCTTGGCCGGCACAACAAGCGCCTTTCTTTTCTAATACAGCGCCTTGATCATACAATTGCAAAGTGATGCCCACCACATCAAAGCCAGCTTCGGCCAACAAAGATGCCGTCACGGAACTATCGACACCACCAGACATGGCAACGACAACCCGTGTTTCTTTGGGGGGCTTTGGGAACCCTAAACTTTTCCAATCTAATTGATTCATAACATGAAACATATGAACCATTTTCAGGGATTTTTCAAGAGTAAGAAAAATTATTATTACCCAGAATGATCTTAAATTATTTTCTATTATGATTGACTAAAATAGACGATTTGTGCCTGCATTAGAAAAGAAAGATTTTGGGTTTACTTTTGTCGCACTACAAGAAGTAGTGTCATAGAGAAACCATGCAATTGAAAAAATATAATTCCTCAGGCTTGGATTGAGACTACACTTCTTCTTCAGAAGGGGCTGCACGAGCTCTCAATAATGCGCCCAATCTTTCGTGTGTTTCAAAAATTTTCCTATCAGTATCTCCATCTTCTTCTCTCAGCAAAATACTGCCCCCTCCTATGACAGAACCTCTTCGAGAACCGGCTGCTGTGGGCTCCACTTCATGTTCAATTTCTTCTGCTTTATGCATGGGAAGGATAACTTCAATTTGTGCAATCGGTAAGAAATATAATGTACCCGGTGTTCTTGGTGCTGCAGCACCTCTTGATACGTCAGTCCCACGCTTCCACATACCAATGACTGCAATAAAAGCTTCTGCCTCAGATGAAAAATCTTCAGCAGCAATCTCTGTTTTGGGGTTAACTGTAAGAGGCCTTCTATAAAATTTTACATTACCTTCAAGCTTTCCTAATTCACTAATGACAGTGCCGTCAAATAAACTTGCATAACGTCCATGTTCTCCTCTGGTTATTAAGCTACTGGCTCTAATAAATGTTTCCTCCTTAATTCTAGTATAGGGAGATGCAGAAACTTCTCTTCTCACTTCAATAGGAATATCTCTGCTTGGACGTCCAAACCTTACATACCATGAAAAATCTTCTTCCCCATCTGGTATAACCATATATCTTAGCGCATCATTCCCGTAAACTCTTAGTCCTGGCCTCCTACAACACGTGCACCATGTACAAACTTGACGCCCATCCAATTCCCGTTCTGTATACCAGTGAATAGCCTGAGCGAGCTCTCGCATATGATCTAATTTCACTGAAACTCCCTCTGTTACCCTACCACGCCCTATTCGTTCGGGAATTGCAACACCCTTTGATAGTTCATCATTGAAAAATTTATCAAAAGGGTTTTCTCTTCCTGCCCAATTGCAGCGAGTAGCCAAGTTCCAAACACCTTTACCAAAATTTTGTGCATATCTATTTAAATCATCTCTAAATGGTTTATATGCTATATAAGCTGTGGCTACAGCTCCTGCAGCATTGTAAGCGAGAGTCAATCCTGCTGTTGTTGCTGCTGATATTATATCAGAGCCTCCTTCTGCAGCCTCAGCTTTATTTAATGTGAAAGAAAATAGAATAATAGTAAGTATCCCTACCTTCAAAAGGTATTTCATATTTAAGCCTCCAGTATTTATAATATATATAACGTACCATAACTATTTCTTAAATTAAATAATCTTATGCTTCGTAAATGATTTTTAAGAGAGAATTTTTGTGAACTGGGCAGATGTTTTGCAACAGATCCAAATTTATATAAACATACAAAAAACCCCCTTTCCCTATGTCAATTATTTTATTTCTAAGATTACACTGTATGTTCTGTTGCGGGTGCCCCACAAAATGATAAAATGTAATTATTGATAAAGGAAATTCCATGACAACAACAGCAACAATACTTGAAAAATTGCCTTACAGTGTGAATGATAATTGGGCGATCAACCCGCTTAAAAAGCAGGCGATTTTGATTGAAAGTAAGATTGCTGCGGGCAGTCCGGCACCCGGTGAAGATACCCACGAAGAAAAGCCGTTGGACTTTAATGATTATCTGATTAAAAATGACAAGGCAGCGACTTATGCCATGCGTGTGACAGGCAGTTCCATGATCAATGCGGGTATCTGTGAGGGCGATATTTTGGTCGTAGATCGTTCAATCATGCCAAAAATGGGCAAGGTTGTTGTGGCCTGTGTGGATGGCGAATTCACAGTCAAACGTTTACGCAAAAAAGGCACGGGGTATTACTTGTGTGCCGAAAACCCTGCCTTCAAAGATATCGACATCAGCCAATCTTTCGAAACTGCCATCTGGGGCGTGGTCACAAATGTGATTAAAGATTTGTAATAATGCGTGACACTTTTTATCAAGCCACAGGGCGACAAAGTAAGGGGGTGTACCCCGATAGTTATTGTCTCACGGCTTGATTCATTTCTACTGCCGTCATCGCGAGCACCGGCAAGGTGTGTGGTGATCCACACTACGTTTAACCCCAAACACCTTGACTGCCGGTAACTTATGGATTCTGCTTGTCGCCCCAAAGCTTGAAAAGCGCAGGGAAAAACTAAATTCAGAATGACAACACAGCGAAATCCCAAATTGTCATCCTGCTGCTTTCAAGACTTAGCATCCTGGGATTTTATCCGATCCCAATATACAGGTCAGGCCCAGTTTAAATGTGATGTTCTTTTATTTTGCTAAAGTAATGCTGGTGACTTTATTACCTTCAAAGGAAACATTATACAACTGACCAGTACTGTCTGATTTCATTATGACTGTAGTTCTGAATAAAGTTGCAAAACTGGGCCCTGAAATTGCCGGCCCAAAGGTATTTGCTAACTTCTGAACCTGTTTTTGAAAATCTTCAGGACAGTCTTTTAAATTAATTTTTTCATCTTCAGGCACAGTTGGACCACGTCCAGCAAGAAGCCTTACACCCTTTTTTAACGCTTCTTCTTGATTTTCACCGCCGGCAGCGTGACCGGTGTTTGCACAAGAAAAGGCTACCATAGTTAAGAATTGTATGTATTTTTTCATATTAGTTCTCTCTCAGTTTAAATGATTAATATTTAATGTGTACTCTGCATACCAGAAAAAAGTCAATAAAAAAACCGGGCCCAAAATTAATCGGGCCCGGCCTTTTTCATCAAAGATTTTAAGAGGTTTATTTCTTAGCGTCTTCTTCTTTTTTATCGTCTGCTTTTTTCTTCGCAGCAGGTTTTTTCTTAGGTTCAGCTTCTGCTTTTGCATCATCTGCCTTTTGTGCAGCAGCCTGCTTAGCTTTTGCTAAGTCAAGGGAAGCGCCAAGGATATCACCCAAGCTTGCGCCACTGTCGGAAGATCCAAATTCTTTCATCGCTTCGCGTTCTTCTGAAAGTTCACGTGCTTTAATTGAAAGCATTATTTTGCGTGTTTTGCGATCAATTGATACAACTTGGGCATCAATTTTTTCGTCAGTTGCAAAACGATCTGGACGTTGTTCTGAACGTTCTCTGGACAAATCTGGTTTACGTATAAAGCCTTTTAATTCATCATTAATTGAAACTTCAACACCATTATCCATGATTTGCGTGATCACACATGTTGTGATGTCACCTGGTTTTAAGTTACCAATTGCGCCATCAAACGGATCATTTGTAAGTTGCTTGATTCCAAGGGCAATACGTTCATTTTCAGAATCAACTTCAAGAATTTTGGCTTTAACCACATCCCCTTTGTTGATTTCTTTTAAGGCTTCATCGCCACTTTTTTCCCATGAAAGGTCTGAAATGTGAACCATACCATCGATGTTATCCATCATGCTAACGAACACACCAAATTCAGTGATGCTTTTAACTTCGCCTTCAATGATGTCACCCGCTTTGAACTTGTCATTCAAAACTTCCCAAGGATTGTCAGTTGTTTGACGTAGGCTTAAGCTAATGCGGCGTTTGTCCATATCAACTTCAAGAACTTTAACTTCGATTTTTTCTGTAACTGCAACAATCTTATTAGGGTGAAGGTTTTTCTTCATCCAGCTAAGTTCAGAAACGTGGATCAAGCCTTCAATTCCAGGTTCTAATTCAACAAACACACCATAATCCGTTACATTTGTCACAGTTCCTTCAAGAACTTGACTGCTTTGATAACGGTTAGGAACATCAGACCAAGGGTCATCCAAAAGTTGTTTCATGCCTAATGAAATACGTTGACTTTCATCGCTGAATTTAATGACTTTAACATCAATTGTTTGACCAACTTTCAATACATCGGAAGGATGATTGATACGTTGCCATGAAATATCTGTTACGTGCAATAGGCCGTCAAGACCACCAAGATCAATGAATGCACCGTAATCTGTGATGTTTTTAACAACACCCTTAAGGACTTGGCCTTCAGAAATGTTTGCCATGATTTCACTGCGTGCTTCAGCGCGTGATTCTTCAAGAATGGCACGACGGGAAACAACAATGTTTCCACGCGGGCGATCCATTTTTAAGATTTGGAAAGGTTGTTCCACACCTACAAGGGATGCCACGTCTTTGATTGGACGTACGTCAATTTGACTTCCAGGCAAGAATGCAATCGCACCAGAAAGGTCAACGGTGAATCCACCTTTAACACGTCCAAGGATAATTCCTTCAACACGTTCTGCTTTTTTATAGGATACTTCTAATTCTTCCCAAGCAGCTTCACGGCGGGCCTTTTCATAACTAAGAACGGCTTCGCCTTCTTTGTTTTCAAATTTATCAACATAAACGCTGATAATATCGCCAGCTTTCATTTCTTTAAGCTTTTTACCAAATTCTTCATGTGGGATACGCCCTTCGGCTTTTAGTCCCACATCGACAATAACCATGTTACGGTCGATTTCTAAAATGGTTCCTTTTACCAAGGATCCTTCAAATTTATCAACAGAACCTAAAGATTCTTCTAATAAATCAGCAAAGTTTTCTTTGTTTGACATAATGTTTTCCTTTTGAATTTCTTTCAGTTTTGAAAGAAATTCAGATCTTAAAATATAACGTAATTTCTTATTTTCCCCAGTCTAACGGTAAGAAGATCAAGTTAGTATAGACAATAGTCAATCTATGACCGTTTTTCAATAGCTATGATGGATTTTTTCAAGACTTCTTCAATACTATATTCTGTTGTATCAAGAATAATGACATCTTTTGCAGGGCGCAAAGGGTTTAGGTCACGTGTTCGATCCCGGTGGTCGCGGTCTTTAATATCTTTTAAAACGTCTAAATAAGCGGCATCCACGCCTTTTCCTTTTAATTCGTCAAAGCGTCTTCTTGCACGTGTTTCAGGCGTGGCCACAAGGTAAAATTTAATATCAGCATCCGGCAAAACATGGGTGCCAATATCACGCCCATCTAGAATGGCCCCTTGATGACCTGCAGGTGGGTTTTTGGCAAAGTCGCGTTGGAAGCCTAATAGGTGCGTACGGACCTTGGCATGGACAGAGGCTTTAGAGGCAGCCTGTCCAACGTGCTCACTTCGAAGGCGTGGATCATTCATGAAATCCAAGATATTTTTCTGGGCGGCGTCAAAGGCTTGTGTTTCAATATCGGGATCCAGGTTATTTTCAATGCACAGCAAACCCACAGCACGATACAATAAACCTGTATCCAGCAATGCCAGGTTATATTTCTTTGCCAAGTTTTTTGCCAGGGTTCCTTTACCAACCCCGGATGGGCCATCAATTGCAATAATCATTTTTGTCCTTAATTTCTATACACAATATATAAATGATACTATATAAGTAAACATAATAAACTGATTTAATTCTGAATTTAAGAGGTAAAAATGACTTATGTCGTGACAGATGCCTGCATCAATTGCAAATACATGGACTGTGTCGAAGTATGCCCCGTAGATTGTTTTTACGAAGGAGAAAACACCGTGGCCATTAATCCAGAAGAATGCATTGATTGCGGAGTGTGTGAGCCAGAATGCCCAACAGATGCCATCATCCCTGATACCGTTGAAGGGACAGAAAAGTGGGTTGAATTAAATCGACGTTTGGCCGCCATGTGGCCCCAAGTTTCCGAAAAAACGCATACCCCAGAAGATGCAGATAAGTGGGCAGGTGTTAAAGATAAAATGCAATACCTTTCCGAAAAACCCGGGAAAGGCACCAAGTAAAACTACTATTTATATTTTTCTATAACCTTATCTACTATTTCTAATGTTTTAGGGATATCAACTATAAAATCAACATTTTTGCCTTGAACGTTATCTGCAGTAGGGGGTTCAACGCTGTAAAATGCAAGGCCGTGATATTCCTTGGCATTGTTTATTTGGCTTAATTTCAAAAAGCAATTACATTGAAAGTTTTCAGGAAAAAGTTCGATCAAAGCTTTGAAATTGTCAGCAAACAAAAGGTTGGTTAGTCCTGCACCATGCGGGCCCATAATTACTTTTGCCTCCTTAAACATTTTTACCTGTTCAGCAAGTGTATGTTTTCCAGGGATAATAACTTTAAATCCTCGTTTTTTTAGTTCTTCTACAAGTTCTTTTTCATTTGCAACAGATCTTTTGGTTTTGCCACTTGTATCTGCCCGGCTAACATAAATATAAGCCCCCAGCGGTTTGATATCAGTCGCAAATTTTGCAGATTTTTCTTTTAAAAGTTGAACCCCCTTCATCGTCTCAATTTTATTGGGAGCAGAGTTATTTCCACCATGATTAATAACAGGAATAATTACTTTATCAGCACTATAAAAATAATTGTTATCTACAAACACACGATCTGCCATGGGGACTTCCATATAATCTAATACTGCATCAATTAACTTAGCATCATGTTTATAAATAATTTTATCGCCATTTTTATAGTTAAGAAATACAGGAAAAAATTCTGTGATTTGATGATAAAAATTTGAATTCCCTATGTATATTAATGACCTGCCTTCAATTTTATGAAGTATCTTTGTATCAGTTTTAAGTTTGATATTGTTTTCATGAAAATCGAACTTATTATCTTGGATAACAAAATCTTTTTCATCTTTTGATATCTCTTTAAAAGGTTTGAAAAAATAATTTCCTTTTATATACCAGGGGGTGTCCTTGATTATATGAGTTTGGTAAAATCTTTAAATCTTCCCCCTCTAAAACACCTAGTTCTTGGGTTCTATAAGTATTCTTAAAACCTGAAAAATTGGGTAAGTTATTTTTTGTAAAGTTATACGTATGTATTTTTGTAGGGAATATATAAGTTTCTTCTGGAGACGTTGACGTATACTTAATGCCTATCGTTGCTAACTTTTTAAAATCTCGGGGGGATATTATTGAAAATTCTTTATTGGCATAATTGATTGTAATTCTTTCTAGAGGATACATAAGATTATGTATGAAAAGTTTTATTTCTCCTCTTTTTTTATAAGAAATGGATGAAATCACACCTAAACAAAGTAGTAAAATCATAATTATTTTTAGTTTATTAATTTTCATTTGAATCCTTAAAATTTATGAATATTTTTCCATTACCTTGTCAATAACTTCCAATGCCTTTTCAACGTCAACATAATAATTTGCAGCAATACCAAACCTGTTCTTTTTTAAGGATGGTTCAGACGATTTAAATATAAGGCGATGATATTCATTGGCCTGATTAAGTCTTGAAATTCGTATAAACCCATCATCAAGATACAGATGTGAAAAGAATTCAATCAAGGCTTTTTGGTTGTTTGCAAATAAAAGATTTGTTAAGCCAGCACCATGGGGGGCGACGATAACTTCTGCGTCTTTAAAAAATTTTATTTGGTCAGCCAAACTAAGCTTTCCAGGGATAACAATTTCAAAGCCCCTTTTCTTAAGATTTTTTATTAAAGGCTCTTCATTTAAAACGCGGCGGGCGGCATCTGCGCGACTCACATAAACATATTTTCCCCCTGATTTTGAAAACAAGGAAGTATGGTTTTTAGATTTGTTTTTAAGTTTTTTGATGGCTTGTATTGTTAGGTCTGGGTCCATATGACTGTTGTTTCCCCCATATAAAACTGAAGGGATAATTAATTTTTCAAATTCATAAGATGTTTTAGGGTGTAAATAGATAATATTTTCTTCAGGAAATCCTAAATGTTTTAATGTATCCATTATAAGGTCTTGGTCATGGGAAACCGCAACTTTATGTTTTTTGGGATCTAACCCTGTTGTGATAATTGCGGGAAGAGATTCAGCAATATGGTGAAATAAATTTTGGGATCCTTTAAAAAAGACTGTTGTTCCGTTGACTTTTAAAACCTTTCGTGCCGAAGGGTTTAATGTTAACAGTTTTCCATCTTTAGAAATTTGATTCATAATAATGTCAGGGCGATTGGTTTTTTGTTCATAGGGCCTAAAGAAATAATCCCCTTTAATAAACCAAGGTTTATCCTGATTTGTTCCATCAGACACGGCAATAACAGAATCAACAGTCATGTATGATTGTTTGGGAACTTTATATTCCTCTTTCATTATTTTATTTTTTATTGGTAGGCCTGAAAAATTATAAACATAAGTTTCAGTGTCAAATTTCACTAGTCTTTCGGGGGTGAATTCTGTAGAAGTGACGCCAATTTTTTTTAGCTGATCTTGATTATTTGCATCAATTTCATGGTAAACCTTACCGTCTTCAAGTACATAATCATAAACAGGTTTTTTCTTAAGGTATCTTTTATACTTATTGTATCCTGCATTCAGCATAATCAATACGGTAAGGGTACCTAAAAACCATAAAAAGTATTTATTTTTCAGAAAATTCATGAAAAAAAGTTACGTTGAAAAATCATTTCTGTCAATAATATTGCTTATTGCGGGTGACTTATTATATAAAGGGGTGTCATGACACAAAAGAATCAAATCGTCACCTTTGGGTGTCGTCTAAATATATATGAATCCGAAGTGATGCGCGAAGTTTCAGATCAGGCTGGTTTGGAAAATGCGATCATCTTTAATACGTGTGCAGTAACGTCTGAAGCCGAACGTCAGGCGCGCCAGGCCATTCGTAAAGCCCGTCGTGAAAATCCAGATAAAAAAATTATTGTGACGGGATGTGCCGCGCAAATTAACCCAGATCTTTATGGTAAAATGCCAGAAGTTGATCAGGTTTTGGGCAACCATGAAAAAATGAAGGCTGATAGTTTTGCCGCCACCAATACACAAAAAGTGTTGGTGAATGACATTATGTCAGTCAAAGAAACAGCCACGCATTTGGTGACAAGTTTTGATGGAAAAACCCGCGCCTTTGTTGAAGTGCAAAACGGATGTGATCACCGTTGTACATTTTGTACCATTCCTTATGGTCGCGGAAACAGTCGGTCTGTGCCCATCGGGGCCATCACGGAACAAGTTCAAAAACTGACTGAAGAAGACTTTACTGAAGTCATTTTAACAGGCGTAGATGTGACATCTTATGGTGGGGACCTTCCTGGGAACCCAACCTTGGGACAAATGATGAAACGTTTGCTGGCACGGGTGCCAGACTTAAAACGCCTGCGGCTATCCTCTTTGGATCCTGTAGAGGTAGACGCAGATCTATTTAACTTGATTGAAAATGAACCCCGGTTGATGCCTCATTTACATATTAGTTTGCAGGCGGGGGATGATATGATTCTAAAGCGAATGAAGCGCCGCCATTTGCGTCAAGATATTATCGACTTTTGTAAAAAGGTTCGTGAAATGCGGCCTGGTGCTGCCTTTGGGGCAGATGTGATTGCAGGCTTTCCAACCGAAACGGATGATATGTTTGAAAATACCCGTCGCCTTATTGAAGAATGTGAAATTGCCTATATGCATGTATTCCCTTATTCCCCACGCCCTGGAACGCCGGCTGCCAAGATGCCACAGGTGGGTAAGAAAATTGCAAAACAACGCGCTGGTATTTTACGCGAAGTTGGTCAGAGAAACTTAGATAAAGTCCTGACGTCTATGGTAGGATCAACCCAAAATATCTTAATTGAAAAAGATAACTTGGGGCGTTGTGAAAACTTTGCCCAGGTTCTTTTGCCTTTTAAGGGGCAGCCCAATCAAATTGTACAAGCAAAAGTTATGGGTGTTAAGGACGACAAATTAATCATGGAGGATTAACAATGGCCGGTTGGTTTAAAAAACTTAAGGATGGATTAAAAAAATCATCGGACAAGTTAACAGATAGTGTTACCCAAGTTTTTACCCATAAGAAACTGGATGATGTAACGCTTGATTCATTAGAAGAAATATTAATTTCAGCAGATCTTGGCGTCAATGTGGCCACTCAAATTGTGGATCAGTTGCGTCAGGAACGTTTTGGAAAAGAAATATCGCATGGTGAAATTTTATCTTTTTTATCACAAAAAATTTCTGAAATTTTAGATCCAGTTGCGCAAGCATTAGATGTTGATACAACGAAAAAACCCTATGTTGTTTTAATGGTTGGGGTAAATGGAAGTGGGAAAACAACCACGGCTGCAAAAATGGCAAAGCAATGGATGGATCAAGGGATGACAGTATCCATTGCAGCCTGTGATACATTCCGTGCCGCAGCGGTTGAGCAATTATCTGTATGGGGCAGTCGTCTGGGTATTCCAATTGTAAAAAAAGAATTGGGGGCTGATGCTGCTGGTTTGGCATTCGAAGCTTATGAAAAAGCCCGCAAAAACCAAGATGATGTCTTGTTAATAGATACCGCCGGACGCCTGCAAAACAATACAGATTTAATGAATGAACTGGCCAAGATCATTCGTGTTATACGAAAACATGATGCAAGTTTGCCGCACGCATGTTTATTGGTTTTGGATGCAACCGTTGGGCAAAATGCCCACAGCCAGGTGGAAACATTTGCCAAAATGGTGGATGTAACTGGGCTGATTATGACAAAGCTGGATGGTACGGCAAAGGGGGGTGTTGTGGTTTCCCTGGCGGATAAGTTTAAATTGCCCATTCACGCCATTGGGGTGGGTGAATCAGCCGAGGATTTACAACCTTTCACTGCTGAAGATTTTTCCAAAAGTTTGGTTTTAGACAAGGAATAAATCTGTTGAAACTGTGATAAGAACATGGTTGAATAAGAACTCATTTATCAGTTAATTAAGGGAGGTATAAATGAATAAACAATTAATTAAACTAAGTTTACTATCAGGTCTTGTTCTTTCTTCGAATATTGCACAGGCAAGTGATGCCTTTACAGGACCGTACTTGGGTGCGGGTCTTGGGTATATTCATGATGAATCAACCTTTAATGCGCAAGCGTATGATGCTGCTACAGGCCTACCTGATGCAGGTTCTCAGCCAGCAAATAATATTCTATTTAGAACATCCAGGTATAATGCTTTTTCAGGGTCTGTTTCTGGGGGGTATGGCCATACTTTTAATTATGGAGTATACACGGCTGCTGAATTAAAATTTTCACACTATAATAATTATGACCCTAAAGGGTTAAGTGGTGAAAAGTTGATTTATAAATATGGGTACCATGCAACCTTAAAATTAGGGAAAGTTATTAATGATGACTTTTTGGTGTATTTAAAAGGGGGTTATATAAACACAAAGATAGATTATGATTACCCTCAAGCTGATGGCTCTGTTGCAAAGAAAGATAGTAGCATGAGAGGCGGTTACGAATATGGTTTTGGGTTTGGTTATAAACTAACAGACTGCTTTGTTCTTGGCCTAGAAGCATCTAGATCAGTGTATGAAAAGTATACCTTTACACAAGGGCCAGATGCTGCAACAGGCAATCTTGAAAAACAATACACACATAAACCAAAGTTGGAACAAATTGAATTAAAACTGACATATCAGTTTTAGTAAAATCACTTGAACTATTTTAAAAGGCCTTGGTTAACCAGGGCCTTTTTATTTTGTGCCTGTTATAATAATCATGTCAGAACCAAAGGTTCCTTCAAACGTTTTATCCATAATTTGTTGTTTGTAAATACCATTTAGTTTATCAGAAGTATTCATTAATTTTTCATACAAGGCTTTATCATTCTTGGCTGCCAGAAAATACTTTTCTGTTAAGTTTCTTGGGTAAACATGGGCGTGGCCTTTTTCAATGAAAGACACCAGAAAATCCAGCATGACTTTTTGTTTGATATCTTTGTAAGGGGGGTAAACATTGAACGCATTATCATTTTTAAAATACTGAACATTATTATAATTTTGCTCTGTCAAAATTTTAGGTAGTTTAGAATGAATGCCCATAAAACCATCGCCGCATGCCATTTTACCTTCTTCAAGAATGGCATATAATTCTGCAATTTGAAGACGTTCATCAATACTAAGGGCTTCTTGTGCAGAATTCACACGGACAAGATTTCCGTAATTATTAATTTCCACCAAGAAGACCTGTCCATTCTTTTTTAAAACACGATACATTTCTTTTAAGGCATCTTGGGGGCGTTTAAGGTGCATAAAAAAACTTTGGCAGGTAATAAAGTCAAATGATTCATCGGGAAAGGGAAGGGAATACGCATCACCATGTTCAAATTCCATGCGATGATTGGATTGATGAATGGCTTCTTTTACCCATTCTGCATTGTTATCAATTCCAATTATTTTGGCCTCAGCATTAAGGTGGGGTAAGATTGTATGTGTCCAGTGCCCCATGCCACAGCCTAAGTCCAAAGCTTTTTTGCACTTTTCCAAGCGAAGACGCCTTTGCATAAGATTAAGGAAATCATAGTCCCACCAATATTCACGTACAGTGGTATTTAGGTGGTCTGAAAAATCTAATTTCGGTCCTGAATCTTCTGGGGACTGTTTCATCTTGCTATCCTCTATGTTGAAATCAGTATACATCTTCAATCCACAGTATCAAGCAAGAAAGCGTTATAGGGCTTTATTTTGTTGCGGTGCTGATAAGCATTTCCCCGGTGAAATTACCTTCGAAAGTTTTGGCCGTAATTTGTTCTTTGTAAAGTCTATATAGGTTATCAGATATGCCGATAAGTTTTTTCTTTAATTCAGTATCACTGCAAGCGGCATCTAAATATCTTTCACCACATTCCCGAGGGTAAATGAAAATATACCCTTTGTCAGAAAAGTCATAAATCATATTAAAAAAGATTGCTGCTTGCCTCCTTCATAAGGGGGGTAAATACTGAAGACAACATCGTTTCTGCAGGTTTTAATATTTTTGAAGTCCATTCTTTTTAGGATGCCGGGAATTTGGTAAAAAATTGCAGTAAATCCATCCCCTGACATTTTTTTGCCTTCCTCAAGCAGGGCATAAAGACGGGCATGTTCAACCCTTTCTTCAAGTGATAAGGCATCTTGGGTTGAATTGGATCGAATTATGTTGGAATAATTATTTGGTTCTGCCGTAAACAGAACACCCCCTTTTTTTAAAATCCGATACATTTCTTGCAAGGCTTTTTCAGGGTGGTCAAGGTGCATTAATAAAGTCTGGCATGTGACGAAATCAAAGCTTTCATCCGGAAAGGGAAGGGTGCAAGCATCCTCTTCTTTAAATGTCATATTGGAATTCTCTAATTTCTGGGCTTCTTTAATCCAGTCAGCATTATAATCAACACCAGTGATCTTGGCATTTTCCCCCAAAAATGGCAGAATGGTTTTTGTCCAATGCCCCATCCCACATCCCACATCCAAGGCATTCTTTACTTTATCCAGATTCAAACGCTTTTGCATAAGGCTTAAAAAATCATGATCCCACCAGTAATCACGCGCGGGACTTTTAAGATGGCCGGTGAAATCAAGTTTTGAATTTATATTATTCAAAGTCATAAATATCTCCAGTGATCAAAGTATATACATGGTCTTGCCCCGTGCAATATTGAAAATGCGACTTTCCCATATTTTTTTCTTTTTAGTGCTTGAATTATGTATGTGAATCAGCTATATATTCCTTGTTAACTGTTGAAGTTAAGGGCTTGTAGCTCAGTTGGTTAGAGCGCGCGCTTGATAAGCGTGAGGTCGGAAGTTCAAGTCTTCCCAGGCCCACCACTTAAACTTTAACATCCCTTACGATGGGGCCATAGCTCAGCTGGGAGAGCGCCTGATTTGCATTCAGGAGGTCAGCGGTTCGATCCCGCTTGGCTCCACCATTTCTTAACAGTCTTTTCAATTTTTTATTTACTTTATTTCGTTTTTTCTGATAAAACAATTTATGTTTTTGATATTTATTGAGAGAGAGAATGAAAATCACAAAAGCTTTTTTTAAAATATATTTTATGATGTTAATAGTTGGGGCACCTTTGTCACATGCTGCAGGTTTAAGCGAAGACGATTCCCAATTGGCTGCGATGAAAAGATCTGTAGCCTGGAAAATTTTACTTCATTGGCGACCCCACTAAGTCCATTTGGGTTTACCTTAGATCATTACATTATTTTAGGCGCTTGCCAGGCCAGGAATTATAAAAAGAGATTTGATGATTTGGAATATGTAACAGAAAAAGAAACAGTAAAGCTTGCTATGGCTAAAATAGGGACAGAATTAAGAACATGGCTTGAAAGGTACATAAAAGCATCAGAAGAATCTGAAGTTAGTGGCTTCTTTATGCAAGAAAATAAAACCTTAGTAGGGCCAAAAGAAGTAACTGTTCGCCAAGCCCATGAAATTATTGTGAGAATATTTCAAGGTATGGTAACGGTTCTTAAAGAGTTCAAAGAAGAGTCTGGTGAAGGACATCTCTTGACAGAAGAACCCCACGTTTAAGACCAATAATTTATATTTCCCAATATTTTTGTGCACTTATTAAAAAAACTTGTTTATGTTATGTTACATAAAATTACTTTATTTATATTTTTCTAATTATTGAGGTGAGAAGATGAATTGGAGGCTATTAATTTTCCTGTGTGGACTGTTTTTTGTTTTATCAGGGCAGGGGCACGCGGCAGCAGCTGCTTCCTCTGGTGCTGTAAATTTTTTTGAAACAGAAGAATACAAAAAATGGACCAGGTTAAAACTTGGTGTGGATAAACATACTGCCCCATTTGACCTGCCCTCATTTTTTATAACTATTACAGAAACAAGATTACTTGTTAATGACGTCCAAAAGTTGCTTGCTTCCTTAAAACCAAAAACTTTGGTTGGGGGTAACCCTAAAATGGGGGATGGAATTTTATCTTTGGTTGCGGGGTATAAGGCAAGAGAGCCCAAAGATTGTAGAGTTACAAAAGATAGGTTTGGTCGCATTAAAGAGGTTTATGGCCCGGAAATGTTTTCTGTTCCTTCAAAAATGGATATTTTCCCAACAAGGCATTTTATTACCAAAGAAGGAACGACTATTACAATAAAAAATGTATCTCGGGAACATATCTATAGAACAGTTGTAGATATAGTAACCCGTCTGGCAAATGCACTAAGGGGACGTTAATACCTCTTTAATTTCAGGGATCTAGCCTTAAAGATGTATCTAAATAAGAGCTAACTGTACGATCCGAGCCAGGCTTTGGAGGCGCAGACAAGCTGCCCCGTCTTATTTTTAAAAATGCTTCTTCTGTTTCAGTTATGCCAAGGTGTTTACGTAATGCTGCTTGTTCTTCTTTTAGATCAGCAGCAAGCGGTTCTAATTTTCTTCTGGTTCTATTGATTTCGGCTTTATAATCCAAGCATCCTGCAATAAGTTCTTTGTATGTTGCTACCTCTAACAGGTTAAAAACGGTAGGTGGTCGTGATTCATCTGATGTTCGCAATTCAACTAATTTATTATAATTTATACCAAGTGCTGAACAGGCGGCCCTATCCAGCATGATGATATCTTCTTCTGTCACGCTTATGAGGATTGCAGCAGGGGCAGGGGGCGTGGTAGGTACAGCGGCTGTTTTTGGTGTGGTGTCAATTTCTGTTGCTGCATCCATAACGTAAACTCTGGATGCTTTAGGAGGGCCGCAACCACAGCCGCAGCACCATAAAGCACCTTCCGAATTGTAGCTAACTACACATAAAAAAAATACTAATGCAAATAAGCTATTCTTCATCCCATACCTCTCAATTACAGTATGGCATCAAAAATAATTTCTGTGAATGCAGTAAAAACTTCTGCTCAAGATTATATAGTTTAAGAGGTTCTTTCCCTTGTTTATTCTTGTCACTAGAAAAATTTTGTTGTAAAAAATTAAATTATTAAATTTAAAGAAGAGAAATGAGATGAAGATTTTAACATTACTTACACTATTATTTATCACTATGCCTGTAGCATATAAAAACACAGATGCAGCAGCAATGCCAGAAACGGTCGAAGAAGATCTTAGTTTCACAGGTTCACTTGGGTATGTTGTTCTGCGCGGAAGAATTCCAGAAGAAGGCCCCTTTCAAGCAACACACGGAGCGACACTTGTGGCACCTAATGTTATTGTGACTGTAAGCTGTATTCCTGCTTATATTTCTGATAACGCGGTCACTGTTGATACATTTGACTTTTATCTGCCAGACGGCAGAAAAGTTCCTGTTAATATAAGGACCGCAACAAAATTTAAAGATCAAAATATAGCAGGTTTTGGTTTAAAAAGCAGCATTGATGGGGTTACCCTGCCTACGTTTGCAAAGGCTGCAGAAATTGATGCATTTGTCCCCAGGTCTGAAAGTATAGATCTTGTTAATGAAAAGTTACTAGGTGCCCCCGGTAAGCGACATGAAGAAACAGAAGGGGCCTCTTTACCAGATGTTCGTCTTAAATATATAGGGGTTTTAGATTCAGTTGCAACAGCGGAAGGTCCAATTGTAACAATGGCTGGATATGCGGTTTCTGCTGCTGCCAGAGTTGTTTTTACAGATATTTCAGGCCGTGCAGCACCCTATATTTATGCTTTGCCATCAGATAAAGGAAAAGGCTTGCGATCATCTCATAAGGGTTCTGCAATCTATGCAAAAATACCTGAAGGAGGTTGGGAAGTCCTTGGCATGATTTCTGGGACGATGTCCGGTATACATAGTGGTTTTTCAGGTTCATCAAATTACAAAGGTATTTTAGTGGATCTACCAACTTTAAGAGAGGGTCGTCTTGCAAGGGTTGTTGCGGCTGTTCAAAGAAAGCTTTGATAAGGTATACCATTCGCTCATGAAGACCAATAGTCGTAAATCCTATTGATTTTACTATGTTGGCAATACGACCTTACAGGCTCAGCTTTCTTTTGCTGCTTTTCCCCTAAGCATTGCCAATTCTTCTTCTGTTATGCCTAAATGTCGGATACAGTTGCCTATTTCTCCTGGGGTAAGGTCTGTCTCCTTCGATATTAAGTCTTGGAAAAGTCCTAAAGTAGCATCTTCGCCTGCACGTCTTGTAAGGCTTGACCTTCGCGTGCGCGCAACAATTGTGCCTGTGCCTGCAGCAGATCTTTCAACTTGGTGATTCAAAAGATCTTCGTACTTAATGCCTAATGCTGTACATGCAGCCTTATCAACATCAGTTATTGATGCATCTTTTAAGTTATCTAGACGGGCTTTTATGGCTCTTTCTTCTTCCTCAGAAGGTATATATTTAGGTGCAACAGGTTTTCTTGCAGGTGCACAACAACACCAGGGCCAACAGCATGCTTGGGCAGTGTGGAAAGTTGTGCAACTTATTACAAATATAGCTAATAAAATTCTCATTCTCTGGATCCTCTTTAAATTTCTCTGTTACTTTGTATAATACAGCAAGGCAAAAATGAAAACAAAAATATTGGCTTTTTCGGGTGGGCCTATTATCATTCAAAGCATGACGCATCAAAAATATAAAAACATTTTAATTATTCAGCCAATGGTGGGGATTGGCGATATGCTGTGGTTTTTGCCCCATATACGTGCCATTGCGGATCATTTTTCTGAAGGGCTTGTAACATTATTATCTCGACCCAGTTCCCAAGCCAAAACATTGTTTAAAGCTGAATCCTGTATTAAACAAATTATACCCCTCTATAAAAAACAGCTTAACAAGCAAGGGGACGTTCGAAATGCGGGCGAAAAACAAAATTATGCTCATGATGGCTTGATGGGTCTTTTTAAGCTTGCATCTGATTTACGACACCACAAGTTTGATGCCGTTTGGGTTTTGGCCCGTCAACCTGAATACGTTTATGCAGCAAAGCTGGCGGGTATTCCCGCAATCCATGGGTATGGATATGGTCTGGATAGTTTGTTGATTCAAAAACCAGGATTGCCAAAAGAATATCGCAAAACCCATGCACGGGATCGGGCGACACATTTACTTGCGCAGTATAATATTGATATTACCAATTATGAACAGCCAATGGCTTTGGAAAAAAAGGCAGTAGAAAAAGTAAAAAAGACTTATTCCAAAAAAGGAAAATGGGTGTGTGTTGGCATTGGGGCGTCTGAGGTTGAAAAGAAATGGCCTGTAAATGCCTTTGCACAAGTTATATCTGAATTGGGTAAAAAGGGTATGACGACTTTTATCTGTGGTGGCCCAGCTGAAACAAACGAAGCCCATGCCATCAAGTCAAGTGTAGATAAGGAATATCAAAATCAAGTCCATTGTATTACGGATTGGTCGGTGATGGAATCATCGGCGCTGGTCAGTCAATGTGATTTATATTTGGGCAATGATACCTTTCTATATAACTTGGCAGCCTTACAAGGAATTCCATCTTATTGCATTGCGGGGGAAGTAACGCCACATTTGTATCTTAAAACAATGGATACAGTTCGTAATAAAAATGGGGTTTTGAAGGTTTCCCCGCAAATGGTTTTGGATAAAATTCCCCAGGTTTCCTAACCCTTTCAAATTCCTGTAAAAAAAAGTTCATTTTTTTTTGAAATAGCTATTGACATAGGGGCGTCAGCTATATACATATGTGTAGAGTTTTCGAACTCACCCGTTCCTAGACAGAGTAAAGAGAAGTAAGAAGGTATATTGAGTAGATACTTGATGA
>CAYGKW010000008.1:0-54483 GCA_964350815.1 uncultured Rhizobiaceae bacterium | reverse complement strand
GTTCATAGGCAAGACCAAACATAAATATGCCCTGAAAGAAAATCACCACATGCATTCTTTTGGGAATACGCGGAAAGAATCGTTGGTTGCGAATATAATGAAGAATAAAGAACAGGGCACTACCAATCAAAAAGCGGTAGGCAATTGATACGCTGGGGTCAACAAACCCTGCTTGTGTCTTTAACGCAAGCCAAGTTGTACCCCAAATTAAGGTACTTCCAATGAATAAAGATAAAGTGTTTATGGGTGTTCTCCTATTCTCTTATTTTTAGAATAAGGAGATTTAAATTAAAAAACAACTATAGTCTTATGGATTTTTATACTTTAGATAGGCATAGATAGGGGTGCTGATGAAAAACAATAAGCACCCAGCATAAACTTGTGTGGATCCTGCACCGTACAAAGCCCAGAATATGTAAAGAAATGCCAAAAAGGCATTTAAAATCGGGCCCTTTGGTAATTTATCAAGTTGTTTGTTTTGAATATAAAACATAACTTCGGCCACAACAGAAAATAGATACGTGATAAGGGTTGTTAAGCTTGAAAAAATAATAATATATGTATATTTATCAACCAAGTTGTCATTAAACCCAAGAATAAGCAAAGCAGTAATCATCAAACTTGAAACAATATGCGCAACAATTGGTTCCCCATTTTTTGTTGTTTTGGCAAAACTTTCAGGAAATAATTTATCTTTCGCCGCTGCGTACGGAATTTGTGCTTGAACCAAAACCAATCCATTTAATGTACCGATAGAAGAAACAATGGCCCCGACTGTAATAACCCATTTTCCAAGGGGTCCAAAAACAATTTCACCCACATCAGCAATAGGCGCTGTATTATTCATTAAATCACATGCCGGAATGATACCTAACACAATGGCTGAAATACCAATATAAACCCCCATGGTAATCAGGGTTCCAATAATGGTGGCACGGGGAATAACTTTATCAGCATTTTCAACATTATCGGCAGGTACGGTGCCTGTTTCAAACCCCGCAAAAGCCCACATAGTAATGGTAGCCGCCCCAACAATGGCAGTTAAATGTGTTTCCCCAGTTGTGTTAAAGGGGACAAAATTTTCAGTATTTATGTGTCCAACACCAAAAATTAACAAAGCAAATAAAGGCAGTAACTTTAAGACCGTGGTAATAACTTGAAGGTTGCCTGCTTTTTTAATATTTAAGATATTCAAAAGCGTAATTGACCAAAGTATACTGGTTGATACAAGAAAAGAAAACAAAGGTTTTGACCCAATGGGTTCATAACATATGGAAAGATATCCAATCAGTCCAACAACAACCCCGGCATTACTTGTCCAGTTAGAAATCCAATAATTCCAGGCAACTTGGAACCCAATATAATCCCCAAAGCCTTTGCGACAATAAGCATAAGGCCCACCAACTGCAGGATGCATTCGGCTTAGACGTGCATACGACATGGCAATCGCAATAACCCCAAGAGAGGTAAATAACCACCCAAGTAAACTTACACTGCCAAAGCGTGCAAGGCTTGAAGGGATAAGAAAAATACCATTCCCCACGGTATTACCAATAACAAGGGCAAGAACAGTGAAGAAACCTATCTTACGGGAGGATGTAATCATTTTGAATTCTGCCATTTGATAAGGGCATAAATAGGTGTGCTTCCAAAGAAAAGCAAAGCCCCCATATATACAATTTCTTCGCCAGCCCCAACAATCGCCCAGATAGTATAAGCAAAGGCCAGCAATGAAATGACCATTACCCCGTGGGCCTTGCGATCACTTTTGTATTCATATTTGTGACGCACATGCAAAACCATTTCTGCCACTGTTGAAAACATATATGTTGTTAGGGCCGCCAATGTTGCCAAAGTGGCAAGCAATGTAAATTGATTAATTAGGCTTTTATTATAATTTGTATATAAAACCACTGACATAATCGTTGCGTTAACAATTAAGGCAACATTTGGAATACCCTTTTCATTTTGCTTGGCAAACTGTTTTGGGAAAAGTTTGTCTTTTGCAGCAGCCAAAGGAACTTGGGCTTGAATTAAAACAAATCCATTTAAAGATCCAAGGGCGGCAAATACTGCCCCGAAAGCAATGATCCAACCCCCTATTGATCCAAATAAAATTTCAGCAACAGTTGCAAAAGGGGCAGGGGAACATTGCAGAACATCATTTGGAATCATTCCATCAATAATGGCAACCGTTCCAATATATAACAAGGCAACAAATAATGTTCCAATTATAGTTGCCATGGGGATTGTGCGTTTTGGATTTTCAATATTATCTGACGGAATTGTTGCGCTTTCAAGGCCAATAAATGTCCACATCGTAATGGTGCTGGCTGCCATAAATGTTGTCATGTCAGAAGAATCAGTTGCATTAAAAGGCTTATAATTTGCAACGTCAATTTCAGGTATTGCAAAGGCAATTACCACAAAAATAGGCAAAATCTTCAAAACAGTGGTTAGAATTTGCATGATACCCGAACCTTTAACACTTTTAATATTCAAAAAAGTAAGGGACCATATAATCACAAGGCCAGTTAAAAAACCCAAGTTTGGATCTTGATTAATGGCAGGCACAAAAACACTGATATAACCCACCGTCATAACAATCGTGGCAACACTTCCCACCCACATGGAAATCCAATAAGTCCAGGCAACCTGAAAACCCATATAATCCCCAAAAGCATCATGGCAATAGGCGTAAGGCCCCCCAACTGCTGGATGCTTTGTCGCAAGGCGTGAGAAAACGAGTGCAAGCAAGACAGCGCCAGCCCCAGTGAAGGACCAACTAAGTAAACTAATGCTGCCATATTTTGCAAGCGCAGCTGGAATTGTAAAAATCCCAGCGCCAATCATATTTCCCACAACCAGGGAAAGAATTGTCCAAAAGCCAATTTTTTCTTTTGTTATTGTCATGTTTTATATCTCTATATTTTATAATCTATTTCATTTCTTAATTTTAGAATACCTGCAATGTTGATCAACATCAAAAACCCACCAGCAATATTCATTACTAAGAAAGCATATTTTGTTTCAAAAAACGAAAAGAATAAAAAGGCAAATATGGCATAAGATACATATAATTTAACCCCGTTTTTTGGTGCCAAAAAGGCCGCACATTTCATACCCGCAATCATATATGTGGCAATTGTAGAAAAGGCCAAAATAAATAAAAATATTGGCATGAAAAATTCCATATAAGGGAAATATTGTGCCAAGGCATGTTGCACCATTAACGTGCTATCAATAGGTTGCGACCAAACACCCGTCATCAATACCAATAAGATCGTGCAGGTACAAACAACATAGGTATCCAAAAAGATCGCAAAGATGGCAAACATGGCTTGGTGTTTTGGATCTGTAAATTTGGTTTCACTGTTGATGATTGATGCATATCCAATCCCGACATCCCCAGAATAAGCTGCACTTGAAAAGCCTTTTGATAAGGCAATCAAGGCAGTGCTGCCGGCAAATCCACCAAGGGGGGCATGGCCTTCAAAGGCTGATTTGATAACAAGTTTAATAAGGGCTGGAATTTGGTCTGCATTAACACTTAAAACATAAATTGTCATACCCAAATATATAACAACGAATAAAGGAATTAAGTAACTGCTGATGGCCCCAACACGTTGAATGCCACCAGCAACAGTGATAAGGATTAACGCCAACAACCCAAACATAACCACCCATTCGTTTAAACCAAAGTTGGCGATAAAAGAAGATTTAATAACACTGAACATATAGATTTCAATGCCATAAATACACAGAAAGACAGCCATAAGACCAGCAACCCATTTTGCTGTTGGAAAGGCTTTTTGTAAGAAATACATGGGCCCGCCGTCAAACCCTGATTTTTTGCCGCGACGACGATATTTTACCCCAAGATATATTTCAGAATATTTGATAATGGATCCTAAAATGGCAATGGTTAAAACCCATACCAAAGCCCCGGGTCCCCCAATCTGAACACCAAGAACAATGCCTGTGATGTTACCAATGCCGATACAACCGCCAATGGAGGCAAAGAAGACGCGAATAGGTGAAATACCTTCTTCATGCAAGTCATGGCCTTTTGCCCCTTGGGCACAGTGAATAAAGTGTCGGACAACCTTATGGAATTTAAAAAATTGGGCAAAACGTGCTTTGAAAGATAGATAAAGGCCGGATGTAAGAATAAGTCCAATCCCTAAATAGCCCCATAAAATGGTGTCATTAAAATATTCTAATGCGTTAAAAATTTCGTTAATCATTGTTTGATCCTTGTTACTGTTTCAGTATTAATCTTTGCGCTTAAGTGCTTCTATAAAGGCAGTGTGGGGAATTTCAACGTTACCAATTTGGCGCATCCGTTTCTTTCCTTTTTTCTGCTTTTCTAGAAGCTTACGCTTTCGGCTGATATCGCCGCCGTAACACTTCGCAGTTACATCTTTTCGCATGGCTGAAATTGTTTCGCGGGCAATTACCTTGCCCCCAATCGCGGCCTGCAAAGCAATTTTAAATAATTGCCTGGGAATTAAATCTTTCAGGCGTTCACAAATTTCACGCCCCCTGGATTCGGCACGATCTTTGTGTGATATGAAGGACAGTGAATCCGCAGGTTCAGCATTGATTAAAATGGCAACTTTAACCAAATCAGATGTTTCGTAGCTGTCCAATTGATAATCAAAACTGGCATATCCTTTGGAAATTGATTTTAAACGATCATAAAAATCAAAAACAATTTCGTTTAAAGGAAGTTTATAAACGGCCATCGCCCGATTTCCAACATACGTCAGGTCAACTTGTTCGCCACGGCGTTCTGTGCACAAGGTTAAAACACCACCCAAATATTCATCTGGTACCATAATTGTGGCTTTGATCCACGGTTCTTCGACTTTTTCAATATAGACCACATCTGGCATATCTGCAGGGTTATGCAATTCAATGACTTCGCCTTTTTTGGTATAAACTTTGTAAACAACGCTGGGGGCTGTTGTGACAATATCCAAATCAAATTCACGTTCCAAACGTTCTTGAATAATTTCAAGATGCAAAAGGCCTAAGAAACCACAACGAAAACCAAACCCAAGGGCTGCAGAACTTTCAACTTCATATTGAAAGCTGGCATCATTCAGACGAAGTTTCCCCAAACTTTGTTTTAAGTTTTCATATTCAGATGCATCAGCAGGGAAAAGCCCGCAAAAGACAACAGGAATAGAAGGGTTAAATCCAGTCAAAGCCTGGGCACAGGGTTTCTTTTCTTCAGTAATGGTGTCCCCAATTTGGCAATCAGCAACTTGTTTAATGCTTGAAATAATATATCCAATATCGCCAGGGGCCAGATGATCAACTTTTTCCTTCTTTGGTGTAAAGAAACCAACGTGATCAACTAAATATGAAGCTTCCGCCGCAATCATTTTAATTTTCATGCCTGCTTTTAAAATACCGTCTTTGATACGGACAAGAATAACCACACCAAGATAAGCATCATACCAACTGTCAACCAGCATGGCTTTAAGGGGGGCATTGATATCTCCTTCTGGGGCGGGTAAGCGTTTGATAATCGCTTCAAAAACATCTTCAACACCAATCCCTGTTTTGGCAGAAACCTCAATTGCATCAGATGTATCCAGGCCAATGACTTCTTCAATTTGTTCTTTTACACGTTCTGGTTCAGCAGCAGGCAAGTCAATTTTATTAAGAACAGGAATAATTTCATGGTCATTATTTAATGCTTGGTAGACGTTGGCCAATGTTTGGGCCTCAACCCCTTGGCTGGCATCAACAATCAGCAAAGATCCTTCGCAAGCGGCCAAAGAACGACTGACTTCATAAGCAAAGTCAACGTGGCCAGGTGTATCCATAAGATTCAGTGTATAGGTTTTACCATTTTTCGCAGTATATTTTAAACGAACCGTTTGCGCCTTGATAGTGATACCGCGTTCACGTTCAATATCCATTGAATCCAGAACTTGTTCTTTTAATTCACGTTCCGTTAATCCACCACTAAGCTGAATCATACGATCTGCAAGGGTTGATTTTCCATGGTCAATGTGGGCAATGATGGAAAAGTTTCTGATTAAACTTAAGTCGTGTGACATATTATTTCCCATCTCTTAAAATACCACCGGTTGTGGCATGAACATTTTTTACAATTTTATCGAATATTTCAGCAATATCTGTATCTTTAAGTGTCGTGTTTTGGGGCTCCAAACGGAAACGCACCCCAATAGACTTTTTACCATCATCCACATTTGATCCAATATAGGCATCGAAAATATGGATACGGGTAATTAGATCTTTATCTGCCTTGCGAACAGCGTCCAATATTGGTTGGGCTGGCATGTGTTCATCAACAATAAAAGCCAAATCTTTTTCCACAGGTTGTAAGGCAGAAAGTTGTAATTTTCCTTTATGGGATTTAGGTTTTTTTGGTGTTGTCAATCTTGATATAAATAATTCAAAAGCCATGACAGGTTGTTTAATGCCAAACATTTTTGTGATGGCAGGATGAACTTCTCCATAATATCCTAGAATTTTTTTAGGCCCTTGAAAAATTACTCCAGAACGATAGGGATGCATCCACTCTGGAATTTTCTCTGTCTTTATTTGCATGGCATTTTCAGAAATCCCTGCAGCATTTAAAATGGCTATACAATCATTCTTTACATCAAAAATATCATAAGGACGTGTTTCGCCTGACCAATGATTATCCGTCAATAATCCAAATCGAACACCAGTTGCGGCCATTTCTTGATCGTCTTCTGCGGTGCCTTTGTAAACGGGCCCAACTTCATATAAATTTACAGGGCTTAGGCCACGCTTTACATTGTTTTTAATGCCAGTTAACAGGTGCGGCAAAATAGAAGGGCGCATATATTCCAGATCAATAGTAATGGGGTTGGCGATTTGTAAAGTGTCTTGCCCGCCGCCAAATGCTGTGGCCAATTTTTTACCCAGCATTGACCATGTAACCGTTTCCATCATATTGCGTTCTGTTAATAAACGACGGATTTTTGAAACACGTTGTTGCGTCATGGATAAAGGCGCAATTTTCTCTGTTGGACGTGGAACAGGCACTGTTTTAATTTTATCATAGCCTTCGATACGGATAATTTCTTCGACAATATCTTCAGCTTGATCAATATCATGACGCCAAGAAGGGCTAACCACGTCTATTTCATTATTGGATAACTCTTTAACTGTAAAGCCAAGGCTTTTTAAAATTTCAATTGATCTTTCTTTTGATACAGAAACGCCCGTTAACTTTTCTGTTTTATCCAATTTAAAATGAATATCTGTCATGTTGTATGGGGCTGCACCACTTTCAACGACATCAGTGGGCGTTCCACCACACAAATCCAATATCATTTGTGTTGAAATTTCAAGGCCTGGCTCTGTCCCATTCGGGTCAATCCCACGTTCAAACCGTGTGCGGGCATCACTGATAATATTTAAAGATCGTCCAGTTTTTGCCGTGCGCACAGGGTCAAAATAAGCACATTCCAGAAAGACATCAACAGTATCTTCTGAACATCCTGATTCTAAGGATCCCATAATTCCGGCAATTGAAAGAACCTTTGAACTGTCAGCAATCACCGTCATATCATCGGACAATGTATAGGTTTCTTCATCCAAGGCTTCCATGGTTTCGCCGGTTTTTGCCAAACGAACTGTCATGGAATGATCTTTGATTTTACTTGCATCAAACACATGAAGTGGACGACACAAGTCATAAGTCAGATAATTTGTTATATCGACTAAGACAGAAATAGATTTTAATCCAACTGCTTTCATACGGTTTTTCAACCATTCGGGGCTTGGGCCATTTTTAACACCTTTAATTAGGCGCCCGCGGAAATGCGGGCAAGCACTTTGGGTGTCTTCTGTGAAATCACGCTTAACAGATACAGGGCAGGGGCCAGATCCTTTGATATTCGGAACAGTCAAAGGTTTTAATTTACCATAACCAGCGGCTGCCAAATCCTGGGCCAGCCCACGAATACCAAAACAATCAGCACGATTGGGTGTTAAGGAAATTTCAATAACAGGATCATCCAATTCTTTATAATCAACAAAAGATGTGCCAACAGGGGCGTCATCTGGCAATTCAATGATTCCATCATGGCTGTCACCCAAGTCCAATTCAGATTCAGAACACATCATGCCAAAGCTTTCCACGTCACGAATCTTGGCGGATTTTATTGTAAAATCTTTTGCAGGGATGTATGCCCCGGGCGCGGCAAAAACGACCTTGATTCCGGCACGGGCATTGGGGGCACCGCAAACAACTTGGACAGGATCTTTTTCACCAATATTTACAGTGCAAACTTTTAATTTGTCTGCATTTGGATGTTTTTCGGCTGTTAAAATTTCAGCGACAACAAAAGGCCTTAACATGTCGCCTGGGTTGGTGACTTCGTCAACTTCATGTCCCAGGTCTGTTAATTTTTCAGCAATTTGATCAGCTGAATAAGGTGTATCTAAATGATATTTTAACCAGGAAAGTGTAATTTTCATTAGGCGTCTCCCGATGTTTTGTTTAGCATACAAGGAATATCTAAAGAACGAAATCCGTAATGCCGCAGCCAACGTAAGTCAGATTCATAGAATGTTCTTAAGTCAGGAATTCCGTATTTCAACATGGCAATGCGTTCAACCCCCATGCCAAAGGCAAAGCCTTGATATTCTTCAGGATCTAAGTTGCAGTTACGAAGAACATTGGGGTGAACCATGCCACACCCTAAAATTTCCATCCAGTCTGCACCTTTACCAATCTTAAAATCACCATCTTCACGGGAACATCCAATATCAACTTCGGCAGAAGGTTCTGTAAAAGGAAAATAACTTGGACGAAAACGCACAGGCAAATCCTTTACCCCAAAAAAGGTTTCCAGAAATTCAATCAAACACCCTTTTAAATGGCCCATGTTGATATTCTTATCAATCAATAACGCTTCGATTTGATGGAACATGGGGGTATGTGTCATGTCATAATCGGCACGAAAGACGCGACCAATTGAAACAATACGGTGGGGGGGATCTTCATCCATCATTGTACGAATTTGTACGGGTGATGTGTGGGTGCGCAATACCAAAGGCTTGCCATCTTTCTTTTCTTTCATATAGAAAGTATCTTGTTCCTGGCGGGCAGGGTGATCTTCTGCAATATTCAGGGCAGTAAAGTTATGGTGATCATCTTCAATGTTTGGGCCTTCAGCCAAGGTGAACCCCATGTTCCCAAATATGGTCACCAATTCGTCAATTGTCTGGCTGATGGGGTGAATTTTACCAGGTTCTTCGGGACGACCAGGCAAAGTAATATCAATTTTTTCTGTTTTTAATTTTTCATTTAATTCTGAAAGTTCCAATTGGTTTTTTTTACCATCAAGGACTTCCAATAATTCTGCTTTCAAAGTATTAATGGCAGGCCCCTGAACTTGGCGTTCTTCAGGTGAAAGGGATCCCATACCTTTTAACATATCTGTTACAAGGCCTTTTTTTCCAAAATATTTTAAACGAACTTCTTCAAGTTCTAAAACAGTTTTGGCTTGGGCAACCTCTTGAAGGGATTGTGATTTGATATCGGTTATATTCGCCATGATCCATTACCACTATACTAAAAGAGGGGCTTGCTTTGTTTAAAGCCAGCCCCATCTTTTTTGTTATATTTTTGTTTTATTTAACTGCAGATTGGGCAACATCAACAAGACTTTTAAATGCGGCTTTATCGCGCACAGCCATGTCAGCTAACATCTTACGATCAACTTCAACGTTTGCTTTTGTAATACCATTCATGAATTGGGAATATGTCATGCCATGTTCACGAACTGCTGCGTTAATACGTTGAATCCACAAAGCGCGGAATTGACGTTTACGATTGCGACGATCGCGGTATGCATATTGTAATGACTTTTCAACGCGCTGTACCGCAATACGGAAACAGTTTTTTGAACGGCCGCGAAAGCCTTTCGCCATCTTGATAACTTTTTTATGTCTAGCGTGTGTTGTTACGCCTCTTTTAACTCTTGCCATGTGTACGTCTCCTTATTTGTTTGCGTAAGGCATAATTTTTAAGATTAGTCCTGCATCGCAATCCTTCATTGTTTGTGGACCGCGCGCTTTGCGAATCATGCTTTGTGATCTTTTACGCATACCGTGGCGTTTACCAGCAGAGTAGAAGCGTACCTTTCCGGAACCGGAAATTTTGAAGCGTTTTTTGGCGCTACTGTTCGTTTTCATCTTGGGCATTTCATTCTCCTTATAATTTTGTCAACATCTAGGCGACGAGGCATGCCCTGCCAATCACCTTTACACAATAAATATGTATGGGTGTAATCTAATCAAACTTTCCCCAAATTTCAATAGGTTTCTTAAGTTTTTTACATATAGTTAAAAAGAAGCAACTAAATTTACTTGATCTGTAAATTAATTAGCGTAATGATGTAATGAATAACTAAAAAATATTACAAGGAGGTAATATGAAAAAAACACTTTTAATCTTGATAGTAACACTATTTTCCGGGAATAAAGCTACAGCAGCTGCAGATGAAAATACCTGGCATTCAGCTGCCCATATTGATGAAATAAGGGCTTTTTGTGAGGCCCTTGATGGCATTCAACCAGATGTACATATCACAGAAATATGTACAGCAGTTGAATCTGGCGATATGGAGCCTTGGCAAAATTATGATGATATTCAAGGTACAATTCACATGTGGGCGGAAGGAAACCGCGCTACAGTTATGGGGGCTGAAGCACTTTCAAACGCCGTCAGGGAGATTCTTATTACTTCAATCTATGACGGGCGTAGCAGATGGGAAGATTTCACTGCTGCAGGGGCAGCTGCTTAGTATAATCAATATTTAATAAGTTACAGGTTTTGGAGCGTATTTAGTACGCTCCAAAATCTTTTATAATAGGTTTTATTAAATTCACTTTTAACTTTATGTAGATTAATCATCGTTTTATTTTAATCAATTTGACAAATGATTTAAGTACGGTATATTTTAAAAAAAAGAGGCTTTTATAATGAAAAAACATATTTATTCTATTTTTTTATTTTTCACATTTTTATGTTCAAATATCTATTCAAATCAAACGCATGCTGCAGCAATGGGTTTTTCATCTCAAGTTATAGGACTGGGTGATAGCCTAGCAGGCCCAGGGGCATCAGATGAAGCAAAAATACAGATGTATTCTTTTCTGGAAGGTGCTGAAGGGGATAAAGAGAATTTAGTTTATGTTGTGAATACTTATGTTGGCCCAGTGGCAAGTTTGTTTGATAAAGCAGATGCACTAAGAACTTTTGCGCTTGAACCTTCAGCAAGACGTGCAACCTTGGCGACTCAGGCCAATGACTTGTTGCCTGCAGGGCTGGATGCACATACAAAAGTACAGTTTTTAAATGCTTTAAAAAGAATTCGTTACTCTAGGCGTGAGAAAATGATTAATGCAGGCAGACGACTTTTTCATGATGGAATTACATTGCCAGAACGCTTTATGCTTTTCAGGGCAATGAAGGTAATGCCAGAAGATCAAATACCTTTAAGGCTTGCAAATACTCTTGAAAGAATTCAAGATCGCGGGCCAGATTTTTTCGCTGATGCGGGACTGTTGTTAAGTCTTATGCAGATACGTGTGTTTACAGATGAAGAATTGGGGATTGCTAGCGCTGCATCTGCTGTGCCTATTCCTAGACCTGTAATGGCTCCCAGCGCTTCAGAAGCTGCTCCTATTCCTAGGCCTGCAATACTTCCTAGCGCTGCATCTGCTGCGCCTATTCCTAGACCTGTAGTAGTTCCTAGCGCGGCTATAACAGGGCAAGAGGCTGTTATTGGAAGAGGTGGAGAAAATAAAAGAAAAATTATAGAAGCATATCGTGAAATTGCAAGCAAACCAGGAATTCGTGAAATGCTTCCAGAAGAAGATATGGTAGACGCATCCTTTGCAAAAATTGTCCCAGAATTGAAACGCAAGTTTGAACTTATTAGTATTATGAATTGGGGAAAATCAAAACGTGGCTCTATTTTGGGCGCTGCTGAAAGAGGTTTAGAAGTCCTTGAAGGTAAAAGGGCTGGTCATAGAATATCCAGTGCCGCTGCTTACAAAGGATCAGAATTCAGAGATGCTTCGGATATTCCATCCATTTGGGCATTGTTTGTTTTGGCTTATCGTTTGTACGAGACAGTTGAACCTAGGGAATATGTAACAGCATGGTTGGCAGAAGATCCAATAAGATGGACAGTTGCAAAACGTATTTTTGCAGAAAAATTTCCGAAAGTCATGGGCCATAAAACACTTGGGGAAGCCTTGGTTCAAGACGAAGCAGGGGGGGGTAAGTTTATTAAATTACTTGCAGATTTGGTTGATGCAACTGGGGATGAGGATGCCATGCGCATTAATATCACCCAAGCCCGATTTGCAAAACGCATTGCAAAAGATTACCGAAATAAGGTATTCGAAGATTTAATGCCATTGATTGACATGTTGTTTATGCTTGTTCGTGGACATAATACAAAATTAGAAGACATGACAGAAGGGGATAGACCTGCTTGTGCAGAAGGGGCGCAACTAAATCTTTTACGCATCATTGCAGAAAATTCCAAAGTAGGGGGCGATGCGGCACGGTTACTATCTGGTGTAACTGTTGAAAGGTGTACGGCTCTCTAGATAATTTGTAATAAAAAATTACGATTCAAAAAGCAAAGTTTGATTTTATCATTGAACTTTGCTTTTTATCATTTTATTCTATACCTCTTTCATAGGAGGTGAGACATGAAAAAATTAAACTATATTCTGGCGATTATTGTTATTGGGCTTGTGGTTGCCTGGTATATTAAGGGTAAAAGTCATTTCAATCCAAAAGACACAGCCATTATCGTGGTTGATGTGCAGGGTGATTTTACCACAGCAAAAGATGGGGCGCTTGCGGTTCCTGGGGCTGATGAAAATTACCTTCAGCAGGTTCAAAAATTCATTAACAAAATGCGGGATAAGGGCTATCAAATTGTGTTTACGCAAGATTGGCATCCTAAAAATCATACCTCTTTTGCCAAAAATCACGGTAAGCAACCAAAATTACCCCCTGAAATGATCACTTTAAAACGCAAAGATGGGACAAAATACCAACAAGAAATATGGCCAGTGCATTGTGTTCAAGAAACAGAAAATGCCAAGATCCTATTTGATGTGCATGAAGGGGATATCGTCCAGAAAAAAGGCACACGTAAAGGGTATGACAGTTATTCAGGATTTGAAGATGCCGGCAACCAACCAACAGGATTGGCAGACAAGTTAAAGGCGCGGGGAATTAATAATATTATCGTCTTGGGATTGGCCACTGATTATTGTGTGAAGTTTACAGCTTTGGATGGGGTAAAGTCAGGATTCAAAGTGACCTTTGTGGACGATCTTTCCTGTGCCATTGTTGATGGGGCAGGGGTTGATGAAATGATTAAAGCAGGTATTTCCAAAGTTCAATCCAAAACATTTTAAAAGAAACTAAATAAGGAAATTACCAAAGTCCAAATCATCTTTTTTCAAATTTTTCTCTTGAAATAAAGACGTGCTAATTTTATATGTGTGTTAGTTTTAAATAAAATAGAGAATAAGAGATGACTAATTTTAAACTTATAGTTGCACTTACTTTTAGCCTATATGCCGCTAATGCCTTTTCTGCTGCAGAAGAATATTTTGGGGCAGCAAGCGAGGGAGGCGGCTCTACGGGGGTCACAGCGCCTCCATTAGTTTGTGTTCAAGGTAGAGATGGTCAATACAGAACGTCCCCAGCTGCTTTTAAAGCAGCCTATGATTCTTTATGCGATGCTGTTCGGGCCACAGAAGGAGGTAAAAAGCTTAAAATTTTAGAACTCGGCTTTGGAACGGCTGATTCATCTGCTGCTTTAAGTGTTTCCAAAGAATTTCCAGGAAAAACCTCTGTTACACTTTTGGATAGTAATACAGAAAATGTAATACAAGCAGCACGTAAACTTGCAAGCTTAGGATGGACCGAGACGGTTACATTTATGCGGTCATCAATCCCAGAGGCATTTTTTACGACAGACAGAGCTGCAAAAATAGAAGATGAAAGCCAGGATATCGTATATGCATCTTGGGTATTACATTTCTTACAGCCCCCCATGTATGTTAAAGCCATAAAAGGCATTCACCGTGTTCTAAAGCCAGGTGGAAAATTAATATATGCAGGGCGCTCAACCACAGATCCTAAATGGCTTAGAATGGAACACGCAATGATAACTAAAACTTTAGGTTCAGAATGGGAAGGAAGTTATCCCCGCGAAGCACTTGTTGCTAAAGGTAATGATGTGGCTAAACCATGGGGAGGGAGCTTTGTTCACCCTGCAGTATATGCATATAGGGAAACTGCTAAAAGACTGCAAGGAACAGCCATTCCTTGTGATGTTTCAAAAGAAAACTTAAGAAATTTAATGCGCAATTTAGGATTTGAAGTTGAAAGCATTGGAGATTATGAAACATCACGGTTAGAACTAAGGCAGTTGGGTGGCCGCAATTCGGAATCTACCTTACATTATACTGCAGGGGTTTTTAGAAAAGCAGAAGTTACCCCTGAAGGTGAAGGTATTGTAATGGCAGGTTTAAGATCTCATTTTCATGAACTACTGGACGCAAAATCAGATCCATCTTACACAGCTGTAGAGTCTGCAGTTGAAAGAGTTTTTGCCTTAATAAAGGCTAGGGCACTTAGTAGAAAAGTATAGGCGCATTGGTTGGATTTTACGGCTTTAAATCAAAGCAATTACAGCCACAACAATGCCCAGGACAACGCCAACGATACCAACAGTCTCTTTGACGGCAGAAAAAGTATTTTTGATTCTTTTCCACCATCCAGATTCTTCCGGTTCATCTGCGGCTTGTTCTTCTAATTTACTGCGCAAGGCTTTGGTTTCCCGTTCAAGTTCTTCAAGTCTTTCTTGGTCAGTAATGTGCCTTTCTTTTTTTAAAAGGGGGGCTGAAGAACTGTATTCTTTTATATCCTCAAGGGCGGATTCGATCAGTCCTGTGCCAGTGCTGACACCATAGGCGCTTCTAACAGCAATTTCAGTTGCTTTCACACTTATTTCAAAAAAAGAAACTCCTTCTTCATTTTTTGAAACCCTTTTGTGCGTTTCTACTGATTGATAGGTTGTGTATCTATGCATATCCTCTAGGGGTGCATGATAAGGGTCTCCACCAGAAAAGGTACCATGGGCGCCGGATACAGCAAACCTGCTGGCTTCTGCAACAATTCTCCATGCGTGTTGTTCTTCTTGGACTTCCTCTGCAAAAACAGGGTGGGCGTGACTAAGTGAAGATGACAGGCAAGATAAAGTATATAAAATCATCAGGGTTTTTATATTTTTCATGATAGCCTCCATATATATTTATATCTTAATTTTGAGGCATAATTGACGGGATGTAAATTAATATTAATGCAGTTATCTATTTTGTACTGTTTGCCTAAGATAGTGCCTTTTTAATTAAATTTTTTCTGTTTTCTAGTTCCTTAAAAGAAATTTCTTGCATGGGTTTGTTCCATACAACATCAGGCCAATAAGGATCTTTTTGGTGACGACATATTATATGAACATGCAGCTGCGCTGTAATGTTGCCAATGACTGCAACATTTAATTGATCTGGCGTGAACAGTTTTTCCATCACCCTTGAACAATAATTAATTTCATCCATCAGTAAGTGTTGATCTGTCTTTGAAAGATCATGAATTTGTTTAATATTTGGGCGCATAGGAATCAAAAACAGCCAAGGAAAATCAAATGTATCATTTATCAAAACCTTGCAAAGTTTTAAGTCTATCACATGCAGGTTTTTAGAAAAATTTGGATGAAGCATAAAAGTCATGATGTTGATATTAACAGTAAAAATATAAATAACAATAATAACAAACAGATTTAGCATAAAAATCAAGAAATTTGGCACATACTTTTGGTTTTAGGCCTTTTCATGTAAAATTCCCATTTTTGCCGAAGGCCCTTGACTATAAAAAAACTATGCTTATATATTTTTATTAATTAATACTTTGAATAGAGAGAGAATATGATGAAAAAAACACTTACTTTAAGTCTAATAATTTTGACACGCCTTAGTTTTGGTGCGGGCGACGAATCGCCACAATTTTTACCAAAGGCAGGTATGAAAAGAAGTATATCTTCAGTCCCAAATTGTTTAGATGAAGATAATGCAAGGCGACCCAGGGTTGAAGAGGAAGAAGTTATATTAATTCCAGATTCTGAAGTAAAAAAAACAGGAAGAAGAAAATTAAGTAAAAGCTCAAAAAGAAAAGTATTTCCTGCCAAGCTTTCAAAACCTGCGGCTGCAAAAAGCCCAGAGTTAGAAAAAGCTGAGTCAAAAAGATCAAGAAAGGCAGCTATGGTATCTTCTAAAACAAAAAAACCAAGGCCTGAATTATTAAAAAGTTCCGTATCATCAAAAGAAAAAGATGAAGGAAAATATAAGAAAGAATCTTCATCTAAATCTTCTGTATCAGAGCTTGAACGCCTTAGATTTGCTGCACAAATTGGGGATATAACAACCAAGACAACGTATGCAAAAGCTTTATATGAAAAAGGTATGGAAGATAATAATGACGAACTTATAAGGCAAGCGATTGTAATTGTAAAAAAAGCTGCAGAGTTAGGGGACATGGTTGCAGAAAATAATTATGCCTATGTTCTTCTTCTTGGGCACTGTGGCCCCGGTAAATTGGAAGAAGCTCTTGAATATTTCAGACGTTCTGCATCTAAAGGATACACACTTGCAATGTTTCATTATGCCGGCATGCTTATAACATACTTTGACGGGCCAGAAAACTTAAGGAAGGCAGTCCGTTTATGTAGGCAAATCATGTTCATAACAGACAATTACAATAGATTAGAGTTTGAGCAAGCAAAAGATTTGTTAGGTATAGCCTTATCTAAAATAGAAAAGATAGAGAAAGAAGGTTCTTCGAAAAAATAGGATCTGTTGCAAAAAGTGGTTAACGAGATAAAATGTCAGGTTCTAAGTATAAACAGAGGATTTATCAATAAAGCCAATGGCCTTTAAATGGGGACATTTTGTTCCAGAAGTTATCTTGCAGTGTATGAGATGGTATAAATATCCTCTGAGTTATCGCTAGTTATCTAATAAGAATTAGTTAAAAGATCCACCATTTACGTAAAAGCTTCAATTGTTGTTTAGGGGATCCGTAATTAAATGAGATACATCAACTAAAAATGGTGTTTTTGGTTATTAATGTAGCGGTATAGACACAATAATATATATTATGGAAAATGATATCCTGGTTTAGTCTTTCTGCTGAAAGTCTTTAACAAACAGGTTCAAAAATATTTGATTAATAATATTTCTATGTTATTTCTTATGTTTTAATACAAAGGAAACAATGAAAAATCTTAAACAACTCTTTATAATACTGGCTATCTCTTTTTCTATAATTCCAAAATCTTCAGTTAGTGCAGAAAGCACTCTTCTTGATGGAGACGTTGTTAGAAAAACAGTACAAGGTATCCGAAATAATATATTTAACAGTGACAGAGAAGTTGCGGAAAGATTAGGAGTCTCCCCTTCGACCCTATGCCGTTTCTTAAAAGGTAGGTCGAGTCCTAAAATAGTCAAAAAATTCAAAGGTTTTATTGATGGTTTAAGAAAATCAGAAATTAGATCACAAAGTTTGATTCGTTACTTCTTAAATAGACAATTAGGAAAGAACTCTGTAAAGATACGATCTACAGCAACTCGACTTGAATTGGGTTCTCGAACTCTTAGATCTTTTTTATCAGGGGAATGGTCAAAGAAAGTATTAAGAAAGTTTAAAGGTACCTATCCTGATGTATATGATTGGCTCCATACAGATTTCAGTGGTGCTTATGGATATCATTTAACCCCAGAAGAAAATCTTTCTTCCATTAGAGTAAAAGGGTTGGATCCTAATAATAAGAGCAAGACTGGGTTTTCTAATTCTGGATCTGCAACTCACATGAAAGAAATGGGCCAAAGATCCAAACAAAAAGTATTTTTAACAAGCAGATATGAAAATATTTTAAGATATCAATCTCAATTTCATAAAAATAATCTTGTTGTGTTAAGGTGCTGTTTAGGTAATTTTTCTGATATGATTGATGATCTTGATGACCCTGGATCATTTTATGTAACCCAATTAGTTCCCCCACAAAACCTTGAAGTTCTTACGTTTTCAAAAAATTCTTTAGAACACAATGAAATATTCTGGGACGAAGAAGCACGGTGGGAAGGTATATTAAACCAGAATGCTGATGCAATGTATTTAGGCATGGGAACCGGCGTGTGGTTTTTTACCTCTGAATTTTCAGATTAAAGATTTGAATTAATCTTGCCTCCTCTCTTTTAAAAAAAAGAGGTTTCTTTTTACTTCTATCAGATTCTATGTTTAACCTATCTTTAAAAAGAGATAAGTTTTGTTTTATCTTAAGTTCTAATACAAACTAGGTAGTCAATTTTGGTCTAAACATTACTCACTATGCGCTATGCCAGCCATTCTTCTTTTTGCCATCAAGGCTTGTCTTCTTTCTGCATTCATGGCAGCAGTATCTTTAGATTTTTTCTTAGACCTAAGTACTCTGTAGACATAGTCTGTATAAGTTTCTGTTTTGGGCTTGAAATGCCTAACCTTATTTATTATTACTGATCCTTTTTCAGGGTCAACTTTTACTATATTTCCGTCTATGCTGTAGGTTGCAAAAGATCTTAAGACATACCCTCTTCTTAAATCATCCAAGGTTACGATTCTTCGTATGCCTTTTTTAGGGGAAGGTTTTGCGGTTTCCATAGTGCTGGCTGATGCTGCCACAGATGCATCACCAACACCGATTCTTGAAAAAGCTTTTTTTAGATCTTCTGTACTTAGATCTCCTGATGCAGATGCATCACCAACACCCATCCTTGAAAAATGCCTTGTTAAACCTATCATGCTTAAATCTGTCTCAGCACTTTTTGCCTGTGGTGCACACAATAGTGCAACCATTATAAATAGTTTAAATTTCATCCCTTACCCTTTTGATCTTAATATATTAAGTGATTTTTTATGCGTTTAGACCACACAGATTTATCGAAATTGACCATGTTGTCAATATCTTCTTTTGTGATTGTTTCTTTTTGAAAGGTTGCCCGAACTTTTGTATCCCCTGTTAAAATATCAATAGGCATTTTGACTGTTTCGTATTCATAGGGCGGACCCAACCATTCAAATTTATTTCCATACAGGTTTTTTATTTCAGCCATAATGGTCAAAACGGCACGATATGATTCAAATATATTTATATTTGTCGCAATGATGCGTATACCGCCACATGTTTGATTGACCCACTTATCAAAGGTTGGGATAAACTTGGTCGGCAAAAAATCAACCCCATCAAGATTATGATGTTTTACAGCATCAACCAATTTATAAGGGTCAATAAAGGGGGCACCAATTACTTCGAAAGGAATGGTTGTTCCCCTGCCCTCAGATAAATTTGTGCCTTCTAAAATTACAGCCCCAGGGTATGGAATACAGCTTTGCCATGTTGGAATGTTGGGGGATGTTGCCAGCCAATTTAAACCCGTTTTATCCCAGAACATAGAACGATCCCAATTTTCCATCGGGATAATTTCAAGATCAACATCCAGATTCATTTCTGAAACAAACAACTTTGCAATTTCACCCATGGTCAACCCGTGGCGCATGGGAATATCATGTAACCCAACAAAGCTTGTATATTTTTTATTTAAAATTGGCCCTTCAAATTCAACCCCACCAATTGGGTTGGGGCGATCTAAAATAATAACCTTAAATTCTTTTTCGGCTGCAGATTCCAAACAGTAAAACAGTGTCCAAATAAAAGTATAAACACGGGTGCCCACATCCTGTAAATCCACAACCACGGCGTCAATACCATCCAGCATTTCTGGCGTTGGTTTTCGGGTTTCTGAATACAGGCTGTAAACAGGTAATCCATGTAATTCAGCATGGCCTGATTCAATCATATTGGCTTGTTGTTCTTGCCATAAGCCATGTTGTGGGGAAAATATGGATTTAAAGGTTTTGGGATAACGATCCAATAAAACATCCCATGCATAGTGATGATTTTTATTAATGGATGCTGAATTTGCCAAAAGGGCAAAATTCAAATTTTCCAGTTTTTCTGGATGTTTTTTTATTAATACGTCTAGACCTAAAAGCATTTTTTACCTATATTCCCAAGTGATAACCCGATACTATCAAAACATAATAAAAATTTACAGATAATACTTAAATTCATAAATAATTAAGGATATTTAATGACAGTTGTTACACGATTTGCCCCGTCCCCCACAGGATTCCTTCATATTGGGGGTGCCAGAACAGCCTTGTTTAATTATTATTTTGCAAAGCATAACAAAGGTAAATTTTTGTTACGCATTGAAGATACAGATCAAGAACGTTCTACACAGCAAGCCGTAGACGCCATATTGGATAGCATGAAATGGCTAGGTTTAGATTGGGATGGGGATATCGTTTATCAATCTAAATGTCAAGAACGTCACAAGCAAGTCGCAGAAGATCTGTATAAAAAACAGAAGGCTTATTACTGCCAATGTTCAAAAGAACAGTTGCAAGATATGCGGGAACAGGCAATGAATGAAGGTCGTCAGCCAGGTTATGATGGGCGTTGCCGCAATAAAAACCACACCTCAGGGGCTTTGCGTTTATTAACACTTGATCAAGGAAGTGTAACACTGAAAGATCAAATTCAAGGGGATGTAACCATTCAAAATGATCATATTGATGACATGATTATTTTACGTAGTGATGGTACACCAACTTATATGCTGTCAGTTGTTGTAGATGATCATGATATGGGGATTACGCATATTGTTCGTGGGGATGATCATTTAACGAATGCTTTTAGGCAACATCACCTATACACAGCCATGGGCTGGGCAATGCCAACAATGGCACATATGCCTTTGATTCACGGACAAGATGGCGCAAAGCTTTCCAAACGCCATGGGGCCCTGGGGGCAGAAACCTACCGTGATATGGGTTTTTTACCCGAAGCAATGCGTAATTATTTACTACGTCTTGGTTGGGGATATGGGGATGAAGAAATCATTTCTGATGCGCGCGCCATCGAATTGTTTACCTTGGATCGTATTGGCAAGTCCCCTTCCCGCTTTGATTTGAAAAAACTGGAACATCTTAATTCACATTATATTCGGGAATCAGATGATGACCGTTTGGTAAAACTTGTAACCCCGTTGCTGGAAGGAAAACTTGGAAAAAGTATTACAGATCAACAAAAATCATGGATTTTAAAAGGAATGGATGGCCTGAAACAGCGGGCAAAAACATTAATAGAGTTGACAGATAATGCAGCCTTTTATGCCTATGACACACCGATCGAAATTACGGATGAAAAAGCAGAAAAATTTGCAGATGCAGAAAGCCGTAATACAATTAAAGATTTCATTACACAATTGGAAAAATTAAATGAATGGACCCATGATTCATTGCATTCTGCAGCTAAAGATTATGCAGAAAAACTGGATTTAAAGTTAGTCAAAATTGCACAACCCATTCGGGTGGCCTTAACAGGAACAACCATATCCCCTGGTGTGTTTGATGTTTTGGAAGTCTTAGGCAAGAAAGAATCCTTGAAAAGATTAAAAATGTATGCTTATAATTAATTATAAATAAATAGGAGGTTATAATGAATAAATTAAAATTAATATGGATCTTTCTTTTTCTAAGTTTTTTAACAGCCGGTAATAGTTATGCATCTGCAACTCCAAGTCCTCCAAGTACAACTGAAATGGTAGAGTTAGCTAAAGCTATGGAGGCTGCCAGTACAAGTGTCGTGATGGGCGAATCAGGTTATATGGAAGACGGCAAAGAAAAAGCAAAAGCTTTATTGAATAAAGCTTTTGAAGCAGCAATGGAAAGACATTAAAAAATAACTAGGTTTAATAACTTATAAAAAAAGTGGCTAATTTAAAATTAACCACTTTTTTGTCTATGGATTGAAACCCTATATTCCTATATACTTTTATAATAACTAGAGGGTTTTCATGACAAGCAAATCAAAAAAATACTTTTTAACAGATGATAAAGGGCAAAAATTAACCGAGTTAGATTGCCACAAAGCAAATCTTGGGCCAGATGTTTTGGATGTTGGTTCTTTATATGCAGACACAGGCATGCTGACTTTCGATCCCGGCTTTAATTCCACAGCCAGCTGTAAATCTAAAATAACATTCGTAGACGGTGAAAAGGGTACTCTTTTATATCGTGGGTATGAAATTGATGATCTTGCGCGGAACAGTAATTTTCTTGAAGTTGCCTATCTTTTGCTGGAAGGTGAACTTCCTACAAAAGAACAATATACAGAATTTGATCACAATATTCGTACCCACACGATGATGAACGAACAAATTCATACCTTTTTTAACGGTTTTCGCCGTGATGCCCACCCGATGGCCATTATGGTTGGCGTTGTTGGGGCTTTGTCAGCCTTTTATCATGACAGTATGGATTTTACAGACCCTAAGCAACGCTTAATAACCTCTCGGCGTCTTATTGCCAAAATGCCAACAATTGCTGCCATGGCCTATAAATATTCGGCAGGACAACCGTTTATGTACCCAGACAACACTCTTGATTATGCAGAAAATTTTCTCTACATGATGTTTGGCACGCCATGTGAACCTTTTAAAGTGGATCCAGCCGTTGCAAAAGCCATGGATAATATCTTGATGTTGCATGCGGATCACGAACAAAATGCGTCAACTTCAACTGTACGTATGGCAGGATCAACTGGGGCAAATCCTTTTGCCTGTATTGCTTCCGGGATTGCATCTTTATGGGGGCCGGCGCATGGCGGCGCAAATGAAGCTGTTATTAAAATGCTAAAGAACATTGGCCATAAAAGAAATATTAAAAGTTTCATAGAAGATGTTAAATTCCATAAAACCCGTTTAATGGGCTTTGGACACCGTGTTTACAAAAATTATGACCCAAGGGCCAAGGTTATTCGTGAAAGCGCCCACCAAGTATTAAAAAGCCTAGGAATTAATGATCCTTTGATGGAACTTGCCATGGAACTTGAAACCTTGGCTCTAAAAGATGATTACTTTATTGAAAGAAAATTATACCCAAACGTTGACTTTTATTCCGGAATCATATTTAAAGCTATGGGGATACCAGAATCTATGTATACTGTTATCTTCTCTGTGGCCCGTACCGTTGGGTGGATTTCCCAGTGGACAGAAATGTACCGGGATACCGACAATAAAATTGCCCGCCCCCGTCAATTGTATGTAGGGGAACAACAACGAAAATACACAAAAAATTAAAAGGAAAATAATGTCCAAAGCTGTATCATCACGCCGCAAGGCGGTTAACGACAATAATACACCTGTAACAAGAAAATATAAAAATGTTATTGGGTGGGTTGTTCTTGTTATTTTAAGTGTCATAGGTTTGTATATTACTTTTTATTAGGCAGAATATATGTGTCAAAAAATAAAGACCTTTTTTTTTATTGCAGTAATTTTCACGTTTCTTATTTTATGCAGGCTATTTTATGTTGCGGATACCTCCCAACATTCTGTTGGTTACCAAGATGATGTTCCTGTCTATTTAATATCCTATGCAGATGGCCCCGAAATATACAAACAGAACCAGGCCGGATTGGTGCAATCTGCCTTAAATAAAGGGTTTAGCCATTTCATTAATTATCGCAATCAACACCTAAGTTCAGATTTTAAAAAAGAAAACAAAGCCATTCTTTCCCAAAAAAAAGGGGCAGGATACTGGCTTTGGAAGCCTTGGGTAATTTTACACACATTGGAAAATGCCCCAGAAAATGCCGTTGTGGTTTATGCCGATTCAGGGTTTGTGTTTAAAAAGCATATCCAGCCTTTAATTGATCTAGCGAAAAAACATAATATTCTTTTAATAGAATACGATGATGTAGAAACCTTTGGCAGGATTCAAGACAAAGTTCAAAGAAAAACCTTGGATCTTATGGGTGCAGATACAGAAGACATGCGTAAGAAAACATTACTATGGGCGGCTTTTGGAGTGTTTAAGAACACACCACAAACAAGAGAATTTGTAAAAAACTGGTTAAAAAACAGTCAAGACAAAGAAAAATTAATGGAAACGTCTGACCCTAAGTTAAAAGAACACCCTGGTTTTAAAGGCCATTGTCATGACCAAGCCATATTAAGTGTTCTTGCCCATCAAAATGAAGGATCAGTTTATTTTTATCCAGATAGCCAGTTTAATGGCAGATTTGTAACATGGCATCATCGTTCAAATCGTGTAAATGGAAGAAATCAGCATATTTCTTTGGTACCGGGGATGGATTCATTATTGGGAAATGGGGGCGTGCAAAAATTTATACGCATAGGTTTAGAATGCCTAACAATGCCAATCAAGTATATAAATAAGGTTATAAACTAAGACGGTCCAAGGCACTTTGTAATATAATGGATGCAGCCGTTTTATCGATATTTGACTTCCGTTTTTTTCTTGATAAATCCATTTCAAGCATTGCAGAATCAGCAATCTTCGTTGACCAACGTTCATCCCATAAAACAATGGGGATGTCATACATAGAAAGCAAGTTATTACAAAACTGACGGGTTGACTGACACCTGGGTCCTTCTGTTCCATTCATATTCAAGGGCCAACCCATAACAAGACCGGCAATATTATGTTCTTGAATAAAATTGATTATATGATTTGCATCTTGTTTGAATTTTGTACGCTTATGAATTTCTTGGGCCGTGGCCACAACCCACATCATATCAGACAAGGCCAGTCCAATTGTCTTGTCCCCCAAATCAAGCCCAAGAAGCCTGTGTTTATTATCTTTCAGATGTTTTAGATCTTCAATTGGGACAATGGGCATTAAAAATTCCTTCAAAGGTTTGTTTAAGGGCGGCGTCTACTTCTGAAAAACCAGCAGTATAACCCAACTCTTTTACTGATGTTACGCCATGTTCCCTAATTCCACAAGGAACGATCCCCTTAAAATCTTCTAAATCAGGATTAATATTTATGCTTATGCCATGAAAACTTACCCATTTTCGTATTCTTAATCCCAGGGCTGCAATCTTTTTTGGGTTTTCATCCCCAATCGTCCATATACCTATTTTACCCTTTTTACGTTCTGATTTTACCCCTAACAAGTATAATGATTGTATGATGCATTCTTCAAGCATCCATACAAGTTTTCGTATGTCTTGCCCTCTATTCCTAAGGTCCAGCATAAGATAAACTACCCTTTGACCAGGCCCATGGTATGTTGATCTGCCGCCACGGTTGGTTTTTAAAATCGGAATACTGTTATTATTTAGGGTATCTTCTGGTTGACTGCTGGTTCCCAAGGTATAAATCGGCGGGTGTTCTAAAAACCAGATCATTTCATCTGCTGTCCCATCGATAATTTTTTGAACCCTATTTTCCATTAAATCCAGGGCGTCTTGATAAGGAATCAGGTCCTTAGAATATTTCCATTCAATCTTATTCATATCTCTTGTATGACACAAAATATGGATAAAAAAAAGTCAGCTAAAGGAAAAACCTTTAGCTGACCTATGTTACATGGAGGTATAACATGAAAACCCAAGCTTTGCGCCTAGATTCATCATATATCTGGGAATTATGCAAATAATTTCAAGGGGTTATGTATATTTTGTCCCTGAAAGACGCTCTAAAGAGATTGTGCCTGTCTGTAACTCTTTGTTTTTTCTGACTAAAACAAAGCTTGTGATGGCAATAACCAAAACCAAAAAAATGAAAATAAATTTTTTATACATAAAAAAACCCTATGGCCTGACTAAGCATTTCTTGTATTTAATAGGCTTTTGTTGAAAAGGCCTTGCATAGCGACTGGTTAAATTCAACCAATCCATATTCATTTTAAAAAGACTTTTAAGCCGCACGATTCTTTTTATTTTTTGTTTCATTTAGTTTTTCCTGTTAGCTTTTATTATATTCTGCCTAATTTATGTATGCTTGGCAAGAACCCTATTTAACCTTTTATGCCATTATGGTAAATTATAGATAATACTCAGGGAAGGGCATATAATGAACACAAAGTTATTTACACCAATATTATTAATTTTATGTATTTTTTCATATAAATCAGAATCTTTTACATCAAGTTTCCAAAGCATGTATAAGAATGAGGTTTTTAAGATTTGTGCAGATTATGTTACCTTGGTTGAAACAGGGCTATGCCCCACCCCAAAAATTGAAAAATCAAAAACTCCTCTTACACGCTTGGGCGCATTTGGCACTCAAACTATGGCAACCTATTATGCCCAAATTGTGTATACCCCCAATAAAGCAACAGAAATTGGGGTTCCCTGTCAGGTGGGTCTATATGCTTGTGGAACCATAAAGGATACAGGGTTTAATGGGGGTGACAATGCCTGCCGCAGTGTATGCACAAAAGACGCTTGCACAAAAGATATCTATGTAAACCATGCATGCCAACTTCTTTCAAAAAATGTAAAAGCATTGGGCGGAAGAAAAGTATGCAGTGAAAAATCTGTTAAAATGTGTAGGGATGCCACCCCTGAATTTAGTTATAAAGACAAATCCTATAATACCGCTTTAGATTCTGCTGACATTGACCTTCTTAAAACCTTGAAAAAAGGGCAAACAGATAAGGAAATAAAAGCCTTTAATTATGTTTTAAAAGATTTGGAAACGTATCAAGAAAACTTATCCAAAAATACTAAGGAATTTTATGAAGGTGAAATTCTTTTTTCTGAATGGCCAGAAGTAATTAGTGAAGGTAATATTCTTTTTGAACAAAAAATGGAAGAAAAAAAGGGCGAAGTTTCAAGTGGCCTTTCATCTTTAATAAGACAATTCATGGAAAAGAAACCCCCAACGTATGGCCCTGAAGATGATAAATTGCATCAATCTTACTGGAGTGACCAGGCAGTCGGAAATACAATTCATGATGTTAAATCCTTAACTAGGGGGCTTTCAGACACCCAATCCTATGAACTTAAAAAAATGGTTACTGATGCCACAACCTTTGGTATCGATGCAATGAAAAGATTAAAAATCCTTGAAGCTGTAATAAAACTTGCCAAAGCCCATTATGGAAAACATGCTGAAAGTTACGGCAAAGCTTTCAAAGAAAGTAAGAAAGTGGGGTTATGGCGTAAAATATTGCAAAATATCCCTTTTAAATTTGGCGTAGACGATCGTGTAAAAGTTGTTACAGGGTTGATTCCTTTAAGTGAATATCAATTACTGCAGGTTATTAATTACGGCAAATTTCACAGTGTTTATCCAGATGAACTGCCCAATACTGGAACCTTACTTGATCACATAGAAAATGTCAGAAAGCTTGATGTTCGTTATCCAGAAACAGTACCAAGTTATATGAAAGGAATTGAACTTCCAGAAGTTGCCTTAAACCAACTTATTGGCGCCCCAACATATAAAGATGACGTAAGACAAGAAATTATAGGTTTCTATAAAAAAGAAGTTAAGCCAGATATCACAAGCCATAAAGGGCAGAAAGTATATAGAAAATACACACCAACCCTAAAAATGAAAGCCTTTTTAAGTGCTGTGCAGTTTTTGACAAAACACACAAAAGATTTTGAAAGTAAAACTTCTCAGATTGGCGCAAAAGGGGATAGTTTAAAATTACAAGTCATCAAACGCTTGCTGTCATATCCTTATCGTAAGCTAAAATTCTTGGAAAATTCTGAATTTTCAAAAGTTCTGAAAGAAAAAGTGCCCCATGAAAATATTTCTTGGTATACATCTTTAGGATTAAAGGGTAAAGAGTTTATTATTTACGATTCTTATGCACTGGTTCTCGACCTATTGGATAAAGAATTTAAAGAAAAGAAATAGACAATCCCACTTTTGAATTTAGGGGGACAAAACCTATTTTAACTGAACAATATCTGTTGCCAATTTTTCCAGAAAACGCCTATCGTGTGTTACGAATAAAAGCGTGCCTTCAAAATTTTTCAAGGCTTTTTGCATGGCTTCAATGGCTTCCAGGTCCAAGTGGTTTGTAGGCTCGTCTAAAATAATAACATTGGCTTTATCCAACATTACCTTTGCAAACAACAACCTGGCACATTCCCCCCCACTTAGGGCATCAATCATTTTCATGGATTCATCCCCCGAAAATAACATACATCCCAAAGCATTGCGGATTTGCGTTTCATCATGTCCAGGGCAAGCACTACGCAACCATTGAACCAGGTTTTGTTTTGGGTCCAACTGATCAAAGTGATCTTGCGCAACATAAGATACTTTTGTATTAAACCCCCATTCAAAGGTTCCACTATCTTGGTTTAAATTATTTGTCAAAATCTTCAAAAGGGTGGATTTCCCAATCCCATTTGCCCCGATAAAACCAATACGGTCGCCGCGGGTAACATTTTTACTGATTCCTGTTAAGACTTGTTTTTCCCCATAAGCCTTGCAAATTTTGCGAATATTCAAAACTTCTTTGCCGGATGGTTTTTCTTGCTTGAAGGTAAATCTTGGCGCGATACGTGATGATTTTCGAATTTCAGGCAATTCAATTTTATCAATCATCTTGGCTTTTGATTTTGCTTGCTTGGCTTTTGATGCCTTGGCGCCAAAGCGATCTACGAATTGCTGTAATTCAGAAACACGTTTTTCAAGACTGGCTTTTTCTTTTAATTTTTGTTCTTCAGCCAAAGCTTTTTGTTTAACAAAGCGTTCATAATTTCCAGGATATAGTGTGACCTCGCCATAATCCACATCCAAAATATCTGTGGACAATTCCCGGATAAAAGATTGGTCGTGGGAAATGAATATCAAAAGTCCCCTATATTCTTCCATTAAGTAATTTTTCAGCCAGTCAATCGAGGGCATATCCAAGTGGTTTGTTGGTTCGTCCAAAAGTAAAACTTCAGGGTTATTAAACAAAGCCTGGGCAAGCAAAACACGAATTTTAAACCCACCAGAAAGTTCGGACATTTTTCCAAAATGTTTTGATTCTTCAATACCTAAACCTGACAAAAGTTTTGCGGCAAAATCTTCGGCTGAATATCCATCATTGTTTAAAATGATATCTTCTTGGTCCCCCAAAACTTCGCAATCTTCTTGGGTTAAATCACCTTTTGCAAGCAAGTCATCTTTGATTTTTAAGGCTTTCCAAAGATCGGGGTTTCCTTGGATAACGGCATTAACAACAATTTCATCCCCCATGATATACTGATCTTGGCTTAAGCACCCAATTTTATCGCCACTTTTGATGCGGAATTCACCGTCCAGCTGTTCTTGATCCCCCGTCAATATCTTCATAAATGTAGATTTGCCAGACCCATTGGCCCCAACAAGGCCATAGCGGTGATTTGTATTCAAATTAAAAGATGAATTATAAAATAATAATTTGGACCCGAAGGTCATTGATAAATTGTTGACGATTAACATGTGTGTGTCTTTTCCATGCCTTACAGATAAGGTATCAAATGCTCTCTGTCAACCATCCTCTAGAATATATAAAAGATTGCCGACAAAACGATTCCAGATACAAACAAGGCCATGACACAATATCCCATGATATCACGTAATTTCAGGCCAGCAATTGCCAGTAATGGTAAGGCCCAGAAAGGCTGAATCATGTTGGTCCATGCATCCCCCCAGGCAACTGCCATGGCTGTTTTAGCAATATCAACACCCAATTCTTGGGATGCCTTAATAACAACAGGTGCTTGGACAGCCCATTGTCCGCCACCGGATGGGATGAAAAGGTTTAATAAACCAGATGTGTAGAAAGTTAAAACATCAAAGTTTTGTGCCGTTGCAATTTTCACATAGGCACTGGCAATAATCTCTGCCAATCCAGATCCCTGCATCATGCCCATAATACCAGCATAGAACGGGAATTGTAACAAAATGGCGCCAACGCCCCCTGCCCCTTTTTCAACAGCTTTAACAAAGGTTTTAGGGCTTTTATGAAGGAACAAGCCTAAGAATAAGAACATAAAGTTTAAAACATTAAGTTGAAGACGGAACGTGCCATCCATTAATTCAAAGGCAATATAAACAAGGCCTGCACCCCCACCAAACAAACAAATTAATTTACTATTTTCCAGGTGGTCCGCTGGAACCTTTGCATTTTTAGGTTCATCAATTTCATGAACATCTTCTTCTTTGATCTCTGTGGTATAATTTTGGGTTTCATTTGTCCCCACAAGCCAATTCACCATAGGCAAAAGAACGATAAGAAGAACAGATGCAATAATATTATAATTTGCAAAAATTGTTTCTTGAACAGGAATTAAGCGCCCAATGGCAGCTTCACTAAAGTTTCCAGGGGTTGCAATTGTCAAGGGAATTGATCCAGAAAGTCCCCCATGCCATACCAAAAAACCACTGTAGGCACTGGCCACCAAAAGTCTGAAATTCACATTGGGAACAGTTCTCCCTAAGGCCTGACATAACAAGCCACCAATTACCAGCCCGAATCCCCAGTTTAGCCAACACCCAATACAAGCAACAAGACTTGTTATAATAACGGCTTCCCCCGGTGTTCTAACCCGGCGGGCAATAACATTCAAAAAGCCATTTACCAAAGGTGTTGCGGCCAAAACATATCCACTTAGGAATACCATTGCCATTTGCATTGTAAACGGTATTAGGCCCCAAAATCCGTCGCCCCAGTACTTAACCATTTGTTTGGAACTGGTATCCGTCATCATAATACCGGCCACAAAAATAATGGTTGAAAGGGCCATTGCCAAAATAAATGGATCAGGGGTATATCGACGCATCAGGCGGTCAAAAAAGTTAGCCGATCCTTTAATAGCATATTTAAGCATATGTAATTCCTTCGTGTTAGAATCTTGTGTTTTTTACTTTTCCCATCAAATGATGTTTTACGAAATAAAAAGATAATGTATAAAATTATCCTATGCAAAGCTTTTTTAAAGAAATAAAACATTTTAATAAAATTGTTGTTGGGGGAAACAGTGCCTCAGGCAAAAGTACGTTGGCAAAAATTATTTCTGAAAAGCGTGGTTTGCCGCTTTATTCCTTTGATAAATTATTCTGGGAACCAGGATGGCAACGCCCCGACCCTGGAAAGTTTAAAAAGACAGTCATAGACATTTGCAAAAAAGATAAATGGATTTTTGAAGGAGGCGCAAGACATGTCGAAGAACGCTGTGATGCGGCGGACTGTATGATTTATATTAATGCCCCGATTCCCCTTTGCTTGTGGCGCGCCATTGCACGGTGTTACCGATTAGTTGTGTTAAAAAAAGAACGGGATACTTTGCCACAAGGGTGTGCCCCGATGATTACTTGGTTTCTGGTTAAATGCATTATAATTTTTCCTTATAAAAAGCAGGTTTTTGAACGCATGGCGGCCAAAGTTTCAAAAACGAAAAATCTAATTATTTTAAATGCCAAAGATTTGGATGTCATTAATCTTTCATAAAAAAACTGGAGGAAGGATCAATCCCGCCCCCAGTTATTATTTTAGATGTTTTTTTGATTTATACCTTATTAGTTATTTTGCCGAACCTTCCAAAGACACACCAGTTCTTTTTAAACTGTCCAAGTCTAGTTCAGATAGATGCAAATTACTTAATATAACGTCCTTAAGGCCTTTAGGTGTATCCATTGTCAATACAGACTGTGAAACCTTTACAAGGCTTTTGTCAGGAAGTGTTTCTGGGCCTGTTTCCTTGTAAGAAATTTCCCCTTCTAACCCTAGACGTCTTAATTTATGCATTTGAGGTGGAAAATCAGCAGCCAAGAATCTATTATCCCACATAACAGCGGTTCTAACGTCTGATGATGCAATGCGCAATAATACATGTGCCAAATCATCTATTCTACTACCAGAAAGGTCAAGAACACGAGCCTCTAAAACAGCTAATGCTGACGCCCATCTGGCTGTATCCCATAGATTATTTCCAGAAAGATTAAGGTGACCAAATCGAACACCTGTAGATCCTTCAATAAAACCTCTTACGCCTTCTGCAGTAACTTGAGTCCCAGTCAAATCAAGTTCCCCCAAAGGTCTTTTTGGAAGTCCAGCCCCTAAATGTAAAGCTCCATCTTTTAAAGGATTATAACGTAAACCCAGATATCGAATATCAAACCTTGAAAGTTCTTTGCTAAGGGCTTCGGCACCAACTGGTCCAATTCCATTATTCCGAAGCTCAAGAACTTCTACAGTTCCTGGTAATCCGGTCGCTACGGCTGCAACACCAAAATCTCCGATCCCACAATAGGAAAGATCAACATGATAAAGCCCAGGAAGGCCTTTGAATGCATTTCCTAAAGATTCGGCACCTTCAGGTCCTATGTTTGCTTGGAAAAAACCAATACTTTCCAAGGATCTTGGTAATCCCTTTGCCAAAGCAGCTGCCCCTATTGTTCCAATAGGATCATTAGATATTCTTAGGTGTCTTAATACCACGGTATCGCCTGCAAGGCCTTCAGCCAGATCAGCGATGCCAGAAACCCCAAGTCCATTACCATTAAGGGAAAGTGATTCAAGGCCTGACTTTGGTAATGATTCCCGTAAAGCCGCAGCGATACTCTTTCCATCTGGTGAAGCCCCAATGAACAATGATACTATTTGCTTGGTTTCTGTTATCCCAGCCAACAGTTTTGACCAAAATTCAGGGAAGCCCTCAACAAATTCAACCCTCATGACTGTTATTCCTGTGCCAGGTATTTTAGAAAACAGTTCTTCAATATCTGATTCTTTAAAGCTACTAGGAATTTCAACGCATGTTGCATCTGAATCTAATGGTCTATCATTAGAATATCTAACAGTCTTACCTGTAGGCCATTTTATTTCTTCATGTGTCCCTGCAGACGAGGCAGCTGCCGCAGCGGCTGCGTACCCATTACTTGCAAGTGTTAAGGATAGTAGGCTTGCGCCAAGTATAAGTATTTTTTTCATGTAATTATCCCATAATTTACTTTACTGTGGAGAATTAATATAATACTTAAAATTGAAACTTCAAGGATATTAATTGTTTTTAAATCACCCTTGCATCCAAAAGGGGAAAACGCTAATAATTAACCCAAAGGAGAATCTTATGATCATAGTCACAGGTGGCGCCGGTTTTATCGGATCCAATATTGTTAAAGAACTTGAAAAACAAGGGTATTACGATACGGTTGTTTGTGACTGGTTTGGATCTGATGAAAAATGGAAAAATGTTTCCAAGCGTGAATTAGGTTCCATTATACAACCTGATGAACTGTTTCCCTTTTTATCACAACAAGCCTCAAGGGTTGAGGCCATCCTTCATATGGGTGCCATATCATCGACGACAGAAGTAAATGTGGATGCCTGCATTCAAAATAATTTCCGCCTTTCACAAGGACTATGGTCATGGTGTGCCACAAATAAAAAGCGTTTCATATACGCATCGTCTGCGGCCACTTACGGCGATGGCGGTAATGGATTTTCAGACCAAGAATCCCCAGAACACCTTTCTTGCTTGCAACCCTTAAACCCTTATGGGTGGACAAAACATCTTTTTGACAGATGGTTGGCGCGCATGAACCAAACAAATGTGGAAAAGCCCGCCCAATGTGTGGGGCTTAAATTTTTCAATGTGTTTGGCCCGAATGAATATCATAAAGGCGGGCAGAAAAGCGTGGTATGCGCCCTGACAAAACAAATTCAAGATGGCAACCCTGCCCGTCTTTTTAAATCAACCCATACGAAATATGAAGATGGCGGCCAGCTACGTGATTTTGTTTATGTTAAAGATTGTGTGGATGTTGTATCCTGGCTTTTGCAGACACCTGACGTGAATGGGTTGTTTAATGTTGGTACAGGCGAAGCCAAATCCTTCAATGAATTGGCAGAATCAGTTTTCAAAGCAATGGGATATGAATCCCCGCGCATTGAATATATTGATATGCCAGAACAATTAAAAGACAAATATCAAAATTTCACACAGGCTGATATGACCAAGCTACGGGATGCAGGGTATGAAAAACGTTTCACCCCGCTGGAAGAAGCCGTTTCTGATTATGTGAAAAATTACCTTTTGGCTGACGATCCTTACGCATAGTTTTTTAGTTCCCATTGCCGTCATTATCCGGTTTAACCGGGTAATCTAGAAGTCACCAGCAGTCAAAGTGTATGGGGTAAAGTGCAGTATGGATCGCCGCGCATCCTTTGGATGCTCGCGATGACGGAAACAAAAGAAGACCTTGCCTAGCTATACCTTTATAGCTTATGGATCGCCGCGCATCTTTTGGATACTCGCGATGACGGAAGGAAAGGATTCCGGATCAAGTGAACAGCATTAAATTAAAAAATGGCTAAGGCTTTGACACGGTATATCTATTTAATCTATTGCGTCATTGCGAGTGCCTGTAAGGCACGTGGCAATCCACCTTTTACCGTTTCATGGATCACCGTGCACTTTGCCGGTGCGCGGCGATACATCTCTATTTCCCGTAAAAAGGTGCCGGAAACTTTACACCTAGATTAAGGTATGCATAATGGGCTTGCTAGGGTATTTTATTTAAGTCCCGGTTTTTAAGAAATTGCCTAATAATTAGGCAAAAAATTAAAGAAAATTCAAAAAAGCATATAAAAAAACAAGAGTCAACGCATGGCTTAAAAATTAAAAAATAGGGAAAACTACTCTGAAAACAGCAAAAAGCCGCATCAACATATTGAAATTACTGAATATATTGCATTATGCATAAGACGCATAGGCTTTCCCTTTAATTTTATTGGAAAATCCTTCAGGTAACAATTTCTTTATAGACATCAATTTTTTCTAAGGATACTCTTATTCTATAAGGTAAGAGATATAAAATGCAGGGATTTAGAAGGTTGGTTTTTGCCATTTTATTTATAATGGCCGGGGAAAAAGCTATGGCACTGAAATTTCCAAAAGTAATTGCCCACAAGTCATTTACCAAAGGATATGTGGGGAATACCTATGAAGCAGTGCAGGCAGCTGTGGGCAAGGGCGTTAAAGCCATTGAAATTGACATACAGCGTACCCAAAACAGTATACCGGTTATTTTCCATGATGAAAGCTTGGATCATGCGACAGACCATTCAGGGCTTGTCCGATCTTATACTGCCCAAGAAATTGTAAAGGCGAAATACAAAGACCCCAAAGACCAAAGCCAAACAGACCTTCCAGTTGCTTTGCTGGAGCCTGTTCTGCGTGATTTTGGCAAGGATTTGATTGTTTTGTTAGAGATTAAAGAAAGCTCCCTCCCCCTACTTCGGGCGGTCATTAACTTGGTTCGTAAATATAAATTGGAAAATAATGTGGTGATTGAATCATTCAGTGCTGACTGTTTGGCAAAAAGTCGTCAACTTGCCCCTGAAATTCCAATTATGTTGGCCTTTACTTATGATGTTACCCCTGTAACGTATGAAGAAACTGAAATCGATTATGGCGAAGGATCTTGGCTTTGGACACAAAAGTGGTTTCAAGAAATGATTCGTGCCAAGCTTAAGCCGGATTATTACGCACCTCGATTTAATGTGCCAAAAACCGAATTAAAAGAATTAATTGATCAGGGGAAAACATTAATTATCTGGACAGTTGATGATATTACAGTTGCCAAAGACTTATTAAACTTAGGTGTCACAGCTGTTATGACAAATTTTTATGAAGATTTTGCCATTTTACAGAATTGACTTTAGGAAACCTAAAGCGTTATGAAACAAAGCTTCGTTCTTTAAATCCTTTGCGATTTGAATCGCCCCCAAAAAATGTACACGGGCCATGGCTAAATTCCCTGTGCTTGCCTCATAATGCCCTACAGCAATTCTTGCTCTGCCAACCATGTGATAAAAAGTTGGTATGAAGCCAAGATTTTTTGTGTTCCATAGTTCTGTATTAATTTTTCGTAATACGATATATGGATTATATGGCCGCAAAAATTTTGCAGACGTTTCTAACTCCGCAAGTAATACGAAACATTGGCTAAAAGTATCTTGTATGCCGCATGCTATCATATAGGCGACATCAAATCGATGGCACCCAACACAAAATACAATTTCTTCCCTGGGGTTACCCAATATAATGGGCCCTCTGGCAGTGGGGTATCCCACCATGGTCTTTTTATTATAAACAATTGGCGGAGTTTTAAATGACGGAACATCAAAAGACTTAGGTTCCTTTTTATAAAGCTCTAATCCTTCTATCCCCCCATGGTCGTCTAAAGAAAATCCAAGACCGGGGGGGGATCAAAGGATGGCTTTCTGTAATCAAATCACCTAAAACAAATTTTTCGTCGACTGCAGTTAATGCTGAATCACTTGCTGATTCATCTTTTTTCTTATCATCTGAACCAGGGCTTTCCAAGGAAAATCGAGGAGGCGTGAAAGGAAATGCACCCCATTCTTTTGGTGGAGTTGTTGGGTCCCAAATTCCTTCGGGGTCTACGGATGAAAGTACGGGGCTTAAAGGATTTGAAGTTGATTTGGGCGGGGAGCTTTCTTCTTCTGATGCAACACAAAAAGTATGCGCAAATAAAGAAATTCCCATTCCAAATAGAAATGCATATTTATTCATCTTACTTACCCTATTTTATTTCTCTGATGTTAAGTTTATGAATAAATTGAAAATAATGCAAGGCACACAAAAAACCCGGAACAAGTCCGGGTTTTTTTTAAGATAGTTTTAAGTTATTTAACGGTTTGCTCTGCGAATTGCTGCATTAATAATGCGTTTTTCTACAAGGCTTCTGCGATCATAACTAGCCACTTGTGTTGAAGTGATTAGGGCTTCATATCCATCAATACGTTGGGCAATGACGGGATAGCTATCTATCATTGTTGCAACAGCTTCTGCAGAAATTCTGGGATCATACAAAGCAACAGTAATGGCCAATCGACCGTCTGGTGTGTAGTAATCTGAAAGTTGTTCGTTACCAATTGCTTCCGGATCACCTAAAATATCAGCAAAACGTCTTAAGGTCATTCTTTCTGCTGCAAGTTCCTCTAAAACTGCAAAAATATCTAATCTTGCCACTACCATAGCGGACACAGGAGATACTGATCCAGACACACGGGCTGAACCCCCAGAAAGTGTTGACGCCCATTCTTCACCTTCAGCTCCTAAAAATGATCCAGGGCATGATAGTCCTTCAAAAGCTCTAGGCTTTGCTTCTGAAAAATCATCGCCCATATCAACTGAAGCAGCATCTGCAGCTGCAAGAACACTGGATCTAAAATCAAACCTTCCTGAAGATGATGCAGCAACAAGAGCTTCAGCTATTCTTCTTGCATCCAAAGATTCTCTTCCTTCTGGACTTCCTAATGCCCAAGGATCAACCGCAGCAGAAACAGGACTGCCCCAATCTGGAGTTTCAGAGGCCCCTACAAAACCCGAATACCCTTTAACTGCACTTGGTTCACCAGGGGTAAAGAAACCATGATTTGTTCTTGCAGATGGGCGCAAAGGGCTACGAAAAGAGCCAGTGTCCCTTTCTGCTGCTGCAGCTGCAGCAGCAGAGGAACTAGCGGCATTTGCATCGAATGTAACAGCATTTAAAAATATTGCTGAAGTAATATAAAGTATTCGTTTCATTTCATCTTCCTTTTTGTGGTTATATATAACAAATAGAAGTAAAAATTAAATAAATACAAGTAATTATCAACTGAAAAGAAGTCTTATTAGATATGTTTGTTTTGCATAACAAAGACACGTATGGCGCTGGATAGGTTGCCAGTGCGGGATTCGTCAATTTCTTCGATTAATTCTTTGATGGTTTTTTCTTGGGCTTCTGCAATTTTCTTTAAAGTATTCCAGAATATATTTTCCAAAGTAATACTTGTTTGATGGCCCTGAATACTTACTGAATGTTTAACTAACTTAGCATCATCCATTATTTGGGGCCCAACATATCTTCTGGGCGCAACCATCGATCAAACTGTTCTTCTGTCATATATCCAAGACGAATGGCGGCTTGTTTAAGGGTTAATCCTTCAGCATGTGCTGTTTTGGCCAAAGTTGCTGCTTTGTCATATCCAATTTTTGTATTAAGGGCTGTCACCAACATCAAAGAATTATTCATATTTTCTTTGATCTTATCTTCATTGGCTTCTATGCCCTCCAAACAATTATCGGTAAAGCTTCGGGCAGAATCCGTTAGCAGGCGAATGGATTGCAATATATTATAGGCCATCATGGGTTTAAAAACATTCAGTTCAAAATGCCCGTTACTGCCCCCTACTGTAATCGCAACATGATTCCCCATAACTTGGGCAGCCACCATTGTCATTGCTTCAGATTGGGTGGGGTTAATTTTTCCCGGCATAATGGATGATCCAGGCTCATTTGACGGAAGATGTATTTCCCCAATACCGCAACGGGGCCCAGATCCTAAAAGTCTTATATCATTGGCAATTTTCATGAATGAAGTGGCAATAACATTCAAAACACCTGACATTTCAACAATGGCATCATTACTTGCCAAGGCTTCGAACTTATTTTCAGCAGAAACATAAGGCTGACCTGTTAATTTTTTAAGCTGTGCAACAAATTCCTGTGCAAAATCAGGATGGGCATTAAGCCCAGTTCCCACAGCTGTACCACCTTGCGCAACAGGATAAAGTCTTTTTAGGGCATCTTCAACGCGGGCAATTCCTAACTTCACCTGTGTTGAATACGCAGAAAATTCCTGACCCAACGTTAAAGGGGTTGCGTCTTGTAAATGTGTGCGCCCAATTTTAATGTATTTTTCAAAATCAAAAGCCTTACGTTCCAAGGTAATATGCATATGATTCAAGGCTGGCAATAACTTATGCTGAATTTCTTCAACTGCTGCAATGTGCATTGCCGTTGGAAAAGAATCGTTTGTGGATTGGGCATGATTTACGTGATCATTTGGGTGAATATTTATTCCTTCTTTTAAGATTTGTTTTGCACGATAGGCAATCACTTCATTAAAATTCATATTGGTTTGGGTACCTGAACCCGTTTGCCAGACAACTAAAGGAAATTGATCATCAAGTTTCCCTTCAATAATTTCATCAGCGGCTTTAACAATGGCCTTACCAACATTTTCATCCAAACGTTTTAATTTCATATTTGCAAGTGCAGCCGCTTTTTTCTGTAATCCAAATGCATGAATCAAAGCCAACGGCATTGTTTCTGTACCAATTTTAAAATTTTGCAAGGACCGTTGTGTTTGTGCCCCCCACATTTTATCCGCGGGCACGTGCATTTCACCAAATGAATCTTTTGCTTTTCGAAATTCTGTCATTTTTTTATTCCACATATTTAAATGTATTATCCCCTGTCCCCATCAAAACGTCAAACGTTGGTTACAAGATTTTCAACAATAAATTACAAATTTTCATTATTTCCCTTTATTTTTATTTACTTCATTGAAACATATTTTTATTTCTGCCATATTTCGCACCGGGATAAAGAAAGGACTAAACTATGATACATAAATATAAAAAAGACAAACGTCGCTTAAACAATACAAAGGCAACAAGTGCAAAATATCTTTTGCCAGAAAATAAAAAGAATAAACCTGATAATTTAAAAAGGCAGCTTTGTCTTACAACTGCCTTAGACTTGTTATATGAAATGGGATTTCTAGATGAAAATTGTGTTTTGGCAGGCAAGCAGTACGCTTTAATTAAATACAAGCGCCCTGTTGGAGGACCATCACAAACACAGTCAAATTTAGATGCCCAACTTTTGCCAAAAACAAAGCAAAAACAAACTTGGACAGATGTAATTATTCATGATGAATTGGAAGGTATTTGGGCTGAATCAGAAAAAATAATTAAAAAAGGCGGTTCAAAAAGATTGGAAAAAATTATCATAGATAATTCATTTGCTGAGGCTGCAAATATATCAAACGATAAAGCAGAACTTAAAAAGCTAAAAAGAATTCTTGATGACCTGGCAATTTTATATAAAAATCACAGGTCCACAAAGTTTTTACTTAATGAAATAACTTGATCAGGAATAATGTTGCAAACTTTCTTGCCCTCGGCACTGTCGGGGGCAATGATTGGATGTAGATTTTTTCTATAAGTTAATGCTGGGGTTTGGCCAAACAAACCAATACTTGGTTTTCCAATTGCTGCAGCCAAATTTAACATTCCCGTATCATTTCCAATGAATAAATCTATTTGTGAAATAAAACAGACAACTTCAGGAATGCTTAAATTTGTTACAACATTAATATTTAAACGGTCTTCTTCGTGTATTTCTTTGGCAATTAAGTTGGCTTCTCTTTCTTCTTGAGGGCCGCCTAGTACAAAAACTTTACAGTTTTTTTCCAAAAAGATTTTTGCAACTTTTTTAAAATGCCCATCTGGCCACTTTTTATAAGCTTCACTGCCGCCGATGCACAAAACAATATTTTTATTATCAGGGTTAAGATTTGTTTTTTTGTTAACAACTTGGATCAACTCTTTTTTAGGTTCAATTGTAACTGTTTCCAAACCTTGTAAAAGAATATTATGCGCTTCCAATAATGCTGTGGCCCTATCAATTGGGTGTTTCTGCATGTCTTCGACGGATAAGTGCGGAGGGGTAACAAAAAATTTACTATACCCCCTACCATAAGCATATATTTTGGGAATTTTACTTAATTTACAAGCCAGGGCATATTCACAACTTTTATGTAAAACCCAGGCTTTATTAAAGTTTTCTTTCTTAAGATCTTTGACTAACTTAAAAAAACCAAGGAAACCTGAATGTTTTCCTGGCTTGCGTTCCAGCCATATAAAATTATCAATAATTTTTTGATCTTTTAAAATTTGATCTGCTTTAGATCTTTTTTTTGTTAAAAGGGTTATGCTGGCTTTGGGATACTGTTTACGCAAAGAAAAAAGATGGGGCAAGAACCATACAGTATCGCCAATTCCTGGCAAAGGTTGAATGATTAATATTTTTTCTTGTTTTGCTGTCGTCATTCTTCTATTTTCATTAGTAATGGAAATTTTTAATTATGGACACACTATCGTGAAAAAAATACAAATTCAAATACTTTATAAAAACCCATTTCTTGGAATCCTTATCTTTTTATTTTTTTGCGGATGTGCAAAGGGCCCCTACCCTAATTTAAGTGAATGTCCAAAGTTTAAAGATGAACCAACTATTTCTTTTGAAGAGGTTGATGGGGAAATTTCAACAATGAAGGAAGAAATTGGAAAAACCAAACAATACCTTAGTCAGCATAATGCCGCTGTATAACGGAAGAAAATCTTTAGGGAATAATAAGTGGGTGCTTTTAAACCCTGCTGAACGTGATGTTATGGCAGGCTCACAAAGATTTAATCTTCCTGAAATCATATCAAGAATACTTGTTAATCGTGGCGTTACTCTTGACCAAATTTCTGATTTCATAAGCCCCAAATTAAAAAATCTGATGCCGGATCCTTTTCATTTCAAAGATATGGACAAAGCAGTTTCAAGGGTTATAAAAGCTTTAAATAATAAAGAAAAAATTGTTGTTTTTGGCGACTATGATGTTGATGGCGCAACTTCTTCTGCCCTACTGAAAAAGTTTTTTTCTGCCCTTGATTTAGATATATCAATATATATTCCCGATCGATTGCTGGAAGGTTATGGCCCAAGTGTCCAGGCCATGGATAAATTGAAAAAAGAAAAAAACAGCCTTGTAATTATTGTGGATTCTGGCACAACAGCTTTTGATGCCTTAGATCATGCTAAAAACATAGGACTTGATGTTATCGTCTTAGACCATCATATTGGTGAACCCAAACTTCCAGAGGCTTGCGCAATTGTAAACCCCAATCGACTTGATGAAACGTCACCCCATACTTATTTGGCTGCGGTTGGAATGTCTTTCATGTTTATTTGCGGGGTGAACAAAAAATTAAAAGAATTAAAACAGACCCAGAAACTTCCTGATGTGCGCCAATACCTGGATTTAGTTGCTTTGGGTACGGTTTGCGATGTTGTTCCTTTAAAACCACTTAATCGTGCTTTTATCCAGCAAGGGCTTAAGGTTATGGGTTTCAGGGAAAATATTGGCATGTCTGCTTTGATGGATGTCATTAACATTGATTCTGTTCCAACATCTTACCACCTAGGGTTTCTTTTAGGTCCAAGAATTAATGCAGGAAGTCGTATTGATGAATCAAGTTTAGGGGCAACGTTGTTATCTACGCAGGACAAACAAAAAGCCAAAAAAATCGCATTAAAGCTGGATAGTTTAAATAAAGAACGTCAACAAATCGAAGCCCAAATGATTGATGAAGCCATAGAATGTGTCGAACAGCAAGGTTTAAACAAAAACCATGTTATATGTGTTGCAAAACAAGGGTGGCATGTGGGAATCATTGGAATTGTTGCAGGGCGACTTAAAGAAAAATACAATCGCCCTACGCTGGTCATAACAGTTGATGATAAAGGAATTGGGAAAGGATCCGGAAGGTCCATTACAGGGCTGGACCTAGGGTCAGCAATGCATGCAGCAAAGCAAAAAGGATTATTGATTAGTGGTGGGGGCCATGCGATGGCTGCGGGCTTAACAATTGAACAGTCCAAGATAGAAGAATTTAATAAATTTATGCAAGGCCGACTTCCAGATGGGCCAATAGAAACAGAATTAACCATAGATACGACGATATCATTGGGGGGTATAAATTCACAGATTTGTGAAACTATTGATCAACTGGCACCGTTTGGTCCGGCGAACCCAACACCAAAGGTCATGCTTGAACAAGTACACAGTTTTATGCCCAAAATTGTTGGAAAAGACCATGTAAGTTGCCTTTTAAAGGGAGAAGACAATGCGTCAATTCAGGCCATTGCATTTAGATCGGCTGAAACTGCTTTGGGAAAATTTTTATTAGAATCGACAAATAAAAAGTGCAGTGTTGTTGGCACAATGAAACTGGATACCTGGCAAGGGCAGAAAAAAACAAAGTTATTTATTTCTGATATAATGGTGCATGATGATTTATGACAACCAACGTCCTTGGGGAACTTTTGAAGTATTGCAAGAATCTGATGATTTCAAAATTAAGAAAATTACAGTTCATCCAGGTAAACGCCTTTCCCTGCAAAGCCATGAAAAAAGATCTGAACATTGGGTTATTATCAATGGAACAGGCATTGTTACACAAGATATGACAGAAGTTAAAGTTAAACCCAACACTCAAATATTTATTCCTGTTGGGCAAAAACATCGTATTCAAAATACAGGTAACAAACCTTTAATATTTATTGAAGTTCAAACAGGCACTTATTTTGGGGAAGACGATATTACTAGGTACGATGATGACTATAATCGTACTTGATTTTTTAGTTAATCCATACTATTTTACTAAGGATTAAGAAATATAGGACACATATGTTTATTCAAACTGAAGTAACGCCAAACCCAAATACATTAAAATTTATTCCAGGCCATATTCTATTGAACAAAGGAAGTTATGATTTCCCAAATGCAGAAGCAGCCGACAAATCGCCCCTTGCCTTGCGAATGTTTAATGTTGAAGGTGTTGAAGGTGTTTTCATAGGGGAAGACTTTATAAGTATCACAAAGTCAAAAGACAAAGCTTGGGATGTTCTAAAACCCCATATCCTTAGTGATTTAATGGATCACTTAGTTGCCAATAAACCTATAATTCTTGAAAATAACGCCAATATTCAAGCTGAAGATCTTGCTGAAGAAAAAATAGATTACAGTGATGAAGAACAAAAAATTGTCCAAGAGATAAAAGAGTTGTTAGATAGCCGTGTGCGCCCAGCTGTGGCCGTAGATGGTGGGGATATTATTTTCAATAAATTTATTAATGGTGTGGTTTACCTTAAAATGCGGGGTGCCTGTTCTGGCTGTCCCAGTTCCACTGTAACGCTTAAAAATGGCATTGAAAATATGCTAAGGTACTATGTTCCTGAGGTTATCGAAGTCAAGCAAGTGGACTAAGTTATTTACCTGTAAGCATATTAACTTCGCCTTCTACCACTTTAACCCGCTTACGTAGATCAACAATTAAGGTTTCGTCTTCAACCGCTGCTTCTAATGTTTTAATAATCAACACAAACATATTTACAAAATCCACCAAAACTTGATTCATAATTTTATTAGGCTTTTTCTCACGGGCGCGTTTAAATTCTGAAAGAACAGCTTCTATCACATTAAATTCTTGTGAAATTTCCCCAACAAGTTTTTTCAAATCTTCTTTGGTATAATTTTCAAGATCAATTTTCCCAAACTTAGTTTTGTAATCTTGGGCATATATCAGGTAATTGGCAATATCCCCCTCATACTGTTTTCGAGTTTTTTTATCATAATCTGTGAATTTTGTGTCTGCATTGGCATCTAGAAAGTTTATTAATACTTGAAACATTTCTGATGCGCCTGATTTAAAGGCCTGATCATTTTTTGCAAATGCACCTGATGCAATCATCAAATTTAATACAAATAGGGTTAATACTGTTTTGATTTTCATAAAAAACTCTCCTGTTAGGTACAGATTATAGAACAATAAAAAGGTGCAGGTCAAAGAAAATCAAGATTGCATGTTATTTTTAACGCACTGGAAATTATAAAACGGGGGAAATGTAATGGCGTCTCCAACGGGATTCGAACCCGTGTTGCCGCCTTGAAAGGGCAGTGTCCTAGGCCTCTAGACGATGGAGACGATCACCCCTATTAAATAACGATTGTTGAAAAGAAAATCAAGCAGAAAATGATGTTTTTGCAAAATTAATTTTTCTGGCTTTAAAGCATCCAGAAATCTGCCAATTTTTTATTTATATCGTGCCGAAAGGAACTCTGAATAAACTTGCTCTTGCAAAATTTTCAGCTTTTTCTTTATTATAGCCTTTTGATATCCAATATTTTGTTAGTTGCTTTTTGGCTATCAAATATTTCTGCCTGATATGATTAAAGATGTTTTTGTTGTAGTTACTTTTTTTTGCCCATTTTTCATAAGGAAATTTATATTCTTCGGGTACTTTCTTAAATAACCAAGGGGCCCAAATAGCCTGTGCATATATATTTATATAACCTTTTATAATGGCATAAACTATTGTCCCACCCTCTTGTGGTCTTGTTCTTAGGTAATTTCTATCAGCTAGGGTTGTTGCCTTAATATATTTTTTAAACACATCAAAAGGGAAATTTGTTTTGCACGCAGGCTTGATTAATTCACCATCTTTAAACTTAAACAAGGTTAATTGAGGCAGAAAATTGTCTCTAGTACTACCATAATAGGGTTGAGCTGCTAAAATCAGACCCGGTGCTTTTTCTATGACATCACAAGACAAAGTGATGGAGGTAAAATTACTGGCGTATACTAAAATAGAAACCATGGATTTATCTGTCCCATTGTATAGTGGAAGTTTTGAATATTTTTGCACAGGCCAAGCGTTATCAGGTAGTTTCCAATCTTTCATATCTTGAATGATTTCTAAGGCTTTAGATTTAAGGCTTGGGTTATTTTTTTGCCTGATATGAAGTTGGATTAGCTCTTTAATTTTATTTTCAATTTCCTTAGATGCAGGCTGTGCACTTAAATTTCCAGAAATCATAATATTTATAATGGTAATAAAAATAAGATTTATTCGAATTAATTTATGCATGTTGTTCTTGTTTGTTTATATTTTTTCTGATCCAGAAATCTGCCAATTTTTCCTGGATGCTATTTTGGCCCAGGCGGTCAGACAGCATATCAAAATCAACCGTCGTCATATCTTGATCTTGATTCATGCAAGAAAAGACATAAGATTCTTTTCCAGTATTGGGGTCAACATGGCGCTGAATACATTGACCGCAAATTTCTTTCATCATACATTGCATAGGCGAATTAATACTTGCAATGGCTTTTAAATCTGACTTAAAGCTTTTTATCAAACTAGTTTTACGAGCGTAATTAACAGCCGCCATCATACGATCAGATCCAATAGCAATAAGTTGATCGGCCTTTTCCAATAAATTTTTATGATAAATCATGGCTGCAACAATATTTCCATTAAAGGAAAAATCCTGGGTTCGATTTACAGGTAGTTTTTTTTCATCACAGCACCAAATAACTGTATCTGCCGCTGATTCTATATGATCAACCATAAAGCAATCTTCAGGCTTTTTATAAGCCGCAAAATAAATTACCTGACAGCCATTACTACGCATGGCTTGTCCAATAGAAAACAAGACAGCGTTACCAAGGCCACCCCCTGCCAATACAACCGTTTTATTCTTAGGGATTTCAGTTGGTGTACCCGTGGGGCCCATCAATACCATAGGCTCATCAGGTTTTAATAAGGCACACAAACGACTTGATGCCCCCATTTCCAGGACCACCGTTGAAATTAACCCTTGGTCAGGATCTGCCCATGCCCCTGTTAAAGCCAAACCTTCCATTGCAAGTTTTTTACCTTTAACCACTGGGGCAAAAGTTTCATAATTTTGCAGACGAAAAAATTGGCCAGGCTTGAACTGTTTTGCAGCCCATGGGGCTTTGATAATAACCTCGACTATGGTTGGGGTTAAACGGTTTACTTTATATATTTGGGCCTTAAATAAAGAATCAATTTTATTGAAAAAATTTGGATCTTTCTGGGGTTTTAGCCCCTCTAATTCTTTTGAAATCAAAGGATAACCCTGTTTTGCACTGGCCATTGCCTTTACGACACTTCCATTAAATGAAGGGTGCATATCCCCAAAGAAACTGACTGACTGACCCATCTGATTCTTGTGTGTAAAAATTGCCACCTGATTTGGTTTTGCTGTTTTTTCAGGCTCGCATGCTTCCCAATTTACATCAAAAGCTTGAAAGTATTTACCTTGCTGCTTTATGTCTTCCACTTCCCTTGCCAAAACCGTATTGGGCTGTGTCCCTGCTGCAATCAAAACTGTTTTTGCTGGCAGAACCTGTCCCTTTTCAAAATTTATTTCGGACGCATACCCATATCTATCAACCTTAATTTCCTTGGGTGATAGCCCTGGCCTAATCTTAATTCCTTCTTGTAGCGCTTTGGCCAATTCTTCGTGGTTCAATCGATAACTGGGGGCGTCTACCGTGTCTTTGCGATAAGCAATGGTTGCCCCGCCCCATTTTTCTATTAATTCTCTGGGGTTATCAGATTTTTCTAAAGCCTGTGCATGGGTAATAAATTCTGATGCGATTTCCCTATCTTCTTTCGTCCATGTGCATTCTACAGATTCTTTTCCATATTGAAGCACTAAATCTTTATAGGTTTGATTAAACTTTTTAACCTGACGTGGATAATAAGCCAGAGCTTCGGTTGCTGTATCGACCGCCGTTAGGCCACCTCCAATAACAACAATGGGCAAACGAACGGTTAAACTTGAAAGGCTGTCTTTTTTATAAGCGCCTGTTAATTGAAGAGCCATCAAAAAGTCAGAAGCCTGCCGCACGCCTTTAGCCAAAGCATTTTTTATACCTAGAATCCGGGGTTTACCTGCCCCCATACACAAAGCAACATGGTCAAATCCCAATAAAAATGCGTCTTCTGGGGTTAATGATTCGCCCAATCTTACGCCACCTAGTAACTTAAAGTTTGCATTTTGTTCAATTATTGTACGTATTAAATTTAATTTTTGTTTATTCCAACGCACAGTTATTCCATATTCTGCAACGCCCCCAAATCCACCTACAATACGATCTTCCGTAGATTGATTTAAATCTTCCCATGACAAAGGTTGCGGCAAAGGGTTGGGTTCAATCTTAAGCCCATCAATTCCCACAACTGTATGCCCTTCTTGTAACAAATGATGGGCCAAAGTAAACCCTGCAGGCCCCATCCCCACAACTAAAACTTTTTTATAAGTTGGTTCTTTTGGATAGGGCCTTTGTATATTCAAAGGGTTCCAGCGAGTCAAAAGACCGTATATTTCTGGCCCATATTGCACTTTTTCTAATACATTTTGTAAAATTGTTGATTCTACGGAAGGAATATCCACAGGATCTTGCTTTTGGAAAATACAGGCTTTACTGCATTCATTGCAAATACGATCCCCAGTGGCAGCCACCGTTGGATTATCTATTGTAATGGCGGCTAAAGGTGCAAACAAAAATCCATTGGCATGCAGTTCATTCATCTCTGAAATTTTTTGCTCCAAAGGACAACCAATCAATAAATTATCCAAAGCATTTTTTTGAAATTTTTTTGTATCCTTATCTTTTAAGCCCTTAGAGCAAGAATCTTTGTCACGATGATGACACCACAAGCAGTAACTGGCCTGCCCCATTGCCCAATCATCACGCTTTTCTGATTCATGGTGAAAACCATCCCGCTGATGTTCTTGAATGTTATCAAAATCAATAAGATGATCCGGATCTAACTTAATGGGGGCCACAAATATATCTTTTAAGCTTTGCGGAGCTTCCTTTGAATATAGAACCCATGCCGTATAAAGCTCTGCTTTCTTCAATTCATCTGCATGATTATCTGGATCTTGCAACCATGCCATCACCTTTTGAATAAATACTTTTGGGAAATCTGAGTCCTGGTCATCAAACCCTAAAGTTCCAATATCAATTTTTTTTGGTAACACTGTATACTTTCGCATTACACGGCGCTGCATGAATTGCTTTGCGAATTTTGTATATAAAGTTTTATGCTGTTGGGCCAGTTTCTTTTGTGAAGCTATGGGGCTCGGGTCAACATTAAATAATTTTGCAATAAATTGATCAAGATACGGACCCACTGTTAAAATCATTCCGGAAATTTCTGCATCAGAAGATATATCCGAACACAGGGTATAAAGATGATAGGCATCTTTATCTTCTTGCTCTAAAAACATCAAAAACTGGTGGTATAAACGTACTAAACCTTCCCGTTCATGAAGATCTGCATACTTAAAACCAAAATTTAAAGAAAGTTTCTTAGCCATGTTTTGGTTTTCCATAAGGATCTTTTGGTATTTCCCCCGTATATTTAAAAAATGTATAAGACAACGTAATTGTATCCACATCTTTCAAAGCAGGGTCTTTGTCAATATCAGGGTCAATAAAGAAAAGTAAAGGCATATCCATTGATTGCTTAGGCTTCATCTGTTGTTCTAAAAAGCAAAAGCATTCGATTTTATTAAAGTATTGCCCTGCTTTGTCAGGGGTTACATTATAAGTTGCCATTCCAATGGTTGGGTGATCCATTTTATTTCGAACGTGATATACGGCAAAAGCTTGTTCCCCTGCCCTTACTTTGACTTCCTTTTGTAAGGGTTCAAATGTCCAAGGAATATTTGGGTCAACATTGGCATTAAAACGCACAGTAATAACACGGTCTGAAATGCGCTTTGGCAAAAATGTTGCCACTTGCGTTGTGCCCCCAAAACCGGTTCTTTGACAAAAAATGCGATATAAGGGGACAGAAGCAAAAGCCAAGCCAAGCATGGCCAAAACAAGACCAATTAAAATGATAGTTAGGTTTTTTTGTTTTTTATTCACTTAGATAATTCCTTTTTTAACCAGGAATAATAGGTAAAAAAGAACACTGAACAAGACAATAAGAAATAAAAGAGCTTTGTTTTTCTGACGCAGTTTTTTTGAATATCGTTTTTTCATTATTTTTCCTTGTGTCTGTGTGGGGTAAATAATATCATAGCTACCAGGAATTTAAAATCACCAAACACAGGATACAATGACTTTAAAATATAATAAAATGGCACATGCCATTCGCTTTCTAAGCATGGACGCAGTTCAAAAAGCAAATTCAGGACACCCCGGAATGCCCATGGGTATGGCCGATGTGGCCACTGTTCTTTTTTCTGACTTTCTGAAATTCAATCCAAAAGATTCAAACTGGGCTGATCGTGACCGTTTTATTTTATCTGCCGGGCATGGGTCCATGCTGATATACAGTCTTTTATATTTGACTGGCTATAAAGATATGACATTGGATCAAATTAAGAATTTCCGCCAGCTGGGCAGCAAAACAGCAGGACACCCAGAATTTGGGCACGCCGAAGGCATTGAAACAACAACTGGTCCTTTGGGCCAAGGCTTGGCCAATGCTGTTGGTATGGCACTGGCTGAAAGCATTCAATCAGCGCGTTTTGGTAAAGACCTTGTTGATCATTACACCTATACAATTGCAGGTGATGGTTGTTTGATGGAAGGAATATCGCAAGAGGCCATTTCATTCGCTGGCCATCAAAAATTGAATAAACTAATTGTCTTATTTGATGATAACAAAATCACAATTGATGGGGCCACAGACCTATCAACGTCTGAAGATCACATGAAACGTTTTGAATCTTGTGGTTGGGATGTCCAAAAAATTAATGGGCATCGCCATGATGAAATTCGCGCCGCAATTAAAAAGGCAAAAGCATCAGATAAACCAAGTATGATTGCATGTGAAACTATGATTGGATTTGGATCCCCTAACAAGGCCGGCACATCCAAAACCCATGGCGCACCGCTGGGCGACGATGAAATTACTGCTACGCGTAAGGCGCTGGAATGGCCTTATAAACCTTTTGAAATTCCGGAAGATATTTTAAACCAGTGGCGTTCGCTTGGGGAAAAACACCAAAGGGCATATGAAGACTGGACAAGCCACCTTTCTAAGTCAGATAAAAAAGATGAATTCAACCGCCTAATGGATCAATCTTTACCTAACAATTGGCACAAAAATTTACATGATCTGTGCCACAAAGCATCAGAGGAAAAACCAAAACTTGCCACGCGCAAAAGTTCTGAAATGGTTTTGGATGCATTATCCTCTTCAATTCCTGAACTATTAGGTGGATCAGCAGATTTAACAGGATCAAATAATACCAAGGCTAAAAACATGCAACCCATAACCCCTGATAATAAAAAAGGGGATTATATATATTATGGTATTCGTGAACATGGAATGGCTGCGATTATGAACGGTATGGCCCTGCACAAAGGTGTTATTCCATATGGCGGGACATTTTTATGCTTTGCAGATTATTGCCGTCCAAGCATTCGTTTAGCCGCTTTAATGGGCCAACGTGTGGTTTTTGTTATGACTCATGATTCCATTGGTCTTGGGGAAGATGGTCCAACGCACCAACCTATCGAACATTTGGCAAGTTTACGTGCTATGCCAAATTTAACAGTTTTTAGACCTGCCGATACAATCGAAACAGCTGAAGCTTGGCAATACGCCATAGAAAACCAAAAAGGTCCGTCATTATTGGCTTTAAGTCGCCAAGACTTACCAACGGTGCGTCGTTATTTAGGGCAGAATGAATCAAGCAAAGGCGGATATGTCCTGCAAGATGCTGATGATGCCCAAGTTACTTTGATTGCTACAGGATCAGAAGTATCTTTGGCCTTGGATGTGAAAGAAAATCTGGAATCTAAAAACATTAAAGTTCGCGTTGTTTCCATGCCTTCAACAGATCTTTTTGATCAACAATCAAATGCTTATAGAAAAGAAATCTTAGGCAATGGTTTACGTGTTTCAATTGAAGCAGCCTCAACCTATGGCTGGCATAAATATGTGGGCGATAATGGCTTAAGTTTTGGGATTGATACATTTGGTGGGTCGGCCCCTGCCCCGGAATTATATAAACATTTTGGATTAACTGTTGAAAATATATCGACAAAAATTCAAGAAAAACTATAGGAGGAACCTATGACAATAAAAGTTGGTATTAATGGATTTGGCCGTATTGGCCGCATGATTTTAAGGGCTTGGTTGGAATCAAATCGCAATGATATTGAAATTGTTGCAGTCAATGATTTGGCAGATATGGAGACAAGTCTGCATTTGCTGAAATATGATTCTGTCCATGGCATTTTAAAGCAAGATATTAACCATCAAGGCGACAAGGTTTTGATTGATAATAAGGAAGTTGTGTTAACGTCTGAAGCCAATCCAGAAAAATTGAATTGGAAAGAACATAACGTAGATATCGTTTTTGAATGCACTGGCCGCTTCACATCAAAAGATACAGCTAAAGTTCACCTTAACGCTGGAGCAAAGAAAGTCTTGATTTCAGCCCCTGGTACGGATGTGGATAATACCGTTGTTTATGGGGTAAATCATGAAACGTTGAAGGCCGCGGATACAATTGTTTCCAATGCTTCTTGTACGACAAACTGTCTGGCCCCTGTCGCCATGGTTTTAGATCAATTCTTTGGTATTGAACAAGGGTTTATGACAACCATTCATGCCTATACTGGCGATCAACGTTTGGTTGATATGGCTCATAAAGATTTACGCCGCGCCCGTGCGGCGGCTCTTTCCATGATTCCAGCATCCACTGGCGCAGCAAAAGCTGTTGGTTTAGTCCTTCCCAAGTTGGCTGGAAAATTGGATGGCACAGCTGTTCGTATTCCTGTGCCAAATGTATCGATGGTGGACTTGGTCTTTAATTCCAAGAAACCAATGACAGTTGCAGAAATTAACAATGCGATTTCTGGGGCGGCCGATGGTAAATTAAAGGGTGTTTTGTATGCTGAATCCAAACCACTTGTTTCTACGGACTTTAATCACAACCCCCACAGTTCCATATTCGATCTTACACAAACCAGTGTGACAAGTAAAACAATGGGTCGCATTGTGGCCTGGTATGACAATGAATGGGGCTTTTCCAATCGTATGATGGATACCGCTGTTTACATGATGGGCCTTTAATTAACCCTTTTCAAACAAAACAATGTGTTGATGTTGGGGGCGCACGGACAGCCCATAAAAGCGCTTCATGGTTTCTTTGCGTTTCAAGCCATCCGGGGTAGATAGTTTTGTTTCAGAGTTCATACGTTTTTTACAAATAACCAATAATTGGGCCCCTAGTTTCATTTTTTCTGCTATTTCGGTTAGGAGATCTTTTGTGCTACTGGTATTGTCATATACATAACATTAAGGCTTGCATGTTTGACAGAGTCTCTTGCGTTCATGGCCTTTGTATAGGCTGCCTCATCATAAGCACCACGTTCGAATAATACATTATTTATATGCATAAAAACTATTTTAGCATTATCGGATACATGTGTACTGCCAATGTTATCAATTATTAAATCTGCAAGGCTTGATGTTTGGTCTTCTTGTTGCTCTTTCATCGCCTCCAAGGCACTTGTTGCTGAGGTTGTGCTAACTACGCTACCGTCATCTGAAAGGCTAAACAGGCTAGAACCACCATCACTTGATGCATCTGATCCTGAATCACTACTAGCAGCAGCCATTGTGAAATTAGGTAAAGTAATTGCCATTAAGAAATATAAGTATTTATTCATTGTATCCTCCCATACATTAAGTACAGTCTAATACATTATCTAATAAACTAGCAAGAAAGTTAAGTATATATTTCAAAAAAGGGCAGGTAAAAACCATAATAAGGGTGAAGGTTCTATATTATCAAAAAGATATTCTTCATCAAAATCATCTTCTACAGGACCTGGGGTTTTCTTTTTATGCCTTGGGGCATGCCACAATAGAACTGGCGACATTGAAGTGTATTTCTTTTTCCAATTTGTTTCAACATTATAAAGCGAAGCGTTTTCAGAGGATGGTTTTTTGGGTGACCATAACTTAACAACTGGTAAACCATCAATATCTGGGCATCTCCCGCTTGTTGAAAAACCTAATACATGCGTTGGCTTTCTATCAACAATCATACCATCAAGCCATGGAAACCTTGTTTTAATTTTTACAGAGGTTTCATTGAATTCAAGTGTTGCTGAGTTAGAAAAACCCGCAAAAAAAAGTGTATATACGATAAAATTAAATAATATTTTTCTCATCAATCAAACTTACCTTTACTACAATTTATAGTAAGTTTTGAATAAGTTAAAGGCCCAAAATTGGGCCTTTAATGGTTTTAAAAAAAGGTATTAATATTTATTTTTTTTCATAAACATTAAGTGCTAAAGATTTTATACCAGGCATACCGGGTGAAGAGAATGGGATTCCTTCATAAAAAGTTGGATTTTCCAGAACTAATTCCATGTCTGACAAAGTTTCTGGGGGGCTGACACCTGCCCAAAAAAGAACCATAAGCTTTGCCCCTTTTGGAAGTTTTTGTGCTAATTCCGTTAAAATAGATTGATCCGTACCTACCGAAACAAAGACAAGTCCACTGTCACTTGAAGCCGAATCACTAGTTTTTAATTGAGTTAGCTCAATATTGCTTAAACCAACACCCGTTGATTTTTTTAATCTTGATGTTAAATTACTCATCTGACCTTCTGAACCCTGGATTACCTGAATATTTCCAGAGCTTCTTATCATTTTTGAAATATCATTATCAAAATGTTTTCTAAAGTCATGAGGGCTTATAAAGCCTGTTGTTTCCAAAGAAATCATATCAAGTTTATATTTTTTTTGACTTTTTTTAACTTTTTTTATTATATTTTGTATTTCAGCTTGCGAAAGCCCAAGTTCATATGGCTTTTTTACCATGTCTTTTTGTAAAGATGCTTGACCTGCATCGGACTTCATATGAATAGATGATAAAAGTCCTGCAAGTGATAATAAATTTAGGGGCTGTACCAGATAACTAATTTAAATAGCGTTTAACCCATTGTTTTA
>CAYGKW010000007.1:0-58824 GCA_964350815.1 uncultured Rhizobiaceae bacterium | reverse complement strand
TTCAGCTCGGGATTCAGCTACTGCCCTTTCCATCTCTTCTACTTTTGCGGCATGGGCTTTCCCAGCTTGGCTTGAGACGGCTTCTAATCTACGCACCTGGGCTTGAACTTCTGCCAATCTTGCAGCTGCTGCATCCTGTGCCTCACGACTGCTTGCACGTGCGGTTTCTAATTCACCCGCTATACGCGCTGCTTCGCCTCGTGCTTGTTGCAAGGCTGCCGCTTGGTCTTTTACTGTTTGGCTTGAAGACGCTCTTAACCCTTCAAGGGCTGCCTGTAATTCTTCTGAACGTTTTCCTGCATCTGCAAGCGCTGCTTCTTTTGCTGCCAAGGCTGCTGCTTGACGCGTTCCTTCTGCTTGTGCTGCTGCTAACTGACGTGTCAGCCTGGCTGCTGCTGCTTGCGCAGATTTAACTTCTGCTGCCTTCGCTTCCAATTCTGCCGCAGAGGCTTTTCTTGCTTCAGCTGTTTCTGAATCAAACCTTGCTCTGGCTTCTGAAAGTTGTGCTGCTAAATCATCTGCTCTAGCCTTGGCTTCAGATACTTTTTCTTCTAAAGTACTACGTTCTGATGCTGCCGTCTCTCTTGCAGAAGCAAGGGTGGCTTCTAATCTTCCTGTTTCAGCTCGGGATTCAGCTACTGCCCTTTCCATCTCTTCTACTTTTGCGGCATGGGCTTTCCCAGCTTGGCTTGAGACGGCTTCTAATCTACGCACCTGGGCTTGAACTTCTGCCAATCTTGCAGCTGCTGCATCCTGTGCCTCACGACTGCTTGCACGTGCGGTTTCTAATTCACCCGCTATACGCGCTGCTTCGCCTCGTGCTTGTTGCAAGGCTGCCGCTTGGTCTTTTACTGTTTGGCTTGAAGACGCTCTTAACCCTTCAAGGGCTGCCTGTAATTCTTCTGAACGTTTTCCTGCATCTGCAAGCGCTGCTTCTTTTGCTGCCAAGGCTGCTGCTTGACGCGTTCCTTCTGCTTGTGCTGCTGCTAACTGACGTGTCAGCCTGGCTGCTGCTGCTTGCGCAGATTTAACTTCTGCTGCCTTCGCTTCCAATTCTGCCGCAGAGGCTTTTCTTGCTTCAGCTGTTTCTGAATCAAACCTTGCTCTGGCTTCTGAAAGTTGTGCTGCTAAATCATCTGCTCTAGCCTTGGCTTCAGATACTTTTTCTTCTAAAGTACTACGTTCTGATGCTGCCGTCTCTCTTGCAGAAGCAAGGGTGGCTTCTAATCTTCCTGTTTCAGCTCGGGATTCAGCTACTGCCCTTTCCATCTCTTCTACTTTTGCGGCATGGGCTTTCCCAGCTTGGCTTGAGACGGCTTCTAATCTACGCACCTGGGCTTGAACTTCTGCCAATCTTGCAGCTGCTATCTCTCCTGCTTTACGACTGCTTGCACGTGCGGTTTCTAATTCAGCTTTAACACGGGCTGCTTCGTCTCGCGCTTGTTGTGCTCTGGATTCTGCCTGGCGCAAAGCCACTGTTTGCGCACCATATTCATCTCTTAATTTTTTTAGGTCTGATTCTGCTTCGCTTTTTTCTTGTTCCAGCTGTTGTTGTACAGCTTTATAACGCGCTTTTAATTCTTCTTGTTGCCGTCTAAATTCTGCTGCCTTTGCATCTAATTCTTTTTGTGCTGCTTGACGCAATGCACTTTCTTGGCGATGCATTTTTTCTGCAAATTCTGCCTCTAATATTGCTCTTTCCTCTGCTACTGCTGCGTCCACAGATCGACGCAATTTTTCAACTTCTGAGGCACGTAATTTTTTAAGCGCATCATTTAATCTTGCTTGAATTGTTGCTTCTGCTTCTCTTAACCTTTGTTCACTTGCTTCACGATGTCGGCTTAAGACTTGGGTATGACGTTCTTCAGCTTCGGTAATTGACCTTTTTGCTTGGTTAAGTTCTGCCAAGGTTCTTTCTTGTTCTTCTCGTAACCTTCTAGAATTTTCACGTGCTTCCGTTAGTTCCAATCTTGCTGCTGCAATTTCTCTTGCAGATCGGGCTTTTTCTCTTGTCGTACGTTCTTCTAAATCTTGTGCACGCATTCTTTCGGCTTCTACTGCTGCTTGCCATCTTTCTGCCTCTAGTCTCGACCGCTCTGCAGCTGCGCTTTCCCTAGCAGCTCTGGCTGATATTTCATTAAACCGCAATTCATCTGCCGCACGTTGTCTTTCGGCAGCTAACAATCGACCTCTTAATTCTTCTTTTTCTGCTTTTGATCCTTTTAAACTAGCAAGAAAGGCCTCTCCCACTCCAGAATATCTCCCTAAATTACCTCTACCAACGTCAGCAGCAGCAATCATTTTTGTTAAAGGGGATCCGTCTGGACGCGCTGCTTCAGCCACAATTACACGGGCCTGCCTTGAAGATCTTCCACCAGCTTTATTCACAAATTCATCTGGCGCGCCTGAGCAAAAAGTAGAAAGACAAGAAAAAATCAAGAAATACTTATACATTATGGTTCCTTATATCTTGTAACTAAATCCAGCAGTAATTGCTGTTGTCGTTGGCTTGATTTTTGTTGTAACTTTATGGTTATTATCAGACCTAGATTTTGAATGTCTAAAGCTTCTGTATGTTGTATGATCAACGTCCAAACGTAAGCTAAGTTTCTCTGTCATTGACATCTTTAAGGCAAAGCCTAAATTAAGACCTGTAAGGGTTTGGGATTTTTTACCGGATAAATGATGGGTAACTTCATCATCACCCGCATAAAAATTATCTTGTATTTTGTATTCAAATCTTGATGCATTGATTCCCACTTTTAATAAGGCAAGCGTATCTTCCTTTAGATAAACCCCTGGTGTGAAATTCAACCCAACTGCGTATTTTCTGGAGAGTGAATCTTGTACTTTACCCTGATCATCTCCATCGCTATAACCTTGATTGTATTTTGTAGAGTGATTGTCATATCCAAGAAATAATTCAGTACCAAGATAGAATTTTTCATTGAATGTCATTCCATAACCAGTATGCACAGAGCCAATAAAATTATTTGATTTTGCATTTGGGGAAGAATTTGGTGATAGTATACTACCTTCGTTTGTGTATATCCCAATTTTTTCTTTTGCATCTAAACTGGAATGCCCAGCAGATGCCCCGACGTAAAAACCGTCAAGACTTGATTTTGAAAATGCTGGAACTGTAATTAAATTTGCAACAGCCAATGCTGATGTCATTAAAATCTTTTTCATGTTTATCTCCTACTCCATGTGGGAATGCAAATAAACTAGAATAAACAGGTATTTTCAAAATCAAATGTTGCGGGTCTATTATGCTAAAAATGCATTTAGCTCAATATTTGGCGGTTTCTTTGGATTTACATATATATTAAATAATTACAAATAAATAAATTAAATTATTTTTTTATTGCTTAAAACTACTTTGTATTGGGAATAAATTATTAAAAACCTTGTTCGTTTTCTATAAAAAGAATAAAATATTGCAGAAATACTAGGGGCTTGTTTTGAATAAAATTAACATTTTTATAGTTATAATCTTATTGTCATTTTCCACTTCGGCAAAATCAGATATTCAAATTTCTGAAGTCGATGTTACGGAAGAAAAAGGCTTCACAAAAATTAATTTTAAAATGAATGCTTTGGTCCCCTTGGATTTTAATTTAGATAAAAATAACAGCCAGATTAAAATTTCAATTCCTGAAGATGTTAATTTAAATGTTCCTGCAAAAAATGAACTAATGATTGGACTGTTTGAAGGGTATGAAATAAAAAAAATTGGGGATAAAAAAACATTGGAAATTGATATTCATCCAGATGCTGAAATTTCAGATTCCTATAGCATTAATGATGATGCAGAATACCCAAAATTTGTTATTGAATTAAAAGACAAAAATTTTAAAAAAGTAGAAAGGGATGAGACACCCATTCTAAGCCCCTCTGTTTCCTCTGAATTAAAAAAAATAGAAATAAAAAAAGGGGAAGGGTTTACAACATTCCGTCTTTACACGGATGATTTATCAACTATTGAATCTATGCAACTTGGAAATAAAATTTCAATTACTGTGCCTAAAACCGACTGGGCAAAAATTGAAACGGATATTGTTAAACTTACAAAGCCTTCACAAGATAAATCCGTGTCTGAAGATTTGTACAAAGATTATCAAGTCAATGAGGAAGATCCAGAAAATCCACAGCTGATTATTATTTTGGAAAAAAATGCAAAAATGATAGACGAAGCTTTTGGAGAAGAAGAGGGCCAGAGTTTTTATGAAATAACATTAGGGCTTAAAACAAAGGCATCTTTCAAAGCACAAGAACCTGATTTAAACGCAGATAAAATTATATCAGAGCCTGTTGATAATCCGTTTAAAGCAAAACCAATGGGTGGAATTAAGGATCTTCCTAAAGTAATTGTGTCAGGGCCAAAAGTACCAAAAAAATCTTTAGACAATCAAAACCCCATGGTGCATGTTCTTAAAAAAAACCCAACCATACAGACATCTAAAGAAGGTCCAATTCCCGATTGGGTTTTAGAGGCACAAGAAAATGCAAGCAAGAAAAAGTAACTTAGTAACCTTTTTTTCTTTGCAATTCATTCCTTAAATTATCGTTTTCTTTTTTTCAAAGAATTAACAACGTTACTGATTTCATCCCGGGCAGCAACGTATTTTTCAAGTTGTTTACCCTTAAGAATTTGATGCGGCACCATTTTTAATTTTTGGGGATTTATGGGTTTGCCTTTGAAATGTACTTCATAATGCAAATGGGATGCTGTTGCCCTGCCAGTGGCACCAACATATCCAATAACTTCGCCTTGCTTTACCCTTTTGCCGCGGGCAATTCCTTTGGCATATTTGTGCATATGGGCATAAGCCGTTGAATATTCTGCATTATGTTGCAAAAGAATATAATTTCCATACCCCCCAAGACGACCATATTTTTTAACAATACCATCCCCTGCTGCCAAAATTGGGGAACCCCTGCGTGCAGCAAAATCAACACCACGGTGCATTTTTGTATAGCCTAAAACTGGGTGACGCCTTCTTCCATATCCAGAAGAAATACGTGCCCCACGAACAGGTGTTTTAAGCAAAGCTTTTCTGACGCCTTCCCCATTTTCATTAAAGTAATCTTGTCCTTTAGGGGCATCATATAAATAGATTTTCATAGGCCCACCAGCAAGATATAAAGCTGCATATATGATAACACCGCTATCTACATACCCTGTTTCTTCGTCATAGGTTTTTTCATACATAACTTCAAATGTTTCGCCAGGTTTTACACCCCGTTGAAAATCAATGGAAAAGCTGTATGTTTTGATAATTTTATTGATTAAATATTTTGACAGACCCACCTTCAACGCATCTCGGTATAAACTATCTTTAATTGTTCCATGTACATAAATTGATTTTTTCTTTAATTGAACAGGGGGGGATGGGGCTGTAAAATTCAGATCTTCATCCCGCAAAATATTCAATTTCTTTTTAGAATCGTCAAGCATCATAATAATTTTTACGGTACTTAATTTTCCTGATTCTTCGTCTTTTACTCTTTTAAAATAAAAGCGATTTTTCTTATCAATTTTTTTTACAGGATGATACTTGGAAATTGCGGATGTAATTGATGCAATTTCTTTTTTATCAAATTTTTGACGCCTTAAAAAGACTGACAAAGATTCTTTGTGCCTTGGGGTGTCATTTGTAAAAGCAGCTGGCTCGTCAGACATTATGTGAATTGCTGATTCTTTTGAAGCAACTTCAGAAATGGCTTCTGCTTCTTCTAGGGCTACTTCCTCTTCTTCTACAATGGATTCTTCTATTGCCTCTTTTTCGGATTCCAATATTTTTTCTTCATAAATATCAAACCCGATTAAAAACAAACCAAGTGTAAGACAAATAAGCCCTAAGGTAATTTCAAGTGTTCTAAAGCGCATTATTTAGATCCCGGAACACCTTGGGTTGTAGAATATTCAAAGTGGAATACTTCGTCTGGATAGACCATTTCTCTGATCTTATGAGCAGCAGCCGCTGCTTCAGCAAAACCTGTTAAAATCAATTTTTGCTTGTTTTCATAAGAGGCCACATCCCCAATGGCAAACACCCCTTTTGCTGATGTTTCATTTGTTGTTGGGGCAACTTTTATGTGGCTATTATCCAAACTTAATCCCCATTCAGATATGGGCCCTAAGTTCATAGACAATCCAAAAAATGGTAACAATATATCTGCATCAAGATTTTTTGTTTCCCCTTTTAATGTTTCCACCACAACTTGTTCTAACTGACCGTTTTTACCTTTAAGGCCGGAAAGTTGATAAGGGATAACCATTTCTACGACTTTCCCTTTTGCTAACTCTTCCAATTTTGAAACGCTTTCTGGGGCTGCTCTGAATTTTGGTCTGCGGTGTACAACATAAACTTTTTTAGCCAACTCGGATAATGACAAGGCCCAATCAACAGCCGAATCACCACCACCGGCAATGACTATTTTCTTATCCCGAAATTGTTCACGGCTTTTTACAAAATAAAAAACACTTTTATTTTCAAATTCTTCAATATTATCTAAAGGGGGTCGGTTCGGCCCAAAGGCCCCAACACCTGCTGCAATGATAATGGCTTTTGCATTAATTTTAACATCTCTGCTTGTTAAGATATCCCAACGTTCATCATCTGTTGGGTGAATTGCAACAACGTTTTGTCCCAGATGATAGGTGGGGCTGAAAGGTGCAATTTGTTTTTCCAGATTTTTGATTAAATCCCCAGCAAGAATTTCTGGGTGTGCAGGAATATCATAGATTGGCTTTTCTGGGTACAACGCAGTGCACTGCCCGCCAACTTCGGATAAGGCATCAATGACATGACAATCCATCTTCATCATTCCACATTCGAAAACGGCAAACAATCCAACTGGACCTGCCCCTATAATCGCGACATCTGTTTTATAACTTCTCATATTTATAATCTCTATTAATTAGGAAACTTGATGATACAATAGTATTCGGATATAAATTTGTCTATAGTGAAATATATGTCTATACTTTTTTTACAAAAACATACCCTTTCCGATCTGGATCAAACCAGGGAAATTGCCCATAAATTGGCCGCAATCCTAAAAGAACATGATGTTGTCACATTTAAGGGAAATTTAGGGGCAGGGAAAACAACTTTCATAAAATATATCATTCAACATATAATGGACGAAGATATTACGGTTACAAGCCCCACTTTTAATTTGGTTCAGATATATGAATCTTCTAAGTTTCCAATCTGGCATTTTGATATGTATCGTTTAAAAACCAGCGAAGAAGTTTTTGAAATCGGGTATGAAGAAGCCTTAGTACAAGGGCTTAGTTTAATTGAATGGCCAGAACGTATACAAGAATTTTTGCCGAAAGATCGGCTTGATGTTATAATAACTTTAAATGATACCAATATCAGGACAATAGAATTTATACCGCATGGCACTTGGGAAAAAAGATAAAAATAATAGGGCTGATTTAAGACAGTTTTTTTTAGAACATCACGGATGGGGGGACCGCGAACCCACCTTCCTTGCCGGCGATGCATCTAACCGAACCTATTATCGTGTTACTAGTTCGCGAGGGCATACGGCTGTTTTAATGGATGCCCATGAACCCACTGAAAAAGTGCATGAATTCATTCAAATTGATAAATTGTTACATACCCTGGGATATTCTGTTCCAGAAATCCTTGCCTATGATTATGAAAACCGGCTGATCTTGCTGGAAGATTTGGGGGATGAAACTTTTACTTATTGTTTGGAAAAAGGGATACCTTCTGATGAATTATACAAATCAGCAACAGAGGTTATTATTGACCTTCATAAAAATTACAAACATGGGCCCTCGGTAAATATTCCATTCTATAACCTTGAAGTTTATCGCCGTGAATGTGACACATTAATTGATTGGTATTACCCAAGTATTTTTGGAAAAACAATACCCCCCCAAGCCCAAAAAGAATGGGGTGAAATTTGGGATACCCTTTTAACAAAAGAACTGTCGCTTCCCAAAACTTTGGTTTTGCGTGATTTTCACGTTGATAATCTTTTATGGCTTAAAAAACGCGACACCATCCAGCGTTGTGGATTGCTTGATTTTCAAGATGCTTTGATTGGATCGCCTGCTTATGATTTGGTTTCTTTATTTGAAGATGCGCGCCAAGATGTTGATCCTGTAATGACACAAAATCTTTTAAATTTTTATACCTCGCATTTTCCTGATTTAGATACGAATCAATTTATGAAAGAATATAATATTCTTGGGGCACAACGAAGTGCAAAAATTCTTGGGTATTTTGCCCGCCTAGCCATCCGGGATAAAAAAACCCGATACTTGGAATTTATTCCGCGTACATGGAAATGGTTAGAACAAGATTTACAACACCCTGCTTTGGGTAAAATAAAAAATTGGATGGACACCCATATTCCGTCAGAAAAAAGGAAGGTACCTAATGTCACAAATTAAGAAAGCCATGATTTTGGCGGCTGGCTATGGTAAGCGTATGAGGCCCATAACAGATAAAATTCCAAAACCTTTAGTTAAAGTTGGAAATATTACTGTGATTGACCGCCTATTAAAACAGCTTAAAAAATCAGGTGTTGAAGAAGTTATTATTAACACTGCCCATCTGGCTGATAAAATTCATGCGCATCTAAAAAATTATACGGATATGAAAATAATTTTTTCTGATGAAGGTACCCCCCTAGAAACAGGGGGAGGTGTAAAAAAAGCCTTACCCCTACTTGGAAATGATCCCTTTATTGTTATAAATGGGGATGCCATTTTTCACGATATTGAAACAAGTGTTTTTAGTCAGCTAACAAAAAACTGGCACCCAGGAATGGACGTTTTGTTGGCCTTGGTTCCCAAAAAAAATGCTTTGGGGTTAATGACCCCTGGGGACTATCACATAAAAGATAATCATTTACTGGAAAGGCGAAAAGAAGGGTTGGCACCATACTACTATGCTGGGGCCCAAATTCTACAACCTTATCTTTTTGAAAACTCAGATAGTGACTATTTTTCACTCCTTGATATTTACGACAATGCAGAAATAAAAGGAACATTATACGGTATTGAATATGACGGCCTTTGGTTTCATGCAGGAACCCCAGAAGATCTTCAGGAAATAAATGACTGGTTTGCAAAAAACAAAGGGGAATAATTCCAATTTTTTTACAATCCCAAGCGATCAAGATTTTCTTAAAATCCTTGCCAATTATTTATTGAATAAAAATACACAATACCAACTGGCACAGTATATTATTTTCCTACCCACCCAAAGGGCTTGTAAAAAGTTAGAAGAAGATTTGCTTAATGCATCAAAAGACGGTGCTGTTTTATTGCCGCGTATGATTCCACTTGGGCAAGTTGAAGAAGATGAAATAACCCTTTCTGGTATTGAAGAAAGTGAATTCGGGGTGAATCTTCCGGCCCTTGTCAGCAATGAAAAAAGACAAATTATTTTAACCAAAATTATTTCTAAATTTTACCAAGATCAAGGCAATCCAATTTTAACATCTAAGGCATCAAGTCTTGCAATTCAGTTGGCCCAATTGATTGATCAAATTGAAATGGAGGGCTTAGATTTAAAAACACTGGAAACATTATCAGACCAAAATTATGCAGAGCATTGGCAAACCACTTTAGACTTTTTAAAAATTATAAAAGATTTTTGGCCCAGCATTTTGGCAAATGAAAATGTGATTGAATTTAAAAAATTTCATCGGTTGCTTGTGGAGAAATTAATTGAAAAATGGCAACAAACGCCCCCTGAAAATCCAATTATTATTGCGGGGTCAACTGGATCTATTCCATCAACTGCAGGGTTGATTAAAGTTGTTAGCCAACTTAATAATGGATGCATAATTTTGCCTGGCTTGGATCTTTTCATGGATCATATTCCCGAAGCATCACATCCCCAAAACACACTATTTAAGTTGTTGGAAAGTGTTAACCTGTCACCTGAAAATGTTTTACCATTTCCTGGGTGCATCGAAAGTTTACAGCACAATTTTTTATGTTCTATTTTCAACAACAAACCAACACACATTGAAAATTTTTCTAACGTTCAGTATGTTGACTGTGCGCATGAACAAGAAGAAGCCGCCGTCGTTTCCACCATTGTTCGAAAACATCTTGAAACCCCCAACAAAACAATTCAGGTTATTACTCCAGATCGAAACCTTGCAGAACGCATTATTAATGAACTAAATAAATGGAAAATAAAAACAAATGATTCGGGGGGAAAACCACTGCGTCGAATGCCGCTTGGGTCTTTTGTTTTACAAACGGCCAATTGGATTAATCCAAATTTAAGTGCTGTGAATTTCTTGGCAACGTTAAAACATCCATACGTTCAAAAATATAAATTCATTGCCCAAACTTTGGAACGTTATTATTTCAGAAATAAAAACACACCTGCACTACCTTATCAGTTAGATGAAAATTTGGATGATGTTTTAAATAAAGTTCCAAGCCAATTTCATCATGACCTAAGGGATTTTATTGCCGAACTTTCTTATATAAAAAAGAAAGTTATGACACTTTCAAAGGATGCTATTTTATCTGATTTTATGGAAGTTCATCAAATTTTAATGGAATGGTTAACTGAAGATACATTTGATAGTTTTGAAACAATGGGAAGCGGTTCTGAAACACACCCCTTTAATCAATTATGGAAAAATATTTATCAAGAAAGTTCTGCTTTTACTTTATCTAATGCAGAAGATTATGGCCCGTTCTTAGAATCCTTTTTATTGCAAATAAAAGTAAGACCCCATAAATCATTACATCCCCGCATACATATTTTAGGCTTGATTGAATCACGCTTAATGCGCAGCGATGTTGTCATATTGGCCGGTTTAAATGAAGGCGTTTGGCCACCTGAACCTGTAACCGATCCATGGTTCAATCAATCTATGCGTGTTCAATTTGGACTTCCCAGTCATGAAAGGCGCATTGGTTTAAGTTGCCTAGATTTTATTCACGCCTGCGGAAATAAAAAAGTTTTTTTAACCCGGTCCTGCCGTACAAATGGCACACCAACCATTCCATCAAGATTTCTTTTAAAATTAAAATCTGGATTAAAAAATTCAAATATTACTTTATCGCAGTGTTCTGAATTTTTAGATTTTGTCAGATTTCAGTCAAGTCAAATTCATGCTGAACCAATTCTGGCCCCGGAACCAAAACCACTTGTGGAAAAGCGTCCGCGTAAATTATCTGTAACTGAAATAGAAGTTTTATTAAAAGATCCATATGCCATATATGCAAAACATGTTTTAAATTTAAAACCTTTAAATGATTTGGATATGGAACCTGGGGATAAAGAATTTGGAATTTTGATTCACAAAATTTTTCAGTTAACCGTGAAAAAAACATCTTTTAATTTACAAAATATATTTGAAGAAACATTTCGAAATTCACCCCATAAATATTTATGGTGGATACGAACACAACGTGCCCAGGACTGGTTTCTTGAAGAAATGAAAAGCATTTCCCCAGAAAAAATTTATACTGAAGTATACGGGGAATTAACATTTCAAAGTTTAGGGGGGCCCTTTACATTAAAAGGCATTGCTGACCGAATTGATAAAAACAAAAACTGTGCTGACATCCTTGATTATAAAACAGGGACTTTGCCTTTACCAAAAAATATAAGAAATGGGCAATCCGCCCAACTTCCTTTAGAAGGTATAATTTTAAAAGAAGGCGGGTTTAAAAATGTGGACCCTTTGAATATTTCAAACTTAATTTTCTGGCATGTCACTGGGAAAGAAAATAAAGGGTACATCCTTCCAATCAAAGATGATCTGGAAAAATTATTAAATGAAACTTATAAAGGATTAAAAAGTTTAATCAATCAATTTGATCAGGCAGACACACCGTATCGATCGCACCCCCACGGTATTGAAGGGTACGGCGCATACAATCACCTTGCACGAATCAAGGAATGGATTAATTAATGACAAATCAACACATTAATCTTTCGCAGAAAATTGCCGCCCATCCTGAAAATTCATGTTGGGTTGAGGCATCTGCTGGATCGGGAAAAACAAAAGTTTTAACAGATCGGGTTTTAAATTTATTACTGCATGGTGCAGATCCTGAAAAAATATTATGCCTAACATTTACAAAAGCAGCGGCTGCTGAAATGGCAAATCGTTTGCGAACCCGTTTGGCAAATTGGGCAACGTTGAACAGGGATGATTTACTGTCTGATTTAAAAAATCTTGTTGACCACAATCCTGAAAATTATTTAGAAAATGCCCAATACCTTTTTGCAAAGTTTGTTGATACCCCAGGGGGGTTAAAAATACAAACGATTCATTCTTTCTGTCATGCCTTACTTAAAAAATTTCCTTTAGAATCTGGAATTGTTCCCCATTTTTCAGTTATTGATGAAGAAGAACAAAAAAAATTGCATCAAAAAAGTTTTACATCCGCCATAAAAAATTCCGATATAAAAACATTGGAAATTTTATCGCAATATTTATCTATAAGTGATTTAGAAGATACCCTAAATAAATTAAAATCAGACCACCAAAAAATAAAAAACATCCTAAGTAAGCATTCAGATATTGAGGGTTATAATGATCATTTAAAACAAAAGTTAGGTGTCAAAAAATACAAAAAAACAGAGGATATCATTAATGAATTTTTCAAAACCCCAACCGATTTTTCAAAGCTGGTAAATCAATATGATTTTTTATCTGACAAAGATAAAACTGTTGTGGATCATATAAAACTTTTCAAGAATAATTTTGAAAAATATAAATTTATTTTTTTGACACAAAAAGATTCTATTCGAAAAAAAATTATCACAGATAAGAACGATGAATTGCAAAAATTAATTCAAGACGAATCTGAACGTGTTTTTGAAACAACAGAAAAAATCAAACACTTAAAAATTTGCACAGCCACAAATGTTCTTTTGAAATTTTATCATCACTATGCAAACCAATATGAAAATTTAAAATATCAACAAAATGTTTTGGATTATGATGACTTGATTCAAAGAACAAAAATCTTATTGGAAAATTCAGATTTACAACCTTGGGTTTTATATAAACTTGATGGGGGTATTGACCATATTCTTGTTGATGAAGCACAAGACACAAATAATACGCAATGGCAAATTATTGCCGCCATTGCGAAAGAATTTTTCTCCGGGCTTGGCGCCAAGGAAATTCATAGAACCTTATTTGTGGTGGGTGATACCAAACAATCCATATACAGTTTTCAAGGGGCCAATCCTGAAATTTTTGATGATATCCGATCCCTTTTTTCATCCTTAACAAAGTCAGTTAATCACCCTTGGCAAGAAATTGATTTGAATATTTCATACAGATCCACCCCATCTGTGTTACAGGCAGTGGATGCGGTATTTCAAAAAAAGTCAAAACTTCATAAGAAAAATCAAACTTACACAAACCATGTTGCCCACCGAAAAAATGATGGGGGTCGGGTTGAAATTTGGCCCCTAGAAAAACCTGAAGATACAGATGATTTTTTACCCTGGTCACTTCCAAAAGAACAAAAATTTTATAAGTCTACACGGCGTAAGTTGGCAGAAAAAATTGCAAAAAATATTCAATCATGGATTCAAGAAAGAAAAATTCTACCATCAAAGAATCGCCCTATTGACCCCAGTGATATCATGATTTTGGTACGCCGACGGGATCAATTCGTTGTTGAAATGGTCCGTGCATTAAAACGTCATAATATTGATGTTACTGGTATTGATAGGCTTGTACTGACAGACCAACTGCCCATAATGGATTTAATTATTTTTGCAGAATTTCTTTTATTACCTGATGATTCTTTGAAAATGGCAACTGTTTTAAAATCGCCCCTTATTAATTTCAGTGAACAAGATCTTTATAATTTATCGTACAATCGCCCCTTTGAATCTTTATGGCAAACATTAAAATCGCGCAAAGATGAAAACCCAACTTTCCAAAAAGCACATGAAACAATTCATTATTATTTAGATAAAATTGATTTCTTAACCCCTTATGAATTTTTTATGGAAGTATTATCAACACAAAATATTAAACACAATTTCTTAAAAAGATTGGGTACAGAAATCGAAGATTCGTTGGATGAATTTTTAAATATTTGTTTAACTTATGAACAAAATCATATACCGTCTTTGCAGAATTTTGTGTATTGGATTCAATCCAATCCCCCAGAAATTAAACGTAACTTGGAACAGGCTGTTCAAGGAAAAATACGTATTATGACTGTGCATGGTTCCAAAGGTTTACAGGCCCCCATCATCTTTTTACCTGATACAACAAATGTTCCATTAGACCGTAGTAATATGATTTGGGAGGGTGAAAATTCTTCGTTTACATGGTGTCCAAAATCCAATTTAATGACGGAAAAATTAAAAGATTGCAAAGCACCTTCAAAAGAAGAGGCGGAATATAATCGACTTTTGTATGTTGCAATGACCCGGGCTGAAGATCAACTTTATATTTGTGGGTGGGAACCTAAAACTAAGCTTGATCCAGAAAGCTGGTATTCAAAAATCACATCTGCACTGGAAGAAATTGCAACTAACAAAAACGGGAAATTGGTTCTTGAAAATCCACAACTAAAAACCGTTATATCTAAAGCACAAAATTTTAAAGCCCAAAATACTGTGTTACCAGAATGGTTTGAAACACTTCCACAAACAGAAGCCAAGCCCAGTATCATTAATCCTTCAAAAATTGAAGGGGAAGAAAATATAATAAAATCAAGTTCTGGGCCCCAAGTTTTTTCTGCGGCTGATAAGGGAAATTTAATTCATAAAGTATTACAGTGGATTTTAAAATCACACCCCAACGATAGGCCGGAAATTATTCAAAATTATTTGAAAAAATTTGGATTACCTTTGCAAGAAATTGACCCTATTAAAAACAGTATTTTAAAAACTTTAGACTGCAAAGATTTACAACCTTATCTTAAAGAGAGTTATATTTGTGAAATGCCTGTTTCAGCAATTTTTCCTGAAGGGACTGTGAAAGGTATCATTGACTTAATTCACTTTGATTTTAATAAAAATATTATTTCTATACTGGATTATAAAACAGGTGTGTTTGATGAAAGTTATAGGCATACGCCTCCAGAAAACTATGTCCAGCAGTTAGAAATTTACAAAAAAGTTTTAAAAAAAATATATCCTGACTTTCAAATTAAAAATTATCTTGTTTGGACACAGGTCCCTTGTGTGATAAACCTTGAATCTACAAAGTAACTGTTTATATTACTTTTGACAGTTTTTCTGTTTTTGATATACTGAATTTATTAACAACAACGATATAGAGGTCACCATAAAAAGTCCCAAAAAGATGCCATCATCATCAAAAATCTGTAAAGATATTGAAAAAATTCTAACTGAAAAAAACGCACAAGACATTGTAAGCATTGATCTAAAAGGGAAATCAGCCCTTGCAGATTATATGATTATTGTATCAGGAAGCAATAGAACCCACTTGGGGGCCCTGGCCAACCACATAGCCCTTTATGCAAAAAAGCAAGGCATGAAAAGTCATGGCATCGAAGGGTCAACCGAATCTTCATGGGTTATTATTGATATTGGGGATATTATTATTCATATTTTTATGCCTGAAACACGTACCTTATATGACCTTGAAAGCATGTGGTTAACCCCCATCCCAACTGATTCTACAAAGGTAGAGAAAACGAAGGCATGAGAATCGAAATTATTGCTGTCGGGCGTTTGAAAAAGGGAAGCCCTTTTTATTCTCTTTTGCATGATCACATAAAACAATTAAAATTTGATTTCAAAATCATCGAAATTGATGAACGTCACTTCAAAGATAAAAGTCAACAAAATCAAGAAATTATCCAAAAAATATCTGAAAATTCTTATCTAATTATTCTTGATGAGACTGGTAAAGATATGGCCAGCCGGTCTTTTGCCGATCTGATTCAAAAAAAGCGCGAGACAGGAACCAACATTTGTTTTATCATCGGGGGCGCTGATGGGCTGAATGATACTGTTGTAAGTATGGCCCAAAAAGTTATTAGTTTTGGGAAATTTACCTGGCCCCACATGATGGTACGCGTCATGCTTGTTGAACAAATATACCGGGCCCAGCAAATAAATAGTGGACACCCATATCACAGAGATTGATACAATGAAAAATCTACAAAAATATCTAAATGGTTTAACAGAAAAGGCCTTTGAAAAAATTGGCCTTGATAAAAAATATGGCTTATTAAAAATATCTGACCGCCCTGATTTGGCAGATTTTCAGTGTAACGGCGCCCTGGCTGCTGCAAAGGAAGCCAAAAAAAATCCCCAAGAAATTGCCCAAGAAATCTGTGAAAATTTAAAATCTGATGAATTCCAAACAGACATTGCGGGCCCTGGATTTATTAATATAAAAGTATCCGATTCTTTGTTAATAAACTTTTTAAATAATTTTGATGGCACCGTCACCCACCCCAACAAAAGAAAAGAAACCATTATTGATTTTGGGGGCCCTAATGTTGCAAAACCGATGCATGTGGGACATTTAAGATCTTCCATTATTGGGGAAAGTTTAAAACGTATTATGCGTTATGTGGGTGATAATGTAACAGGTGATATCCATATGGGCGATTGGGGTACCCAGATGGGTATGTTGATTTATGCCTTAAGTCAAAAGTTTCCAGATCTTCCTTATTTTGAGGATAACAACCAAGGACCTTTTCCAAAAGAATCCCCTGTTACCTTAGATGACCTTCAAGAAATATACCCCTTGATTTCTGGGCAATGTAAAGAAGATGAAACAATTGCATCTTTATGCCGCCAAGCAACTTATGAATTGCAACAAGGGCATCCAGGATATCGTGCCTTGTGGCAACATTTCGTGAATGTGTCGGTGTCTGATATGAAAAAACAGTTCAACAATTTGGATGTAGACTTTGATCAATGGTTTGGGGAAAGTCGTTATCAAGAACGTATTGCCCCCCTATTGGATCGTCTGGAAAAAGAAAATATTGCAGTACAAAATAATGGCGCCTTAATCGTTCCTGTGGCCCAAGAATCCGATAAGGCAGAAATTCCCCCTATATTATTGCGGAAGTCTGATGGTGGATATTTGTATGGCACCACCGATTTGGCAACGGTTGAAGAACGTGTTCAAGATTTCCATGCAACCCGCATTGTTTATGTCATTGACAGCCGTCAGTTCCTTCACTGTGAACAAGTATTTCGCGCGGCCCGCAAATCAGGATACAATGCCCAGTTTGATTTTGTGGGGTTCGGCACCATGAACGGGCCTGACAACAAGCCTTTTAAAACAAGGGCTGGCGGGGTTATGCGTTTAAGTGATTTGATCGCAACTTTGGTACAAGAAGCGCACAGCCGTATGGAAGATGCCGGCATTAAAAACAAAGGCATCGATGCAAAAGAAATTGATCACATTGCCATATGTGTTGGTATTTCTGCTTTAAAATTTGCGGATCTTCAGCATGACCCAACCCAAAATTATCAATTTGATGTTGAAAAATTTATGCGTTTTGAAGGCAAAACTGGGCCTTATTTATTATATGCTGCGGTGCGCATTAAATCATTATTGCGCAAGGCTGAAGCACAAGAACCTGATCTGAAAATCATAACCCCTTTGAATCAATTTGAACGGGATTTGGCCATCACATTATCGAAATTTGAAGAATATATTCATCGTGCTTATGATAAATTATCCCCCAATATTTTGTGTGATTATGCGTTTGACTTGGCGCAAAAATTCAGCCGGTTTTATCAAGAATGTCCGGTTATGAAAGATTGTGATGACGCAACCAAATTAAGCCGTCTTAAATTATCAGCCTTAACCTTGCAACAACTTGAAATTATTTCTAACCTCCTTGGGCTGCAGATCCCCAATCAAATGTAGGAAGTCCCGGAATCGTAGGAAGCGGAACCCCTCCTGGTATTACAGCAAGTGGTAGACCTAATGGAACTGGAGGTATCACTGGCATGGGTGGAGGTGGATTTAACGCAAACGTAACTTGGTTTAAAATTTGTACTTTTCCAGCATCCGTATTGGTGTTTGTTAAATATGCTAAAGTACCAGCAATACCTGGTGCAAGTTCTGGAATTTCATCTGTGTATGTCGCAGGCATCATAATAAACAACTTGTCACGTGCCGCCAAATACCCCCGTTTAGGAAGCCAGCAGTCAAAAAAGTAAGTGCCATCGTCACAGTGTATCCCCACTTGGGCAATTGCATTATGGGGGACGGGTGGTTCACCCAAATCATCCAAAGCCGCCTTTGCAGCGTGACCATACGAAATTAACACCACTATTATATATAAAAAAATTTCATCTCTTGCCTCCTATATTTTTTCTATTAAAGAATCAAATGACAAAATTTTCAAGGACTATATAAAAAAAAGCCCCGTATTGGGGCTTTTTAAAAAGAGTATTTTAGGTGTTTAGAACTTAAAACCTAAAGCCTTTTCTAATGCTTTTGCGCCTTTACGTACTTCTTTTTCTACGTGTTTTCCATATTCCCTGGCTCTTTCTTCCACAGCTTTTGCATCACTACCTGTTAAAGCTCTTTTCAATAAATCTGTAACTATGCTACCAGTTCTTTCACCCTCAGGCAGCTTTGCAGCTTCGGCTTTTGCTTGGCCTTCTAGTCTGCGCCATTCTTTGCTTACCATTTTTTCAATCCTTTTTGCTTCGGCTTGTACTTGATTTCTAAACCTTCGGGCTTCTCTTTCTAAGCGCTGTGCTTTGCTTCTTTTTTCTTCTGCATCTCTTTTTATTGCTGCAGTTTCTGGTGTATCAGGGGATGAAGAAAAGAATCCTTTTCTTTCAATTCTATAACGTTCTTCTTCAGCGGCAGCTTCACCTTGTGCTGAAACACTTCTTCTTTCAAGCTCTTCTACACCTGCAAGCATTTCTGTTAACCTTGCCACTAAGGCCTCATCTGATTCTGCTTCAGCTGCTGAACTTGCAGAGGCAGCACTTCCTTCGCCTTCGCCTTCATCTTCAGCTCCGCCGCCTGCGGCTGCACCTTCTGATTCTGCTTGGGCTATTGCAATTCTTTTAGATTCTGCCCTTAATGCATCTGCCTTAGATTGCTCAGTTGCCAGTTTTACTGCAGCAGCCTCAATAAGTCTTGTTTTTTCTTCAGAATCTTCTGATGCATCTAATGCTGCAATTGTGGCATCATATTCTTCCTGAGCACGAGAGTTCACCATTGCGGCCCTCTCATTCAATTCAGCAATTGCTTTTCTTGCGGCAATGGCTTCTACACTTTCGGCAGCACTTGTCCACCCTTTGCCTTCTTCACCGGCACCTTCTTCAGCTTCTGCAGCTTTCCTTCTTTCAATTTCTGCTAATAACTCTTCCATTGATGTTCCAGCCAATGGGCTGCCCCCAACACGGGAAGAAGGTTTTGATGCGGATGCTTGTTCAGGTTCACCACCTGCTGCTTGCACCATCGGTGCTGCCACCATTCCCAAAAATGCTGTTGTGTACATAAATAATTTCATTTTTCTCTCCTTTAATATAATTAATTAATGTTCTAACGATGCTGCAATTGCTGCTGCTAAGTCTGGGTCTTCAACTGCTTCAGTTGCTTCAACCAATCTAAGTCCAAAAATTCTAAGAACTTCTTCCCCATTTTCACTGCGAAAAATCCTCATACCATTTTCAGACATAAAAAGTAACTGCATAGCTTTGGTTGGAATTAAAGGTAAACCGTCTTCACTTGTCAAAAACCTTACTGCATAGGGGTTATCTCTGAAAAGGTTCCTTGCATCTCCGCCCGTTGCAGAAGCATTGCCAAGCAATTGTGCCAATGGGTTTTCTGCCTGGTCTAAAAATGCATTTGCACCAGTTACTGCAGCTGTTACAGTTTCTGCATACTTTTTATATTCTTTATCTTCTGCAGTTGGGTCAGCTGCACCAGCCCCTGAGAATGCTTTTTTAGAACTGCCCCCTTCTGCTTCTTCCCCTTCTGAGGATTGTAGCATTGCAAGTCTAAGGGCTGCTTTTTCCGTAACTGTTGCTACCAATTTTGTTTGATTACCGGCACTTACTTCTTCTAAGGCTGCTTCATCAGATGCGCCTGCTCCAGATGCTGCAGCTGCTTGACTTATTGAGGCATAAAACATCCCTAAAAATGCTATTGTATATATAAATTTCTTCATCTTTTTTCCGTTATCCATTCAGGGTTAATATAGGCACCAACGGGAATTAATTCAAACAAAATATTGATCTTTGATCTATAATAGAAATTAGTTTATATAAGAAGAAGTTGAAAACAAATAGGTTTACTATGAAATTGATTTTAATAATTCTAAGTTGCGTTTTGACGCTCAGTTCAGTACAGGCTGAAATTGATGGTCCCATGATTTTTGTGGATCAAGCCCGTGCCCGTGAAACAAAAGGGCCAAATGGGGCCGTCTTTATGAATATCTTGAACAATGAAGGGGATGAATGGAACCTGGTTTCTGCCGATGTCAGTTCTGATATTTGCGATCATGTGGAACTGCATACCCATATTCAAGAAGGCGATATTTTTCGTATGCGCCCCGTCGAAGAAATTTCTTTAAACCCAGGAACAGTAACAGAGTTAAAACCTGGCGGTCTTCATGTTATGCTGATGGGGCTGAAAAAAGAATTAACAGCAAAAGATCAGTTTCAATTAATATTAAAATTTAAGAATGGGAAAGAAAAGATGTTTATCCTTGATATTTCTGTCCCAGTACAAAAACTTAAAGGTGGTTGTTGCCACCACAAACATTAAAAACGTAGGAAAGCTGAATGGAAAAAAAACAAGTTACAGTTCGTTTACCCAAGACATCCTTTCAAATGAAAGCAAAACTTCCTGAAAAAGCCCCTGAAATTCTGGCTTATTGGGATAAAATGGATTTAAATACAAAATTATCTGAAAATCCTAATAACAAACCCAGCTTTGTTTTGCATGATGGCCCTCCCTACGCCAATGGCGATGCCCACATGGGACATGCCTTCAACAGATCATTAAAAGACATGATCATGAAATACCAACGTTTGACAGGTAAGTTTGTTCCATTTGTTCCGGGTTGGGATTGTCATGGCCTGCCCATTGAATGGAAAGTCGAAGAACGGTATCGCAAAAAAGGTAAAAGCAAAGACGATGTGCCTGTGGCCGAATTCCGCCAAGAATGTCGTGATTACGCTGATCATTGGGTCAATGTCCAGCGCGAAAGTATGAAAAAACTGGGCATTTTCGGGGCCTGGGACACACCTTATTTAACCATGAACCATGAATCAGAATCATTAATAGTGGGTGAATTGCACAAATTTTTAATGAATGGTGGATTATACCGTGGGGCAAAACCTGTGCAATGGTCTGTTGTTGAAAAAACAGCCCTGGCTGAGGCCGAAGTTGAATATTATGACAAAGTATCCCCCACCATTTATGTTGGATTTCCGATTGTTAAACCCTCAGTCGACAGCTTATCCGATACAAAAGTTGTGATTTGGACAACTACTCCGTGGACAATTCCTGCAAACAGGGCCATTGCATATCACACGGATACAACTTATGCCCAAATCCAAGTAACTGAAGTTGATACCGATAAGGAAAATGTTTTTGTATCACCTGATGATCGATTCCTGGTTGCCGAAGAATTATTGGGGAAATTTACAGAAGACTGTGGAATCGTAAATTACGATATATTGGAAAAAATTCCAGGGCACGATCTTGAAGGAACCCTTTGTCATCACCCTCTGTATGGCAAAGGGTATGACTTTGATGTCCCAATGCTGCATGGGGATCATGTTACAACAGAACAAGGAACTGGATTTGTTCACACAGCCCCAAGCCATGGTCTTGAAGACTTTATCCTTGGAAAAGAACACAACCTTGAAATTCCTGAACTGGTTGCAGAAGATGGCGTTTATCATAAGCATGTCCCTTTATTTGCCGGCCTGCATGTCTATAAAGCCAATGATGCTGTCATTGATGCGTTAATTGAAAGTTCCAGCCTTTTGGTAAGGTCTGAATTAAAGCACAGCTATCCGCATTCTTGGCGATCAAAGGCCCCTTTGATTTACAGGTGTACATCCCAATGGTTTATTTCCATGACAGAAAATGACCTTAGAAATAAGGCCATGGCTGAAATTGAAAAAACAAACTGGCTTCCAAAGCAAAGTAAAAATCGCATTAAATCAATGGTAGAAGGGCGTCCTGACTGGTGTATATCACGCCAACGTCCGTGGGGGGTTCCCATTGCCATTTTTGTCAACAAAGAAACCGGGCAACCTTTGAAAGACGCTGAAATTAACCAGCGCATTCAAGATATTTTCAAAGAAGAAGGATCTGATGCCTGGTTTAAACGCCCTGCCCAAGATTTTATGGGTAATAAATATGAAGCCAGCGACTATGAACAAATTCGGGATGTTGTTGATGTTTGGTTTGAATCTGGGGTAACCCAAGAATTCGTACTGAATCATACCCCTTCCTTAAGATATCCTGCTGATCTTTATTTAGAGGGGTCAGACCAACATCGTGGTTGGTTTCAATCTTCCCTATTAACAGCCTGCGCAAACAAAGGCAGTGCCCCTTTTAAAACTGTGTTAACCCATGGATTTTTGGTAGATCAAAATGGTCGAAAAATGTCTAAATCATTGGGCAATGCCATTACCCTTGATGAAATTGTCAAAGAATATGGGGCTGACATTTTGCGCCTTTGGGTTGTGGGATCTGACTTTTCTGATGACTTGAAACTTGGGCGCGATTTATTAAAACGATACCAAGATATATATCGTCGCTTACGTAATACCTTAAGGTATTTATTAGGAAACTTAGAATCAGCAGAAAATGTCAAAGATGTTTCTTATGATGCCCTTCCAGAATTGGAAAAATGGGTTTTACACCGTGTCAGTTCCCTGGATTCAATGATTCGTGAAAAAGCAGATGAATATGATCTTCATGAAATATTCATTGAAATCTATAATTTTTGTGCGATTGATTTATCTTCTTTCTATTTTGATGTACGCAAAGACGTACTGTACTGTGATGGGGATAATAATACAGCTTACCAAGCCTGTATCACTGTCTTAAGAAAGCTGTTTGATATTTTGACAATTTGGCTTTCCCCGATTATTGCCTTTACAGCAGAAGAGGCATGGACTTGCCGAAAAGGCGAAGGCAGCAGTGTTCATTTACAAGAAATGCCAGCAATTCCTGCTGAATGGAAACAAGCAGACTTGGGAAATAAATGGGATATTGTGCGCCAAGCCCGCCGTGTTATTACTGGCGCGTTAGAGTTAGCCCGCGCAGAAGGCACCATTGGATCAAGCTTACAAGCCTGTCCCGAAGTTTATATCCAAGATTCAAAAATAAAAGGTATTCTTGAAAGTGTAGACCTTTCAGAATTATGCATCACATCCAGTATGGTTTTGAAAGCAGGTGCCCCCGACAGTGACTTGTACACGAACGAGGCCCTGGACGGAATTTCAGTTGATATTCATCTTGCAAAAGGGAATAAATGTGATAGATGTTGGAAAATTTTAGAAGAAGTTAATGAAGGTTCAGAAACATACTGTAATAGATGTCACGAGGTTCTAAGTTAATGAGAAAAATTCATCTTCATTTAATCCATATCGTTATGATATTAACATTAGTTTTTGTTGATCAATACAGCAAAGGATTGATTTTAGATTTATCTGTCAAATTACCCATTAAAGTAACCTCTTTCTTTAACCTTGTTCTTGCCTGGAATTCAGGTGTAACTTTCGGGTTATTTAACAACGGTGGGCAAATCGTTTTCAACATTATTTCCTGGGGTACCATTTTAATATCCACCTTTTTAATTGTGTTAATGGCCCGGGAAAAATTTCTTGCAAAATCGATTCCTTTAGCCTTAATAATTGGCGGGGCAATTGGAAATATAATGGATCGTTTTAAATACGGTGCTGTTGTGGATTTCTTAGATTTTTATATTTCAAAATACCATTGGCCCGCCTTTAATTTTGCTGATAGTTTTATCGTCGTTGGTGTTTTTCTTTACCTTATAACTTCACACATGAAAGAAAATAAATGAAAAAAATTAATGCCTTATTTTTCATAATTGTATCCGGTTTTTTTGCAAGCTGTTCGCAAGAAACAAAACAAAATCTTGGATTTGTAAAGCAAATGCCTGATGAATACAAAGTTGTTAAGCATGGGAAATTAAAACTTCCTAAAAAAACGGAACTTCCTAAACCAGGTCGTCCTATGGACATGAAAAGAAAGCGCAGTGTCACAAGAAAAACCAGTGCCTTGTTACTTAATAAAAGTGGAGGGGCTAAGCAACCTTTGCACACATCAGAAAAAGCTTTTTTAACAGAGGTCGGGGTTAGTGGAAATAAAGAAATTTATAAAAAACTAAGTCATGATTCTGAGAAATCATCCATGAAAGAAAAACAGTGGCAAAGCAAAGTTAAAGATACTATCTTTTTCTGGAAAAAAACGAATAAGAAAAAAGCAAACGTTATTAACGCTGAAGACGAAGCAAAAAACATCGAATTGAATCAAAGTTAATTCACTTCATAAAAAAACCCGGAGGTTTTATGACATATTATACCCAGTCAATAAATGGGTGCTTGCAAAAAGCAGTTAAAAAAGGCTTGTCAGAAGAATATATTGAACTTCAAAGCAAAGTTCTTTCGCAGTCTGTAAAAAAATATCAAGATAAGTTTTCCAAGGATCGTCTTCCGCATTTTACCTATCCTTATATGCGTAAGGATATCGAAGATATTGAAAATGAACTTTACCGCATAAGGGATGATTTCAAAGATATTGTTATTTTGGGAACTGGGGGATCCAGTCTTGGGGGACAAGCTTTGTTATCTTTAAAAAAATCACCTTCCCCCCACCTTCATTTCGCAGATAATATTGATCCCCACACTTTTGATACCCTTTTAAGTTCTTTAAATTTGCAAGATACTTACTTTATTGTCATTTCTAAATCAGGGGCAACTGCGGAAACAATTACACAGTTTTTGGGTGTTGTACGTCGATACTTGGAAGTAACAGCCGAGGCATCAATTGCCCATCATTTTATGATTGTTACTGAAAACAAAAGTTCCCCTTTAAAACGCCTGGCTGACCGCTGGAGCATTCTTACAGTTGATCATGATGAAAATCTGGGCGGCCGATATTCTGTCTTTTCATGTGTTGGGATGATTCCTGCTTTTATTGCTGGAATTGATGTGCATGCCATTCGCGAAGGGGCGGCCTCAGTTGTGGAAAAGTTTAAATACCTGACACCTGAAACGTTATCAACATTTGCACCCATCCAGGGGGCAGCAGCGGCATATACCTTTAACCATCTATATAAGAAAAATATTAATATAATGTTTCCTTATTGTGATCGGTTAAAATTATTTGTGGCATGGCATAACCAGCTTTGGGCAGAAAGTTTGGGGAAAAATGGAAAAGGATCCATTCCCGTACAGGCCATTGGCGCAACAGATCAACACAGCCAACTTCAACTGTATTTGGATGGGCCCAAAGATAAATTTTTCACTGTTTTCACCACCAATCATATGGATAATAATTGCCGAACATTAACGTCTGAAATTATTAAAGACCCCGACTTAGATTATTTGGCTGAAAAAACAATTGGCGATTTAATGACGGCAGAACAACAAGCAACCATTGATACCTTAATTAAAAATGATTGTCCAACCCGGGTCATTCATGTGCCAGAAATTAATGAATATTCTTTGGGTGCATTAATGATGCACTTTATCTTTGAAACATTATTCACAGCTGATCTTTTAGAAGTTAATCCATTTGACCAACCTGCCGTCGAACAGGGAAAAATTTTAGCAAAAGAGTATTTGCAAAAAACAAATGGGGTGAATGATGACGCATAAAATTCGGCGCCTTCCCTCACATTTAATTAATCAAATTGCTGCGGGTGAAGTTGTTGAACGTCCTGCCTCTGTTGTAAAAGAATTAGTTGAAAATTCCATTGATGCCAATGCTGGGCATATTGAAATAACCCTGCACGAAGGTGGTCGTAGTTTTATCCAAATTATTGATGATGGTGACGGCATGTTACCAGATGATATGAAGTTGGCTGTTGAACGTCATGCAACGTCCAAACTTCCTGAAGAAGATTTATTTAATATCCATAGTTTGGGTTTTAGGGGCGAAGCTTTGCCATCTATTGGGGCAGTTAGCCGCCTTTCAATTACTAGTTCTGAAAAAGATAAATCTGAAGGATGGAATTTAAAAGTCGAAGGCGGCGATGTATCCAATCCCATTCCTGCACCTTACCGCAAGGGCACAACGATTGAGGTGCGTGATTTATTTTATGCCATCCCCGCCCGGTTGAAATTTTTAAAAATGCCAGGCACAGAAGTGGGTCACGCCACCGAAGTTTTACAACGTCTTGCCATGGCCTATCCAGAAATTGCTTTTAAATTAAAAACTGAAAACCGAACTGTTTTTAACTATCTTCCCAAAGAAAATCAACTGGATCGACTGGCCGATATCATGGGCCAAGATTTTGCCGATAATGCCTTGGAAATTTCTGCCAGTAAAGACAGTATTACTGTTTCTGGATATGCCGGCCTTCCCACTTTGAATCGTGGAAATGCACAAATGCAATTCTTGTTTGTCAATGGCCGCCCTGTCAAAGATAAAGTTCTTGCAGGGGCTGTTCGCGCAGCTTATCAAGATTATCTGGCACGCGAACGCCACCCTTTGCTGTGTTTGTTTTTAACAGTTCCAGCCCTTGCTGTTGACGTAAACGTACACCCCGCCAAAACAGAAGTTCGTTTTCGGGATTCTGGTTTGGTTCGTGGTTTATTGGTAAGTTCCCTAAGAAATGCCTTATCTGGAATGGGCCATCATGCATCATCCACTGTTGGAGATCAGGCCTTATCCTCTTTTCAACCAAATACTTCACCTCAACAACGGCCGATGGCTTTTTCACATTCTGGTCACAGTAGTCCAATGCCAACGCCTTCTTGGAAGCAACAATCTTTTGGGACACAATCCCATCATCAAGTGACTGAGCCCAACCCTTTTCAACCCGAAATTAGAACAGAAACTTTCCAAGACGAAAACCAAGAATTAATTGATTATCCATTGGGGGCCGCTTGTGCCCAAATTCATGGAACCTATATTGTTGCGCAAGCCAAGGATGGGGTTATTGTTGTGGATCAACATGCGGCACATGAACGGTTAGTCTATGAAAAAATGAAAGAAGAACTTTCCAAAAAAGGGGTGAAAACCCAAGCCCTTTTAATTCCCGAAGTTGTCAATCTGGATGAAAAGCGCTTAAAATTATTATTGGAAAAAGCCGATGAATTGGGACAGCTTGGGCTTGTGATTGAACCCTTTGGAAGTGATGCTGTTTTGGTTCGGGAAATTCCTGATATTATTGGCCAAGCCGATATCATAAGCCTTGTGAAAGACCTGGCAGATGAAATTCAAGAATGGGGAACAGCATCATTGTTAAAAGAAAAGATCGAAGAAATTTGTTCAACCATGGCCTGTCATGGAAGTATTCGTTCTGGACGCAAGTTAACTGTTTTGGAAATGAATCAATTATTACGCCAGATGGAAATGACTAACAGTTCTGGTCAATGTAATCATGGCCGCCCAACCTATATCCATTTGGAGCTAAAAGACTTGGAAAAACTATTCGGCCGACGGTAAATTGCTTGAAAACTTAAACATTCATTTCCATATAAAAAATATGGGAAAAAATATTTGTCATCATTTTATAACAGTATCTATCTTTTTTTATATTCTTTTAGGTATTTCTTTTAATGCCAATGCCGATAAAATCACTGGAAAAAATCTTGCAAATGCGGCGATGACCCGTACCAAATATCCTATTACTTATGATCCAAGTTATTTTTCAACAAAATATCCTTTGGGCGATGTTCCAGCAAATAAAGGTGTTTGTACAGATGTTGTAATCCGCAGTTACCGTCTGCTGGGGATTGACTTACAAAAACTTGTCCATGAAGATATGAAAAATAATTTCAATAGTTACCCAAAACTATGGGGGTTAAAGAAACCGGATACCAATATTGATCACCGTCGTGTTCCAAATTTACAAGTTTTCTTTAAACGGTATGGAGTAGAACTTCCAATAACCAAAAATCCTAATGACTATAAGCCTGGTGATATTGTTACCTGGAATATTGGGGGTAAGACCTTTATTCCCCATATAGGAATTATCAGCAATCAAAAAACAGCAGGCCAATATAAAGTAATTCATAATATTGGTGATGGCCCGAAACTTGAAAATGTTTTGTTTGATTACCAAATCACGGGGCACTACTGTTATTCAGGATAAACAATATTTTCCTCAAAAATAATCTATTTTTTACGACACTAGAATATCCTTGTATTTCCCGGGGTTTTATACTAATAATATTGTAATAATAACCTCTATATATATAAAGAAGGAGGATTCTATGGTTAATAATTATCGAAATAACAAAACAATTGAACATTCAACAGCAGGCACAAAAATTGATGAGGGCCTTCGCAAATACATGCTTCAAGTCTTTAGCTATATGTTTATTGGCCTTTCACTGACAGGTGTTGTGGCATACTTAGGCGCAACAATTCCAGCCTTGCAAAACATGCTTTTTACTGTTGATCAGTCTGGGTTTATGCAGCCAAGTGGGTTCACATGGGTTCTTTTATTTGCCCAACTTGGCATGGTGTTTTATCTATCTGCCCGCGTTATGCATATGCCGGCTGCAAAGGCACGTTCATTATTCTGGGTGTATTCTGGAATTATGGGATTAAGCCTATCATCTGTATTCATGGTGTATACAGGGGCCAGCTTGTACCGAACTTTCTTGGTATCTTCTGCCACTTTTGGGGCCATGGCATTATATGGATATACAACAAAACGTAACTTGATGACGTTTGGATCCTTCTTTTTAATGGCCCTTATTGGATTGATCATTGCATCAGTTGTAAACATCTTTATGCAAAGTTCTGCGATGCATTTTGTGATTTCAGCCTTTGGTGTTTTATTGTTCACAGGCTTAACGGCTTATGATGCGCAAATGATTAAGTTGATTTACTACGAAGGCGATTCATCTGAAGTCCAAGGTCAAAAAGCCGTTATTGGGGCCTTAAGATTATACTTAGACTTTATCAACCTATTCTTATTTTTCCTAAGATTTCTTGGGGAACGCAGATAAAACTGTTCTGTAAATGAAAACCCGGCTTCTGCCGGGTTCTTTATATTATGTAGGAAATATAGATGCACTTAACTAAAGAAAACATTTATGATTTTGTTAAAACGAAAACAGATATAAAATATAATGTAAAAGTTTCAGATACAAAATACTATATTAAAGTTTTTTTTGACTATCAAAATAAAGATATCTTTAGTAAATGGAATTGGGCTTGCTTTTCTTCATCCTTTCTTGGTCTAGAATATGCCTGGTTTTTCTATCGGAAAATGTACCTTAGGGGAACCCTAATTTTTCTAGTCTTTCGATTTCTTTCTTATTTTCTTATTATTGGATTTTACAACCTTTTTACTAAAGAGAGCTTTTTTTCTTTAACAAACGTAAAATCTCTGTTTCTTTTATCCATCATGGCATTTATTAATATTACCTGGGCAATTTTTCTGGGGGCTTATGGAAATGCATTATACCTAAATTTTATTAAAAAGAAAAAATCCAAGGGTTTTAAATCTTTAGGAACCAATTTTCCAGCAATGCTTATAGGATTTATTTTATGGTTTCTTTTACCAATAAGCATGGAAGTCATACAAACATATATGGAGAAATAAAGTTACTTTTGACGTCTTAAAATCACATACATTGCGCCAGATCCCCCGTGGTGTTTTAAGGCTTCGGCAGTAGATAAAACTTCTGAAAATGTTTGCAGCCATTTTGGAACATTTTGTTTTAAAACCCCTTTCGGGCGATCATTTTCACCCAGATCCATACCGCCCTTACCTGTTATCACCAACAAGATTTTTTTACCATTCATATGACACGAAGATATAAAATGCCGCAAAGAATTATAAGCTTGGTCTTGGGTCATCCCATGCAAATCCAGTCGGGCATCAACTTGCACCTTTCCTTGTTTTATTTTTTTTAACAAAGTGCGATCAATTGATTGAAGTTTTTTTACTTCTGAAATTTTTTCGGCAATATCTTCCAGTTTCATGGGTTCTTGAATAACACTTTTTTGTTCGATTTTCTTGGAAACTTTGTGGACGGTTTTATCAAGTTTTTTCACATCCTTCATGGCACTTTGCCATAAGTCTTTTTCTTTGTCTGTGATGTTTCGTTTCTTAACCATACCTTGATAATAGATAATGATTTGGAATTTGTGAATGCTTTGGTAAAAAGATATAAAGTTGCCCTGATGATTTCATTGTTCCTGCAATCTCTGCGGCTTTATCCCCATATCCCCAAAACACATCCCCACGCACAACACCTTTAATCGCCCCGCCTGTATCTTGGGCAATTAATAAACGCCGTAAATTCACTTGGTTTCCATCGATTGCGGCATCTAAATACATGGGGGTGCCCAGTTCATGAAAACGTTTGTCCACAGCCAGTGTGCGTCCCGTAGAAACGGCAACACCTTGTGATCCAATGGGCCCATCCCCTTCCAAGATTCGAAAAAACACATAAGATGCATTTGATTCTAATAACTTTTCAGCTTTATGGGGGTTTGCCAGCAACCAATGACGAATGGCTTGCATGGACATAAATTCTTTTGGAACTTCACCTTGTTCAATTAATATTTTTCCAATGGATGTATAAGGGTGTCCGTTGGCCCCAGCGTATCCAACACGCATAAAGGTACCATCTTCGAATTCAACACGACCCGATCCTTGAACATGCAAAAAGAAAGCATCAGCCGCACAACTGACATAAACAAGTTCTAAGTCTTTTTCGTTTAATTTTCCTTGGTTAATTTCTTTACGACTGTAATGGGGTTCATGTCCGCCAAAAAAAGTTTTACGCCCATATTTTATTTTGGGGGCAGTCACCAAATCTTTAGGACGACTATGAAGCGGGCAATGATATTTTTTCGTTTTTACCTTGCTGCCCTTAAGGGAACTTTCATAATACCCAGTAAAAAGACCATCAGTTTCCCCATCATTTGTGGCCTTGTATATTTTAAAATTTTCTTCAAAAAATTGGCGAACAGATTCTTTATCTGATGCTTTTACTTTTGTTGCGGCATAACAAACTTTGTGCCAATCTTCGGATTTAGTTCCCAATTTTAAGATTTGCCCCACTGGTTTTTTTTTCAGGGCTGTGCATGATTTTTTAAAGGCGACAAAGGCAGGACGGTGATCATCATATTCCCAATCTGGAAGATCTTCTATTTCTGCAGGAATTAATTTTATTTTCGGCTGAGGTTTTATATACCCCTGGCATCCTGCCAGAAGAAAAAGACTTATGAAAAAAAGGTTTTTAAAGAACTGATTAATCATCTTCCACAGGTTTAATTTCAACAAGCTGCCAATTTGGATTTTTGGATTTTATAGATCTTTCAAAAACCCAGATTTCTTCTATTTGGGTAAGCTCATCTGGGTCGCCTTCAATTAATTTTCCTTTTGGCCCTTTGATTAATTGTGTTTGTTCTGATTTAAATAAAACATGGATTTTTGCTTTTGATTTTATAACTTCAACTTTTTCAATTTCTGCGCGAACCAATCGGAAGAAAGCTAAATCCACAGTTTGTTTTTTCTTTTCCCGATCCTTAATAATTTTTTCATAATTTGTATATAAATTTGGGGCCACCAGATTTTTTAAATTATCTGTATCGCCTTTTACAAAAGATTGAATAATTATTTCATAAGCCTTTTGGGCCCCGTCCAAAAATCGGGTACGTGTGAATTTGGGGTCTGATTGCCTTATTTGTTTTTCTGCTGTTGGCAAAGGATCTTTCTTAGAAACAGTGTTGGATTGAAATCTTTGCTGTAATTTTTGCAAAGTTTCATTGGCATCATCCAATTCATTTTTTTGCCCGAAAGCATTGTATAAACGAAAAGCGATAAAAATCGTTAGAATTAAAAATACTAAGTCTATTGTATCCATGTTATTTGACCTTACTTTTTATTTATTGATACCATATCATAGACTTTTGATCCTAGCTATATTTGATAAAATTAGGTATTATAAAGAACAATTAATAGAGTGTATCATGTCAAAACAAAATATCGATCAAGAAGCCTTAGACTTTCACATTAAAGGCAAGCCAGGAAAACTGGAAATTAATGCCACAAAGTCCTTGCTGACCCAAAAAGATTTATCCTTAGCCTACTCTCCAGGGGTTGCTGTGCCCTGTCTTAAGATTAAAGAAAATCCGCAAGATGCCTATAAATACACTGCCAAGGGAAATTTGGTGGCTGTTGTATCCAATGGAACGGCTGTTCTTGGGCTTGGAAATCTTGGGGCGTTGGCCTCTAAACCCGTAATGGAAGGAAAGGCTGTTCTTTTCAAAAGGTTTGCTGATATTGATGGCTTTGATATCGAAGTTGATACCGAAAATGTCGATGAATTTGTGAATGCCATTAAAATTATTGCCCCAACTTTTGGGGGTATAAATCTTGAAGACATAAAAGCCCCTGCTTGCTTTGTGATCGAGGAACGCCTTAAAAAGGAATTGGATATTCCTGTTATGCATGATGATCAACATGGAACAGCCATTGTTCTTGTTGCCGGGATGATCAACGCCTTGCACCTGACAGGGCGCAAATTTGAAACTGCAAAAATTGTTATTAATGGAGCGGGCGCTGCTGCCATTGCCTGTGGAAACCTTTTGTTGAAAATGGGTGTTAAATCCCAAAATCTTATAATGGCAGACAGTAAAGGGGTTATTCACAAAGACCGATCTGATTTAAATGAATGGAAGCAGAAATTTTCTGTGGATACAAAATTGCGCACCCTTGAAGATGCTGCAAAAGGGGCAGATGTTTTAATTGGTCTTTCTGTCAAAGGGGCGTTCACAAAACCCATGGTTAAATCCATGAATAAAAAGCCCATCATTTTTGGCATGGCCAATCCAAATCCAGAAATTACACCAGATGATGTGAAAGAAGTTCGCAGTGACGCCATTGTTGGAACGGGGCGTTCTGATTACCCAAACCAAGTTAATAATGCTGTATGTTTTCCTTATATTTTTCGTGGGGCCTTGGATATTCAAGCAACCGAAATCAATGATGAAATGAAAATTGCAGCGGCCCAAGCCATGGCAAATTTGGCCCGTGAAGGCGTTCATGAAGAAGTTACTGCAGCCTATGGGGGACATGAAAAATCATATGGCCCAGAATATATCATTCCTGTTCCTTTGGATCCTCGCTTGATATCAGCGATCCCTGTTGCTGTGGCAAAAGCTGCCCTTAAAACAGGGGTTGCTTTAAATAAAGATAAAGACCTTGTGCTTTATGAACAAGAATTGCGTTCACGGCGTGATGTGACCTATTCAAATCTAGCATCTGTCTGCCAAAAAATAAAAAAATTGGATAAGAAAGTTGTTTTTGCTGAAGGGGAAGAAGATAAAATGATCCGGGCTGCGATCTCTTTCGCCGGTGATGGTTTGGGAACAGCCATTTTGATTGGACAAGAAGACGTAATACAAAAGAAAGTTAAAGAAAGTGGGTTTACCCTTCCTAAAAAAGTTGAAATTCACAATGCCAAGCTTTCTAAATACAACGAAGAATATACGAATTTATTATACAAAAAACTTCAACGGCAAGGGTATTTGCACCGTGATTGCAAACGCCTGATTAACCGTGATCGAAATTTTTTTGGCGCAATGATGGTTGCCATGGGGCATGCCGATACAATGGTAACAGGATTAACGCGGAATTATTCTGGGGTTCTGGATAACGTTTCAAAAGTTATCAACAAAAAACCTGATGATTGTATTTTTGGCCTATCTATTTTGGTTCTAAAAAATAAAACAGTCTTTCTTGCTGATACAACTGTCAACGATAAACCCACCCCTGAAATGATGGCAAAAATGGCATGTCAGTGTGCAAAGAAAGCCCGTAATATGGGACATACGCCGCGTGTTGCCTTTGTTTCATATTCAAATTTTGGAAATCCCATGCGCGAACATGCAGATCATATCCGTGAAGCTGTAAAAATTCTGGATCAGAAAAAAGTTGATTTTGAATACGAAGGTGAAATGTCAGTGGATGTGGCCTTAAATGAAAACGGTAAAGACCTATATCCCTTTTCAAGACTTTCTGGGCCAGCCAATATTCTGATTATGCCAGACCTTCATTCTGCAAATATCTCTTACAAATTACTTCAATGCATGGGCGGTGCCACATTGATTGGGCCTTTATTATTAGGATTTGAAAAACCCATACAAATTGCCAATATGACAGCAACGGCAAATGACTTGGTTAACCTTGCAATTCTTTCAGCAAATATGAGTCGATGATAAAAGGAAATTTAGATGAAGACCCTTTTTGTTTTTTTATTTTGCATTACCTCAACCCTAAGTTTTTCAAAGCTATGCACGCCCACTCAACAAGGCTCAATCATTTTACCCAAGACTGCAAGGATAGGGATTCTTTCAGCTTTTCCTGAACCCTATGGCATCTTTTTCCAAAACAGAATGGTCTATGTTAAAGACGAAGAACGTACAAGCCTTTTCCCAGAAACATCACAAGTTTTATTTAATGCCAATGACTTAATCTTAAGACAAGTAACAAACAATCTTATGAAAAAGTTTCCAAAACACCAAATTGTTAATCTTGGAACCGTTGATCCAGAGCAAAGTCTCACAGGATACTTTATTGAAGGAATTTGGGGATCAGAGTCACAAGGCATTCACCTTAAAAACACCGATGAACTTATAAGACAAAACGACTTGGATACACTTGTTGTTATTGTGCCTGCAACCTATCATATTCCAAACCTTACTGAAGGCACAGGATTTGGTCTTTTCTATCTTGATAAAGATACAGCATATACATATGTAAGCTATGCAATTAAGGTTTACAAAAAAGATAAAATAAAATCCGTTTCATCCAACAAACAAGTTTTATATGATCCCATTGCTGACGCAAAACAACCTGACATAAAACAAAAGAAATACGCAAAAGAAATTTTGATTGCCTTTAAACATTGGGTAAATGATAAGTTCATTCCTAAAGTTTCAAAACAAATTATCTGCTTGTTGCAACAATCTCCTACGGCTTGCTCAGCTGAGTTTAAACTGCCCAAAAAACCTTTTGGATATTATCTGCCGCATTAAGGTTTATAAACTGCCAGATTTTTCCCAATAAAGTAAAAAACCAGTCCCTGTACAATACCAAAGTAATACCCCCCAATAATTTCAAACCATTCGTGATATCCACGAATATACACAGACCCCGCATAACACATTAAAATAACACCAATACCAATTTTACAATTTCTTGGAAGGCCAAATAATAAGACAGAAAAAAAGGAGGCAAACGTATGGCTATGACCACTTGGAAAAGCATAGGTATGCGTTCCAAATTTCAAAGGAATTTGCAAAAATTCTTTTAAGATAGGGTTAAACCATAAACTGAAACCTGCACAAAGTGCAGCAGTTATAAAAAGTCCTCTAAAGTTTTTGAACCATAATCCCGTTATAAAAATAACCCCTAATAAATAGGGGCTTCCAATATGGATAAAGACATCTGAAAAGGCTTTTATCAAGACTCCACTTCCTCAATATCTTGGATATATAAAATCCCATTTGCACGGGATAATACTTTATTAATGTCTTCTGAAATCTTTTTACATTGATCCAAATTAACAACTGCAACACACATTGAAAATTCAAAAACATCAATAATATCATCCTCGATACTGGTAATTTGTTTTCCGTGATAATGCTCTGTTGGTAAACAGGCATACGTTGAAATGTCGTGCTCTTTTAAAATTCTAAGCAAATTTCTTTCATAAGTTGATTCGATAAAAATTTCTAATTTTTTCTTTTTGACTAATTTCATCTAGCCCCCTAAATATTGTGAAATGATTAAATATGCCGGTATCCCAATAATAATATTAAAGGGAAAAGTAACCCCCAAAGACATGGAAATATAAACCGAAGGATTAACTTCGGGCACGGCAATACGCATGGCTGCAGGTACAGCAATATAGGATGCACTGGCCACCAAGGTTGCAAGTAAGGCTGATCCTCCGATGGACAAACCAACAAAATGCCCAACAACAGCACCAATCACACCGCCTAATAAGGGCATATAAAAACCAAACATAACCAAAGACCATCCCAATTTTTTAAATCCTACAAAACGCCTAGCCACCAAAATTCCCATATCAAGTAAGAAAAAACATAGGATGGCTTTTATTGGTTTTGAAAAGAAAGGCGCCACTGCCTCTACCCCTGTCATATCAGAGACAAACCCAATAAAAAATCCGCCCAATAACAACATGATGGACCCATTAAAAAAGACTTCGTGTAACAACCGTTTTGATGATTGATCATCAATGGCTTTACTGTTGCCTTTTTTAATTAAATATATACCTGCAACAATTGCCGGCGTTTCCATAAGCGCTGCCATCGCAACAATGTATTTTTCATACCCTATGCCTTGAACTTTTAAAAACTGAATGGCGGTTGCAAATGTAACAATGCTGATTGATCCATAATGGGCCGCGATTGCAGCACGGGTATTAATACTTAAATGACGACAAGTTTTTCCCAAAATTCCATTTGCCAAGAAAGGAAGTAAAAAACTTAAGCATACCGCAGCCCCAAGGGCCAAAATTATTTCTGGACCAATATCATAACTTCGAAGACCAACCCCACCATTAAACCCAATGGCAAACATTAAGTACAAGGAAATGGCTTTGGCAATTTGTTCAGGGATGTGAAGATCTGATTTCGTTCCACCTGCAAGAATGCCCAAGAAAAAACTTAAAACTGCAGGAGATAAAAAATTTGAACTGGCTAAAGAAAAAACATTCGTCATGTTTAAGTCCTTTCATTTTTATCAATACTGTATTTCAATACAAAATACCCTGCAAGGCCAGAAAGCAAAGAGCCTGAGATAACGCCCAGGCGAATTAACATGGCATATTCCGTTCCTTGAAATGCAAGGGTGCCTATAAACAAACTCATGGTGAATCCGATTCCTGTTAATAATGATGTGCCATAAATTTGCATCCATGTTACATTTCTTGGCAGCTCTGCAAGCTTAAATTTAATACTTAACCAAGTGAAAAACATAACGCCCGCTTGTTTTCCAATAAATAATCCCAATGCAATACCCAAGGAAACATCATGGAAGAAACTTGTTAAGTTCAATTCCTTTAGTGAAACCCCGGCATTACCATAAGCAAATAAAGGCAGAATCAAAAGGGATACCCAAGGATATAAGTTTTTTTCTAATTTCAAAGCAGGCGGTATTTTCTTACCTTTTGTTCTTAAGGGAATTGTTAAGGCTATTAAAACACCGGCCAAAGTTGCATGGATTCCAGATTTTAAAACACATACCCATATAAAAATACCAACCAAAATATAAGGGGCAATTCGCCGGATATTCAAAGAATTAAAAATAACAAGAAGGGCCATACCCAAAGCCGCCCATAATAAAGAAAGAACAGATAAATTTGCAGTATAAAAGAAAGCAATAATAACAATCACACCAAGGTCATCAATAATGGCCAAAGCCAATAAAAACACTTTTAAAGAATTTGGAATACGCTTACCAAATAAAGCAAGAACCCCAAGGGCAAAAGCAATATCTGTTGCGGCTGGAATGGCCCACCCTTTGATATCTTCGGGTGTATCAAAGTTAAAATATAAGTAAACCAAGGCAGGAAAAATCATCCCTCCAATTGCTGCCATAAGGGGAAGGCATGCTTTTGACATATTTGAAAGTTCCCCTTCCAAAAATTCACGTTTAATTTCCAGCCCAACCAGTAAAAAGAAAACGGCCATCAAGCCATCATTGATCCACAATAATGAAGGTTTATTAATGTGAACATCACCGACAGCAATATGAATATGGGTTTCAAGAAAAGTATTATAAATATCTGAAAAAGCAGAATTCTTTGATATGATTGCAGCAATGGCTGCAAAGAAAAGAATGATTCCTGATTTTGCTTCACTTTGAAAAAATTTGTTTAACTTAGCCTGCATTTTTCTTTATCAACTGGTCCATTAAATCTTGGACACTGCCCCCATTTGTATTCCCTTGCATAAGCTTCATTATGGCATAGGTTCCGACTGTGTACACTAAAAAAGTAATAATTAAAGGCGTATATGGATCTGTTCCACTTTGTTGTGTTTTACCCTTTTCTAACTGTTGAGTTATATGTTTTCCATACAAAGAATTTCCATAAACGGTGAAGGTAAATACCCACATAATTTTTAATAGCCACATGGCAATTTTTCCAATCACAAGCCCAAAACCTGCAATTAAAAACAGGCCTAATTTCACACGAATTAATTCGAAAAAAGTAACCCCGAACAAACCAATTAAAATGCCATAAAAATACATTTTACGGTAAAAAAGCCAAGCAAAATCCAAACCAATAAAAGAGGCAAAAAAGCACGCCCAATTCCAACTGGGAAACCATTCCCCCATCTTATTATTTTTGAATATGGATAGGTAAAATTTTGTGCTTCTTTTTATGACATGTGCATCATCGCCAGCGGTTTTAATAAAATCAAAAATTTTCTTATTCATTCCATCACCTATCTTGTCATGTGTTGGCCAGGGTTAACGGGCTTGCGTCCCTTGCGCAGTTCAAAGTGTAATTGTGGTTCTTTAACAAAACCAGTGGACCCAATGGATCCTATTGTTTTGCCACGCGATACGTGTTGACCTTTTTTAACACTTGTTTTTCCTAGGTGCCCATAAGCCGACACCCAACCACCGCTGTGCTTAATTAATATCATATTGCCAAAGCTTTCAATTTCATCGCCAACGTACACAACCACACCATTTTCAGCAGACTTAACTGGGGTACCTGCTTTTGCCGCAATATTAATTCCATCATTTTGTAATCCGCCTTTTTTAATTCCGTAATGCGATATTATTTTACCTTTTACGGGGCGCAAGAAAATTGATGATGCCCTGCTTTTTGGTTTATCGTAAACAACTTTTTCTTTGGCTTTTTTAACTGTCTTTTTCTTAAACGTTTGTTTTTCAACCGGTTGTTTTGGAACTTCTTTAACCGTAATAAAATTGTCTTTGGGGGGTAAATACAAAACCTTACTTGGAAGTAATAGTTGTTGTCCAACTTTGATAACATATGGATGTTTTAATTTGTTTAATTTAACCAAGGCTGTCGCATCTGTCTTGTGAAGGTCTGCGATTGAATTAATTGTTTCTCCTTTTTTCACAATGTGAACTTTTGGACTTCCCAGTGAAAGTTTTTCATTTTCACTTAACGTAAACGGGGCTTTTAAATTATTGGATTCAATAATTGTTTTAATAGGCACATGATATTTTCTGGAAATTTTATAAACCGTATCGCCTTTTTCTGCTGTAATATTTAAGTCCGTTCCTTTTGTAAAGGTGCGGGATTTTTCATTCCAAACAGCAGGTTTAATTTCTTTTATACCATCCTTGGTTGCAATAATTAAGGTTGGTAAAATAACTTCATCCACAGTAATATTTGCCACCGCATAAGGGGCCTTAGGTGGCCCTTGGGTGCAAGACCCTAACAACAAAAAGATAATAGATAGAAAAACCCGGATCATTAATCAAAATGCTTTTGTAATTGGCTTAAGGTTTTGGTGTGGGTCATATCTAAATGTAAGGGGGTAATTGAAATCATATTTTCATTGATGACTGACAAATCGGTATCTTTTTCATTTTCTAAATGGTCCGGAATGGCCCCAAACCAGTAATAAGGATTCCCCCTTGGATCCAGTGATTTAATGATTGATTTATAAGGCAGGCGGAATCCCATTTTGCAAACCCTAACGCCCTTAATTTTTTTAGATTCAACATCTGGAAAGTTTACATTAATAAGAACATCTTTTGGCCACCCCAATTCAATTAATTTTTTAATAACGGCTGGGGCATGATCTTCGGCTGTTTGCCATTTATTGGGTTCTGATATCTTGTTATTAAGGCTTAAGGCAATGGCTGGAATTTTCATTAAAGTTGCCTCAATTGCCGCCGCAACCGTTCCTGAATATGTAATATCATCCCCAAGGTTGGCCCCATTGTTGATGCCAGACAAAACAAGATCCGGCTTTTTTCCTTCTATTAATTCTTCAACCGCCATCAAAACGCAGTCAGTTGGGGTGCCATAAACAGCGAATTTTTTGTCTTTAAGTTTTTTGGCACGCAAGGGGTGATTTAATGTCAAAGAATGGGCAGCCCCACTTTGTTCTTGGTCTGGGGCAACAATCCAAACATCATCCGTTAATTCCCGGGCAATTTTTTCCAAAATTTTAATGCCTGGCGCATGAATGCCATCATCGTTTGATATAAGAATTCTTAAATTATTGGAGTTTTCCATCTTTTGTAATTTCCCTTGCATTATTCATATAGTGACGCAATACATCAGGGATGACAACCCCACCATCACTGGTTTGATAATTTTCCATAACGGCAATCAATGTGCGTCCAACAGCCAATCCCGATCCATTCAATGTATGAATGAATTGGGGTTTTGCTTTTTCTGGTTGATTTGGTCTGAATCGTGCATTCATCCGACGGGCCTGAAAATCACCGCAAACAGAACAACTGGAAATTTCACGGTACGCATCTTGGCCTGGTAACCACGCTTCCAAGTCATAAGTTTTTTGGGCCCCAAACCCTGTATCCCCGGCACACAATTTCATCGTTCTGAAAGGAATTTTAAGTTGCTTTAAAATTTCTTCGGCCGCCCCTGTCATACGTTCATGTTCCTCAGCTGATTTTTCTGGATGTGTCATGCTAACCAGTTCAACTTTATAGAATTGATGTTGACGTAACATGCCACGTGTATCGCGCCCTGCTGACCCGGCTTCAGATCTAAAACAGGGGGAATAACAAACATACCTTAAAGGCAATTTATCTTCTGAAATCATTTCGCCTGCTGCTGTATTTGTCACGGAAACTTCAGCCGTTGGAATCAACCAATATCCATCCGTTGTTTTAAAAGAATCCTCTGAAAATTTTGGTAACTGTCCTGTGCCAAACATTGAATCATCATTCACAAGTAATGGTGTTGAAATTTCAGTATAACCAAATTTTTCTGTGTGTGTGTCTATCATAAATTGGGCCAACGCACGTTCTAAACGTGTCAATGCCCCCTTCAAAACAACAAAACGACTGCCTGCAATTTTGGCAGCTGTTTCAAAATCCATCAACCCCATGGCTTCCCCCAATTCAAAATGACTTTTTGGGGAAAAGTCAAATTTGGTGGGCTCTAAAAACTTTCTAACTTCTTCGTTTTCAGATTCATCCATCCCATCTGGCACATCTGTTGCCAAAATATTGGGAAGGGATACCAAAAATTCCTTTAATTTCTCTTTCAAATCATTTGATTCTGTTTCAAGTTTTGGTAAGGCCTCTTTTATTTTTGCCCCTTTTTCAACCAGATCGGTTGCATCCTTGCCTTCTTTTTTCAGCATACCCATTTGCTTGGCAACATCATTACGTTCTTGCTGTAATTCTTGAATTTGGGTTAAGCAATTTCTGTAATCTTCGTCTAATTTAAGAATGGTCGAAGACCGCACATCTAAACCCCTGCGTTTTAATGCCGCATCAAAGTCTTTTGGGTTTTCGCGAATCCAACGAATATCGTGCATGGGGTCCTCTATTTCCTAGGTCAATTTCTTAATTACAATAATGGATAATTCATACAACAAAAGCAAGGGAATGGCCAGGGCAATCTGGCTGATTACATCTGGTGGGGTTAAAAATGCCGCAACAATAAAAATCCCTACAACAACAAATTTACGATTACGAATCAACGCATCAACTGACACCACATTAAGTTTCGCCAAAATAATAAGAATTAATGGCAGTTGAAAACATAACCCAAAGGCAAACATTAACTTTGTTGCAAGATCAAAATAATCTTCCATTTTTGTCATCAAATGAATGGAAATATTTTGCGATTCTGGAATGCTAAACCCCACCAAGAATTTCCATGTTAAAGGAAACACATAATAATAAGCCAGCGCAGCGCCTAAGATAAAAAATAGGGGGGCCATAACAAAAATCATAAAGGTAAATTTTTGTTCCTTTTTATGCAGCCCAGGCTTTAAAAACAGCCAGGCTTGTACTTCCAAAAAAGGAAAGGTAATCATCAATGCTGCAAAAAAAGATACTTTAATATAGGTTAAAAAGGCCTCGGCCAAGTGTGTGTAAACAAGGGTTGGATTTTCAATTCCAATATCTTTAAGGCTTTTATTTAAAGGGTCTGCCAACCACAAAAACAAATAATCTGAAATTAGATAACAAATTCCAAATACCACAAAAAATAAAAGAACAACTTTTATAACCCGGTTTTTTAATTCTGATAAATGCCCAAGGATGGGTTGGGAATTATTTTTTACCATAATCTGATAAACCCGTTAGGGGTTGCTTTTTGGCTGCTTTTGCTTTGGCTGTTTCTTGAAAATCTTCCAGTTCAAGTTGGTCAAATATTTTTTGGTTATCAGCTTTAAAAGAGGCTTGAAAATCTTTCACTTTTTTTGTGAATTTTCCCATTTTAAACATGACAGTTGCCAGTTCTTTTGGGCCAAAAACAAGCAAAGCAATTAAAGCCACAACCAATAATTCATAAAAACCAACGTCAAACATTATTTCTTAGCAGCAGGCTTTTTCTTAGCCACTGTCTTTTTCGCGGCTGTGGTTTTCTTTGCCGCTGTTTTCTTTGCCGTTGTTGCTTTCTTTGCAACTGTCTTTTTCGCGGCTGTGGTTTTCTTAGCTGCTGTTTTCTTTGCTGTTGTTGCTTTCTTTTTAACAGTTGCCTTGGCAGCCGTTGTCTTTTTCTTTACAGCTGTTTTTGTAGGCAAAGCCTTTTTAACTGTTTTTTTAACTTCTTTGGCTTCTTCATCCATGCCCTTTTTAAATTGGTTGACGCCTTTGCCAAGGTCTTTCATCACTTTTGGCAATTTTCCTGCACCAAAAATAATTAATATAATTAAAAGTATTAATACAATATTCCAAAAGCTTAACATTGTTTTCCTCTGCTGTTTGTTTACACCTAAATAAATCATACTATGACTTTACTTAAATGAAAAGATCCGTTTTCCTTTCATTGCATTGGAATTGTTGCACTTCTTAAATTCCTGTTGTATTATTGATCAATAAGTATATTTAGGGAGCTTTAGTTCATGAAAAAATTTGTATTGGTCGTTTGCCTTTGTTTCATTGCATCAAAAACCTTTGCCCTTGGTTTTGGTCAAACTTGCCGTTTTACTTGTACGTCAGCCCTGGCACAGAAAGCTGCGCCTAAAATTTTAGAAGCAGGCGGGGATCCAAGCGGGGATGACCTGTTTTTAAACTGTGCAAACTCTTGCCGTTTTTCTGCAACAAAAAATATGTGGTACACATTAATCGCAACTGGCATTTACTATACAGACCGCAAAAACCTGGAAAAATCTGCAGGCATAGATTCAACCTTATCCAACCTAATACCAGAACTTCCTATTAAATTGAAATACCCAGATTTTGTACAAAATCTTTCAATTGAGCTTTTGACAAAAATCCCAGCCTATGGGGAAAGTACAATCCAAAACAGAAAAAGTTCTTTCTTAGGGGGGGAATTATTGCCAAATGTTCACACCGATGAATTTGAAGCAATTGCAAAACAACAACCTTTCATTAAAAAATACCTGAATCATAGTAATGATCGCCACAAAAAAGTAGGCGAAAGCCTTTTAAAGGCATTGGTTGAAAAATATAAAGACATGCTATCCAAACTTGAAGGGTATACAGACAAACGTTTTGGAAACAATTTAGAAGTTTCTAAAAAAGAAATATTTAAACCCTTTCAAAAACAAACACCAGAAGAAAGAAAACTTGGTACACCTGCAAAATCCAAGGGGGCCTGGTATTCTTTTATGCCAATCAGATCCTGTGCCAGAAACTGTAGCACTTTACAACACGGACAACAGGCAGGATTAGCCTTTACCAAAAAAGTCATTCATGACGGTACATCCCCTGAGGATACGTTACTATACTGGTGTCAACAAAACTGTGAGCCTGAAAATTACGGGGCGTTTTATTGTGGGGCTTATGACAATATTGCCCGTGAAGAAGGAGATTTTAAGAAAAATACAACAAAAGCCTTAAATAAAATGAATAAAACAAAAAATCGTATCTATGTTACGAAAAAGGGCAGAAAACTTGTTGAACAGTGCTTGAACCTTTTCAATCAATATGGGATTGGAAAAACAGCCAATGATGTTGGAGAAGTTTATAAATACAACGTTTCAGTACTTGCGGAACAAGCCATAGAATTCGACAAAGCTGGTGTTGAAAAAGTAAAAAAATCAGAAAAAACTGATAGTGACGAAGAAGATGATGAAGATTATGAAGAGGATGATCTTCTTCTTTCAGAGGATGAAATAGCCGATCTTATAAAAGCACATAGTTAATCAAAAACATACTTGCAATTTTGATTAATTGGCTTACCTTATACAGTAACAGATATTAACTGGGCGAATGATGAATTCGCCCTTAACTTTATAAGGAGACGACAATGAGTGTACTTGTTGGAAAAATTGCCCCAGATTTCACAGCCCCGGCTGTAATGCCAGATAACACGATTAACGAAGCCTTTAATTTAAAATCATATTTAAATGGCCGCATTGGTGTTATTTTCTTTTACCCGTTGGACTTTACCTTTGTATGTCCTTCTGAAATTATTGCATTTGCCAATCGTTTAAAAGATTTTCACGCACGTGATGTTGAAGTCATTGCTGTCAGCGTTGATTCACACTTTACCCACCTTGCCTGGAAAAACACACCTGTTGAAAAAGGTGGTATTGGCAATATTCAATTCCCAATGGTGGCTGACTTAACAAAACAAATCGCCCGTGATTATGATGTTCTGGTTGATGAATCTGTTGCCTTCCGCGGGACATTCTTAATTGATGAAAAAGGTGTTGTGCGCCATCAAATTGTAAATGACCTACCTTTGGGCCGTAATGTTGATGAAGCCATCCGCATGGTTGATGCCTTAAAATTCCATGAAGAACACGGCGAGGTTTGCCCTGCAGGTTGGAACAAAGGCAATGATGGTATGAAAGCAACATCAGAAGGTGTTGCAGCTTATCTAGAAAAGAATGCAGCAAACCTATAAGGTTTCAGTACAAAGATTAAAGGGGCTTTTTAAGCCCCTTTTTTATGCCTTTTGCAAGGTACGTCACAAATATTGTCATTAGGGATGTAACAGCCAAAAAGAAGGCAACTGATTGCATCCCATAATGTATCTTTAAGGTTGATGCAATTAAAGGGGTGGATCCAATTAAAATGGCTTGCCCAAGGGAAGACGGTACAGCAAAGCCAGAATATTTATATTCTGCTGGAAACAAGGTTTGAATTAAAATAAATACGGGCCCAATCGATATTCCAATAACAAAGGCTGTTAACAATTGAAAGGTTACAAAAAATTCTAAAGTATTTATGACGGGTAAAAAATAAAATAAAACGCTTAAACAAATTCCCAAAAAACTTCCAGTGTATATAAGGCGCTTGACCCCCAAATACGCAGAAAGCCAAGAAAATAATATAATTGACCCTCCAGACAAGATGCTTGAAATTGAAGTAATGGCCAGATTAAAAGAATTGGAAACAGAATAAAATTGTTTCAAAAATGGGGGAAGCCAACTGACTGCAATATAAAAGGGGACCAAAAGTGTCATACCATAAACAAACACCGTAAAAACATTTAGGGGATATTCTTTAATCGTGTCAGCAAAAGGAAATTTATGAGAAGTATGATCAGATTTTTCCCACGTTTTTGATTCAACGATGTGATTTTTGAAAGCAAACAGCACCACACCATAAACACCTCCAAAGATAAAGGGCACACGCCATCCCCAATCAATAATGGTTTCATGAAGAAATACGATACTTAAAAGTGTCCCTATCAAGGCCCCTGCAAAACCAACAGAAAGAATCAACCCTGTATTTAAATTTCGTTGAGACGAGGAACTGGTTTCACCCACAAAAGTGATATTACCATAAAACACCCCTTCGATACTGATGCCCTGAAAAACCCTACTGGCGATAACAATAATCGACGTAATGTATCCAAAATACTTGTATTCTGGCAACAAACCAACAACAACTGCTGGCACAATCAAAAGCATATAACCTGATAACAAAGCAGGCCGCCTGCCAAAACGATCCCCTATCCATGAAAAGAAAATGGCCCCAAAAGGCCTAAGCCAGTATCCAGCCGCAATCGCAAAATAAATATTAAAAATACTGTGGTCATTTTCAGGAAAAAGTTTATAGGCAATAAGCGGGCCAATGAAAGCCAGTAAGGTGTTTTCATAATGAATGAATAAGTGCCCTGCCAAGGCATATATAAAAGATTTTGTATTCCGCATTATTCCACTTATTATTTATAAATATATCATATAAAAACAACCTATAACAACCATAGTCCTATAATTACAAAACAGAATATAAAAATTCCTTGCCGGTTTAAAATAATCTTGCATTTCTACATAAATTCTTCATTATTACTTAAAAAGATGGTTTATCTATATTAAAAGGGAATGTGGTGAAAATCCATAACTGCCCCCGCAACTGTAAATAGGCTGCGTTGTCATCTAAATCATTGGCCACTGGGTTAATTCCTGGGAAGGCTTGGCAACCATAAATATACCTATAAGTCAGGAGACCTGCCGTCTTTTAATAATTTCATAGATCCGGAGGGGGTCTAAGAAAACATATATATTACTTTAAAAAACCAAAGGATAATGATGGTGGCTATCTATTTCATAGCTTTCGCCATAGCTGCACTTTTTTCTGTGCCAACACAAGCCCGTGTTGTTGTGCACCCAAAATCTGTGCCTATCAGTTATGAAAATATTAAGGTTATTAAGAAAAAAGAAATTAAGAAAAAAACCTTTTTAAGTCAAACCATCCAACAAAATTCCTCTGCATATGTCAAACAAACCGGTTTTAGTGGGCAACTTTCCACTGTAAGTTTTCGCGGACTCCCTTCAAGACATACCCTTGTTTTATTGGATGGCGTTCCCATAAATGGATCTTCCAGTGGGATATTTGATTTTTCTATTTTGCAATCAAAATCTATTGATTCTATAAAAATTATACCTGGGGCTTCATCTGTTTTATATGGTGCCAACGCAACTGGGGGCGTGATCGAATTAACAAGCCACCAAGCGGTCAAAAACCAAAAAGTTATTCAGGCTGAAGGGGGATCTTTTAATACATTAAATGGATATGCTGGATTGGACAAAGTTTATGATTCTGGAAATTATACAGTATATACAGAAGGTTACAGAACAGATGGATTGCCTATATATGAAAATACACGCATAACAGGAGAAAAAGGAAAGACATCAAATGGTGGCGGTGGGGCCTATTTAAATCACAGCTTTCGAAAAACTGATCTTTCCGTTTTTATAAAAGGGGCTGAAGCAAATCTTAAGTATGATGCCACTACAACAAATATTCCACCAAAGCCCCAAGATAATAAACGTCGAAACATCACTTTAATGGGGACTAAGTTAACGGGGAATTCCAAAAATTATGCCTGCCATCATGAACTTTTGATGGCGCGCTTTAATGATTTTTCAAATAATCCCGGTAATTCATTCAACGACCATACAAAACATTTTGGTACCTATAATTTTACCTATCACGGTGTTAAAAATTCAGATATTCATTTCCTAGTGTCAGGGGATCACGACAGATTAAAACAAGACGGCCATTTTAATAAAGAAATCAGAAATTTTGGAACATCTGTATTGTATAACTATATGATTTTTCAGAATTTATACATAGATCTTGGCGCACGCAATGATCATCATAAACTGTATGATAATCACCAGACTTATTCATCAGGAATCAGTTATCACCATGAAAAATCAACCGTTTTCTTATCTTACCGCACAGGTTTCACCCCTCCGAACTTATATGACCTTTATTATGAAAGCAGTTTCACAGAACCGAATCAAAATTTAAATCCAGAAAAATCTGCATCAATTGAAACCGGAATTAAAACACACATTACTGAAAATTATGAAATTCATCTTAGTTTTTATCAATCAAAAACAAAGAATTTTATTGCGGGGCAGCAACAAAGAAATGGAAAATACAAATCAAGAAATGTCAGGGGAACAACCCGCATTAACGGTATTGATTTCAACCAAATTATAAATCTTGGTCAGGGCATTGATTTTTCTGTTGGGTATACATTAACAAATTTTGATCGAAGCCAAACGGGCGTTGCATCCAGTATTCCACGTCATAAAATAAATGGCATTCTTAATTGGAATATTAAAGATGATATAGACAGCCAAGTATCTGCACGTTGGATAAGCAACCGAAAATCATCCTTATATGGTCAGGAGGTTATCTTGAATAATTACACAATTTTTGATTTCAATTTGACAAAACACTTAAGTAAGTCTGCGCAAATATATTTAAAAATGAACAATATTTTTGATGAAAAAAATATAGCTGTTGAAGGATTTAGATCCCCAAGAAGGGAGGTGTATATTGGTACGATTCTTACTTTTTAATTTACTGATTATATCAAATTTAACATTTGCAAAAATTACCAGTTTTGATTTGTGTGCAGATCAATGGCTAATGACTTTTGCAAAGCCAGAACAAGTTGAATTTTTAACGCCTTTATCAAAAGATTCTTCAATTTCATACTATTATGAAAATGCAAAAGACTATGCCACTGATATGCCTTCCATTGAAAACCTTATATCAAGAAATATAAAAACTGTTATTGCAACAGATCATATGGGGGGATCTGTAAAAAAGATTTTGAAAAAAAAGGGTATAAAAGTGATTATCATTCCGACCATAAAAACCCTTGACCAACTTATATTGTGGGCCAAAAAGATAAAAGACCTTACCCACAGTGATAATGAAATTATTATGAAATTACAATCACTTAAGGATATAAAAATCCCAAAAAAGACGGCACTTTATATTGGAACAGCCGGATCAAGTCCAGGACAAGAAACCCTGGTTAATAATGCAATGTCCTTGGCTGGATTTAAAAATCTAAATACCTATAAAGGGTGGCAGTATAATGATATTGAAACAATTATTGTTCAAAACCCTAATTATATTTTTACAGCTGGAATCCTTTCCAAAAAATTCATTTCCGGGGGATACCATAAATATGAAAAAGTAACACAAGCAGTTGTTATTCCAATTTCCCAAAGTTACACTGTATGTGCCTGTCCAAAAGCATTCATTGATTTAGTAAAGGTTTTTGCAGATGCCAAAAAATAATGTGCGCACCCTAACAATAACCCTTTTTTCTTTAACTTGTTTTGGATTTTTGGCGTCATTATTCATTGGAAAAATTAATATTTTTTCTTTATATCTGGATCCTGAAAGAAAAGAGATTGCCCTTATTATATTAAAAGAATTACGCCTGCCAAGAACACTGCTGGCCCTACTGGTTGGGGGAAGCCTTGGATTATCTGGGGCCGTGCTGCAGGGGTTTTTGCGCAACCCCCTTGCCGAATCTGGCATCGTTGGTATTTCATCTGGTGCCGCCTTGGGTGCCGTTCTTTGTATAAGTTCAGGCCTAGGTTTATATTTTCCTTATTTGATTCCTATTTCAGGAATGGTTGGATCAATATTAACGGCATCCATTTTATATTTTGTTTTAAAAAAATATTTTAATATTTATACCGTCATCTTGGTGGGTATTGCCATTAACAGTCTAACCAGTTCAATTACATCCGTTGTTTTGAATTTATCCAAAAACCCCTACTCTGCCCTGGAAATTATTTTTTGGTTACTGGGATCGATAGAAGGGCGTGACATGGATCATGTAAAATTATGCCTTCCGTTTATCTTATTGGGTTGGGGTGTTTTGTGGTACACACGCCATGGTTTGGATGCATTATCTTTAGGCGAAGAGACAGCGCAAAGCATGGGATATTCAACAAAATCCCTGTACCAAAAAATAATAATCGGTGTGGCTTTGTGTGTGGGGGCCTCTGTTTCCATTTCTGGGGTTATTGGTTTTGTTGGTTTGATTGTCCCCCATATGCTTAGGTTGTGGATTGGACAAAAACCCAGTAACCTTTTAATACCGTCCATGCTTGGGGGCGGTATAATTGTGTTAATTGCGGATATATTAACCAGGCTACCATTGTGGCACACTGAATTAAAACTAGGGGTTGTGACAGCCTTAATTGGGGCCCCATTTTTTATACACTTGATTTTTAAATATAGGAAAAAATATGCTGGAATTTAATAATATCGAAATGACATTCAATAATTCTACCGTAATGAAAAATCTTAGTGGCACATTTTCAGCAGGAAAATTTATTGGAATAACAGGTCAAAATGGCACGGGTAAAACAACCTTAATTCGCATTCTTTCTGGCTTGCTAAAACCCACTGATGGCACTGTTTATTTCTTTAACAAAAATGTTTTTGATATTTCTTCAAAACGGCTGGCAAAATTAAGAAGTTATATTCCTTCAGATTCCATATGTCACTGGGATTTGTATGTCGAAGATATTATTAAATTAGGCCTTATTAATTCAAAAGAATCTGAAACATCAAAACAAACAAAAGCCAATAATATCATGTCTGATTTGGGTTTAATTCAATTCAAAGACAGGGAAATTTCCACGTTATCGTCTGGGGAAAAATCCATTGTTTATATTGCGCGCGCCCTTATATCAAATCCAGATTATATTTTTGGGGATGAAATTTTATCAAACCTTCATAAAACAAATCAGCACAAAGTTTTACGTTATTTAAAATCTCTGACAGCCAAGGGGAAATCCATAATTCTAATTACCCATAATGTTGATATTGCAAAAGAATATTGTGATTCTATTTATAATCTAGATCATGAAAAAGGGTCTGATAAACAGTCAAGTTATTCTTCTGTTGCTGCTATTTCCTAAACCGGTTTTTCCAAGTCATATAAGCCAGCGGATGGGAAAAATGCAGCATGCAGGAAGTAAAATAAATGTATCGTGCATCAGATGCCATTGAAAAAATAAACAACGTTGCAATCAATGCCCCCCCTGCCAAATTCATCATTAATAAAGGCCGGGCATAAGGCGACTTTCTATATTGGATGGCCCCATAAAAAATATAAAACAATAAAATTGGCAAATATAAAACAAAGGATGTCAACAGGCGCGCCAGATCCATAATCTTAAATTTTTCAGAAAAATCAAGGACTTGTAAAACAGAATGGGTCACACCTTCACGATAACTTAAAATTTCATCTTTGGGTTTCACCATACTTTTACTGATCTGATGTTTGAAAATTGCAAGCCGGTGTTTTAGATATGATAAGGGATGATTCCATAAAGATTTATACCAGATAGACATCAAATCTTGACGTTCTTGTTCATTTGCCCCGCGTTTTAATACCGTCGGATTGCCCACAAAAACCATACTATCCACCCGATCGGTTTCATATACTTTGCGTAATTTTTCCAAGGTAAAATCTGGTGTGCCAATATGACTTTGGGGAATAATATTTTCATTAATATCCAAACTGATGCCAGCCAAATCATATAACTTTACATATTGCCATGTGTGTTCTTGTTTCGTATTCAAATACCTTTCAAATCCAGAAATGGCAATAAAAAATAAGGCCCCTGTCAAAACAAACTTTAATATTCCTTGAAATATATTTTCATTATTTTGCAAAACAGACCACCACAAAACAACAAAAGGCAGAATAAATTTCGCCTGGAATTTAACAGCTGTTCCATAAAATAAAAGAATAAATAAAACAGCATTCATCCATACAGAAAGTCTTTTATTTTTCAGATCATGGCACGCCAAAATTGCAACAGCCATTAAAAAGCACAGGGTAAAACCTACGTCTTTAAGTATAAAAAAAGCATACCCAAAAATGGGCGGCCACAATGGGATAAAAACGTAATACCATTTTAATTTAGACTCTTTAAAAAGCCGCACAAAAAGGAAGGATGCCCCCCATAATAATAACATTTGTGTTGTTAATAAAAGACCGGACCCAGGATATATGGCATTTAAAAGCCCCCAATAAAAAGCCATCAAAGGGGGATGATGATCTGAATAATTCCCCTGCAGGGCCTGTTGGAATTGCGTCACACTGTCTGGACGCATCACCCCTGGCCACAAAATAATTGTGGATAGAAAAAATAAAATCCCAATGGATATATACGGTAAACTTTTTGAATTTATCTTCATTCCTGCATCATATCGCAAATATAGGGATGGCAAAAGTATCTATCTTTTTATTTTTAATTCAAGTATTGTTAAATAAAAAAATAGGTAGGCATCATGAAATTAAAAATATTATTCACACTTTTATTTGCACAACTTCTTAGTATTGAATCCCATGGGGCAGGCGCGAACTTGTATACCCGGGCTGTTGTAGACAGTAACACAGCATCAAATATCCGGGGGGCCATCATATCTGATGATGATAAAATATTGGCGGCCTTAGTAGACCCTGCAAATTACCACTTAACGTTAAATGCCATAACTTTGTCAGGGGCCCTTCCGCCGGCAGGTCCTGCACGAGGCCCAATGATAACAAATGAAATTAAACCTAAACTTTGTGAATATCTGTCTAGAATGAGTACAGTTGAGTTTTCAACTGATGCTTATTCTCCTGATTTTGGAAATTTTGGGGTTTTAGTTATCAGTCCTGATCATTCAGGGCAAAGATTGAATGAAATTCTTCCAGCCAATCCACATATTTCCTTAATACGGGGGATTGAAAAGGTCAAAAAATGGCTGGCCCGTGGAAGCCATATCGATGCAAAGAAAATGAGTAGTATTAAGTTCAAATTCACCAAAGCCTGTGCCGATCTTGCTGTTGGAAATAACGTCGTATGCACCACTTGGGATTGGTGTTCAAGAAACAAATACTGGATGAAAACAGTTCAAGCTTTGCAAATACCTTAAGGGTTTAAAAGTATTTCTTAAATGATGTGATTGCAGCTGCGGTTGCAGTTACATCATTCCCACCACATTGGGCCATATCTGGACGGCCACCGCCGCCTTGACTTCCCAGCGCTTCGCTCACAACCGTAATTAATTTCTTGGCATCAAAGCGATCCAATAAATCTTCTGTTACCCCAACTGTTGCCGCAACTTTGTCTTCATTTTCAGCAATCAAAAGAATAACAGCAGACCCCAATTTCTTTTTCAACGCATCCACCATGGGACGTAAATCTTTTGCCGGCACATCCTTTAATGATTTTGCATATATTTTTGTACCTGCGATTTCTTCGATATCGCCTTCATCTGATTTCCCCGTTGAAAAAGCTTGCTGTCTTGCATTTTGGATTTCTTTTTCCAATTTTTTACGATCTTCAATCAAAGATTCCACACGGGATTTTACCTGCCCCGGACTTACTTTTAAAACGCGGGCAAGATTATTTAAAATATCTTGATTGTCTGCTGCCAAATTTTCTGCTTCTTCACGGGTAACGGCTTCGATACGCCTGACCCCTGATGATACAGAACTTTCACTAACAATTTTAAAGAACCCAATATCACCCAACCTGGCAACGTGCGTGCCCCCACATAATTCTGTGGAAAATACTTTTTCTTCTTCCGGTGCGCCCATGGAAACAACACGCACTTCGTCGCCATATTTTTCCCCAAACAATGCCATTGCCCCGGCCTTAACGGCATCATCTGGATGCATCACTTTTGTCATAACTTCATTATTCATGCGAATTTGATGGTTCACATCTTTTTCAACAACGCGTAAATCTTCTTCTGTCAAAGCACTTGGATAACTAAAGTCAAAACGCAGACGGTCAGGACTAACCAATGATCCTTTTTGTGTCACGCTTTTCCCCAAACGGCGGCGCAAGGCTTCGTGCAATATATGGGTGGCAGAGTGATTCGCCCGCAACTTGCGACGGCGATCCCCCTCCACATACATTTGCAAAGCATCCCCAGATTTCAAAGTTCCCTTTAAAAGGGTTGCCTTATGCACATGTAAATTTCCAACAACTTTCAAAGTATCTGTGACTTCCAATTTTGCATTATCTGAAATTAAGACACCCGCGTCCCCCATCTGACCCCCAGATTCCCCGTAAAATGGGGTTTGGTTTGTCACAACAAAAACATCGCCTGAGGCAACTTCGGTTACTTGTTTCCCGTTTTGAACCAAGGCCACTGTTTGCCCCTCAGCAGATTCTGTTTGGTACCCTAAGAAATCAGTTGCGCCAACTTTTTCGCGAATATCAAACCATAAATCATCATCTTTTTGTTCCCCAGAACCAGACCATGATGCGCGCGCTGCAGCACGTTGGGCTTTCATGCATTCTGCAAAGCCTTCCATATCAACCAACTTATTTTCATTGCGCAAAATATCCTGGGTTAAGTCCAAAGGAAAACCATAGGTATCATATAATTTAAACGCGACTTCCCCAGCCAATATTCCTTTATCTGCAACTTTTGTTGATTCTTGTTCCAGTAAACGCATCCCTGTGCCCAATGTTTTTTGGAAACGTTCTTCTTCTGTTTTCAAGGTCACTTTAATAAGTTCTTCGGCGCGGCCAAGTTCTGGATATGCTGTCCCCATTTTTTCAAGTAATGTTGGAACCAGTTGCCACATCAACGCATCTTTACACCCCAAAATATGGGCATGACGCATGGCGCGGCGCATGATGCGACGCAATACATATCCGCGTCCTTCATTGGAAGGCAAAACCCCATCTGCCACCAAAAAACTGCAAGAACGTAGGTGATCGGCAATCACACGCAAAGATGTGATTTGATCACTTTTTGGATCAGCCTTGGCTTTATCAGCCGCCACATTAATAATATCTTGGAAAATATCAGTATCATAGTTATTGTGCACACCTTGCAAAATGGCTGATAAGCGTTCAATTCCCATCCCAGTATCAATACAAGGGTTGGGCAAATTCACCATATTGCCGTCTGGCATTTTTTCATATTGCATGAAAACCAAATTCCAAATTTCAACAAAGCGATCACCGTCCTCATCAGGTGATCCCGGAGGGCCCCCTGGAATATGCGCCCCATGGTCATAAAAAATTTCAGAACAAGGACCACACGGACCTGTATCCCCCATAGACCAAAAGTTATCAGATGTCGCAATACGAATGATTTTATCATCTGAAAACCCAGCAATTTTTTTCCATAAAGTAACGGCCTCGTCATCTTCATGAAAGACTGTCACGCATAATTTATCTTTGGATAGTCCATATTGTTTTGTAATTAAATTCCAGGCAAATTCAATGGCATGTTCTTTAAAATAATCCCCAAAGGAAAAGTTCCCCAGCATTTCAAAGAATGTATGATGACGCGCGGTATAACCAACATTTTCAAGATCATTATGCTTTCCCCCAGCGCGAATACATTTTTGCGAGGTCGCCGCACGTTTGTAAGGACGGGTTTCAAGACCTGTAAAAACGTTCTTGAATTGATTCATACCAGCATTTGTAAACATTAAGGTTGGATCATTATGGGGCACCAACGGGCTTGATGCGACAACTTCGTGCCCATTTTCTTTGAAATAGTTTAAGAAAATTTTACGTATTTCTGCGGTGCTTATGGTCATACTGTCCTCATATCCTTTACTGGAAGAAAATACCTTTATTTTATCGTCTTTGCAATTGCAATTTAAGGCCTTCCTACGGTATTATACATGTAATAAATGACAAAAGGAATTCAATGAAAATATCCCAAACTATTAAATCAATTCTTGGTAACTACGAAAGTGACAACAAAGAAACCCTGAAGAACCTTGAAAAGGTTTTAATGCACGGGGCCCTAGGGGGAACAGGAAAACTTATTATCCTACCGGTTGATCAAGGATTTGAACATGGACCCAGCCGCAGTTTTGCGTGCAACCCGAATGCCTATGATCCGCATTATCATTTCAAATTGGCCATTGAATCAGGTTTATCTGCTTATGCCGCACCCCTTGGTGCACTTGAGGCCGGTACCAAAACTTTTGCCGGACAAATTCCCACCATTTTAAAAATGAACAGTGCAAACAGCCTGGTTGATTCAGCCATTTATCACCAAGCCATCACGGCATCAGTTGAAGATGCCGTACGCTTGGGATGTGCAGGAATTGGTTTCACGATTTACCCTGGGTCTGACTACACGTATGAAATGATGGAACAAATTCAGTATTTATCCCAAGAAGCCAAAGCCGCGGGACTTTTTACAGTTATATGGTCATACCCCCGCGGGAATATATCAACAAAAGGCGAAACAGCCATCGATGTTGTTAGTTACGGCGCGCACATGGCGGCCTTACTTGGGGCCCATATTATCAAAGTAAAATTGCCAACTGGGCATATTGAAAATGATGCTGATCGCGAAGCCCTCCAAGCAGCAGAAATAAAACTGGATACCTTGGCAGACCGCGTTAAGTATGTCAGAAAATGTTGTTTTAACGGACGTCGTATTGTGATCTTTTCCGGTGGGTCTTCCAAAGGAACTGAATCCGTTCTTGAAGATACCCAAGCCATCAAAGATGGTAAAGGTTTTGGATCTATCATCGGACGAAATGCTTTTCAACGCCCCCATCACGAAGCCTTAGACTTGCTTAATAAAATGATAGACATATATAAGTCATAGGACTAAGTTATACCTAGAAATTTACAAGGAATTCTTAAATGAAAGTAAACGCCAATACAATTCGCCCAGGAAATACTGTTAAGCACAAAGATAAATTATGGGTTGTCGTTAAAATTCAACATACACAACCTGGAAAAGGCGGTGCCTACGTACAAGCCGAATTAAAGGGGCTGCAGGATGGCACAAAATTAAACGAACGGTTTCGTTCCAGCGAAGACATTGAACGTGTTTATTTTGATGAATCCGATCATCAATTTTTATTCGAAGATGGTACCAACTGTACTTTCATGGATATAAGTACATATGACCAAGTTGAAATTAACAAAGAAATGGTTGGGGAACCTGCCGATTTCCTTCAAGAAGGCATGATTGTTAAAGTATGTATGCATGAAGGAAGCCCCATAAGTGTTGAATTGCCAGATACAATTATTATGAATATTGTCGAAGCAGACGGTGTTGTAAAAGGTCAAACGGCCTCATCATCCTATAAGCCTGCGGTACTGGAAAATGGTCGCAGAATTATGGTTCCTCCCCATATTGAATCAGACACAAAGGTTGTTGTAAATACAGCTGATGGATCCTACGTAGAGAAAGCAAAATAATGTATCAAAGACGCCTAACAACAAGATCCCCAAGTATCAACGTAATGGTTGCTGCTGCGTATAAAGCAGGATCAAAACTTTTAAAAGATTTTAAAGAAGTTGAACGTTTACAGGTTTCAAAAAAAGGGCCTGGGGATTTTGTTACAAGTGCAGATAGAAATGCAGAAAATATTATTCGAGAAGAGTTGGAAAAAGCCAGACCTGAATTTTGTCTTTTAATGGAAGAATCAGGGGAAATTGAAGGGAAAGATCCAGAAAATAAATGGATTGTTGACCCCTTGGATGGCACGACAAACTTCCTACATGGTATTCCGCATTTTGCAATCAGCATTGCCCACGAAAAGCGCGGTAAGATTGTTGCAGGTATTATTTATGATCCTATTCATGATGATATGTTTTGGGCTGCTGAGGGTATAGGGGCCTACGTTAATAATGAACGTCTTCGTGTTTCAGGCCGCCAAAATTCAGAAGATCTTTTGTTTGCAACAGGGCGTCCCCATAAGCCCAAGCAAGATTACAACGACTTTAAAAAAGTTTGCCAAGACATAACTGAAATATCCACAGGAATCCGAACGACTGGATCTGCATGTTTAAATTTGGCCTATGTTGCCGCCGGAAGATTTGATGGATTTTTTCATGAAGGATTAACTCCTTGGGATATTGCCTCTGGGTTAATTCTTATTCAAGAAGCAGGCGGATACATTTCGGCCTATAACAAAAAAGCCAATCCCGTTTATGACGGATCTGTTATTACTGGGAATGAATTGGCTTTTAAAATCTTGGAAAAAACGATTAAAAAGGCACGATAATTTTGTCATTCTAAGTTCTGACAATTATTATTCCGGATGCTGAATTTGGGTCTGGGATTTCACACTTCCTTTTACATTTTTATGTTTCCAATTGTCATTGCCGTCATCGCGAGCCCCTTTGGGGCGCGGCGGGCGATCCATGAAACGTTAAAAGGTGGATTGCCACGTGCCTCAAAGGCACTCGCAATGACGGTAGTGGAAATAGATAAAGATTACTGCCCACCCCACTTGTCGCCCCGTGCTTGACACGGGGTCCAGTAACATTTGCCAGCAAACTTCATTCCTTCCGTCATCGCGAGCATCCAAAGGGATGCGAGGCGATCCATAAACCATATGACATGATAGTATATAATTAAACCTTCTTTTTCCGTCATCGCGAGCCCCTTTGGGGCGCGGAGATCCATGGAACGTTAAAAGGTGGATTGCCACGTGCCTTACAGGCACTCGCAATGACGCGATAGATTAAATGGGTTTACTGTGTCAAAGCCTTGGTCATTTTTTAATTTAATGCTGTTCACTTGGTCCGGAATCCTTTCCTGCCGTCATCGCGAGCATCCAAAGGATGCGCGGCGATCCATGGAACGTTAAAAGGTGGATTGCCACGTGCCTTACAGGCACTCGCAATGACGGCGGTGGAAATAGATAAAGATTACTGCCCATCCTTTATTGTCGCCCCGTGCTTGACACGGGGTCCAGTAACATTTACCAGCAAACTTCATTC
>CAYGKW010000006.1:0-59351 GCA_964350815.1 uncultured Rhizobiaceae bacterium | reverse complement strand
CCCACCCCACTTGTCTCATCAAAGCGCGAAGCGCGACGGCGGATAGGATGCGCGGTGGTCCACACTTCAGCCCCATCCTCATTGTCATCCCACGGCTTGACCGGGGGTCCTTTGTGCTACTCCTTATTAAGCATTTTGATTACTCCTGACTTATGGATTGCCCGGCCAAGTCGGACAAGGCAAGTCGGACAAGCACAGTGTAGGGGCGCGGCAGACAATGCCCATAAATATAAATGGAGGGTGTTGGGTAATTTAAGGCAAAGAACCTGTTAATGTCATCAACCATAGCCCAGCGATAATCTCACAAAGGCGATCTATTCTTTGCGAACTGGACGGGTTAGAAGGGTGTTAATTGCTTCATTTACCGTTTTCCTATCATATAGAATACTGTAAACCATTTGGCAAATCGGCATATCTACTTTTAATTTTTTAGCCAATTCCATGATTGAATCCGCCGTGTGAAACCCTTCAACAGTCATTTTTGTGCTATCAAGAATGTCACTAATTTCGGCACCTCTGCCAATAGAGCGTCCAAGTTTATAATTTCTGGACTGGCTACTCATACAAGTTAACATCAAGTCACCAATCCCTGAAAGGCCATAAAAAGTATCGGCTTTTGCTTTCTTTTTTACCCCCAGGCGGGATATTTCAGCAAGGCCGCGTGTGATAATAAAAGCAATAGTATTATCCCCCATGCCACGCCCTGCGGCTGTTCCAGTTGCAATGGCAATAACATTTTTCAAGGCACCCCCAACTTGGACACCAATAATATCATCGCTTAAATAAAGCCTGAAATTGGTATACCCAAGTGCATCCAAAACTTTATCACGGGCTTTTATATCAGCACAGGCCAAGGTGGCTGCTGCTGGCAATGTTTGGGCAACTTCTGATGCAAAGTTAGGGCCAGAAATGGCGGCAATAGTTGATTTTGGAATGATTTCTTCAATAACCTCACTCATTAACTTTGATGTTTTTTTCTCAATACCTTTACAGGCAATGACCAACGTACTTTTTTTAGGGTCGATGTGTAATTTAAAAACTTCTAGAACAGATCTTAGGGCTTGGGAAGGTACAGCAAGAATAATAATATCGGCTTCTTTTGCAACTGACATATCACTTGTCGCCTTAATCGATGAATTTAGGGTAATGCCTGGCAAGTTTTTAACTTGGTGCGATGTATTGATTTGATCCACACCATCCAAAGGGCGCCCCCAGATAGTTACATTAGATCCTGCTTTTTGGGCCACAACCGCCAAGGCTGTTCCCCATGCGCCTGCACCGATAACTAAAACTTTTGCCATTTTTTTCCTTTAGAATGCATTAATGCTTATGTTTATAGTATAGTATGAAGAATAAAAGGTTTAAACTTTTAAAATACAATTAATAGGTACCAAATAGACCTTAATGAAGCAACAAGGAATTCCACAGCAATGATTTTTATATTTATAACCATATTTGTTTTACTATGCTGTTCTGCATTTTTTTCTGCATCTGAAACAGCATTGACAGCCATATCAAAAACCCAAATACAAAACATGATTCAAAAAAAATTGCCCAAAGCGGCAATTTTAAAGCACCTCAATAGCCAGATGGGAAAAGTCATCGGGTCAATATTGCTTGGGAACAACTTGGTGAATATCTTGGCAACTTCTTTGGCAACAAGTGTTTTCATTACCTTGTTTGAAGATTCTGGAATTGGTATTGCCACAGCAGTTATGACTGTATTAATTCTTATTTTTGCAGAGGTGATGCCTAAAATGCTTGCAATCCACAGTCCACAAAAAGTGGGTTTATTTGTATCTTCTGCAATGATTCATATTATAAGAATCTTGAACCCTATAACCTATATCATTCGATATTTATCTGAAAATTTCTGGAAAGTATTTGGGGTTAATATTGGGGGGAAAAATACTTGGGATTCCCCACAAGAGGAATTGCGGGGCGCCATTGATGCATTCAGTAATCTACGGCATGAAGGGGAAAAAAACATGCTACATGGTGTTTTGGATTTGTCTTCTATTACAGTTGGTGAAATCATGGTTCCTCGCAATGATGTTGAAACAATTTCAAGTGATAAAAGTTTAAAAGACATCAAAAAACAAATCTTAAAAAGCCCCTATAGCCGCCTTCCAGTATGGGAAGGAAAACCTGATAACATCACAGGAATTTTGCATATCAAAACTTTTATAAAAGCTTATGAAAAAAATGAAAAGTTTGATTTAAAAGAAGTTTGTAGTGACCCTTGGTTTGTACCGGAATCAACCCCTTTGCCCCATCAAATGAATGCTTTTCGCAAAAAAAAGCAGCATTTATCAATTGTTATTGATGAATACGGAAGTATTCAGGGGATTATTACTCTTGAAGATATTCTAGAAGAAATTGTTGGGGAAATTACGGATGAACATGACAAGGCCGTCGATGAAATTCAAAAAGAAAAAGACGGATCATATACAATGGAAGGCACAACTGGTATTCGCCATATTAATCGACTGCTAGACTTAAACATACCCGATGATGATGTCAGTACCGTTGCAGGATTAATTATAAATGAAAGTCGTGAAATTCCAAAAGAAGGTCAGGTCTTTAGATTTTATGAAGTTGAATTTAAGATTATTAAAAAGCGACACAATCAAATAAAGTCTGTAAATTTAAAACTAATAAAATGACGCAAAGGCTTATAAAAAAATTTCTAAATACTATTATTCCCCCTACATGTCCAGGCTGCCATACACCTGTTGATCAAGATCACGATATTTGTCCCAAGTGTTGGAAAAGCCTTGAATTTATAGTCCATCCATTTTGTGACAATTGCGCCGAACCTTTGGACATTTCAGGCATTTCAGAGGAACTTTATACTTGCGGTAAATGCCAGCAGACGCCCCCTAAATTTTCACAGACACGAGCTTTGTTTAAATATAAGGGTCTTGCAAGACATCTTATTTTAGGTCTAAAACATGGCAATGCCACACACCTTGCATCAAATCTAAGTAGCAAAGCCTGCATGCACCATTCAAATTATATTCAAGATACGGATATTATTATCCCTGTTCCATTGCATTGGTCACGGCTTTTAAAAAGGGGGTATAATCAAGCCTCTTTACTGGCAAAATATATTGCAAAAAATTGCCAGATCCCTCTACAGACAAATCTTTTACTGCGCAATAGACGCACTGCTTCCCAAGGGAATTATGGTAAAAAAGCCCGCTTAAGAAATGTACAATCTGCATTTACCCTTGCTGATAAAGAAAAAAATTCTATTGCTGGTAAAACAGTTTTATTGATTGATGACGTTATGGCGTCTGGGGCTACCCTTAATGAATGTTCAAAAGTCCTTTTGACAGCAAATGCGAAGAAAGTTAAAGTATTGGTAATCGCGAAATCCACTTTAATTATATGAGGTACTTCTATGGCACACCCTAAAATCATTATTTATTCAAAAGATTATTGTCCATTTTGCATGCGTGCAAAAATGCTTTTGGAGTCTCGTGAACTTGAATTTGAAGAAATTGATATTACCACAGACACAGATCTTCAGCAGGAAATGATCAAAAAAGCCAATGGTCAAAAAACGGTACCTCAAATTTTTATAGGGGACACGCACGTAGGCGGTTTTGATGACTTAAAAGAAAAGCATGATTCTGGTGAATTAGATAAAATTTTGAAAGCATAAAATGAAAGTCCTAATAGCTTTATCTGGTTCCCTAATTGTTTTTTCTTTGGGATATTTATCTGGGGAATACCGGGGATCTTTAAGTGCCTGTAAGGGCGGCACCCCAATTATTTCAAAATTTTTAAATAAAAAAACAGATTCTATCTTACAAGTGTACACCAAGGCAACTTGCCCTTACTGTCATGGTGCAAAAGATTTGTTGTCAGTGCATGATATTGATTATGCAGAAATTGATATTTCAGATAATGTAAAACTTAAGGCTGAAATGATCAAAAAATCCAAAGGCCGGAAAACTGTCCCTCAGATTTTTGTGGGCGATACGCACATTGGTGGATTTGATGACTTACAAACGATTGTTGAAACATTCAAACCGTGTAAAAACTAATACAAACTAGAAATATGGGACTGTAACATTATGAAAATATTAACACTACTTATTATATCACTAGCCGCCTTTATTTTGGGATACTCAGTTGCCGAATATACAGATGCCCCTGCAAGAACATATGTTATTCAATCAAATAACAGTCATTTTTTCAAAACTGAGGAAGGTAAAAAATTCCAAGTTTATATTAAAGACCCCCATCCTTCTATTCAGTTTGTTTCAAATGAAAAACCTTCTGAAGCTGTTAAATCAATACCTTTGAAAGCCTTTCTTGATCAAATAGATTCATTAAATTCTATTCAAAAAAAGCAGGTAGTCATCAAGATAATTTTTCAAGAAAAAAGCGGGAAGTTAAACCACATATACGTGCTTTTAACAGACCTTTTGTATGATGAAGAAAAAAATGTTTTACGTCTTAATGTTGAAAATTATACAAACATTAAGGGGTCAAACGAAACAAAATCCGGGGATTCTTTGAATTTTAACAATAAACATGAAATTCAAGATATATTTATTATTATCCCATACTAAGAAACAAGTTTTTCTACAGCCTTTTTAACCACAGAAACTTTTAAAGATTTCATTACCTCTAGGCCCTTTCGGGCTTTGTCCATAGACTCAGGAAAATCTTCTGGAGTCCTTACAAAGGTGGCATTTTTACCCCAGGGCCCGTATATATTTTCTGGCGAAGGCCCAAACAATCCAAGTGTCTTTGTTTCCATTGAGGCTGCTAAATGCATTAACCCTGAATCATTTCCTATAAAAAGTTCTGACAAACTAAAATAAGCTGCAATAGTAGGTAAGTTAACTTTTCCCACCAAATCTTCTGCTTCAGGAAGTTGATCAAACAAAGGCTGTAGTTCTTGCCTTTGATTGGGCGCCCCAAAAACAGCAATTTTATAGCCTGGAAAAAGCCCTTTTTTTGATATTAAATCCGCACATAATTCTGAAAAATAATTTAAAGGCCAGCACTTTTTATCCCAGTTTGCTGCAGGAGAAATGCAAATAACTTTTGATGTTCCTATTAATTCTTTGGCTTTGGATAAATCTTCTTTACCGACCCAAATTTTATTTTCAGGTGTAGTTTTCAACCCCATCCATTCCGCAAGCTGGCGCACCTTAATTTTCTGGGCGTTCTTAGATTGCCAAATATATCTTTTTTTTGTGTATAAAAAATAACTGATCCCAGTTCCTCTGACATCAATAATAATATCCCATTTAGTTAATAAGCACCTAAACCATAAATCAATCCAGTGCATTGAAAATTTCTTTTTTGCCAAAGGGATAACCCTTTCAACTTGGGGAAAGTTTTTAAATAAGGGTGCAGGGGCATTACCAGAAACAACAGTAAACTTGGCCTTTGGGTATTTCTTTATGGTTTCATTCAAGATGCCACTTGATATTATGGCATCCCCAAGATAAGTTGATGTTATAAATAAAATTCTCATAGCCATATATTGTTTAGAAATTGTGAAGGCGTCAATGATAATTGATCTAAAAAACAGAAAAATTGTAAAAGTTGAAGGAACAGATAAATATTCATTTCTTCAAGGGCTGATTACAAATGATATTAATAAAGTTGATAAAGCCCCAATATATACAGCTTTCCTTTCTGCACAGGGCAAATTTCTATTTGATTTTTTTATTTGTAAAATCAATGAAGCCTTTTATCTGACCCCGGAAAAAACTGGAATAGAAGATTTCATTAAAAAATTGAAAATTTATAAATTACGGTCAGATGTGCAAATTGAACTTCTTGAATCATGGTCTGTTTATGCCGACCTGTTTATGGAACAGACCTCAACCAGCCAGGAAGAAAATCACATAAGCTTTTTAGATCCCCGCGACAAAAGAATGGGCGGTCTTATCCTAAGCCCAGAAAAGATTAATTCCCCAGGAACAATGGAGGGTTACGATGCAAAACGCATCAGTTTGCGTATCCCCGATGGGTCAAGAGATATGCCAGTTGATAAAGCCATTATCTTAGAAAATCGTTTAGACGAGTTACATGCAATTGATTGGGACAAAGGGTGTTATTTAGGGCAAGAGTTAATGGCCAGAACAAAACATCGCGGTCTTATCAGAAAGACATTAATGATTCTTGAATTTGATGAAATTCCTGCTAAGCCAGACGAAACCTTATTTTTAGAAGGTGCCAAAGCAGGGCGTATGCGAACATCCTGCCAAGAAAAAGGGCTGGCCTTAATGCGTATTGAAACTGCAAATAAAAGCAAAAGTGAAAACAAAGAATTGGTTTCAGATTCAGGAAAAAAGGCAAGGATTATATCTTAATTTTTTTAAGCTTCTAGGGAATATCCACACTCTTTAGTAACAAGAAAATCTGTAATTCCATAGCTTTCAAGTTTTTTACGCAGACGATAAACATGTGTTTCCAGGGTGTGGGTAGTGATGTCAGGATGATATTGCCATATACTGGATAAAAGTTCTTCTTTTGACACAACTTTCCCTGCTTTGTTTCTTAGAAATAAAATAATTTCTATTTCCTTTTCTGTTAACGGAATCTTTTCATCCGTTTCAATGCAGACCATTTGACGTGTTTTTGGATAAATTCTAAAAGGTCCAAGCACAACCACAACAATAACAAGGTTTTCTATTAACTCTTTCAAATCCTTCATCTTCAAAGGTTTTTCTATGACTTTAGCAAAGGATGGAATATCAACCTGGGTTTCACCCTTTTCCACAAGCATAACCATAGGCGCCTTGGGATGCTGTTTATGAATTTCCCTTGCTTGGTTATGAAATGAATCATCTATAAGAATAATATTTGCATCAGGGTTATCTTTGTTTACACATTGATATTGCTTTGAAAAAAAGTGCTCAATAGCCTTAAAAATAATATTATCTGCGATGATCTTTATTGTTTTCATGGGCTTTTTAGGTTTCTTTGTCGTTTTTCAAAAAAGTCCAGAGCCTTCAACACATCGTGGGCTCTCATCAACTGGTAATCTTCATTCAGCTTATTTGAAAGTTTATATTGGTCTCTTTTCCTTGTTTTAGCCTTAATTGCCCTATAGGCATCTCGTTCAATTTCTCGGGCTTCAGCCTCTGTTTTAATTGTTGCTTTTTTTACATGGATATCAGGAATGATTCCATCAGCTTGGATAGAATGACCTTTAGGTGTTAAGTACAAAGCTGTCGTTAGACGAACTGCCGTATAGCCCGGAGATAATGGCAATACAAACTGTACTGTCCCTTTTCCAAAGCTTGGGGCACCAAGTAATATGGCGCGCTCATTATCATGAAGGGCCCCTGCAACAATTTCTGCTGATGATGCTGTTCCTTCATCAATCAAAGCAACAATAGGAATATTGTTACATATGTCCCCTGGTGTTGCCTTATGGACAACTGTGTCTTTGGTTTTTCGTGCTTGAACTGTGACGATGGTGCCTTTGTTTAAAAACAAATCTGAAACTTCTATTGCTTGTTCTAAAAGGCCTCCTGGATTATTCCTTAAATCAAGAATTAAGCCAGACAAACCTTCCTTAGATTTTTTCTTTAAATCTTGGATTGCACTTAAAACTTGCTTTTTAACGTGTTCCCCCCAAAAGTTGGAAATGCGTATATACCCAATATTTCCTTGCAGTTCATAAATCACATCTTTAACTTGGATTTTTTCACGTTTCAATGTGACATTAATTGGATCTTCCCCTGTTCTACCTATTTTAAGATCAACCGGTTCTTTTGCTTGCCCCCTAAGCATTTCTGCTAAATCTAGCATCGACAGACTTTGCGTTGAAATTTTATTGATCGCAAGAATTACATCACCACTTTTTAAACCAGCTTTATTTGCAGGTGTGCCATCAATTGTTGCTATGATCGTTGGAACGCCATTTTTTAAGGTAAACTCTATTCCAATTCCTCCAAACTCACCTTTTATATCAGTTAAAAGTTCTTGGTAATGGTCTTGACTGATATAACCAGAATGTGGGTCTAGAGAACTCAGCATGCCTTCAATTGCAGATTCAATAAGTTTTTGGTCAGAAACAGGGCTAACATATTGGCTGCGTGCATATCTAAATGCCTCACTAAACATATTCAATAAATGGTATGTTTCATTTGACGCATCTTTTTCTTTAGCAGAAGCTTCACCAACAGCTACAGAATTTTGCCCTATGACCATAGTCAGAAATATTAATAATGTTTTCATCATGCATTCATCCATTTATAAGGGTTTACTGGTTTCCCATTTTTTCTAAGCTCTAGGTATAAAAATTCTGGGCTTGCTGAGCCCATTATACCCACTGGCTCCCCTGCTAAAACAGTTTGTCCAACCGATACGTTAACCTCTTGCAAACCAGTCAAAAGCGTATGATATCCGTTATCATGGGCAATAATCAAAATTTGTTTATAGCCTCTAAAATCACCTGCATAAACAACTTGTCCATGAACAGGAGAAGAAACATGGCTGTTTTTTCGTGTACTGTATACAGCACCACTACCCTCTGCATCCATTTTATGTTTTTGCCCAAAGGTTGAAACAACCGTTCCAGAAACGGGTGATGCTTGATATTTTCCATAATTATTTAGTCTACGCGCATCAAGTGTTTTTTGCCCTCTTTTGGCTTTTTTAGGGCTCTCTTTTTCTTCTCTTTCTAATTTACGGATCAAGTCATGAAGGCTCATGGATTGGGAAGCAAGTCGGTTAACCCTTTTTTCAATATGGGCCCGGCGCTTTATTTCTTTACGAATGGCAATCTTTCTTTGTTTCAAAGATTTTTCGATTTCTAAATATTTTTTATTGTAGGTCTGTAAATCTTTTAATAATTTTTCTTTATTTTTTTCAATTTGGCCTTCAACTTCAGCTAGCTTTTTTACCTCAGTTTTTAGATAGGTTGCCGTTGATGATATATTATTCAAAAAGCGATTAACCACCATAAGGGAATGGACCAATTTCTGAGGCGACATTTTTGGATTAAATATGGCTGTCGGCTGTGCCGCTTTCATTTTTTGTAAAATAATTATGTATTTGTCGATTTGTTTTTGGGATTTTTTCAAAGCTTCTGTTTTTTGAAACCTTGCCTCTTCCAGCTCTTTTATCTTTTTTTCTTCTTGATTGATTTTTTCTTGCTGTTGTTGGCATTGCCCAGCCATTCTTGCCAGCTGCTTTTGAAGGGCTTGCGTATCTTGTGCCTGCACATAACTTGATGTAAGAATTGTAATAAGTATAAAAAGAATTTTCATTTTTCTATTATGAGTGACTTTCCTGTCATTTCAATAGGTTTTTCAATATTCATTAGTTTTAAAATGGTGGGTGTAATATCCATTAAACTGCCTGTATCTGTTAATTCATTTATGCCTTTGTTAATAAGCATAAAAGGAACAAAATTTGTTGTATGGGCTGTATGGGGCTGGTCTTCGTCAAGATCTTTTAACTGTTCTATATTACCATGATCGGCCGTAATAATAAAATTCCCGTTTTGATTTAAAGTGCTGTTTACCAAATCCCCTAAGCATTTATCGACCACTTCAACAGCCTTAATACTGGCTTTTAAATTACCTGTATGGCCGACCATATCTGGGTTGGCATAGTTCACCACGATCAAATCAAATTTTTGGGATTCAATTGCACCCTTCACGGCTTGCGTTAATTCTGGGGCAGACATTTCTGGTTTAAGGTCATATGTTTTAACTTTTGGGGATGGAATTAAAATACGTTCTTCACCCTTAAATTTTGTTTCATATCCACCATTTAAAAAGAAAGTAACATGGGCATATTTTTCTGTTTCTGCCGCCCTTAATTGTGTTTTTCCCGCCTTTTCTAAAATTTCCCCCAAGGTATTTTTTGGGGATTCAAAAGGAAATAACGGTGTAATATGGGGAATTAATTTATTTGAATAATCTTTCATTCCCAAAGTTGCCGCCCACTTAATTTCACGTTGGCGTTGAAACCCATCAAAATCTGGCATAAAAAAAGATGAAAGAATTTCACGCACTCGGTCGGCCCGAAAGTTCACAAGTAACAGGGCATCCCCATCTTTCACACCCGTATAATTTTCAGACACCCCTGGGGCAATAAATTCATCATAAATATCTTGTTTATAAGATTGTTGGATATAGGAAAGGGGATCATTAAACTTAGGGGCATCCCCCTCTATAATTGCATTATAAGACTGTTCCACACGATCCCACCTTTTGTCGCGATCCATTGCATAAAAGCGGCCAGAAATTGTACTTATTTCACAGTCATTCCCCAGTTCATTCATCAAGAATTGAAGGTATTTTTCTGCACTTTGTGGTGGGGTGTCACGTCCATCCGTGAACAAGTGTAAGTGTACTTTAATTCCGGCAGCAGAAAGTAATTTCACAAAAGCAATATAATGATCTTGGTGGGAATGAATGCCGCCAGGGGAAAATAAACCCATCACGTGGCAAACATTATTCGCCGCTTTTGTCTTATCAATAAAATTTTGCCACTGTATTTTTTTAGGAATTTGATTTTCAGTGATGGCTTCGTTGATTAAGGGAAGGTCTTGCAAAATACAACGTCCGGCGCCAATGGTCATATGCCCCACTTCAGAATTTCCCATTTGACCGTGTGGAAGCCCCACAGCCCTGCCTGAGGCATCCAATCTTGCCATAGGATAAGCTTTCAGCCATGTATCCCAATTTGGTGTTGTAGCAGCAGCAATTGCGTTAGACTTGGGGTCATCACTTAAGCCCCACCCATCAAGAATACAAAGTACTGTTGGTTTTTTATGTGTCATATTTTAAGTTGCCAATTTAGATTTCGAACCATAGTATACCTTATTATGTCAAAAATTAAGATAGAATTCACTAATGAACTTCCAAAGGCCATTCAAGATTTAATGGAAAAGGATATTGTTGCTTATGAAACATCTTATGGTATTGACGTAAACTATAAGAAATTTTCATTGGTTATGAAAGAAGAAGGCCAAGTTATTGGTGTCTTAAACGCTTTTACAGCCTTTTCAGAAATTTATATTGATGATATGTGGATTCATTCTTCTTGCAGGAAAAAGGGATATGGCCGCAAACTTATAAAAAACTTGGAAGATACATTTAAAAACCAAGGATTTAATAATATAAATTTGGTAACCAGTGCTTTTCAGGCCCCTGAATTTTATAAAAAATGTGGGTTTACCTTAGAATTTACACGGGAAAATAAAGCAAACCCGGAATTAACAAAGTATTTTTTTGTTAAATTTTTTGATAATAAAAATCAGTATCAAGGCATTCTAGAGAGGGAATAAATGAAAAAAGAAATACACACAAAAATCAATATTAATGCGCCTATAGACAAGGTATGGAATATTTTATCTAATACAGAAAATTATGAAAAATGGAACCCATTTATGGTAATTGAAGGCAATTTTGAAAAGGGAGAGACTATTAAATTAAAAATTAAACTGTCTCCAAAAAAAGTGTTTAAATTCAAACCAGTAATTACTGTGTTTGAAAAAGGCCATATTGAATGGAAGGGAAAATTTTTATTTCCCGGGTTGTTAGATGCCTGCCATACCTTAAGGCTTAATGAAGATGGAAAAAATAAAACAACCTTTATTCATGAAGAAACTTTTTCGGGTCTATTAACAGGCTTCCTGGATGAAAAACTTACAGAATCTGGTTTCGAAAAAATGAATCAAGCATTAAAAAAGCAAGCGGAAAAATGATTGATTCTAATTAATGACTTCGTAAAAAGAGAGGCCTTGTTGCAGGCACACAGCCTTAACAACGTTCACCATTAAGTAAGTGATGGTCATGGGGCCGACGCCGCCGGGCACAGGGGTAATGGCGCCAGCCACTTGGGAAACTTCGTTAAAATCAACGTCGCCGCTAAGCATTTCTTCTTGATCACGTGAAATACCAACATCAATGATACATGCCCCTGGTTTTACCCAGTCTTTTTTTATCATTTTGGATTGCCCTGTTGCACAAACTAAAATGTCTGCTTGGCGACAAATTTCTGGTAAATTCTTAGTATAGCGGTGTGCTTGAACAACGGTTGCATTGTGATTTAGTAATAAAGAAGCCATTGGCTTACCCACAAGATTTGATCGCCCAATAACAACAGCCAGTTTGCCTTCCAGATTTTCCTGCCAACAATTGATCAAGTGCAAACAGCCTTGCGGTGTGCACGGATAAAGTCCCTGTTCTTGATTAATGACACGAACTATGTTTTGAGGATGCAAACCATCCACATCTTTTTCTGGGGAAATCGTCCGAAGTAACTTAAGTCTATCAATTTGGTTGGGAACAGGCAACTGTAACAAAATACCATTTATTTTCTGCAGTTCATTTAATTTTTCAATTAAATCAAGAACGTCTGATTCTTTTGTATTTTCTGGTAAATGAAACAGTTCAGTATGAATGCCGATTTGGGCCGCAATACGTTGCTTGTTTTTCACGTATATTTTGCTTGGTTCATGATCCCCCACCAATATAATGGCTAGGCCTGGGGTTATATCGTGCATATCTTTCAGCTTATTAATAGACAGTTTTAAGCTGGATAATTTTTTTTGCTGTTCTGTTTTCCCATTAAGAATTTTTGTCATATTACATCAAAAGTCGCATAAATACGCGTTCTACCATGCTTTCAACAAAATAAACGATCAGGAATAAAGCCAAGAAAGATAAATCCAATCCACCAGCCACAGGAATAAAGGAGCGTAAGGGGCGCAACATCGGGTCTATCAGACGATGTAGAAAGTCATTTACCATATAAATAAACTGATTATTCATATTTAAAATGTTAAAGGCAAACAACCAACTTAGGGCTGCATAAATGATTAACGCCCACTTAAACGTGTAAATAAGCAGCATTAAGACTTTGAATAGGGGAATTAAGATAATATCCATTTTGATCCTTATTAATCAGCAAGTGCAATGTCGGGGGCGTCAATGGCCTTCATACCCACCGTATGATACCCACTGTCTACATGGTGAACTTCTCCGGTAACACCAGAGGACAAGCCACTTAGTAAATATAATCCTGCGCCTGCAACATCATCTTGCGTTGTGTTTCTTTTTAAAGGAGAATTATATTGATTCCATTTCAATATATACCTGAAATCGCCAATTCCAGAGGCGGCTAAGGTTTTAACAGGGCCAGCTGAGATAGCATTAACGCGTATATTTTCACCACCAAGATCAACAGCCATATAGCGAACACTGGCTTCTAAGGCAGCCTTTGCAACACCCATCACATTATAATGTGGCATAACTTTTTCTGCACCATAGTATGTTAGGGTTAAACAACTTCCACCTTCAGTCATTAACTTTGAGGCTCTTTGGCAAACCGCTGTGAAAGAATAACAAGAAATGTCCAAACTCAGTTTGAAATTATCACGCGTTGTATCGCAGTAACGACCCCGCAATTCATCTTTGTTAGAATATCCAATGGCATGAACAATAAAGTCCAATTTGCCCCATTTTTTTTCCAAAGTTTCAAAAACTGTATCCAGTTCGTCATCATTTGTTACATCACATGGTAAAACAAGATCTGATCCTAGGCTTGCGGCAAGGGGACGGACCCTTTTTTCTAACATTTCACCTTGGTATGTAAATGCAATTTCTGCGCCATGTTCGTGGGCTAATTTTGCAATTCCCCATGCCAGAGACTTTTCATTTGCCACACCCATAATAAGGCCTTTTTTGCCAGCCATTAATTTGTGATTTTGTGTCATTTTATCCTTTAAATCCTTATTTAAATTTACATAGTAATCCAAATTTAATTAAGATACTATAGCTTAGAGTTTAAAACATTGCTAATTTTATTGACCTTTTTACGACAAATAGGTATTTTTCATATGTCAAAAATAGGAATATCATGGTTCAAAAACTAGGTGGATTTCAAGAAATAATTTTAAAACTTCAAGAATTTTGGGGTAAATATGGCTGTGCCATTGTTCAGCCGTACGATACGGAAGTTGGCGCAGGAACACTTCACCCTGCAACAACCTTGCGTGCCTTGGGCCCAAAACCTTGGAAAGCTGCTTACGTTCAGCCTTCAAGACGCCCGGGGGATGGACGCTATGGGGAAAATCCCAATCGATTGGGGCATTATTATCAATTCCAGGTTATTATTAAACCTTCTCCCCCCAATTCCCAAGAACTATACCTAGATAGTTTGCGTCATATTGGTATTGATACCAGTTCAAATGATGTACGTTTTGTCGAAGATGATTGGGAAAACCCAACTATTGGGGCCGCAGGCCTTGGGTGGGAAGTTTGGTGTAATGGGGCAGAAGTCAGCCAATATACTTACTTTCAACAAGTTGGGGGAATTGCATGTAAACCTGTATCGTTGGAACTAACCTATGGGTTGGAGCGTCTTGCCATGGTTATTCAAGGGGTTGAAAATGTGTATGACCTAAATTGGAATGGCATGGATGGGGATGAAAAAATCACTTACGGTGATGTGTTCAAAAAAAATGAACAACAGTTTTCAGCCTATCATTTTGAACATGCGTCAACTGAAAACCTGTTTTTACAATTCAAATATGCGGAAGAAGAATGCCAAAAACTGGTTAAGGTGGGGCTTCCCTTACCGGCTTATGATCAATGCATAAAAGCCAGCCATTTATTTAATATTTTAGAGGCCCGCGGTGTCATAAGTGTGACAGAACGTGCTTCATATATCAGCCGTGTTCGTGCCCTTGCAAAAGCAACTTGTGTGAAGTGGCTTGATCAAGAACTTGAGGATAATTAATGCGTGAATTTTTATTAGAAATTTTATGTGAAGAAATTCCTGCCAGAATGCAATTAAAGGCCCAAGAAGACCTTGAAAAAATTGCAACAGATTTCTTAAAACAGCATCAGCTTGACTATAATGAAATTAAAACACATGTCACGCCAAGGCGTCTTGTTTTGTTTATTCCAGGTCTGCCTGTTGATCAACCAAACAGGGTCGAAGAACGTAAAGGTCCCAAGGTTGATGCGCCTAAGCAAGCAATTGATGGATTTTTAAAATCCACAAATCTGACTTTAGAAGATTGTGAAAAAAGGGATATCGGAAAAGGAACCTTTTTATTTGCTAAAATTGAAAAAATGGGACGTCCCACGGCAGAAATTCTTATAGAGCTTATTAACCATATTATCAAATCACTTGAATGGCCCAAATCCATGAATTGGGGCACTTATGATATGCGTTGGGTGCGCCCCATTAATCATGTCTTAGCCTTGTTTGATAACAAACCTTTGGATATTGGTTTTGAAGATAAAAATATTGAATGTAATCACACAACCCGTGGACATCGATTTATGTCAAACAGCAAATTTACTGTGATTAATTTTACAGATTATCAACTAAAACTGCGGGATAATTTTGTCATCATTAGTCACCAGGAACGACAGGATATTATCTTGCAAAAAGCCAAAGAAATTTGTGAAGATAATAACTTGGTTTTAAAAGAAGATATTGGCTTGCTTCAAGAAGTTGCAGGGCTTGTTGAGTGGCCAATTGTTTTGATGGGCAAGATTGATGAAAAATTCATGAAATTGCCTCCAGAAGTACTAATGACATCCATGCGATCCCATCAAAAATATTTTTCTGTTTTAAATCAAGATGGCAGCATGGCGCCTTACTTTGTTCTGGTTTCGCATATCGATAGTCCTGACGGCGGCCAACAAATTATAGAAGGCAATGAACGTGTTTTACGTGCCCGCCTTTCTGATGCCCAATTTTTCTGGGAAACAGACCGTAGAAAAGGTTTAGACGACTGGAATAAAAATTTAGAATCCTATATTTTTCATGAAAAATTAGGCAGTACTCTTGATAAGGTTCATCGTATTGAAAAGCTTGTTAAAATAATAGATCCCAATTCAAAATCTGAACGCGCAGCCCAACTGTGCAAAGCTGACTTGGTTACAGAAATGGTTGGGGAATTTCCAGAACTTCAAGGTGTTATGGGATATTATTATGCTAAAGAAATGGGTGAAAATGAAGATGCCGCTTTGGCTATTAAAGAGCATTATGCCCCATCAGGCTTACAAAACCAGACACCTTCAAAAACTTCTAGTGTTACTCTAGCCCTGGCGGATAAGATTGATTCATTGGTTAGTTTTTGGTCAGTTGATATTAAGCCAACAGGATCAAAAGATCCATACGCATTAAGGCGAAGTGCATTGGGTATCATTCGTTTAATTGATGATAATAAGCTTTCTTTGAATTTGCTGGATATGTTTGATAAAGCCTATGATTTGGTCACAACAGCCAAACATAAGAATGATAAAAAAGAAGTAATTCAAGAACTTAAAACCTTTATGGTAGAACGCCTTAAACATTATTTCAAAGCTGCCTATGATCCTAGGCATATTCAAGCTGTCCTATCAGACAATTGGAATGGATCTATTCTTCAATCTCACAATATTCTTTTAGAATTTGTAAGCTTAATGAAAACAGAAACAGGCCAAAACCTGATTGCCGGATACAGAAGGGCTGCAAATATTGTGACGCAGGCTGAAAAGAAAGACGAATCTTGCAACGGAGAAATTGATGAATCCCTCTTGAAACAAGATGAGGAAAAAGTTTTGTTTCATGCTTTAACAGCAGCACATCATGAAATTCACAGTATGTTAAAAAAAGAATCCCCTGATTATTCAGAAATCATGAAAGTTCTTGCGCGTTTACGAACACCTATTGATAAATTTTTTGATTCGGTTTTAGTACAAGACGAAGATAAAAAAGTTCGACAGAATCGTCTAAACTTGCTACACTTAACAAAAGATCAGCTTAATACTGTTGCTGATTTTTCAAAAATATAAAAATTTTAAACAGGAGAGGTATATGAGGCGTCGTCTATTAATAGCTTTATCGGTTATTTCGTTCGTAATATCTGCAGAAACCATGGCCGCCACTTCTGATACGGCTTCGGCTTCTAGTTCATTGTCTGAAGCTTTTGAATTAATGGGAATTGATGATATTGGTATTTCCATTTCAGCAAGCGACATTTTATCCCAACAAGATGTGAATAGTACAAGTGATTTTTGTGTTTATTCTAACGAAGGAAACACAGGAACATTTAAATTAACCTGGGCTGATGATACAGGAAACGGGTATATGGACAATGGTAATGGTGCCCAAGTAATCTATAGTGTTGGTTATGCTGTGGGGGCGGGTCAAAGCAGTGCTTCAGCTGAATTAACACGTGGCACAAGCTCTTCTACAATTGCCTTAGGGTCTATTCCAGGTGATACATGCTCAGTTGGATTAAGTGATAACATGACCTTAATTATTGATGTGGCCGGCGATCAATTGGCAGGAAAGCCTGCAGGAACCTACACAGATAGTCTAAAAATAACAATCAGCCAAGCTGCATAAAGGGGGCTTAATTAAAATGTTAAAAGTTGTATTAGGGATAGTTTTATTTGTCTTAACCCAAAATTGTCAAGCAAAGGTTATTAATAAGAAACTTGGGTATACGGTAACTCCCTTGGTAGTAAAGTTACAAAAACCTGGAGATTATGCAGATGTTGTTGTTAGTAATGATGGTGACCGTACTTTATATATCCGTCATAATTTTGCAATACTACAGAAGTTAAAGGATGGCAAAGAAAAGCGTCTTCCCATGAATGATTATTCTTTAATTGCATCACCCAATAAACTGATTGTAAAACCACATTCCAAAGAAGTTGTCAGAATTTCTGTTATAAAGCCTTTATCAAAGAATGATTCATTTGCTTTTTTGATCTCTCCAGTGGAGAGATCAATGGTAGATAGCAGTAAAGGGAGTGGGATGAAAATGCTTCTTCAATGTATCATTGAATATATGGTTCGTATCAGGACTAATTAAGTAAATGAATAAGCTAAGATTTTTAAGTGTTATCTTAGCATTTATAATAAATTCTTTTTCTGTATCGGCGGCTATTCAATATGATACAAGTTATATTCCTCCAGGTTTTAGTGATCTAGAAGATGAAGAAAACACAACAAGTGTTGATATTTATTTTCTGGGAAAAGTCATTACAACATCCGTTGTTTCTTATAACCTTAATACAATCGAAATTAAAACACCGGATAATATCATAAACCACCTTAAGCGTATTCTTACACCAGAGGCCTTAACCACAATCCAACAAGATATAAAAAAAAGATTTGATCAAAATTCAAATTTAACTTGTGGTAATTCGCAATCCCAACTGAACTGTGGGTTTTTACAACCAGATGTGATGGGTGTTATTTTTGATTCAAAAAAACTAAGACTTGATTTGTTTATAAATCCTAAATTTATTCGAAAAGAATACATTACAAAAAAAAATATATTGCCTGGATCCACATCTGGAGTTTCTTTTTTGCATGATGTTAACTCCCTTTATTCTGGATCTAAATCCAGGACATCTTATGATGTGGGCATGAATACAGTTCTTGGATACAAAGAATCCTATTTTGATATTGAATCAACTTATAATCGTATTTCTGGGGAAAGTGAGGTGAAAAGCCGTTATAATATTGATAACGCCTTATTTATTATGAACAAGTGGGAAAAAAGCTTTAAAGCTGGTTGGACCTTTAATAAATCAACACTTTTGATTGGGCAAAAAAGGTTTCTTGGATTTTGTGTGTCATCATCACTTGATCAAATCGTTGATAAAAATGAAATTAATACTTTGCCTATCGAAAAGTTTTTAAATACCCGAAGCAAAGTTGAAATATATAAAGATGATCGTTTGGTTTCCTCTAGATATTACAATGCTGGGTACCAGAAACTTCGGACCAGTTCCCTTCCAAATGGGACTTATGATGTTCGTGTTCGCATAGAAGATGAAAATGGCAATGTTTCTGAAACAACTGAATTGTATTCAAAAGATCCTGTTTTACCCCCTTTTGATATGTGGCTACCGTACTTTAATGTTGGTGTTTTTGAAAAATCTTTTGACCGTAGTAAAGATTTAACCCCCCGGGAATCTGACAAGGTTTTTATCCAAGGGGGATTTTCTCGAAGAATTTTACCTTACATGGCTTATAAACAAGATTTTATGGCAGGGCGGGGTAAGTTACTTGTAAACCCGTCCTTAAATATTTTTTATAAAAAATTGAAAACCTTGGTTTCTTTAATTGCTTCCAGCCAAGGAGATCATGGTGGGTATTATTCAAGTAAGTACGAATTTAATGATCTTTTAAAACCTACATTTACTTATACCCATCTAAAAAGAAAACGACAGCCTGAATCAACAAATGCCAAATTTGATATTATTCCCCACAGTAATCAATATACTTTAAGGCTTGGTAACAGCAGTAAATTTGATAATCATGGTTTGCAAATTTCTTTTTCCAACTTTCAGCCTTTTGATGGGCCAAAAGATAATATGCTTAGTTTAAATTTAACAAGCTATTATAAAATCTCTCAGGACTGGAGGTTAGACATAAGCAATGCCTTAGATTTTAAAAAGAATGAATCTGTTTATCTTTTGACTTTTTCCTTTCATGTGACGGATAAACATACCTTTAGAAATGAAAGAAGTTATACAAAAACAAAAGGCCAGAAAAGACGGTATGAACATACAACTTCTTACCGATATCATCGTGAAAAATATGAAGAAGACTATCAGTATCGGTTTGATGCTGAATTGGCAAGTGGAAATGATTCTGATTCAGTCCGTCCCAAACTAGCATATGAAAATAATTATTATAAATTTAGTCCTAGTGCTGTTATTAGACGGGTTAACAATAAAACAAATAAAGATTATTTGGTCCAGTTTAGAACGGCCTTGGTTAATTCAGGAAGTTCCCTTGCATTGGCAAATGTTAAAAATGCTGAAAATGGCATACTTATTGATATTACTGGGGGGTATGATTCAGATTTCCAGGTGGATGTGAATGGACAACCTAAGGAAATTGTTGAAGGGGGGTGCGGCACATTTATTGCCGCATCTGCCTTCAAGACTTATGAAGTTGCCTTAATCCCCAATTCTGATCGGCGGTTTAAAATATTGAATGGAAATAAAAGGGTAACAACCGTTTATCCTGGTAATATTGCCAAACTAAGTTGGGAAGTTGTTGAAATTTATTCCTTGGTTGGAAAAGTTATTGATGAAAACAACAATCCTGTGACAGACTATGAATATGAAAACAATGGCTTTTCAACAAAAATTGGGAAAGATGGCTTTATGAGTATTGAATTATCCACAAAACAGCAAGAATTTGTTTTGAAACATGAAACAAATAAAAGCTGTAAAATTGACTTAACCACCATAAACCCAATAGAAAATGGCTTGTCTTTTAATGAAAAAATGGTTTGTAAAAAAATATAAAATTATTTGGATTCTAATCCCCTTGCTTGCCCTGTTGGCATCACTTGATTCCTTTGCAAAAAAGAATAAAGGTAAAGATGGATATGACGGATATGACGGTTACGATGGTTATAAATCCAAATGTAGGGGACGAAACTGTAAGGCTGAAATTACTGGAATTAAAAATCTTAGAGTCAAAGTTTCTGCCAAAGACATATTAAATCAGGAAAAAAAGGTGATAACATCAAATTTCTGTGTTTACCCAGGCAAGAAAAAGATTAAATTTAGGTTAAAATGGGATGAAGGTACTGGCAGTGGGTATCTAGAAAATTCGAATGGTCAGAAAATCAGATATAGACTTGGCGTATCCCAGGGTGTGCATCAATCAATCATAAACCATGAATTAATCAAGGGAAGATCTACGTCCCTTTTTCGAATACCTTCTTTACAACCTTGTTCTAAGGGGGGTGATAATTTTACCCTTGTTCTTGAAATTTCTGGAACTGAATTGGCCCAAAAACCAGCTGGGCGCTATGAAAATGAGCATATAAAGATTGTTTTGGAAACAGAATAGAAACATTCAGGGAAATAAATGATTTATCTATTTGAAACTTTCTTATTTTTTTAACATACTGGTTAGGATAACAAATTGCTTTTAAGGCAAAATAATAATAACAGGTGGCTGATACTTTTTTTGAAAGTACAATTGCTGCCATTTTTATACATGGAGGTATAATATGAAATCTTTAAATTTACGTAAATTATCCTTGCTAAGTTTACTTGCAAGTACCCTTGTATCTTATGATGCAAGCGCCGCGGCCTCTGCTGCTGCAGGTGTTGGCGGTGTTGAACCTGGTGATGTTGAAGTTGGTGGTGTTAGAAGCCGGGTTAGTACCGAGACACTTGCCAAAGAAAGTTTAGGCCTGGCCCAACAGTGGGTTGAAGATGGCGTTATTTCAAGAATTGAAAATCCAGGTTGGTGGCCAGACTGGTGTTGTTGTTCTGCACAAGAAGTCTCTACTGTTACTCTAGGTGCTGGGGTGGAATTGGCAAAAACATTTCTATTTGATGGCGGGCATGCAGCCGGGCGTGTAAAAGCCGGAGACTTAAAAGCTATAGCCGCAACAGGGAGAGAAGCTGTTGCCCATGGTATTTCCCGTATCCCTGATGAAGAAAGAAAAAGAAAATTTGAAGAAGATTTCCTTAGGGGCGTTACCATAGCAGAAGAGGCAGATAACATTGCAAAAAATGGATTAACTACTGATGGAGTTGCAATTATTGCTACTGATGCCGCAGGCTTGGCACAAAGTCTTGATTTAGTGGATGAGATTTTAGGCGCAGTTCCCTCTGAAGTAAAAGGTGCTGTTTCTGCATATTATAGGCTTATAAAAATGGCTATGCCTGACAACTATTTAGAATTGGTAAATAGAAGGGTTCGCCCAGGCACAGAAGGAAAGGTAGGGCCTTTCTATTATAGTGTTGATGCCGCAGAACTTCTGTATAATCTTACAAATACTCCCTCTGCTTTAATTGAAACACCTAGTGTTGACGGTATAACAACTGTGACATTATACAGAGATGCAGAGAAAAAAGAGGCTGGAGCCTTTTTAGATAAACTTCACCTTAAAGAATCGGATATTGAGTTAATAGAAGGGGTTACTGTAAATCCAGCAGCAGCATTACGTGAACTTGCAACCTATTGGGCAGCCCATAATGAAGAAGATACTGTAGCTGCAATAGGTGATGCTATGGAGGAAGTCTTAGATAACCTTGGTAATGGACACGTTGCAACGCTAGAAACTGAAGTGCCTACATCTGACGTTGGTTCTGGAGTTGGAGCAAGTGCCGCAGCTGCTGCTGCAGACGATGATGCTTAAACACCACTATAAACTTACGACCATAATTAACTTGGCCTGGGGGAAACCCCAGGTTTTTTATGAAACATCCCCTACTTAATGTATCACCCCTTCCGTCCTCACAGTACCCTCAAAGCACGTGGCGTTTTTATTGTTTGTCCTCCGTCATCGACGCCTCTTTGGGGCGCTGCGATCCATACCCTTGTTCCTCCTATACACTTTGACTGCCAGTGACTTATGGATTGTCCGACCTATCGTGCCAAAGTCTTGGCGTTGGGGAAATCTAAATTCAGAATGATAAAGCGATGATGCGGTGAAGAAAACCCTTTATTACCCGGTTAAACCGGGTAATGACGGCAATGATAATGTGTCATGCTAGTAAGCCGGCACCAGGATCCAGTAATTCTTATCCATTCCCACGGTCATCATCGCAAGCATCCAAAGGATGTGTGGCAATCCACCAGGCATTAGAAATAAATCATCGCGCATCTTGCGTTTAATACCATTAGAGATCTGGAGCGGAATGGCAATGAAGGGGATATTAAAAGATGACAGAAATGGGATCAATCCAAAGAAATTACTCTAGCCAAAATTAAAGGGAAATTGTATGCGTTTTATGCATACCTTGGTTAATTCAGTATTTTCTGGGGGTTAATAGAAATTTATAGGGTTTTTTGGGGTATTCCCACCCAATTTATTTTTAAGAGCCATGCGTTGGTCTTCATTTTTTTATATGCTTTTTTGAATTTTCTTTAATTTTTTGATTATTTTTTAGGCAGTTTTTTAAGAATTGGGATTTAATTAAAATACCCTAGTACGCCCATTATGCATACCTGCGTCAATATGTCGATAGTTGGACCAAAATTAACGGGAAACTGTCCAGACTTGCCCTTTATAGTATTTCTGGATCCTGGTGTCAGTGCACCAGGATGACGACAGTGGGAATGGATCGCCACGCACCCTACGGGTACTTGCGATGACGGCAGTGGATGTATAAAGCCGCGGGGGTGACGATAAGGATTGGGATGTAGTGTAGATCCCTCGGTCAAGCCGTAGGATGACAATGATATACCAACAAAATTATAATGGATGTCGTTTAGAAAGTTGAAGCCAACCAATAAATAGGATATATATGTACATGAAAAAAAATTGGGGGATAGTTTAGTGGCAAAACTCCTGTCTCTGGATCAGGCAACCAAGGTTCGAATCCTTGTCCCCCAGCCAATAACATTATGATTTATCTGAATTTTATATTTATTGCCACCCTGTTAACCATCAGTATTATTGATTGGCAGTCTTATCGTATCCCCAATAGTGGTGTTTTAATTCTTGCTGGTTTAAGCTTAGTTTTTATCTTCTTAAATAATTCGTGGTCCAAAAGTTTTGTCTCTGGCATTCTGATCTTTGTCTTATTAAGTTTTTTATACAGCCTAGGAAAATTATTAAAAAAACAAGAAATATTAGGCATAGGTGATATTAAGCTTTGTACCATCCTAGGGTTAACCCTTTATTTGCAAGATATTCCGCAATTTTTTATTTTAATGGGTGTTTTTGGTATCCTAACCAATCTTTATTTTAGAATTAAAAAGAAAACAAATGTGTCACCTTTGGGCCCATCCATTTGCCTAAGCTACCTGATAACTTATTATCTAAATTTTTAAAAATATTTTGTAATTGTTATTTGGAAAACGATTGGTTAAGCTTAATTATCAATAATTATAACTTACAGGGTTACCATGAAATTATACACAATTTACAAAGGATTAAGCCTTTTCAAAGCCCTATCTTTAAAAAGTTTTTTTAAGTTCTTTTAATTTTTTTCTTCTAAAATAGTATGAACCGCGTCCTTCAAATCTTTATGAACTTCAAAAGGACTGCAGTCTTGTAAATTTTTGTCATTTAAAGTTGTCTGTCCCTTGCCGGTCAAAACCAGGTGACGATGAATCCCAAGTTTCTTAGCAGGCTGTAAATCCCTTAAGGCATCCCCCACCATATGTGTTTCTTGGGGTTTTACTTTAAAATGCTGTAATGCTTCTTCCAGCATACCAGTTCCTGGTTTACGCCGATTGGTTGCACTGTCTGGATGGTCTGCACAGAAATAGATTGCATCAACTTTTGCACCATTCTTTTCCAATTCTGCTGTCATATAATCATGTATATCCTGCAGATCCTGGCGCGTAATCATTTTACGTCCCACAGCACTTTGGTTTGTAATAATAGCCACCTTTATACCAGCTTGATTTAATTTTTTAATGGCATCAATTGACCCGTCTATAAATTTAAATTCTGATATTTTTTTTACAAAATCCTTGCAGTCTTCGTTAATAACACCGTCCCGATCAAGCAAAACCAATTTTGTTTTTTTGCCATTTCGCATTTGCCAAATTCTATGAACAATCAATGCAAAAACCGCGATGCCAATTAAAAAAATTAAAAGTCTGATCATGTTATCGATTCCTTATACAAACGTTCTGATGCCGTTTCAATTTCTGTTTCAATTTTGGCCATAAAGGTTTTATCATCCAAGCCGGGTTCGATGGGTTTTAAAATTTCTGCCTTAATTGTTCCTGGGTATTTTACCAAAGTATTACGCGGCCAGAACACCCCTGAATTTAGGGCAACCGGTAATACGGGCACATTCAAAGTGCGATACAGTAAATAAACGCCTTTTTTATATTCGTTTTTGGTCCCTGGTGTCGTTCTTGTTCCTTCTGGAAAAATTACAACATTTCGCCCCTCTTTAATCCTTTGCCTGGCAATTTTAAGCATGCCTTTTATCCCCGATGCTTTTTTGCGATCCAAAGGAATCATACCTGCATGTATTAAGTACCAACCAAAAAAGGGAATATACAATAATTCTTTTTTAAGCACGAAAACACTTTTGGGAAAAATATAATTAAATGCCAATGTTTCCCATGCTGATTGGTGCTTTGATACAATTAAAAAGGGCCCTTTTGGTATATTTTCTTTGCCTGAAATTTCCTCTTTAATCCCAACTGTATTACGGGCAAACCATGTAATAAGCTTGCACCAATAGTATGGCATAAAATTATATTTCTTGGGTAACAGCAAGACTGGCAATGTTATAAATAACAAAATATATGTTGAAAAATATAGTGAAATTGTGAAAAGAATTGATTTTATTAAATTCATGCCTTCCAACCTATGGATATTCTTAATGACATTAATACGTACTTGTTATATTCAGATATTAATAGATGCAGTATATCAGTATCTTGCCACCAATCTTTTCCTTTGAACCTGTCTGAAAAAACCACGTGGGGTGTAATTTTAACTTCTGGCAAGATGAACTTAAACTCTAATAAACTGCGTGGCATATGATAAAAAGAAGTCACAAGTCTTAAAGATTCAAACCCATTTTCACGCACCCATACTGCCGTTTCTTTGGCATTTTCTAAAGTTGATTGTGATAAATACCCCAAGGTAATATGGTCGGATAAATCAACATCCTTGTTGATTTCTTCCAGGCTGACATCCTTGTTCACACCGCTTATAAAAAGACTTTCTGACTTATCTTGTCTTAATAAATCCAGACCTGTATTTAGACGCCCACTTCCCCCTGTTAAGATTACAATGGCTTCTGTTTCTTTTAAATCAAGTTTATACGTGTAAACTTCATTCACAAAAACAAGAAAGCCCACTATCCATAAAAAGATAGTGGCCAGTAAAATACTTAGTGATATTTTGAACCAGGACTGTGACATAATTGTCTTTTATAACACGTATTTCAAGGCAAGTCGAACCGAAAGACGGGCAGATAACATCATAAAAATGGTTACCAGCAAGGGAACCAGCAGGGCAACTGACCATAGGGCTGAATTTGATACAACCTCATTCAATAAAGTGGTATCCAGGTCTTTTGCCAAAAGTTTAAGGGCAATAAAAGTTGTTGCCGCCATTAAAAAACCAACTGTTCCCCCACGCATTCCAACGCGTAAAGCATGATATTGGAATTGTCTGGCAATATAATCATCTGTTGCCCCCACAAGATATAAAATTTCAATGACATTTCGATGAATTATAAGACTTGTTTGGGATGTAAATGCAATGGTGCTGACTGCTGCCAAAATGATCATTGCAACAATCAAAAAACCAATTACCTGTGCAGAATGTGCCAGATCTAAAATACCCCGCTGCCACCCAAGATGGTCTTCAACCACAATGCCTGACATGATTTCTTGAAGGTTCTGTTTTAGCAAAGAAATGTCAATGATATCACGGTCTTTAACCTCTACCTCTAGTAATGTTGGAAGGGGTAAATCATCTAAGGTGTTGCTTTGCCCAAGCCAGGGTTCTAGGGTTGATAGAACTTCGTTTTTTGATAAGGTTCTAACCGATCCAACCCCTGGTGTACGCAATAAAATCTGGGCCACTTGACCGCGAACTTTTGTCATTTCCCATTCCCCATCAGGGTCAAAGGCATTATAGGCCGGTATTTCAACAGAAAGTCGTGCTGTAAATCCTGCATCCCAACGGCTTATTAGGGAGCTTACAACAAAAGCAACCGTTAAAGATATGGTTGCCAAATATACCATCAAAGCCACAATCCAAGGGACAAAGCGTCCGGACGGATCTGCATTTAAAGGAATATCCGAATATTTTTTAAATGACATCAGAACCCCCTTTATTTTTTTTGCCAAGCACAGGGATTAAAGTTGCTTTTCCTTCATGCAAGTAAATTTCTGGATGATTGAATTCTTTTGGCAAGGCCCGGTTGTGTGTTGCAACAATAACAGTTGTTCCAGCCTTATTCATTTCTTCAAATAAATATAGTAGTTTTAAGGCAATTTCGTCATCTACATTTCCTGTAGGTTCATCTGCAAGCAATACCTTTGGGCGCCCAATAACAGCACGGGCAATCGCAATTCTTTGTTGCTGCCCCCCTGACAAAGTTGTGGGATTGCGTTTCAATACATCTTCTAGACCAACCCACTTTAATAATTCCACAGCTTGTTTTTTTGCTTTTCGGTGATCAAGACCCCGAACTTTTAAAGGCAAAGCCACATTTTCAACAGCATTTAAATGGGGGATTAATCTGAAATCTTGGAAGACAACGCCTATTTTCCTTCTGACATATGGGATATCTTGGTGAAGCAAACTAAGACCATCACGACCAAACAATTCAATTCTACCTGCCGTTTGGTTTTGGCCCAAATAAATCATCTTTAATAAAGTTGATTTACCCGCACCACTTGGCCCTGTAAGAAAATGAAAAGACCCTTCTTTAATGCTTAAATTTAATTTGTTAAATACCTGCGGTCCGTTATCAAATAACAGCCCCATATTTTCAAATCTTATTATTTCTGCCGCTTCTTTGCGCAACATATTTGTATAATCCATTTATTGTTTATTAAGTTATATCATAATTTTTATTTATGGAAAATAAACCTTTGCTTAGAATAGATGAATCATACACCTAATACTTGCATAGGTACCACAAAAAGCCTATAAATGAAGCTATGGAAAAACCAGAAAAACAGATATTACCCTGCCCTTTTTGCCAAAAAAAGTTCTATATTCAGCCTGAACTTCTTTTGCCAAAAGGCCGTACTGTTAAGTGTACCAATTGTAAAAATAGTTGGCATCAAAATCCAATTGAACTTGATACCGCAGAAACTGATTATGTTTTTGATACTGAAAAAGGGAATTGGGAAGCAGATGAAAATGTTGATAGAACGCAGCAGAAAAAATCTATGCGCCAGTTGGTTAAAGAAGATGTGAAAATTGAAAGCCCTTTTTCAAAACTTGAAGATTCTGTTGAGGCCAATAATTATGCATATCAGGCCCCCATTAAAAAATCAAAAAGTTTGAAAAAGCGTATCCTTAAATTCGTTTCAATATTTTGTATATTATTTACGGTTTTATTTATTTTTAAGAATTCTGTTGCTTATTATATCCCTGCCCTTACTGACGTTTACAAGGTTTTTGGCATTGAAATCAATCTTTCTTCGGCAGAAAAATTTGAAATCAGAAGAAAATCTTGGTCAAATATTGTTGAAAATGGGATCCCCAGTATTCTTATTAGGGGTGAGTTAGCCAACATGTCAGACCGGGTTTACGAAGCCCCCACCATTAAAATAACTTTAAAAGGCAAAGGGGCGTGCAAGCCTTCAAGCTTCTTTTCTAAAGTTTTTGGAAATAAAAAAACAGCCGATGAATATGGATCTTGCTTTATGGATGAATGGCACGTACGTCCAACAAATGATCGGTTATTGCCAGGACAAATCACCCCTTTCAGCACAGCACACCCCTATGATGAAAGATTCAAAATTACTGGGGTTTATTTAGATTTCGTAAGATAATAAAGGAAAATTATGAAAGAAATTATTAATAAATTAAAAACGTCTTTATCTTCAAAAGTTTTAGTTGTTGGGGATATCATGTTGGATACTTTTTTTTATGGGGAAGCCAACCGTATTTCCCCCGAAGCCCCCATTCCTGTTCTGCATGTAAAAAGCCATATAGAAACACTTGGTGGGGCTGGAAACGTTCTTTCAAATATTCGGTCCTTAATGGGAAAAGCAGATCTTATTTCTGTAATTGGGAAAGACTTGTCTGGGGATAAGGTATTGAAATTTCTGGAAAATATTGGGTGTTATAAAGGCCTTGTGATTGAAAGTGATGAAATACCAACCATTCAAAAAAATAGATTTGTCGCAAAAGATCAACAGTTATTAAGGGCTGACTTTGAAGAATTAAAACCTTTTTCCAAATTGATTGAGGATAAAATTATTTCAAATGCAGTTGCCGCAATGGAATCTTGTGAAGTCTTAATTCTTTCTGATTACAATAAAGGGGTTCTTTCCGATAAAGTTGTTAAAACTTTGATAGAAGAGGCTAATAAAAGAAACATCACAACGATTATTGATCCAAAAGGTCATGATTATTCCATTTATAAAGGGGCCACGATTGTAACCCCAAATAAAAAAGAATTATTTGAAGCAACACGTTTACCAACGGAAACAGATGAAGAAGTTATTGAGGCTGCAAAATATTTAATTAAGAAATGTGGCATTAAAAATGTGGTTGCAACGCGCAGTGAAAAAGGCATTACCTTGGTCGAAACTAAGGGAAATGTCTACCATGCCCATGCAAAAGTAAAAGAAGTATATGATGTATCCGGTGCCGGCGATACTGTTGTTGCAACCTTGGGCGTCTGCCTTGCAAACCAAGCCTCTTTTTCCGAAGCCGTTACCCTTGCAAACCTTGCAGGGAATATAGTTGTTGGAAAAATTGGAACAGCAACCGTTACAGTGAATGAACTTGAATCAACATTAGAATCTGAAGAAAATTCAAAAACCCAAACCCGCAAATGGGTATCCCGTGAAGAAGCAAAAACAATTGTTCATAATTGGCAACAAGATAAATATAAAGTTGGGTTTGCCAATGGATGTTTTGATTTATTACACCCTGGGCATATTTCATTAATTGCACAGGCTAAGTCTGCTTGTGATCTATTAATTATGGCTTTGAACACAGATGCATCTGTTCAACGTCTGAAAGGGCCTTCAAGACCCATTAAAGACGAAAATGCCCGCGCAACTGTTATGGCCGCCTTAAATGATGTTGACCTGGTCGTTTTGTTTGATGAAGAAACCCCCTTGGAGCTTATTAAATTATTAAAGCCAGATGTTTTATTTAAAGGGGCGGACTATACAATTGACCAAGTTGTCGGGGCTGATATTGTTCAAAAAAATGGGGGGGAAGTTATTTTAATTCCCTTAGAACCAGATCAAAGCACATCTAACCTTGTTGAAAGAATGAAAAAATAACATAAGGAAAATTTGTGCCCACATTCAAATTTGGAAAAATAGTTCGCGATAAAACTCTTGATAGAATTCAGCCAGGCGGGGGAAGTGCTGTTAAAGAATATTTAACAACTGATGATCTTATTCAAGCCCTGAAAGAAAAATTAATCGAAGAATCTAATGAAGTGAATGATGCAATACAACCCATTGATTTAACAGAAGAATTAGGTGATGTTATCGAAGTCGTTCATGGTATATGCAAGGCTGCCCAAATTCCATTTAGTGAAATTGAAAAATCCCGTTTGGCAAAGAAAGAAGAACGTGGCGGTTTTGAAGAGGGCCTTTATATAGAGAGCGCAACTTTTGATGAGGATCATAGGCTTACACAATACTGTCGCGCCCAACCGGAAAAATATCCTGAAATAAAATAATTAAATATACCCAACCACATTTAAAATAATGGCAATTAAGATTACCAGTGGCAAAGAAATCAGTGGTAAGAATAGGCTTATTTTCCAAGATTTTGTGGTTTGCCTTAAGGCCAAAATCTCTGTGTAATCTGTTGTGATTCCCCCCATCAAAAAGACAAAAGAATTTCCAGGCGCTTTGGCCCGCACCAAGAAATCTGCAGCAATGGGGGATGCCCCCTCAGAACAAATTTCCAAAAGTATTGTTATGATTAAAGTCAGCCCCAAACCTTCAATAGAAGGGCCAAATAAGGTTTCAAAGGTTTGAATGGGAATGATTGTACGCACCGTGGCTGCAATAATAACTCCCAAGAAAATCCACCTTAAAATCATTTTTGATTCATCAAAATTTTCTTTGAAGGAAGTCCACAATTTTGGAAAAGTAAAGGGTCGTGTTTGGGCAAACTTCTTAAATTCTGGCATAAAATCCTTTTTAAGGATTATTTCAGATTTATTGGGGTTACTTGGCAATACCCCCTTTTCTACAAGAATTTCAAAGATATAGCCAACAATCAATGCAACTATAAGTGTTAATACAGTAAAAATAAGTGTCCATTTGATACCAATCATTGTCACCAATATCATCAATAGGGAAAAAGAATTCCAAGGTGTCGCAATAAGAAAAGCCATTACCTGCCCGATTGTCGCCCCTTGTTTGTACAGCTTCATCCCTATTAATAAAATACCGTGACTACACATATCCATCAAAGTTCCTGCGGCGACTGCGCGCCAAATCCGACCTATTTTATTTCTATCTGTTCCCAGGGCAGATAATACAAGGTTACTGGGAACAAGGTGCAGAAGTGAAATTGAAAACATTGCAAACAGCAATCCCACCCATATTTTTTCCATAATCACCCATACTTCATAGGAAAAGTCTTTTAAGAATAGAATATTAATTCCTATGGCCTCCATAGCAAGGGCCATAAAAATAATAAAAACTGTGAAATTGAATATTATATTTTTACTAACTTTATTCATTTATTTTCTTTTTTTTTATATTAATGTATCATACAATTAAAATACAATAAAAATCATGGGGTTCAGCATGGATCAAACACATTTAGTCACATTCTTTGTACACTTCCCAATTGCCCTTATTCTTGTTAGCACAACATTATATGCAATTGCAGCGGTATTAAGATCACAGTCTTGGACAAAAGAACTTTTTATTACCTCTAAATGGTGCCTGTATATTGCAGCCTTGGTATCCGGCCTTGCAATATTATCTGGCTGGAACATCGACCAATCTATGCTTAATAATGAAAATTATAAAACCATTACTGAAAGTCACAAGTTTTGGGGTCTACTTACTGCTATTGCGATTATCACTTATGGAATTGTAAGCATCGTTATGCGCAAAGTTTGGGGTAAAAAACACATAGCTGTCACACTGGTTAGCCTTGTTATACTTGGGTGTTTGGTGATTTTAACGGGTAAATTCGGACTTGATAAAACGCAATACTTATTATCAAATGGAAATATGGAAGAAGTTTCTGAATCAGAAGAAGCTGAAGAATACGCCCCAATCCACACGGAAGATTTTGTAAATATCCAAGAAGAAGTTGATTCAGAAGGGGCTTCTGAAGAAGTTGAAGATGAATCAGATAGTAATTAACTGTTGTTTTTATAATTTTTATCTTTAAGCTATTCAATCATGTTAAAAGAAAAAAATTCTTATACTACCTTTTCTATTACTTTTATAGGATTAATTGGGTTTCATATTTTCCTGTTTTTTCCAGGATTAATGTCTGTTGATTCAATTAGTATCTATTCTGAAGCTTTAAAAAATTCTTATTCTTTACACCACCCCCCATTTATGGGTTTTACATGGCATTATCTGGATAAAATTCATAAAGGTCCTGCTTTAATGTTTTTATTTAATATGGGCTTGCTATGGTCTGCCATATATCTTTTATCCTTTAAAATTTTCAAAGATAAGTATATCAGAAGTTTTTGCCTACTTATTCCGTTTGTTCCACATTTTCTTGTTTATTCTGGTTGGGTCTGGAAAGATATTATTTTTACTTATGGGTATGCTTTAATTTCTGTCTACCTTGCGCTGAAAACTATTAAAAAAGAACAGCTTAATCTTAATCATCTTATTTGTATTTTTCTTGCCCTTATTTATTTTACAGAAGTAAAGTATCAAGCAAGATTTATTTTACCCATTGTTCTTTTCTGGGCGCTTCAAAATTACTTCAAAGGCAAAATGGTCAAAAGCATTATCGGAACCGTGCTTATACATATTCTTGTTATGGGCATGATAGGCAAACTTGATTCCATGCTGATTAAAAATAAAGAAGATACAAGAAACCATTCTTGGCAATGCGTTAAAATTTTTGACCTTGCTGGGATGGGGATCCATTCAAAAAAGATTTTGATGCCAAGATGTTTGTGGAAAAAGAAAAATATAACAATCGATGATGTAAAAAGAAAATATGAATTGGCTTGGGAACCTTTAGTTATTTATGATGATTCACCATTCCGCAAAGCAGAAACTGAAGAAGATCGAAGAAAATTACTGGAAACCTGGAAAAAGGCAGTGATGGATTACCCCCAAGAATATATAAAGCACCGGTTTCACATTTGGTTTAATGGCCTTATGATAACGGGGCCGGGAAGTCTTTGGCTTGAAAGAAAATTGGATAGATACCCACATCTTAAAAAATATGCTTCTGCCTTCTCTAATCTTTTAGCATACGGACTTATTTTGCCTATCCAACTATTCATTATTATTCATACGTTTTTTGCCTTAAGAAAAAAAGATAAAAAGCCTTATGCTGTTCCTGTACTTTATTTAAATCTAATGAGCCTTGCTTTACTGGCTGTTTTATTTGTTTTTTCTTTGGCTGCAGTTCCAAGATATGTCTACTTTTCAAGTGTCTTTTTTATACTTTCAATTCCATTTTATTTAAAAATAATAAAGAAATAATTAATTAAATATATTTTTTAAGGTACTTTCCAGTATAGCTTTTTGATACTTTGCATATATCTTTTGGGGTACCGACAGCCACAATATTTCCACCTTTTTGCCCCCCTTCAGGGCCAATATCAATGATCCAATCTGCTGTTTTAATAACTTCCAAATTATGTTCAATAACAATAACGGTATTGCCTTGATCTGCCAGATGATGCAGGACTTCTAATAACTTGCGGATGTCTTCAAAGTGTAGGCCTGTGGTGGGCTCATCCAATATATACAGGGTTTTTCCTGTTGCTCGTTTTGATAACTCTTTCGATAATTTGATTCGTTGGGCTTCCCCCCCAGATAGGGTGGTTGCCTGCTGGCCAATTTTCATATAACCCAATCCAACCTTGTCTAAGGTCGCCAGTTTATCGCGGATTAAAGCAACATTTTCAAAGAATTCGATACCTTCTGTTACCGTCATATCCAAGATATCTGAAATGGATTTTCCTTTGAATTTTATTTCTAAAGTTTCACGGTTATAACGCTTACCCTTACATTGATCACAGGTTACAAAAACATCCGGTAAAAAATGCATTTCAATTCGAATAACGCCGTCCCCTTGGCAAGATTCACAACGCCCGCCTTTAACGTTGAAAGAAAATCGCCCTGGCGTATATCCCCGGGCTTTGGCTTCAGGTAATTTGGCAAACCATTCCCGAATGGGGGAGAAAACACCTGTATACGTCGCAGGGTTTGATCTGGGTGTGCGGCCAATTGGGGACTGGTCAATATCAATAACTTTATCTATGAATTCAACGCCCGTTATTTCTTTGTGTTCCCCTGGAATAACGCGGGATCGATTCAAATGACGTGCCAAAGATTTGTAGAGTGTTTCATTGATTAAGGATGATTTTCCGCCTCCAGAAACCCCTGTTACACAAACGAATTTGCCTAATGGAAAATCGACACTAACGTTTTTTAGGTTATTGGCTTTTGCCCCAACAAGTGTGATGGATTTACCCTTATGCCCTTCGCGATATTCTTTTGGCACAGGAATCCCTTTTTTACCGCTTAAGTATTGGCCTGTGATACTTTGTTTATTACTTTCAATCTCTTTTGGTGTGCCACAGGCAATGACGGTTCCCCCATGCGTTCCAGCCCCGGGGCCCATATCGATAACATAGTCTGCTTCGCGAATGGCATCTTCATCATGTTCAACAACTACAACTGAATTTCCCAAACTTTTAAGACGTTTTAATGTGGCTAATAATTGATCATTATCGCGTTGATGTAATCCAATTGACGGCTCGTCCAAAACATATAAAACACCCGTTAAACCAGACCCAATTTGGGACGCCAAGCGAATGCGTTGACTTTCACCCCCCGATAAAGTGCCTGCCATCCGGGATAATGTTAAATAACCAAGACCAACGCTTTTCAAAAAATGAAGACGTTCAGTAATTTCTTTTAAGATACGTTCTGCAATTTTTTGATCTTTTTCTGAAAGATGCTTTGGAAGGCTTTGAAACCATTCAACAGAATCTTCGATTGAAAACCCAGTCACTTCGCCTATGTTTAACTTATTGATTTTTATGCATAATGCTTCTTCTTTTAGGCGGTTTCCATGGCATTCGTTACACGTCAAAGTGTTTTGATATTTCGATAATTCATCCCGAACTTTATCACTTTCTGTTTCTTTCCAGCGGCGTTTTAAATTTGGAATCACCCCTTCAAATGGTTTAGAGGTTCTGTAAAGACGATCGTGGTCTCCGTACCGAATGGCAATTGATTCCTTGCCCGATCCATACAAAAGTGTGGTTTGAATTTTTTTAGGAAGTTTATTAAAAGGTGTTGTTGTCTTATAGCCATAATGGTCCACGACGCATTCTAATGCCCTGTAATAGTAATCGGCAAAAGGCCCTGACCATGGATCAATTGCACCTTCACGAAGACTTAGATTTGGATCAGGCACAACCAAAGATTCATCAAAAATCATTTGCACCCCAAGACCATCACAAGCCGAGCATGCCCCGAACGGGCTGTTGAATGAAAAAAGCCTTGGTTCAATTTCTTCGATGGTAAACCCTGACTCTGGGCATGAAAATTTTTCTGAAAAAACAAGGACTTGTGCATCTTTTGCCTTTTCTATTTCAACCAATCCATCCGCCAATTTTAAGGCGATTTCTAAAGAATCTGCCAGTCTTTGTTGAACCCCTTCCTTTACAACAACACGATCCACCACAACTGAAATGGAATGCTTTTTTTGTTTATCCAAAGTGGGGGCTTCGTCAATTTCGTAAAATTTCCCATCAACCTTAAGACGCTGAAAACCCTTTTTTTGGAAATCGAAAATCTCTTTACGATATTCCCCTTTACGTCCCCGAACCACCGGAGCCATAAGATAAAGACGTGTCCCTTCTTCTAGTTCCATAATACGGTCCACCATTTCAGTGACTGTTTGACTTTTTATCGGCAAACCGGTTGCCGGGGAATGCGGCACTCCAATACGCGCATATAGCAAACGTAGATAATCATATATCTCTGTGATCGTCCCAACAGTTGAACGGGGGTTTTTTGATGTGGTTTTTTGTTCAATGGAAATTGCAGGCGATAGCCCTTCAATGGAATCAACATCTGGCTTTTGCATTAATTGCAAAAATTGGCGTGCATAGGCGGAAAGGCTTTCCACATAACGTCTTTGACCTTCGGCATAGATAGTGTCAAACGCCAAAGATGATTTTCCAGACCCACTTAAACCAGTAATAACAACCAGTTTATCCCGTGGTATATCAACTGAAATGTTCTTAAGATTGTGCTCTCTCGCACCACGAACAGAAATATACTTTGACGTCATATTTTTTCCTTAATTGCCTTCACAGAGTAGCAAGTTTATCCGCAAAAGCAAGCTGGAATTTTAGGTGATTTTTCCTTCAAAAACAATCTGATCCATGGGTTTGCGATCGCTTTGGACTTCTTTTTCTTGAATATCTTTTGGCATTGTTTTTATATCACCATGCTTTCCTATGGCAATTACAGCCATTGGCTTAACATCTTTTTCATCCAAACCAGCTACTTCCAATGCTTTACTGGGGTCAAATCCCGCCATTGCATGACAACGGTATCCCAATTTTTCTGCTTGAAAAGACAAAGACATAAAGGCAGATCCTAAATCAAATTCTGCCCAATCATTTGAGGTATCATTGCGTTCAAAATTTTTACGGGCAAAGCCCAAAACAAGCATAGGGGCAGTACTGGCCCACATCTGGTTAAATTCAACCATAACATTTGTGTATCTTTCCAGATCATCTTCTTTAACAGCATAGGTAAAAATCCAAGGCTGTTCATTATAGCAAGATGGCGCCCAGCGTGCGGCTTCAAATATTGTATCAATATCCTCTTGCGGAATTGGATCTTTTTTAAAAACACGCGGTGACCATCGGTCAACAAACATTTTATCTAATTTTTTTAGATTTGTGGTCCGCATATTTTTTCCTTTGTTTGATTTAATGTTAGCAATAGCATTTTTAAAAGTCTAGGAAGTTTTTTCAGTACCCGTAAATATTTTTATTTTAAACTATTATTCCCCATAAATTTCCACTTATTAATCTATAAAATACTGATAAATCAGTTGGTTATTTCTTTTTGATTTTTTTGGATATTTTTGACATTAACCCCCTCAATCAACTGATTAAACAGGTCATGCCAATTTAATTTAGCCTCAAGCCGCATAAAAGCTGCCCCCAATCCAACAGCTGCACGATCCAAAAAAACGAAAGACCTTGGAGGCGTGACCCCCCCAATTTCCCTTAATTTTTTATGAACCTTGCCTGCAATTTCTTTGCCTTTGACACTACTTAGTTCTTCGTTGATAAGACGTTTTCTATCATCCATTAAAGGTTCATACAGGTAAGATGCCCAAAGATTAAGGGTTTCTATGATATCTTTATTTAAATTTTTAAAACCCCATTTTTCATAAGAATCCACCATCAGATCCTGATCATTATCTTGCAGGGCTTTATAAAGATTTATGACCCCTTCAATAAGTTGGGGTTCAAAAATACGAACACACCCAAAATCATATATATTTAACGACGCATCTTTGTTCGCAGAGTAATTCCCAAGATGAGGATCCCCGTGCAGTACACCATATTGATAAAATGGCTTGTACCAAGATTTGAATAAATTTTCTGCCACATTATCTTTAAATTGTTGTGTTTTTTCAGTGACTTGTAACAACTTATCACCCTCAATATATTCCATTGTCAGTAGGCGATTTGTGGATAGTTCTTGGTATACTTTGGGAATGTTCACATACGAATCTTGTTTTAAGACTTGTGAAAATAGATTTATGTTTTTCGCTTCATTTTTATAATCCAGCTCTTCTCGCAGACGGTCAGAAATTTCTGCAAAAACTTCTTCTGTCTTTAAGGCGCCCTGATATCTTTGATAAATACTTAAGATGAATTTTAGTTGGGACAGATCTGCCTCGACCACCGAAGACATATCAGGATACTGTAATTTACATGCCAGCCCATTACCATTGAGGTCTTTTGCCTTATGAACTTGGCCTAAAGATGCGGCTGCAAAGGATTCTTTGTCAAATTCTTGAAAACAGGATTGCCAATCTTCCCCCAGCTCTGTCCGCATACGGCGTCGCACAAATAGCCACCCCATAGGCGGCGCATTTGATTGAAGCTCAGCCATTTCTTCAACATATTCCTTGGGCATCATGTCAGGAATAGTTGACATAATTTGGGCAATTTTCATGATGGGCCCCTTAAGCCCCCCCAAGGCTTTTGTCAGATCCGCAGAAAATTTTTCATCTTCAATTTCCATGCCAAATATCTGCGGCCCCAAATAACGCGTTGCTAACCCCCCAAGCTTACTTGAAACCTTGGCATAACGCTTTATTCGATTGGTTAGTCGGTTATCTTCACTCATTCACTTAAGGTTTCTAACTCGTCAATTAAGCCACTTATGACTGACAACCCTTGGGCCCAGAAACTTGGATCTGTTGCATCCAAATTGAATGGCTTTAAAAGTTCCTTGTGACGCAATGTTCCCCCAGCCTTTAACATGGTTATATACTTTTCAGAAAATCCTTCAGGCTTGTCTTCATAGGCCTTGTATAAAGAGTTTACTAAGCAATCCCCAAAGGCATAGGAATATACATAAAAAGGGGTGTGGAAAAAGTGGGAAACATATGACCAATAAACAGAATACTCGGGCGTTATTTCAATGGAGGATCCAAGGCTTTCTTTCTGTGTTTCCAGCCAAATATCACCTATTTGATCACTGGCTAATTCGCCATTTTTGCGGGCATCATGCAACTTTGTTTCAAACGTACAAAAGGCAACCTGGCGCACAACCGTATTCAGCATATCTTCAACTTTTGATGCGATAATAGATTTCTTTTGCTTATCATTTTTTGCTGTTTTCAATAAAGATTGGAATGTCAGCATTTCACCAAAGACAGAGGCTGTTTCTGCCAATGTCAAAGGTGTATCAGCCATTAGTTGACCTTGTTCTTTTGATAGGTACTGATGAATTCCATGCCCCAGTTCATGCGCCAAAGTCATCACATCCCGTACTTTACCGTGATAGTTTAACAAGATAAGCGGATGCTTTGAAGGCACCATAGGATGGGAAAATGCCCCACTATCTTTTCCAGGTTTCAATGCGGCATCAATCCAGTTATTTTCAAAAAATAATTCTGCAATTTCAGATAGTTGTGGGTGAAATTCACCATATGCTTTTAAGACAATTTCCCGGGCTTCATCCCACGGGATTTTACGATCATCTGCATCTGGCAACGGGGCATTGCGATCCCAATACGGGATTGATTTTCCCCCCATCCATTTTGCCTTCAAGGCATAATATCGATGGCTTAAGTTGGCATACTGCCCTTGAACACTTTTAAGCAAGGCATCAACAACTTCATCTTCTACCTGGTTATCAATGTTTCTTGATGAAATCGGGGATTTATATTTACGCCAGTTGTCTTCTACGGCCTTGTCTTTCACAATTGTATTCATAATCAAAGAAAGGGTGGAGATATTGTCCTGCAATTCTTTGGCAAAAGTTTTGGCCGCCGCTTCCCTTTTCTTAGGATCTTTATCACTTAGGCAATTCAAAATATCACTGATAGGTAGCTGTTCCCCATCCAGGTCAAAACGCATTCTGGAAAAAATTTCATTATACAAACGCACCCAATTGCTGCGACTGGCCAGGCTTTTTTCATGCAATAATTTTTCAATATCTTTTGATAATTGATAATTTTTATAAGCCCGAACTTGATCCAACCATGGCTTGTAATGTTTTAAACCATCAGATTCTTTGTACATTTTTGCTAAAGAATTTTCTGGTAAATCATTTATTTCCAAAGTAAAGAAAACTAAGCCACTGGATATATCGGTGATTTTTTCTTGAACTTGTTGCAAGAAATTTGCCCGCTTTTCATCCGCCATGTCTTCAGTAAAATACACATAGGCATAACAAAGAACTTTACTTAATGTTTCTTCAATTTCTTCATATTTTTCAATAAGTTGTGAAAGATCTTTTGCCCCAAGGTCTTTTATTTTATTTTCATATTTTTGGGTAAATTTTTCGGCTTCTGTCTTTCCCCATTGAATATCTTTTTCAATATTTGAATCTTTTGGGTTTTTGTAAAAGGCGTCTAAATTCCAAGTTGGAAGAGATTTCATGGTATCCCCTTTTTGTGTGTTTATGATATGATATTTATATGAAACACCTTACATTAATGGCTGCCGCATTACAACAAGCAAAGATTGCTGAAAAACAAGGAGAAGTCCCAGTTGGGGCCATTCTTGTCGATAAATCAAACCATATTATTGCCCAAGGCCATAATTTAACAATTCAAAGAAATGATCCAACAGCCCACGCAGAAATGGTCGTCATTCGACAAGCTTGTGAAAAACTTAAAACAGAACGTCTTGAAGGACTAACATTATATGTAACCCTTGAACCATGCCCTATGTGCGCCACAGCAATTTCCTTTGGAAGAATTAAAAATGTGTATTATGGGGCTTATGATCCTAAAGGAGGCGGCATCGATCATGGTCCCTTTATTTACGATCAAGAAACATGCCATCATAAACCCACCGTTTTCGGAGGCGTTATGGAAAAAGAATGTGGAAAAATTCTGGAAGAATTCTTTAAGAAAAAAAGAAATTAACTTTCTATCAAAGTATAAATGACAATCGTCGTTATAAATAACCCAAACAGATAAAGTCCAAAACCAAATCCTGGCTTTGTGACAAGGGCTGTTGATTTTATAACAGCCTGTTTATGCATTTTGTAAAGCACCACACACGGCAGAAGGATGGCCAGGACAGCCAATGCCAAAGCAGCAAATTCCAATGCAAATATAAAGGCCTGCGGTACATAAAGGGCAATAATTAAAGATGGAATGAATGTCATCATACTTAAAGTAATTCGGTGCTTTCCAAATGTCTTTCCAAATACCTCTCCATAAAAATCAAACAAAGAAATACCCACACCCAAAAAGGAAGTACTGATGGCAAAAAAGGTGAAAAATTCCGTTAAAAATTCAAAGGTTACACTTGATGACTGTGACCCCAATATACTTACAAAGGTTCCCAACACATTTTCAGATTGCTTTATTGTTTCAAAACTGTTTTGTCCTGTTAATGGAATAATTCCCAACGCAACAGCCTGCCAACATAAATAAACAACTAAAGGTATGGCACTTCCTATGATAAAAATTTTATAAATTTTTGAACGATCTTGTCCCACATATTTCATGATGCTGGGGATGCTTCCGTGTACCCCTAACGTTGTGAAAAGAACAGGAATAATCGATAGGTGACTTATACTAAACACCTCTTTTCTGGACAAGTAACCCATTGAAATTTCTGAAGATAATGACCCCATAATAATAATAAACCCAACAATCATCGCAATAAACAACAAACGATTTATGTAATCTGCCGATTTCATCGAAATGGTAATCCAACCCCCAAACAAAATAACAAAAAGTATCGTTAGGGTGGGGGTGTCAAATTTTTTATCAAAAAATTCGTAAAGGATTGAGGATCCACCAGAAGCATAGGCTGCCAACAGTGATACAAATAATAACATCAAGGAAAGACTTCCCAGGGTTCCCCCCAACTTATTTAAATATTTTTGTGACAATCCATAAATGGTTAAAGTTTCTTTATTGGCCAGGTTTAATTCAACCGTTAACAATGCAGATGAAAGCATCCCAATCCACAGAAGAACCAAGTATAAACTGGTCCATAAAAACCCTGCGCTGCTGGATGTTAAAGGCATGGCCAACATCCCTGCCCCAATGGTGGTGCCGGCAACGATGAAAACTGGGCCAAATATACTAGTTGACTTTTTACTCATAACTTATACTATTTTTAGGTGGTCATTATGCAATCATAAAAGGGATAATTCAATGTTTAAGTTTTTCTTGATAATTTTTTGCCTGGCTTTTACACAATGTTCAGACTCAGATAAAAACCCCAAATACCTTGTTCACCTACATCACCTTGGGGATGCCAATGCAATTATACCAGTTCTTGATCAGATAAAAGATTCTGACTATAAAATTATTTTAACTGGAACGGCGGCGCAAAAATATAAAGATCATAAAAATATTATTGCCCTTCCTGGGGACCTTGAAAAAATGTCCCCTACAGATTTATTTTCAGATAGCCAAATTAAAATAATTTTAAAGCACACACCCACAAAATTATTTTTAAGCGGAATTGCTTCAAGATCACAAGCCCAACTTAACAACATACTTAGAAATAATTCTGTTAAAACAGCCACTTATTACGATAATTTTGACCCTCCCTTTCCTAAAGGAAGCCAAGAATCATATATCACGCCTTATTTAGAGGAATATAGTGAATCAATCGCTAGCCCAACGATCTTGCTTTTGCCAACGCCAGCATTGAAACAGGTTTTTCATAAGATTAAAAAGTTTTCAAATTGCCCCATAGAAATTGTTGGGCAACCCACCCTTACTTCTTGGGATATGTTTTATGATCAGTTTAATGAAGAAAAACAACGGCTACTAAAAAAAGAACTTAACCTAACACCAGATAAAAGAATTATTGTCTTTGCAGGTGGCTATGATCCTGTGTTTAAGGACATTTACAAGAAACAACTAGAAACATTTTTAAAGGTGGCTGCTGAAATTAAAGGGGTTAAAGTTCTTGTAACTTACCATCCAAAAACTTCCGGAGATATTGAAAAGGATGCCATTTTAAAGTATGGAAATAACAACGCGATAATCATTGAAAAAGGAACCTATTCTACGCAGGAATTGACAACTATTGCGGACATTGTTGCAACATACAAATCATCTATTGGGGCACAAGCTTTGTACAAAGGTAAAAATGTTCTATATATTGCAGAACCCGCCTATGAAAATACTTTTGTTGAAAATAACTTAGCAACCCATGCTTCAACGTTTGATAGAATGATGAATTCTCTATTGCCCACAATATCTATGAATTCAAAATCATTTGATACATTTTTTATAAAGAATCCAACGACTATTTTTAAAGACTGGCTTGTGCAAATAAATTAAACTGTTTTTGCCATATCAAATAATAAAAATTCAGTTTTTTCAATGGATTGAAAACCTAATTTATGGGGTTCATCCACCCCCATACCATCACCAGATATCAAAACTGTGTTATCAATACTGATTTCCCCTTCAACGATTTGAATCCACGCGGCACGCCCTTCTTTGATATCAAAATCTAACTTTTTTCCATCAGTCAAAATACAGGCATGAATATTTACATCCTGATTAATGGACAAAGCATCCCCCCCACCATTTTCAGAAACAATTAACTTTAATTGATTATGCTTTGATTTTTCTGTAATTTTTTTCTGTTCGTAACTTGGATCAATGTCTTTCTTCTTTGGCAAAAACCATATTTGAAAAAGTTGGGTGCCGTTTTTCTTTGATGAATTTTCTTCACTGTGCTGAATGCCTTTCCCGGCACTCATCCTTTGAATTTCACCTGGAACAATTATCCCTTCATTTCCTGTACTGTCTTTATGCTTTAATTCGCCTGCTGTGACATACGTCACAATTTCCATATTGTCATGGGAATGGGTGCCAAATCCAGAATCTGGGGCAATGTAATCTTCATTAATAACCCTAAGACTGTGAAAATTTTTCCATTTTGGATCCTGGTAATGATCGAAAGAAAACGTATGATAACTTCGTAACCAATCAGTGTTTGTGTATCCTCTTTCAGAAGAATATTTTAATACTTTCATAAGCCTACCCTTGTTTTTCTTATAGTATAGTGCATATTTTCCAAACAATAAATATTCAATTTTCAACCAGAGAGTTGCCATTTAAATAAAGACAGCGTATAAATTAGAAACTATGATTTTCACCTATTAAGATTAACGATTTAAATTTAAAATAGGGGTTTTAATCAAGTTTTAAGAAAAGTGTAATCAAGAAGCACAGCGTACTTGACGTACGTGAGCATCACAGATAAGATTTGACGCAAAAATTGTTTAAAAGACACATTTTACAATAAGCACCCGTAGCTCAGGTGGATAGAGCACAGGATTCCTAATCCTGGTGTCAGAGGTTCGAGTCCTCTCGGGTGCGCCACTTTTCCTGAAAGCTATTTATAATAAAATTGAAATTGTTTGAATGGCTGGGGTGGCAGGATTCGAACCTGCGCATGCCGGTACCAAAAACCGGTGCCTTACCGCTTGGCTACACCCCAATTAAGAACTTATGTGTTAACGCTTTGCAGATTACTGATTCTTACCCCAAAAGGCAAGAACTTTTTCTTGGTAACCACAGTTAGATTTAATTGCTTAATAGGCCAAAGTCAAGGTTTTGAATACAAGATCTATTTTAATCTTTTTGCTGCAATCATTCCTTGCTGTACCAAATCATCCACTTTATCCGAAAATTCAAATGATAAGTCAAAATCCTGGGGCTTGCCAATTTCTTCTTTAGAGGCAGGCATAATAATTGAATTTAAATAGGTTTCATCCGCCCTGTATTCCTTTGCCAGATAGTCAATCATGTTTTCATTAAGCTTTAAGCGATATGATTTTGTTAAGGTATGTACCAAGCTGTAAGCAAGAACTTTCATATCTTGAATTAAAGCACTTGATTGCGTTGCCAACCAACCAACCTTACGCCGTAATGTCCAGTGATAGTGCATAGGGCTTAGGTTAATCCCACTGGATGCTTCGATTGCATGTTGAATTTTAGGCTGTGCCAAAAGCAAATGATCGTTCAGAATGGAAAAGATATCACTGGCAATCCGTTTTAAATAGTTTTCATCAAATTCAAGGCCTTCTTCTGCTGTTAAGAAATAAAGCTTACGACCATGCTTCTTGATATAAATATCTTGAATAACATCATGAATTTCCTGAATTACTAACTCTTTTTCTGATGGGCTTAGTGATATTTCTTTTTCAGAAATTTGAATGGCTTTTCTTTTATATTGTCGCTTTGTGAACACCCAACTAACTTCATTCAATGATTCTGACATTATTTTTGTTTGGAACAGTTCACGAGTTAGTTTTTTAATTCTTTGATTATGTTTTTGGGCAGCTTGATATAATTCACGCACTTGCAAAGTAAGTTTCAGCAAGTCTCTCAACTGGTCATAATTTTGCTTGCTAGGATTATTTTTAACCAGCGCAATTTTTTGTTGGATTGCATCAAGGATTTGATCTAGGTTTTCATGAACTAGCTCTACCACTTTAGGCATGGGCAAAGTTTCAATATGAACAACCCCACCATCTGGATGATCCAATAAAAGATCTAGGATGGCCCTTAGTCTGTTATTACGCATAATAATTTCAGCCTGGCGTTTAATTCTTATTTTTTCATGCTTTTGCCCTTTGCTGAACAATTCTTTTTTGAAGGTAAAATTTGGTTCAAGGTATTGAATGGTACGATCATTGAGCATTTCTAAAACAAATTTAAAAGCTTCGACTGCATCATCCAATGTCATAAAGTTATAATCATTATCTTCACTTGCATTTAAAATTCTTTCAACAAACCCTTCAGACCTTGGAACTCCTTTGCTTATTGGGGTTACACGTCCATTAAAACGTTCTTCAAGCTGGGCTGCTGCGGTTACAGAAATACTCCGTAAATTGTGGACTGATTGGCGCAATTCTTCTGCAATTTCGTGATACACTTCTTCCATTTGGTGTGGAAATCCATACTTTCTGTAAGTTTCGATTTTCATTGCTGCATCTTTTAAAACAATGCTTTCAGTTAAATTATAAACCGATAATCCTATGGCTTCTTCTGTTGCATCAGGATCTTGCAATATCAAAGTTGAAAGATAAACCTTTCTATCTTTTGACCCCATAAATTCCAAAGTTTTATTTTGGGCCGCATGTATCAAATCCAAAGTTTTTTGGGTAATTTCAAAAAATTCACTTTGAATATTGCGAATACTTTCATCACGTTTGTATTTTGAAAAATACCTTAAAAACAAGCCAGCAATAACAGTTAGAATGATACCAGCCGAAATCCATACACTGAAATATAAGGGGGCCGCACGATCAAAATAAAAATGATAAAAAGCCCTAAAAGATATATGTACAAGGGGGCCTGAAATTAATAGAATGGTTACCACCTTAAGTACGATAGACCTTTTTTTAATATTTTCCCCAAGCTGGCGGGTGAATTCTTCCCCTTTACTTTCAAGAACGCCAAGACCAATATCTGAATCTTCCCCTGTTGTAATTCTGTCTTTTAAAATCGCAATACTTTCCCCTAAAAATGGGATTAAGTTTGTTCCTGCAAAAATTGAAGCCACCAAAATTAAAACTGTTGCTATTGCCAACCCTACGGATGCTTCTGCCTTACCAAAGACAACCAGCAAAGCAATGGACATTAGTGGTACAGCATACGCGGCTGTTTTTAAAAGTTTAAAGTTCCCGTTTTTAACCCCATAATCCCAAGCAAAATAGGCTGTTCCAAAAGTTGTGAAACCCATAATAGATATATATCCCCACTCGGATAGGTTTGGGGCCACAAAAGGTTCAGATGTGACATGAGAAATGGCCGATAGTATAGAAGCACCTGCAAAAAAAACAACCATCATTTCAACTGGGGCCTGCTTTACTTTACGTGATAAAACGTTATAAAGGGCCCATGAAACCGCTCCAATGAAAGCCATTGAATACCCTTTAAGATAGATGGGATCAATGTTAAGAAGATCGGCCCCCTCTTCCCAAATAATAATTGTTAAAACAGACGCCAAGCCCAAACAACTTGCCAGCAGAATACGGCCAGAAAATTTTTCCCTAAGAATAATGGGGGAAATCAGAACAGCCATAATAGGCCACAGATAAAAGATAAGATCAACTTGTGCCGGTGGCGCCAATTTAAAAGATGAAATATACCCAAAATTTGTAAAATATATCCCAAAGATACCCATTGCCCAGACAAGGGGAGGTTGCTTTAACCTGTCCCACCTATTTTTAAATGCAATAAATAATAGGGACGTTACTGCACTGATCCCAAAAATAATGGCAATCATTTCAAACGAAGGAATGCGCTTTAGCTTAACTGTTAGCAAGGCATTTGCAGACCATAAAAATATGGCAAGAATTCCGAAAAGGGTGGCTGTTTGCTGCTTAGAAGATGTCATACTTAATTATCCTTTGGCGCATTGTAACATGCCCGTTAAATTCAATCAAATAAGCCCCTTCCAAGTTTCAAAGCGGATAAGGCTTTTGGCATGTAATTCCCCTTTGAATCATGAAGAATCATTCCACTTAAAAGCCGTGATGGCGTTTTCACACTTTTTCTGGCAATCAAAATCATTCTTTTGGAATCAACCCCTGGTTTGGGCCATAAAGGATAAATGGTTATTTCTCCGCACTTACCAGTTAAACAAGAAATCACGTGATCAAGATCACTTGTTGGATAGATAAGATGAATATACCCCCTGGGTTTAAGCATTTTTATGCAATATTCAATCCAGTCTTCAATTGAAAAATTTCTTTTTATTCTGGCTGAAATTCGGCTTTCATCCTTAATTGTTCCTTTTTCTTCAAAATATGGGGGATTTGTTAAAACCAAATCATAACTGTTGGCCTCAATGGATTCAGGTTTATTAAAAATATCTGATTGATGAACTGTTATTTGTTTTTCAAACCCATTTTCTTTTATATTTTTTTCTGCCAAATCTATCATTTCTTGATGAAGTTCAATGCCATCAATTTTCACATTTTTATTTCGAAATGCGTAACATAAACTGGCTGTCCCAACACCGCAGCCAACATCAAGAACCTTTCCCTTTATCATACTGGGTATTGATGCTGCTAAAAGAACTGAATCAGAACCTGCCCTGAACCCTTTTTGCGGCTGAAAAATTTTTAATTTTCCGTCCAAAAAATCATCTTGGGTCAGTTTTGTGTTCATTTTGATCTTTCCTTCTTGTATAGTGGGCAAATTACAAAATAGTGCTTTTATTATATATGAATTACCATGGCAGCAAAACTAAAACAAAATACAATTTTTAACGATATTCACCAGAATTATCAAACTGATTTAAAGTCGTTAGATTCTTTAATTCTAAGCCGACTTGAAAGCCCTGTCCCCCTTATAAAACAAGTATCATCCCATCTTATTCAAGCAGGGGGAAAAAGGCTTCGACCGATTCTTACGTTTATTACTGCAAAAATGCTTGGATACGACAAAGGGGAACGTCACATTCACATGGGGGCCTGTATTGAATTCATACATACCGCCACCTTGCTTCATGATGACGTTGTGGATAACAGCACAAAACGGCGCGGTTTGGAATCGGCAAACGATGTGTGGGGCAATAAAACAAGCATACTTGTTGGCGATTTTTTATTTAGCAAAGCTTTTGAATTGATGGTTCCAGAAGACCCAAGAATTATTAAAATATTGTCAAATGCTGCCAGTGTTATTGCATCTGGTGAGGTTCTGCAACTTAGTAAAGAAAAAGATCTAAAAACAACAGAAGAAGATTATTTTTCAATTATTAAGTCAAAAACAGCGGCCTTGTTTTCAGCTGCATGTGCAGTTGGAGGATTAATTTCGAACGCCCAAGAAGAAGAAATTAAAGTGCTTTCTGACTTTGGGAATAATTTGGGTGTTTTATTCCAAATAACAGATGATTTGTTGGATTTTGGGATTGAAACATCCATACCTGGAAAAAATATAGGCGATGATATAAAAGATGGCAGAATCACCGTACCAATTATTTATCTTATGCAACAAAATCCAGCATCTAAAAACCTTATTCAATCCTGTTTTGACCCCAATGTTAATTTTGAAAAAGCCTTAAAAGAAATTCAAGATTCTTTAATTGAACACAAAATTCCAGAAAAAATTATGGACCTTACAAAACACATTACAACAACCTGCAAAGACTTGTTGGACATGCTTCCAGAAGGAAATGAAAAAGAATATTTACAAGGCATAATTGACTACGTTAGCAATCGTGCTGAATATTAAATTTCCCCTTGTAATCAGAGCCTTTCACAGGCATTATGTTATAAATTTTAGAGTTTATGAATAGGAGCCAAAAATGAAAAAGATTATAACGACATTTATTTTGGGAATGTCCCTTGTAACAGCAGGGTATTCTTTGGCAGACCAAGCCAACCCAATTGCCATTAAATACAAAGGAAAAGACGGTAAGGATGTTGTCTATTATCGTAGTGACGTTTTAGAAGCAAAGCGCAACTTTCCAATTGAAGAAATTCGCAAAGCACCAGATGATGCTGTTTATGACAAAGTTCGTGACCAAATTTTGATTGACTTGCTTTTGGCTGAAGAAATCGAAGATGCAAATCTTAAAGATGATGAAGAAGTGAAAGAAGCAAAAGCTGAATTGGTTAAGCAAGCTGAAAAAGTTGCAGAACAAAAAATTTGGTTCAAACGAAAAATCGATGAATCAATTAAAGAAGAAGATCTGTTGAAAAAATACAAAAAACTTCAACAAAATCTTAAAAACAAAAAAATGTATAACATCGCAGTTATCGTTGTTGATGATAAAGCAAAAGCAAGTGAAGTTCTGAAACAAGCCATGGCAGGTAAGGATTTCGGAGATTTGGCTAAGAAATATTCAACGGAACCAACAACGCGTGAACGTGGTGGAGAACTTGGTTTCTTGCATGAACTTGAAATTCAACAAGCCCTTGGTAAAGATGTTGCAAAACGTTTGAAAGTTCTTAAAGATGGTGTTTGCAGTAATAAGGCCATTGAAAAAGGTGGAAAGCAGTTCATCTTGAAACGTATTGGCAGCAGAAAAGCTGAAGCCCCCAAGTTTGAAGAAGTTCTTCCACAACTTAGAGCTATGTCCCAACAAGAAGTCATGGCAAAAATGATCGATGATATCAAAAAGAAAAAAGCAAAAAATATCGAAGTTCGTGATTTTGGCGGGAAAAAAGATGAGGCCTTGAAATCCCCATCAAGAATTCCTGCAGCTGCTGGAGCATAAACACTTTATCTTTAACAAAAAACCCGGATGTACTCCGGGTTTTTTTATAACTATAGTAAATATTGATTTTATTTACGCCGTCATCCCACGGCTTGACCGGGGGATCCAGGGCCGAGTTCACCAGAAAGGGTATCGTTTACCATTAACATGCTCTCCTGGATTACCTGGTCAAGCCAGGTAATGACGCCAGAGAGGGTGGGGTAACGACGGTGTGCGGTGATTTACATTCCATAAAGCTCATCGCGAAACAATCCCATTTTAGTAAGTAAAATTAATATTTACTATAAACTCTATAAACAACAGAGGACAAAATGAAAAAATCATTAATAAACTTAGAAGAAATTAAGCTTGTTGGCATAACAGCCCGTACAAATAATACGGATGAAATGAATCCTGAAAAAGGAAAAATTGGCCCAACCTTGGAAACCTATTTCAGCAAAAATCTTGCTGATAAAATTCAAAACCGTAAAAGCCCAGGGAAAACTTTTTGCATTTACACGGAATATGAAAGTGATGAAACAGGTGAATATACTTATTTTGTTGGGGAAGAAGTCACATCTTTTGAAGGTGTTGATGCATCTTTTGAAACGTTAACCATCCCGATGCAATCCTATGCTAAATTTGATATTGGACCTGGCCAGATGCCACAAATATGCATTGAGACATGGCAAAAAATTTGGAAAATGGATAAATCAGATTTTGGGTCAGACCGCAATTATATTGCAGATTTTGAAATTTATGATGAACGATCTCAAAACCCAGAAAATTGTGTTTTTGATATCTATATTGGGGTTAAGTAAAAAAATTAACTTTTTATACCTTTTTCTTCTAAAGCTGTTTCAACCTGCTTGCGGGAATCATATTTTAAAGGAATAATTAGTTGCCCGCTTTTATCTATGGCACCCCATTTTCCTCCCTGAACTTCTTTATACTCATAAATCTGCTCACCAGTGGCAGCCACAAATTTTATTGGCCTGATAGGAACTGCTTTACATTCATTACATACAAGGGCTTGTTGATTTTTAAAAGGGGTTGCCCAATCATAGTCAGCATTAATAAGGATTTTCCCTTCTTTATTAATAAAGCCAACTTTGGGATTATTCAAATCTATAAACCGGGCTAACCCCTCTTCAAAATAGTCAGGGCCATTGTCAAACCAATACATTCTAAAAAGTTTATTTCCTTGCTTATCAATTGCAAATTTTTTGTTGTTTTTTGATACAAATTCATAAGGGCGTTTAACAAAATAAATTTTTGGCTTTTCCTGATCCCCTGCTATTCCATTATCAACACCCATGTATTGTGCCGGAATTATAGTTTTCCCATTCGCATCCATAAACCCATAGTAGTCTGTTTTTGGATCATGAAATCTGTATAGACCCGATTCATTTTTTTTCTGCTGACACCCTATTAAAAACAGGAAAAACAACAGACAAGAAATACGAAATAACATTAAACACCTCCCTATTTCTATTCTTATACTTTTTTAAAATAATCGCAATACTTTGAAACGGGGCATATTTCACATAAAGGTTTTCGGGCTTTGCAAATATAACGTCCATGCAGAATTAGCCAGTGGTGGGCATGTTGTAGGTAGGTTTTGGGAATAACATTTTCTAACTTTAATTCAACTTCCAAAGGATTTTTTCCAGACGCCAATCCTGTACGATTTGATACTCGAAAAATGTGTGTATCAACAGCAATCGTCGGCTGTCCAAAGGCCACATTTAAAACAACATTTGCCGTTTTACGCCCAACCCCTGCAAGGGATTCCAAGTCTTCTCGGCTTTCAGGAATTTGACCGTTAAAATTGCTTATTAATCGCTGGCTTAATTTAATGACATTAGCCGCCTTTGTTTTATAAAGACCAATTGTTTTGATGTAATCCCGAAGGTTTTCTTCCCCAAGATCCAGCATTTTTTGTGGAGTGTCCACAATTTCAAACAAGGCCTTTGTTGCCTTATTAACCCCCACATCTGTTGCCTGGGCAGACAAAACAACGGCCACCAATAAAGTATAAGGGTTTGTATATTGTAATTCTGTTTCAGGCTCAGGACATTTTTCTGCCAAAGTTGCAAAAAAGTGTTCCCGATCCTGAACTTTCACTAGGAATTTCCTTTAAAGAATTTTTTAACTTTTTCCAAAAAATCGTGGGAATCTGGTTGGTGTTTTTTATCAGAAGTGGATCCATCAAATTCTTGCAGTATTTCCTTTTGTTTTTTCGTCAAATTCTTTGGAATTTCAACAGAAACTGAAACATACATATCTCCCCGGAACGTTCTGCGCAGGACACTCATCCCCTTGGCGCGCAAACGAAATTGGCTTTCTGGCTGGGTTCCTGCTGGAATTTTTAATTCAACCCGTTCACCACTAATGGTTGGGATTTCAATTTCCCCACCCAATACGGCTGTCGTCATTGAAATGGGAACTTGGCAGATAATATTATCCCCATTACGTTCAAATAAATCATGGGGTTTAATATGAACAAAGACATATAAATCGCCTGCCGGTCCGCCACGTAACCCTGCATGCCCTTGGCCAGTCACACGGATACGTGTCCCATCTTCAATGCCTGCTGGGATGTTAACTTCCAAGTCTTTTGTTTCAACTGTACGCCCTTGGCCACTGCAACGCTTACAAGGGTTTTTGACCGTTTTTCCTGTGCCCTGACATCCATGGCATGTACGTTCAACCATAAAGAAACCTTGTTGCGCCCGAACACGTCCAGCCCCATGACATGTATTACATGTTTCTGGTTCTTCGCCTTTTTCGCCGCCAGATCCTTTACATTCACCACAAGCCCCTTGCTTTTGAATCCGAATTTTTTTTGTTACCCCTTTAAAGGCATCCTCCAATGTAATCCGTTCATCTGTCCTAAGGTCGTCCCCCCTGGTTGATGTTGGCTGGCTGCGTTGCTGACGGGAGAATCCAAAATCACCAAACACACTATCAAAGATATCTGAAAAATCGCCTGAAAAACCAAACCCTTCTTGGCCATGCCCTTGACCGCCAGGCCCACCTTGTTGGAAAGCCGCATGACCATATTGATCATAAGCAGCACGTTTTTGCTTGTCCTTTAGAACCTCATAGGCCAAATTTATTTCTTTTAATTTTTCTTCAGCTTGTTTGTCGTCTGGATTGCGATCTGGGTGAAACTTCATCGCCTGTTTACGATAGGCTTTTTTAATTTCATCATCAGAAGCTGTCTTACTTACACCCAAAATTTCATATAAATCACGTTCAGTCATTTTTTTCCCTTAAAGATAAGGTCGCTGTCAACTTGTGTTAACAACGACCTATTTCCGGATTAAAAGGCAAAATTATTTTTTGTCTTCTGTTCCATCTTTTTTGTCGTCTTCTTTTACTTCTTTGAAGTCAGCATCAACAACATCATCTTCTTTTTTAGCATCAGCATTTCCGCCTTCTTTGGCTTGTTGTTCTTGGGCTTCTTTATACAAAGCTTCACCCAATTTCATCGCTGCTTGCGTTAAGTTTTGCGTGCGTTGTTCGATGTCATCCACCTTATCACTTTCCTTAACTTCTTTCAAAGAAGCAATGGCTTCTTCAATACCTTTTTTATCTTCGGCACTGATTTTATCGCCATGTTCTTTCAGTTGCTTTTCTGTGCTGTGAATCATCGTATCAGCCTGGTTTTGAGCATCAACCAATTTGCGGCGTTCTTTATCTTTTTCCGCATTGGCTTCAGCATCTTTTACCATTTTTTCAACTTCTTCATCGTTTAAGCCACTTGATGCCTGGATTTGAATTTTTTGTTCCTTGTTTGTTGCTTTATCTTTTGCAGAAACATGAACAATTCCGTTTGCATCAATATCAAAAGTTACTTCGATTTGCGGGACACCACGTGGGGCTGTTGGAATTTCTTCCAGATTAAACTGACCCAACATTTTATTGTCAGCCGCCATTTCACGTTCCCCCTGGAAAACACGAATGGTCACAGCACTTTGGTTATCTTCTGCTGTGGAAAAAACTTGGCTTTTCTTTGTTGGAACGGTTGTATTGCGTTCAATTAATTTTGTAAACACCCCACCCATGGTTTCAATTCCCAATGAAAGTGGCGTTACATCTAATAATAATACGTCCTTAACATCCCCTTGCAAAACGCCCCCTTGAATGGCTGCACCCATGGCAACAACTTCATCCGGGTTAACCCCTTCATGCGGATCTTTTCCAAAGAAAGCTTTTACTTTTTCTTTAACTTTTGGCATACGCGTCATGCCACCAACCATGATGACTTCAGTAATTTCTGAGGCCGCAACACCGGCATCTTTCAAAGCTTTTTTACAAGGTTCAATTGTACGATCAACCAAATCTTCAACCAAAGTTTCAAACTTTGATCTGGATAGTTTGATATTTAAGTGCTTTGGTCCCGTTGCATCTGCTGTAATGAATGGCAAGTTAACATCTGTTTGTGTGCTGCTGGACAGTTCAATTTTTGCTTTTTCAGCTGCTTCTTTCAAACGTTGTAATGCCATTGCATCTTTGCGCAGATCCACACTGTTATCTTTTTTAAATTCATCAGCAAGATAATCAATAATACGTTGGTCAAAGTCTTCCCCACCAAGGAACGTATCCCCGTTTGTGGATTTTACTTCGAACACACCATCACCAATTTCAAGGATGGAAACGTCAAATGTTCCGCCCCCAAGGTCATACACTGCAACCATACCGCTTTTGCTTTTATCCAAGCCATAGGAAAGCGCTGCAGCAGTTGGTTCGTTAATAATACGAAGAACTTCAAGGCCTGCAATTTTACCTGCATCTTTTGTTGCTTGGCGTTGGGCATCATTGAAATAAGCCGGCACTGTGATAACGGCCTTTTCAACTTTTTCGCCTAAATGCTTTTCAGCTGTTTCTTTCATTTTTTGAAGGATAAAAGCACTGATTTGGCTTGGGCTGTATTTTTCACCATGTGATTCAACCCATGCATCGCCATTTTTGCCTTCAACAATGTTGTAAGGCACAAGGTCTATGTCTTTTTTTGTTAGGGGGTCATCAAAACGACGTCCAATTAAACGCTTAATTGCAAACAATGTATTTTCTGGGTTCGTAATTGCCTGGCGTTTTGCAGACTGTCCAACAAGACGTTCACCGTCTTTTGTAATACCAACCATTGAAGGCGTTGTGCGCGCACCTTCAGCATTTTCAATAACACGTGCTGTGGATCCGTCCATGACAGCCACACAAGAGTTTGTTGTCCCTAAGTCAATTCCAATAACTTTACTCATAACTTTTCACCTTAAATTTTTATATAGTAGGATTTCTTTATATTTATAATATATACATTTTTTAGCACTCATCAAGGGGGAGTGCCAATTTTTTTGAGAATTATATGTATAATTTAGCATTTACAGTAAGTTAACACTACTTTTTCTTAGAAACACCAACCAGGGCTGGGCGCAGAAGACGGTCATTGATCACATAACCTGCCTGCATCACTTGAACCACAGTTCCTGGTTCTTTGCTTTCATCTTCCACTTCCATCATAGCTTGATGGAAATTATGATCAAATTTTTCACCCATGGGATCAATTTTCTTAATATTATTTTTTTCAAAAGCTTTCAGTAATTCTGACTGAGTCATAGAAACACCCTGATAGATAGTGTTCAATAACTCATTTTCCTTACAGTCTTCTTCTTTAACGGATTGCAGCGCCAAAGACATGTTATCCAAAACTGTTAATAAATCACGGGCAAAGCCTGAAATGGCATATTTTGCTGTATCTTCTTTTTCACGCACCAAACGCTTACGTTCATTTTCAAGATCTGCCATGGCACGCAAGGCTTTGTCTTTTAAATCGTCCCGTTCTTGTTTTACAAGGTCCAGTTCTGATACTTTTTCTTCAACACCTTTTTCAACTTTATCTGTTTTTTGTTCTGATTGTTTTTCTGGTTGTTTTTTTGAATTTTTCTTAGTCATCGTTTTTATCTCCTAGTATACGACTGATCATTTTTGCCGTGTAATCCACCATTGGGATAATGCGTCCATAATTAATTCTTGTTGGGCCAATAACGCCCATTGCACCTATAACATCTCCGTGACTATTTTCAAAGGGGGAAAGTACTAAAGAACACCCACTTGCTTGGAATAATTCATTCTCTGCCCCAATGAATATTTGCACACCATCCCCCTCAATAGAAGCCTCTAAAAGACTCAGCATATTTTCTTTTGTCTCTAGAATTGAAAAAATTTGCTTTATGTTATCCAGTTGTTCCATGTGTTCAACTGTTTCCAATAATTTAGACTGGCCATGAACAATCAGTGACGCATCATTCCCCTGTCCCGACCAACTGGCCAAACCCTGGTTGATTAAATCAAAGGCCTCTCCATCTAACTCGTCCCGCAATTTTTGCAGTTCTGTTTTGGATTTACGCACAGCCTCTTGCATCGTTAAGCCCAACATATTGTGGTTCATAAAGTTGCTGACTTGTGTCAATAAAGATGTTGGAATACCTTGTGGAATATCAATCACACGGTTTTCTACACGACCATCCATTGTCACCAAAACAACAATGGCCTTACCAGTCTCAAGGGGTATAAATTCAATATGTTTTAAACGAACTTCTTGTTTGGGGGCAATCACCAATCCAGCACAAGAAGATAACCCAGAAAGTAAATTAGTGGCTTCTTGAAGAACATTGTCGAAACTTACACCTTTTTCTTGACATAAAATTTCAACCTTTAAACGGTCTTCTTTTGATATGGCCCCAGATTCCAAAATGCCATGCACAAAATATCTTAAACCTTGTTCTGTTGGTAAACGCCCTGAAGATGTGTGGGGCGATTGTAAATATCCCATATTTTCAAGTTGGGACATAATATTGCGAATTGTTGCAGAAGAAACCTTCATTCCCAATTTTGTCGCAAGCGTCTTTGACCCAATGGGTTCGCCTGTTTCAACGTAGGCATCCACAATGTGTCTAAAAATTTCTAAAGCTCTTTGATTTAGGTTTGTCATAACAACTGGGTTTTCAAATTCTTCACTTTAATGTATAGACTTTATTATATAACATATTCAATTAATGATGGCACTAGGCATCAAAGGGGACGCCTACCATAAAGGGTAGGCAACAAGCGTAAAAACGACGTGCCAGCGTTAAGTCAATTTGTTATAATTTAATAATCTAAAAATAAAACGTCAATCATTAGGAAATATTATGAGACCATCTGGCCGCAAAGTAAATGAATTAAGAAAAGTTGAATTAATTCCCCATTTCAGCAAACATGCCGAAGGGTCTTGCCTTATTAAGATGGGGGAAACCCATGTTCTTTGTACAGCCTCGGTTGAAGAAAAAGTGCCGCCATTTTTAAAAGGAAAAGGCAAAGGATGGGTCACAGCAGAATATGGTATGTTACCAAGATCCACCCATACGCGCATTGATCGCGAGGCAGCCCGTGGAAAACAATCAGGAAGAACACAGGAAATTCAAAGGCTTATCGGCAGATCTTTAAGATCCATCGTTGATTTAAAAGCTTTGGGGGAACGCCAAGTAAAAATCGATTGTGATGTTATTCAAGCTGATGGGGGCACAAGAACGGCATCAATAACTGGCAGTTATGTGGCTTTGTATTTTGCTTTAAGTGGTTTAGTTGATAAAAAATTAATTCAAAATATACCATTAATTGATTCCGTCGTCGCCGTTTCTTGTGGTATATATAAAAACAATCCAGTTCTAGATTTGGATTATGACGAAGATAGTGATGCCGAAGCAGATGCAAACTTCGTCCTAACAGGGAAGGGCAAAATAATTGAAATACAGGCAACCGCCGAAGAAAGCCCGTTTGATGAAGATAAGTATACTGAAATGTTTAAGCTTGCCCGTGAAGGCATAGCCAAACTTTCTCAGTTACAATTGGGAACAATAATGGGGCGTTAAATGGCCGTAAAAATTGAAAAGCTGGTACTTGCAACCCGCAACCAGCATAAATTGGAAGAACTTCAATCTTACCTAGAACCTTATAATATTGAAGTAATTCAGCCAGATAAATCTATGCCTGACGTTAAAGAGACAGGCGAATCCTTTGAAGATAATGCTTTATTAAAAGCATGTGCCATTGCAAAGGCAACTGGCATGCCTTCTTTGGCAGATGATTCAGGTTTGTGTGTTTGGGGCATTGGCGGACGTCCTGGTGTTTACAGCGCACGTTGGGCTGGCCCTCAGCAAAATTACGAACATGCCTTTAAAAAAATTGAATCTGAACTTAAACATAATGGCTCTCATATGGATCGCCGTGCAAGCTTTATTTGCAGCTTGGCCCTGTGTTTTCCGGATGAACGCACACCTTTGACCTTTGAAGGCCGCATTGATGGTACCATTCTTAACCCTGGAAAAGGCCCCATGAAATTTGGCTATGACCCAATTTTCTTACCCACCGGTTCTAAGAAAACCTTTGCAGAAATGACCCCGTCTGAAAAACAAAAAATCAGCCACCGCACCCAGGCCTTAAAGCATTTCATTGCCGCTGTTCATGGATAGTTAATCTTCCTTATACGCCAATATATCCCCGGGTTGACAATCCAGTGCCTTACATATGGATTCTAATGTACTGAATCTGATGGCTTTGGCCCGCCCAGTTTTTAGAATCGATAAATTCTGTTCAGTGATGCCCACTTTTTTGGCAAGATCAATTGATCGCATTTTACGCTTTGCCAACATCACATCCAAGTTCACAATTATTGTCATATTCTTTTCCTATACAGTTAAATCTTGATCATTCTTTAAACGAACAGCTTCTTTCATTACCCATCCAACAACAACGATCATAATGGCCATCATGATGGCAGAAAAGTCATGGTTTGAAGCTGTAATACGAATCAACCTTTGTCCAACTGGCTCTTTCATGGTTACAACAAAAGAAAACAACAATTCTTGAGGATATCCTATTACGACAGAGTAAATAAAAAACTTACCTATATTGCCAAATTTCTTGGATGTTTCGATCGAAAAGTAATTTCCCTTTTCATAGCATTCAAAAAGTTTTGCCGCAAAAATCAAAGCAATAGAGTAAATTAAGTCTGAAGGCATTGAAGATAGGGCGGTTAAAATCCTATGGCTAAGACTAAGATTAATATATTTATCAAGTTCAATAGGTAATGATATATGAACACTTCCCTTGTACCCTGCCATAACATCCATGTTTTTCATGATCTTCCCATGGGCTAATATAAAAAACGGCCATACCACATTAACAATTGCACTAAAATATAAACCATATTTTAAGAACTGGCTTACTTTTTGTATATTTTTCATTTAATAATCTCCTATAAACAATAACTATTTACTGTTATATAATATTTTATTATTGTTTTTCAATAATTTTTATGTATATTTATTAAAAAAATGAGGATAAAAATGAAATATATAATCTTATTATGTCTAGTCCCTTGGATTTGCAGGGCAGAAATAACACCTTATAAATTTAAAAATTACGAAGAAATACAAACCATGAATTATGATATTCCTTCATATTCAACAGGCAAAGCCCCGAGAAAAAGCCTACAAAGTCCATATATTACTTAGGGGCTGTACCAGATAACGTTGTAAGATGTTATAAAGGTACAGATGAAAAAGA